>CAKRYD010000022.1 GCA_934426255.1 uncultured Bacteroidaceae bacterium | reverse complement strand
CTCTTACCAAGAGACCGACTGCTTTTTGCTCCTTTTTCGAGTAAAAAAGCACGCGAAAAAGTGAGCGAGACTCAACTTTTTTAAGTCTACAACCCGCTGATAATCTTGCCACAACCAAAAATCGCCCTTATATTTTCAGAAACAAAAGGCTTTGAATCGGAACAGGAAGCCTGTCTTTTTTCACACAAAGGCTGCAAAACCGCCCATTTCGACATCACAAAAAGTGAGGCTGCCAATGAAATGAGTATATGAAAAGCCGAAAAACAAAAGCGAAAAGGCAGATCCGTTTTCACCGGCATAACAGACAAGTCACAAGAGCACATTTTTTGCTAACGAAGCTAAGCCGATAAAACCCATTACCAAGTGCCATACGGTTTAGAGACTTTACCAAAGAATGCCAAATGGATTATTCTTTTCTTGCCAAGGGTACAGATGCGGGATGCTATTTTTGGAAAAAAGAAAAGTTGACGCTGCCGTAGGAACGATGCTCCACGAAATGCGGATGAGACGAAAAATCCAGGTTTTTCCCATGCTCCAATATAAACAAAGCCCCGTCTTTCAAAAGACTGGCCGAAAAGATTCGGTCGGGAATCTCGGGCAATTCGGGCAGGGCATAAGGCGGATCGGCAAAGATCAAATCGAATTGCTCGGAACTACGCTGGATATAGCGGAAGGCATCCATGCGGAGAATGACCGAAGCCTTGTCCTGCAATTTGGTCATGATGCTACGGATGAAAGCAAAATGCCGTGAATCTTTTTCAACCGAAACAACATGCGCACAACCTCGCGACAAGAATTCGAGGGAGATGCTCCCTGTACCGGCAAAGAGATCCAATACAGAAAGATTCTCAAAGTCCACCATGTTGCACAGGACATTAAAAAGGTTTTCCTTGGCGAAGTCGGTAGTGGGACGCGCCTTAAAATTAGACGGTATGTCAAAATGCCTTCCTTTGTATTTTCCGGTTATCGCTCGCATATCATATAACTCAGATATCCATTAAACAAATCATCAATAAGCGCGCAACAAGAGCGTCACCAAATCGTAGGGTAAATCCTTCTGCAGAGCTGCCACATTCGAATTGAACTCTTCTTCGGCCCTCAGCAGCGAAAGGTGATGCACATAGGGTTGAAGCTCTGGCTGAAGCTGTTCGGCCATGTCACGATCGCCACCCAAATAAAGCTCATCAGTTTCCTGACGAAAATGCCAAAGCTGCATAGCCTGGAGAACGTAGTAGGCCGCATCACGCAAATGATGGAGCGCATAGCTGTTGTACAATTCCATCTTGCCATTGCGAAAGGCCGAAAAACTCATGCGCCGAGGTGAAAGGCTCACAAAAAAACGTCCGCACGAAAGTGCCGTGCGACTACACGAAGCAAAATGGAGCAATTGGGGTGTTTCGGCACTTTGAAAAAGAATATTTGGGAACGTCTCTTCGAGAGTATGGCACACGTCCTTGTCGGCGGCAAACAACAATACGGCATTGAGATGGGGAAGTGTATCATAGAAAACACGAAGACGACGACGGTTGCCCGAAAAATTGAAGAAGTACAAGTCTTCAGTCAAATCTTCCTCAAATTCGCTCAGCGGCACCAAAGTAGCCGGTCCTTCCATGAGCACCCGAACATAATTGAAGTCGCCACGCGTCAAAGCCACCCGGCCAACAGCTTCATGGATATTGGCGTTAAGGGATATATCAGGCTTGACCTTATAGACAACATAATTCACCGTCTGACGACGGAGATGGTCATAGCGCGCAAATATCACCTCGCTATCACTGATGCGTATATATAATGTATCGCTGTCTCCCAACTTCATGCCGCACTAATCTTCAAACAGTGAACAAAGGTAAACAAAAAACGCTAAAACAAGAACCTGCAAGCCTATGAAACCTGCAAAACAAGTCGAAAAACAGATGTAGCCACAAAAAAGCAGACAAAAGAAATGCAGAACCTAAAATTAAATACTAATTTTGCGAAGCTAATATTTCGAACCGTTCTCGGTGACACACTTATCAGACAAAAGTTTTAATCATGAATAAAAGACTCATCATTCTCTTTATTGTCCTCACCGCATCAGTGGCAACTTGGGCAGCACAATGGTCGGCCAAATGGATTCAGGCCGCCGACAACAAAGACTCCATCAACACCTGGCAGGTTTTCAAGAAAAGCGTTCATCTGAACGGCGTTCCAGAAAACGTAACTGCCAGAATCGCTGTCGACTCCAAATACTGGCTGTGGGTAAACGGGAAACAAGTGGTCTTTGAAGGCGGACTGAAACGCGGACCATCGCCAAAGGACACTTATTACGATGAAGTGGACATTGCACCATACTTAAAAAAAGGCTCCAACACCATAGCCCTGCTTACCGTATTCTTTGGCAAAGAAGGATTCAGCCACAAGAACAGTGGTCACGGCGCCCTACTCTTTGAAGCGCAAGCCGGAAAGACAAAAATCATTTCAGATGAGAGCTGGGAAGCAGCCGTCTACAAGGCCTACGGCCGCGATGACAATCCCAAGCCCAATTGGCGACTGCCCGAAAGCAACATATGCTTTGACGGACGCAAAAGTCTGGGCAACTGGCAAAAGCCGGGATACAGCCGCAAATTCCCAAAAGCAAAAGTTTTCAATGCCAATGCCATCAACGAAACCTACGGCCAACTGGTGCTGCGTCCCATACCACTTTTCAAAGAATTCGGTCTGAAAGACTACGTAAGCAGTAGTTTCGATGAAAAAACACGTATCTTGACATGCCGGCTTCCCTATGACGCACAAATCACCCCTTATCTGAAAGTGCAGGCCAAAGCAGGTGACACAATCGTCATACGCACCGATCATGACGTAGTAGGAGGAGAATCGTGCATCAGAGCCGCCTACATAACACGCAACGGCATTCAGGAATACGAAAGTCTCGGGTGGATAAACGGAGACCTCGTGTTCTACAAAATTCCCAAAGGGACAAAGGTTATCAGCGTAAAATACCGCGAATCGGGCTATGACACCGAATTTACGAGCGACTTCAAATGCAATGACGAATTTTTCAATGAGCTGTGGAAACGCTCCGTACGCACCATGTACGTAAACATGCGCGACACCTATTTTGACTGTCCTGACCGTGAACGGTCTCAATGGTGGGGCGATGTAACCAATGACATACAACAAAGCTTCTATGTATTTTCACCATCATCGTGGAAACTGGTAGATAAAGGCATTTACGAACTTGTCAACTGGCAGCGCGAAAACGGAACATTCTTCTCACCCATACCAACCGGTAATTGGGATCAAGAACTACCCTGCCAAATGCTAATGTCGGTGGGATGGTACGGATTTCGCGCCCAGGCTTTCTACAGTGGTGACTACAGCTTTGTAGCACCTGTCTACGACCGCGTACACAAATACCTGCACGATGTGTGGAAAGTCGACAGTGACGGATTTGCCGAAACGCGCAAAGGCGAATGGGCCTTCGCTGATTGGGGAGATCACATAGACTTGGAGCTCATCACTGCCGAATGGTACTATTTGGCTCTGAAAGGCGAAAAAGAATTTGCCGAAGAACTGCAAAAAACTGCCGATGTAGCCCAAATAGACCAAATGATGAAGAAAATGGAACAGAACTTCAACAAACGCTTCTGGAAAGGCGACCACTACCGCTCGGCAAGCTACAAGGAAAAAGAACCGGACGACCGCGCACAGGCTTTGGCCGTATTGTGCGGATTCGTAGACAAAGAGAAATATCCGGCTTTGATGAAAGTGTTCGACAAATCACGCTATGCCAGTCCTTTCATCGAGCTCTACGTACAGTTGGCTCTGTTCCAGATGGGAGAAGGGAATTTTGCCCTTGAACGAGCCAAGGAAAGATACTCGCAAATGCTCAAATATACAGACAAAACCACCCTGTTTGAGTTCTGGCAAATTACGGCAAGCGTCAACCATGGATGGTCAAGCGGAATGACAACCATCCTGGCACAAGAAGTATGTGGAATACGCCCCACATCGCGTGGATTCAAAACCTTCGAGATACGTCCCGACATGGCCGGACTAACCGACATTTCGACCAATGTGGAAACAAAATACGGATTTATCCGCGTACACCTCAAAAAAGAAGGACGCACCACCAAGCTGAACCTGACAGTGCCACAAGGAACCCAGGCCACAGTAAATCTGGGAGGAAGCGTCAGCAAAGTGGAAGCCGGCACATACGAAATCAGCGCACAAACCGACTGAACATACCCGGCCACTCAAAAGGCAGAAACAGGAATATAAGACCTCCTGTTTCGCCTTTTGGATTAGGCCTAAGGAACAAATAAACTTAAGCTTGTAGTGCATGGCAAAAGCCAAAGGTTAAGGACTTTAAAGCTTTGTAAGCACAAAAAAGAATAGAAGATTTTGTCCTCATCTGATTTTCCACTATCTTTGCAACGCAATATTTATACTTACTAAGGATATGGGTAAAATCATAGCTTTGGCCAACCAAAAAGGCGGTGTAGGCAAGACAACAACATCAATCAACCTTGCAGCGTCTTTGGCAACGTTGGAAAAGAAAGTACTTTTAATCGACGCTGACCCGCAAGCCAATTCATCCTCAGGCATCGGAGTGGATTTCAATGACATTGATACATCTATATATGAGTGCATCATCAACGGTATTGACCCTCATGAAGCCATCTACACCACAGACATTGAAGGAATGGACATTATACCTTCTAATATCAATTTGGTAGGAGCTGAGATAGAAATGCTGAACTTGGAAAACAGGGAAAAGGTGTTGCAACGCATCATTGCCCCATTAAAAGACGAATATGACTATATCCTGATAGACTGCTCTCCATCATTGGGACTTATCACCGTGAACGCTTTGACTGCAGCTGACTCGGTAATAATACCCGTGCAATGCGAATATTTTGCCCTCGAAGGAATCAGCAAACTGCTAAATACAATCAGAATCATTAAAAAGCGACTCAACCCGGATTTACAAATAGAAGGATTCCTCCTGACCATGTTTGACAGCCGTCTAAGGCTGGCCAACCAAATTTATGACGAAGTAAAACGCCACTTCCAGGAATTGGTATTCAAAACCGTTATAATGCGTAATGTAAAACTCAGCGAAGCACCCAGCCATGGCATGCCTGTAATCCTATATGACGCAGAATCAAAGGGAGCAGTCAATCATTTGGCTCTTGCCAAAGAAATCATCAAGAAGAACGAAAAATAATGGCCATACACAAAAAATACCAAGCTCTCGGCAAGGGATTGGACGCTCTTATTTCCAATGATGAAGTAACTACACAAGGTTCTTCATCTATCAACGAAATTCCTATTGACCGCATTGAAGCCAATCCTAACCAGCCACGAAGGGAAATCGATGAAACAGCATTGGGAGAACTGGCTGATTCTATCCGACAGATAGGAATCATCCAGCCCATCACACTACGCCAAATGGACAACGGCTCTTATCAGATTATCGCCGGCGAGCGCAGATGGCGCGCCTCCCAATTGGCCGGACTCAAATCAATACCGGCCTACGTCAGAACTGCAAGTGACGAGAAGATGATGCAGATGGCACTTGTCGAAAATATCCAGAGAGAAGACTTAAATGCCATAGAAATTGCGCTGGCCTACAACAACCTGATAGAACAATATCACCTGACTCAAGAACAATTGTCGGAAAAAGTAGGAAAAAGGCGGACTACCGTAGCCAATTATCTTCGCTTACTGAAATTGCCAGCAGACGTTCAAATGGCCTTGCGCAACAAAAGCATAGACCAAGGCCACGCACGGGCATTGCTGGGTTTGCAAAGCCCATCATCACAGCTGAAACTATTCAAGGAAATCGAAAAAAACGGATATTCAGTGCGCAAAGTAGAAGAAATGGTTCAAGCCCTCAACAATGGTGAAGACATCGTAAGCGGCAAGCGCACACTGAAAGCCAGCAAACAGGCATCAGAAGCATTCACGACATTCAAGGAGCACTTGTCGGGAATCTTTCATTCAAAAGTGCAAATGACATGTACGCCGAAAGGAAAAGGCAAAATCAGCATACCATTCGACTCGCAAGAAGACTTGAACAGGCTCATGAGCTTGTTCGATAAATTAAAAGAATGAAGACGAAGAATGCACTTATTCATACAGTAGTCATTCTTCTTGCAGAAATTATCCTCGCGTTCTGTCCTTTGCACGCTCAAGAAGCAAACGACACTTTGCATGTTGCCAATGACAGCACCATGAAAGCCGGCATGCTCTATACAGACAGCATACTAAGTGCGGCCAATAACCCTATGCAAAAAAAAGACACGCGATTCGTGCCAGATCCCAAACGGGCATTATGGTTATCGTTAGTTATTCCGGGAGCCGGACAAATCTACAATAAAAAGTATTGGAAACTTCCCATCATCTATGGCGGCTTTATCGGCTGCACCTACGCTTTGTTATGGAATCAGCAGATGTATAAAGACTATTCGCAAGCCTATATTGACATCATGGATGATGACCCGAATACGGCCAGCTACCTGAAAATGCTGCCGCTGGGATATGACATCACAGGAAAAGAAGAACAATTCAAAAATATATTCAAACACAAGAAAGACTTCTACCGTCGCTACCGTGATTTGAGTATTTTTGCTTTTATAGGAGTATATCTCATTTCCGTCATTGATGCCTATGTGGACGCACAACTATCGACTTTCGATATTAGCAAAGACTTGTCAATGAAAGTGGAACCAGCCGTATTCCAGCAAAAGAAGCACTTAGGAAACAACATGCAAGCTGTTGGGTTGCAATGCAGCTTCACTTTCAAAACGCACAAATAAAGAATATGAAGAGCTTTAGAATATTTATCATCCTACTCGCATTGTCTTGTCCTGCCGCCCTGGCACAACAAGACAACAATGAAGATCTGAACCTGCCGGAGGGCATGTTGGAAAACACAGACTCGCTCATTGCTGCCTGGAACATGAGCAAGTTTTATCAAATCGATACTCTCTCACAATTAGCAGACATCAATCCCTATTTTGAAGATGCCGTCTACATGGATCGTCTGAAAAGGATTCCGGCGGTCATGGATATGACATATAACGATATCGTCCAAAAATACATTGATCAATATACCGGAAGACTTCGCCACTCCGTATCCTACATGTTGGGAGCCTATAATTTCTATGTACCCATCTTCGAGGATGCCCTGATGCTCCACCAAATACCTCTTGAACTGAAATACCTGCCGGTCATCGAATCTGCATTCAACCCACGTGCACGAAGTCGCGTAGGCGCGACAGGTTTATGGCAATTTATGCCGGCAACCGGAAAGCGCTATGGATTGGAAATAAACAGTCTCGTAGACGAGCGATGCGATCCTATCAAAGCTTCATATGCGGCTGCCAAGTATCTAAAAGATTTGTATGACATTTTCAATGACTGGACATTGGTTATCGCAGCATACAACTGTGGACCAAACAATATCATAAAAGCCATTCATCGAGCTGGCGGAGAACATGACTATTGGAAAATTTACCCTTACCTTCCAAGAGAGACACGAGGATATGTTCCAGCATTCATCGCTGCCAACTATGTAATGAACTACTACACTGATCACAACATCCTTCCAATGCACGTAAACATGTCGACCAATACTGACACTATCATAGTGAATAACGATGTCAGAATGGAAAAGATTGCCAGTTTATGCAACATTGACATCAATGAATTGCGGGCTTTGAATCCTCAGTATTCCACTTCGCTCATACCCGGCTACAAGATGCGATGCACACTGCGGATGCCACAAAAAAACATTCTTGCATTTATTGACCAGCAAGATTCTATATACAAAGACACAAAAGAGGACATTACCATCAAGGCAGAAAGCAATGTCTCCATTTCAGACAACAAGACTAAAAGCTCACGCTCATCGCGCAGCTCACGCCGAGGCCGAACAAGAACTGTAACTGTACGAAGTGGGCAAACTCTATCCGAAATAGCCGAGAGAAACAACACAACCGTTGCCAAGCTCAGACGACTCAACGGCATCAAGGGAAGCAACATTCGTGCCGGGAAAAGAATCAGAGTAAGATAACTAAACTGACAAGAAAGAAATGGCAAACGAGAAAACACCAGCTAAAGCTCCCCGTGAGCAGGAAGAGCGTGAAGAAAAGATGATCTATGATGCTTTCCGGAAATTATTGGATACCTATTTGGCTTCAAATCACCGCAAGAAAGTAGACATTATCACTCGCGCATTCAACTTTGCCAAACAAGCGCACAAAGGAGTACGCCGCCGCTCAGGCGAACCTTACATCCTGCATCCAATCGCTGTGGCTCAGATAGCCTGCGGTGAAATTGGCCTGGGCTCAACTTCCATTTGTGCTGCCCTTTTACACGATGTAGAAGAAGACACGGACTATACATACGAAGATATCCGCAATCTCTTTGGTGAAAAAATAGCCAACATCGTTGAAGGACTCACTAAAATTTCAGGAGGCATTTTCGGTGACCGCGCCTCACTGCAAGCAGAGACATTCAAAAAGCTACTGCTAACCATGAGTGATGACATTCGTGTTATTCTCATAAAAATTGCTGACCGGCTACACAACATGCGCACACTTTCGAGCATGCTGCCTAGCAAACAATACAAAATTGCAGGTGAGACTCTTTACATTTATGCCCCTTTGGCAGATCGTCTCGGATTAAACAAAATCAAGACAGAACTGGAAAATCTCAGTTTCAAATACGAACATCCGGAAGATTACCAATCCATAACAGAGCAATTGGCTTCTACCCAGGCTGAGCGTGATGACATCTTCAAGAAATTCACCCCACCTATCCGTGAGGCTCTCGACAAGATGCCAATAGACTACCAAATCGTATCACGGATTAAAAGCCCCTACTCCATTTGGACAAAGATGCAGAACAAGCATGTCACATTCGATGAAATCTTCGACATCCTCGCCATACGCATCATCTTCACCCCGCATAATCCCAAAGAGGAGATCAACGATTGCTTCAATATCTATGTTGCTCTCACGCAAATTTACAAATCACATCCTGACCGCTTCCGTGATTGGGTAAGTCACCCCAAAGCAAATGGCTATCAGGCATTGCACGTAACGCTGATGAGCAATGAAGGAGAGTGGATTGAAGTTCAAATACGCTCGCAACGCATGGACGACATTGACGAGCAGGGTGTGGCCGCTCATTGGAAATACAAGTCACGCGATGGGAAAAACCAAACCGAAGATGATAAAATGGACGGGTGGCTTCATACCATCAAAGAAATACTTGACGATCCACAGCCCGACACGCTTGATCTGCTTGATACGATAAAGCTCAACCTTTTTGCATCTGAAATCATCGTGTTCACCCCGAAAGGAGAAATCAAATCCATGCCTGCCAATGCTACGGCTCTTGACTTTGCTTTCAGTATTCACTCGTTCTTAGGAACACATTGCATTGGTGCCAAGGTCAATCACAAGCTTGTACCACTGATGCATCATCTCAAAAGTGGTGACCAGGTTGAAATACTAACTTCACGCAACCAACAGGTAAAGAGTGAATGGCTCAAATATGTCACCACGGCAAAAGCAAAAAGCAAGATACAGACCTGCCTACGCAAAATGAACCGCGAGACAGAGCACGAAGGACTCAAAATCATGCAGGAATTTTTCGAGAAAAAGAACCTCGAAATCAATCCAGACAACATCAACAAGCTGCGTCAGCTTCACCGTTTTGAAAGCAAAGAAAGTTTCTTACAAGCCATCGGACAAAAGAAATTCATGCTGACAGACAATGACATTGATTACCTTCGTGGCAAGCATCATGCATCGGGATGGCGCAAATTCCTGCCTTTCATCAACCAGAAGAAAGAGGAACAAAATCTTGATGAGAATACAGACTTTATCAACAGCATAGACCGCAAAAAAGTACTGACACTCACTGATGCCAACATGCAATTTTGTAAAATAGCATCTTGCTGTCACCCGATTCCAGGTGATGACTCCTTAGGATTCATTGACCAGGAAGAAAACAAGCTATACATCCATAAGCGCAATTGCAAAAAAGCGATGAAGCTAAAAAGCAATTTTGGGAATAACATCATAGCGCTCAATTGGGATGTACATACACCTCTCTTCGAGACAACCATCAGCATTAGTGGAATAGACGAAAATGGCATGCTGCTTAAAATTGCCGAATCACTTTACAAGCAAGAACACGTAAATGTTGTTTCACTCAACATTGCAGGCAACAACGGCATTTTTGAAGCAAAGCTCACGGTACGTGTACACAATACAGACGAAGTAAAAAACATTTGTCTATGTCTCAAGAACATAGACAAAGTAATTAAGGCCGTCCGTTGCGACTAATCCTGCTTTTTTCTCAAAACTGCAAGTGTTTCCTTAAGCGTTGCCATCTTACTTTCGGCATCGCTTTTCTTTTTTCTTTCGAGTGCCACGACTTGCTCCGGAGCATGAGCCACGAACTTCTCATTCGACAACTTTTTCATGACACCTGCAAGGAAACCTTCAAGGTGTTTCAGCTCCGACTCTGCTTTTTCTATTTCGGCAGACACATCTATCAAATTGCCAAGCGGAACGGCATACTCTGTGGTACCGACCATAAATGTCGCGGCACCTTCGTTCTTGGAAGCTACCTCATGAACACTCTCAACATTGGCCATTTTCATAATTACCGAAACATAGGCGGCAACGGGATTCGAGCCTGTCACCTCCAATGACATGGTTTTCTTGGGCGAAATGTTCTTTTCAGCACGAATGCTGCGAATATTTGTTATCACATCCTTCACAACTTCCATTTCCTTCACGCGTTGTTTTCCTTCATCCGATACAGGCGCAATGTCAAGAATGCTGACCATGATGCTTTCACCGTCCTTGCGCTCATAAAGATGCTGCCAGAGCTCTTCGGTAATGAAAGGCATAAACGGATGAAGCAATTGCAGCAGTTTTTCAAAGAAGCGCAACACGGCCTCAAAGGTCTGCTTGTCTATAGGATTTCCATAAGAGGGCTTTACCATTTCGAGGAACCATCCCGAAAACTCGTCGCGGAACAAGCGGAACACAAGCATCAAGGCCTCATTCAAACGGTATTTAGCATAAAGGTCTTTCATCTCTGCCGATGTTTCGTCTAATAAGGCTTCAAACCAGGCAATGGCCAACCGTGCCGTAGCGGGTTGTTCCAAGTCTTCCGTCTGCCATCCTTTAACAAGACGGAACGCATTCCATATCTTATTGCAGAAGTTGCGTCCTTGTTCGCACAATGATTCGTCAAACAAGATATCGTTGCCGGCAGGGGCACAAAGCAACATGCCCATGCGCACACCATCAGCACCGTATTTTTGAATCAGCAGTAAAGGATCTGGTGAATTACCCAACTGCTTAGACATCTTGCGTCCCTGATTATCACGCACGATACCAGTAAAATATACATTACGGAATGGCATTTTTCCCGTGTACTCATATCCGGCCATTATCATACGGGCTACCCAGAAAAATATAATGTCAGGACCGGTCACAAGATCCGATGTGGGATAATAGTATTTGATTTCTTCGTTTCCGGGATGCATAATGCCATCAAACAATGAAATCGGCCACAACCAAGAGGAGAACCAGGTGTCAAGAGCATCTTCATCCTGTCTCAAGTCGTCAAGTTTCAAATCGGCATTGCCGGTCTTTTCAATGGCCATGCGCAAGGCCTCCTCGGGTGTTTCGGCAACAACAAAGCCGCCTTCGGGCAAATAATAGGCGGGTATGCGATGTCCCCACCACAATTGGCGGCTGATGCACCAATCCTTGACATTCTCCAACCAATGACGATATGTATTTTTATACTTGGCAGGATAGAAACGAATTTCATCATTCATTACAGGAGGAAGCGCCAAATCGGCAAAATGCTTCATCTTAAGAAACCATTGCATAGAAAGCTTCGGCTCGATAGGCACATCCGTGCGTTCCGAAAAACCTACATTATTCGTATACGCCTCCACCTTTTCCATCAGTCCGGCCGCTTGCAAATCTTTTTCTATCTGCTCGCGAACGGCAAAACGATCCATTCCCACATAAATGCCGGCTGCTTCCGAAATAGTTCCGTCAGGGTTGAAAATGTCTATACTGGCCAAATTGTGCTTTTCGCCCAGCATGTAATCGTTTACATCATGAGCCGGTGTCACTTTCAGACAGCCGGTGCCAAATTCCATATCCACATAACTGTCCTCTATTACAGGAATCACACGATTGACCAACGGCACAATTACCTTCTTGCCCCGCAGCCATTGGTTCTTGGGATCTTCGGGATTGATACACATCGCCGTATCGCCCATTATGGTTTCAGGACGCGTGGTGGCCACAACGGCATATTTTCGGGGTTCTCCCTCAACGAAATAGCGCAAATAATACAGTTTGCTGTGTTCTTCCTTATAAACCACTTCTTCATCCGACAAGGCCGTCTGAGCCTTCGGATCCCAATTGACCATACGCACGCCTCTATATATAAGTCCTTTGCGGTAGAGGTCGCAAAACACATGGATGACACTCTTCGAACGGATATCGTCCATCGTAAACGCCGTACGATCCCAATCGCACGAAGCACCCAGCTTGCGCAATTGCTTCAAAATGATGCCGCCATGCTCTTCGGTCCAGGCCCATGCATGCTTCAAAAACTCTTCACGGGTCAGATCTTCTTTTTTTATGCCTTGCCCTGCCAGGCGGTTCACCACCTTAGCTTCTGTTGCAATGCTGGCATGGTCGGTGCCGGGAACCCAGCAAGCATTATAACCGTCCATTCGGGCACGGCGAACAAGAATATCCTGAATCGTCTCGTTCAGCATATGCCCCATGTGCAATACGCCCGTCACGTTAGGAGGAGGAATCACAATCGTAAAAGGTTTGCGCCCATCTGGCTTCGAGTTGAACAACTTATGGTCCAACCAATATTGATACCATTTCCCTTCTACCGCTTCCGAACTGTATTTGCTTGCCAATTCCATATCTGTCTGTAATATTTATCTGAATCGTTAAAAACTAAAACCATGCAAAGTTAGTGTTTTTAACCGAAATCGAGCGAGCACAGACACTTCATCTTCGCTTTTTGGCCGAAGATGAACCTAATAAGAATCTTTTTTCGGCTATTTTCTATCTTTAGGAACAAAAAATACTACCTTTGCCGCATAGATACTCCTATTAACGATGCATTCAAAAGAAGAAAAGATGCAGGCTTTCGGGCGTTTGCTTGACATCATAGACGAATTACGCGAAAAATGCCCCTGGGACAGCCAACAAACCAACGATAGCCTGCGCGCAAACACCATTGAAGAGACTTATGAGCTATGCGATGCGCTCATCAAAGGAAACGACAAGGACATCTGTAAAGAACTGGGAGATGTTCTGATGCATGTATGCTTCTATGCCAAATTCGGAAGCGAAAAAGAAGCTTTCGACATTGCTGACGTCTGCAACAAGCTCTGTGAAAAACTCATATTCCGCCATCCTCACATCTATGGTAACGTTCAAGCCGAAACGGCCGACCGCGTGGCCGACAATTGGGAACAAATCAAGCAAAAGGAAAAGGACGGGAACAAGACTGTACTTTCAGGCGTCCCCGAAGCCCTGCCCTCGCTCATCAAGGCTTACCGCATCCAGGACAAAGCGCACCACGTGGGATTTGACTGGGAAGAACCATCGCAGGTATGGAATAAGGTAAAAGAGGAAATCAACGAATTTCAAACTGAAATCGACAAAAGCCGCCCCGATGCGGCCGAAGCCGAATTTGGTGACGTGCTATTCAGCCTCGTCAATGTAGCCCGTCTCTACCACATCAATCCCGACAATGCTTTGGAACGTGCCAACAACAAATTCATCAGCCGTTTCAATTATATTGAATCAAAGACGCTCCAACAAGGGCGCAACTTGAAAGACATGACATTAGACGAAATGGACAAGCTCTGGAATGAGGCCAAACAATTAGAACAAACTCCTAAAGACAAAAATATCAAGGAATGAAAAGACTGCTCTTTCTGCTATCATTGTGTGCTGCCCTGCCGGGCATTCTCTGCGCACAAACTCTCGTTTCCATCCGAAAATACGGTGTTTCTCCCGAAAATACGCCATCGCAAAACCGCAAAAACCTGCAACGGGCCATTGACGAAGCTTCCAAAAGCGGCACAGCTCTCTTCGTTGAACCTGCTGAAAAAGGCTATCCCATGGAGACCGGTCTCATATTGCGGCGCAACGTGTCGCTCATCGGTGTACACGGACCGACAGGAAGAGGCACTTCATCGGCCGACCGCAAGCATCCGGTTGGTTCGCTTTTTGTCATCACTGACACCCTGAACGCTTTCATCACCGTAGAATCGGCCACACAGCTCAAAGGGCTGCAATTCTGGTATCCGGAGCAAAGCCACAACGACCCCACACGCATCATAGCCTATAAACCCACCATTCAAATGTCGCAAGAAAAAGCCGTGGAAGGAGTCACGCTTTCATGCCTCACCTTTTACGGCGAGTATATGGCCATGGATTTCCGAGGAAAAAATGTCATCTGCGAACAAATTCTGTTTGAACACTGCTACGGATATCCCTTGAGCGGACGCTTCATCGACATTGACCGCTGCTACGACATTCCGCGCATCCTGCATTGCCATGTCAACCCCGCCAACATGCGCGAGTTCGGACGCTCGTTCAACAAGGCCGTCATCGATGCTGTGGTTTCCCGAAAGACCTATGCTTACCGCATCGAACATACCGACAACGCCCAAATGATGGACATTTTCACCTTCGGAACTTACGGGGGCATCTTCTTAGGACGCGAAACCTACGGGCAACTCACCAATTTCAACCTTGATTGCGTATGCATCGGCATCTATAAGGATGGCGGCAACAACCGAAACCGCAATTGGATGATTGCACAAGGATCTATCATCGCCAATACCGGTGAATCACTTGAAAACATCCATCCTTTTCTTATCGAAGGGACCGGACATGTCTCCATCACCAATGTCGAAGCCTTCTCGGGCAGCAATGGAGCACTCTCCAACGCAGGAGCCTCACACGACTTCCTCACCATTCGGGGCAACAAGCCGCTCACCGTGGTGCTCACCGGTTGCCGCATGATGAATTATGCAGCCGACAAACCCATACACAACAATAACCCGAATGCCCGCATATCCATCAACGGATGCACAGACAAGAACGGATTCATGTCACAGAATCCTTAAACAAAAGAGCAGAATTTATTCGTCAGGCAGCAGCCTTTCCATGAAAGCGTCCAAATCCTTGTCGAGCCCTTCCATCAGCTCGCCGCTGCCTACCACAATGGAATTGTCATCGACCAGATAAAGTTCGGTGACAGTTTCTCTGTCGGCATCGACCATAAAGAATGAATATGGTTTCAACAAGGGCAAGGATTCGATTTCTTGCTTCCGGTTTGTTAGCACCTCGCGCAAAACTGCAGCCACCGAATCCTCAAAACCATCATCGTGATTGTCAATCCAATCATCCACGATTACCGACGAAACAACCTCGTCGTCATCATTCAGCACACACAACTCGCCCGTGTCCGGTTTCACCTGAAAACACAAATCCGTCATTACATAGTCTCCGGCATCTTTGCCCGTCGGATACATCTTCAATATACCGTCTACCGCCTCATTGATACGAACTGCTGTCTGACCGTTTGCTTCCATAATCGCTTAAATTGAAAATTCAGAATCCAAAAGTACAAAAAAACCGTCGTCCGCAAATCTACTCCCATCTTTTTTTGCCCTTTAAGCGTCAAAATCAATCTACATGCCCTTGTTTCCGAAAAGCAGGAAGCACAAAAAAGCGCCATGATTTTCGTAACTTTGCACTCATCTCACAACAGAAACAAAAAAACACCACGCCATGTTTTCAGGAATCATAGAAGGAATGGCCACCGTCACGGCCATCGAAAAAGAACAAGAGAATGTCAACCTTACGCTCCAATGCCCTTTCGGCCGGGAGCTTAAACCTGCACAAAGCCTCGCGCACAACGGAGTGTGCCTCACTGTTGTAAAAACTATGGGCGACTCCTACGTGACAACGGCTATGAAAGAAACCTTGGACCGTACCAACCTGGGGCAACTCCAAGTGGGCGACAAGGTAAACCTTGAAAGAGCCATGCCATTGGGAGAACGCCTGGACGGACACATCGTGCAAGGTCACGTCGACGAAACCGCCGTATGCACCGCCGTTGAGGATGCCGAAGGAAGCTACACCTACACTTTCGAATACCCTCTGAATAGGGAAATGGCACGCAAAGGATACTTCACCGTCGACAAAGGATCTGTCACCGTCAACGGCGTGAGCCTCACCGTATGCAACCCCACCGACAATTCCTTTCAGGTAAACATCATTCCTTTCACGTACCAACACACCAACTTCCACGCCATCCGCGTGGGAACACGCGTCAACATCGAATTCGACATCTTGGGAAAAATCATCAGCCGCTTGAGCCATTTCAACTAAAAAAGGAAAAACGGCTCGAAAGCCATCCGCTCCACCTTTAATAATGCCAAACCTCGCAGCACAGACATTGTATGCTGCGAGGTTTAGCGTAGTATAAGGCAAAGCTCTCCTGACTATCTGCATACAGAAGCCATTAAATGAAAAATGAAGCCTATCTTTTGTAATTTCCACGCTCCCTTTTGCAAATTCCTGCAGAGACTCGGTAAAACCCTACTGACAAATCGCTATATCTCTCCAACTTATTCACTAATTTTGCACTTGATACATGAATGATAGTAAGCTTATAACCATAAGACGACACCATAATGGCAAAAAGTACAAATCTAAACAAGCTCTACATTTCAAGCGAAGAATTTGAAGCCCTCACAAAGTGCAATTCAGAGATTAGATATTCTTACACATTAAAAAGGATTGCAGATACTGAAGTAATATGGTCTATTATAGATGAGGCCGGTCTTTTTGCCATACAGAATTGCAACAAAAGGCTCTTTTTTCCTATTTGGTCATCAGAAGAGTATGCACAATCTTTCTGCACAACAGAATGGAATAACTTCAACAGCTTTGCCATTACTCTTGATTATTTTGAAGAACACATAATAGATTATATCTGTCAAAACGGACTTTTGATAAATGTGTTTCCTACAATATCAGATCCGTTTGGTAAGATTGTCGGATTAAACACATTTGCCGAAGATTTAAGCAAGGCATTGGAAGATTATTGACAGCTAATTTATTCTGATTAGTCTGTCAAAACAGTGTTGTCGCCTCTTATTATGAGCCAGTCATAATTATCCTGACAAAGGCTGTGTTCATATGAAAAGCATCTGTTTTCGCAATAAGTTCTTAGATTAAATCCGTATCTTTGCATTGGTAGATTATAATAAGGTCATCCAGCTATTTAGTCCCTATAAAAGACAGAATATGAAAAATTTTTCACCAAAGCCATGGGTATCACCACAACCGGTGCTGATTATCGGCACATACAATGAAGAAGGAGTTGCCAATGCCATGAACGCCGCTTGGGGCGGCCAATGGGATATGAAGGAAATCTTTATCTCTATGGGGAAGCATGCCACAACGGACAACTTAAAACGCAATGGAGAGTTTACCGTAGCCTTTGCCACCAGGAAGACCATGGTTGCTTCCGACTTCGTTGGCATCGTATCGGCCAAGAACGACCCTAAGAAAATGGACAAGACAGGATGGAACATCGAAAAGGCAACAATAGTCGATGCTCCCGTATTTACTGATTTTCCCATGACACTGGAGTGTCGCATCAAGGAGAAATACAGCGAAAGCAAATCAGGCTTTTATCTCATAGCAGAGATTGTCAACATCCTTATAGACGAGGACTATTTGGCAGAAAACGGGAATCCGGACATCGAAAAGATGGAACTAATCGTTTTCGATCCTGTTCACGACGGTTACATTCAATTGGGCAACAAAGTAGGCCGGGCTTTTTCAGAAGGTAAGGCTATAAAATATGGAGACAGAAAGAATAATGCTTCGCAGGTGGCGGGAGACTGATGCTGAAGCTCTCTTCAAATATGCCTCTGACCCTGATGTGGGACCTCGTGCGGGATGGCCGGTGCACCATTCGGTAGAAGACAGCGCAAAAATAATCCGAACCGTCTTCAACAACGACACGACTTGGGCGATTGCCTTGAAAGAAACCGACGAGCCCATCGGATGCATAGGCTATTATACACATGAATCCAGCAATATACGAATAGGAAAAAACGACTGCGAAGTGGGCTACTGGCTTGGAAAGCCCTTTTGGAACAAAGGCATTTGCACCGAAGCACTAAAACTGATGCTTGATTATTGCATCCATCTGAAGCATTTCGACAACATTTGGGCAGACCATTTCACAGGCAATCGCGCATCAGGGAGAGTATTGGAAAAATGTGGCTTCACCGACACCGGCATACTCAACAAATGCAGCCAGCTGGTGGGTGGAGACAAAGATTTGGTCAAGGTTTTTAAATACACTAACGGATATGACGTTTCCTGAAGTATACTCGGCCACAGGGATGATGGATCTTATCCGAGAGATAGGGTTTCTTCCACTTCTCGATAGCGGAATAGAGGGTTTCAGCGCCGAAGACATCGTAGACGAAGACTGCCGGTATGTTACCTTCCCCGAAGGCGGTTGGGACTGGCCTCTATGGAAATGGAAAGGCGAGATTGTAACCGAAATGCCGTGCGTCTACGGAAAGTTTTTCAATAAGAAAGCAGGATTCATCTCCCAGGAATGGTGGCCCGACTTCTGCAACTACAGAAGAAGCCGGTATCCTCGTCCCGACGGAGAATCAATAGAAGGTACCATTTTAGACATACTTCAATCATCGGGCAGCCTTCTGACAAGAGAACTACGAGCAGCCTGTGGATTCAACGGGAAGGGAATGCGGAGCAAGTTTGACGCTTACATCACTCGGTTAGAAATGGCGACTTACATTGTGACCGAGAATTTCATCTACCCTCGCGACAAGCAAAATCACGAATACGGCTGGGGATGGTCGTTGCTCAACACTCCCGAAGAACTCTATGGCAGGGAAGCCTGTCAATGCCAACGATTGCCGGAAGAATCTTATCAAAGAATCTTTGAACACTTAAAGAAAATCCTGCCTGAAGCCACGGACAAGCAATTAAACAAAATGATTGGATAACGATGAGAAAAAAGTCAAGAGCAATGGACAGCCAATGGGCATTGGAAGTGATGCACAAAGCACCCTATATAACCGTTAGTTTTGTAGATGCCGAGGATAAGGCATACGGCCTGCCTCTGTCGCTGGCATCCGACAATGATGCTGACTGGTATTTCCACGGTGCTTTGGAAGGCAAGAAGTTGGAAGCCATCAAGGCACATCCGGAAGTTTGCCTTTCAGCCGTTTCCCGCTGCACACCTACCGTCGGGCCTAAAGACGGAAGTTTCACACTGCAATACAAGTCTGCTATTGCATTCGGGAGAGCAGAGATAGTCACCAATGATGCAGAAAAGATCTATGCACTTCGATTGATATGTCAACGCTTTCTGCCCCAACACATGGAAGCCTTTGAAGAAAGCATCGCCCGTTCATTGTCTCACACAATAGTTGTAAGAATCACCCTTACAGAACCGCCATCGGGCAAACGCAAACAATATGACAGAAAAGGAGAAGAAATGAAATATGGCAGACTGGAATAATACCGATCACGACTTTACATATATCATCGAAAGACCGACTATATATTACACTGCTGATGGTGTAGCTGTGAGCCAAGCCAGATAACGAGTGTCGGGCAGGATGGGTACCAGTGGCAGGCAACCACTGAGCAACCGTCCTTTGGCATCAAGGCACGGAGGCTCCAATGCTGCGGCATATGCCCGAAGAGCCTCTGCGGTATGCTCATAGCGCATTAGGAACTGGGCTGTACATTGCTCACTAACAAGCCGCTCAAGGCTGAGCGAGAGTATACCCATGGTGCTGCGCATGTTGATTTCCACACAAGGATGTAGCTTCAGTCCCTCCCTGTCACGGCAAATCATCATGTCTACGCCCAACGGCCCTGTATAACGTTTCGCTATACAGTCTTCCAACAGACGCTCCAGACTGCCAACCACCTCACGGTATACAGAGACGCCTATACCGGCAAAAGCCATCTGTTCCAGCATGGATTGCGGAGCTACGACATTGCCGAGATAAGTACAACGCTCTGTTGTTTGAAAAACGGAAAGTCCAGCATAATGCACGGCTCCGGTAGGCTCCGCGAAAAATTCGGCCGCAAGGTCTGTTACCTTATAATATAGAGGCTCGACCATCACTGCGCCTTGCGTCTGCAAGATGTTGGTGCACCACCCCGACACCGGCGGCACTATCTGGGACGAAGCAAAGCGCAGTCCCCTTCCACTGCCCGACCACGGGGCTTTGAGTAGGGTTGAAGGGTGGGCTGCTACCGCCTGCCTGATTTCCGTTTCTGTGTGGCAGGCCACAGATTGGCCGCACAGAGGGAGTTCGGGAAGCTGCCGGCGCAATTGGGCCAACACGCGGGAGGCTACCAGACGCGAAGACAAACGGTAAAGATTGTCTATATCGTCACTGCAAAAGTTGCAGGAAAACCCCGACTTCAGCAATTCGCGTTGCAGGCGGCGGTCTATGCCCCACGGACGCAAATTGCCTTTTATCTCATGGAGCCCTGAAAGGTCCGCAAAGCCCACATCACGGCATATCGAGCCATAGAAATCACGACAGGCAGCCGTCAGACCTTTATCCACAACTACAACGTCATCCCTTTGTGCGCAAAAGGCAGCCAAAGGCATCAGGTCGCGCTCGAGCATGACCACATGGCGCGGCAAAATGTAATTGGAACAGCCATTTGCCAGTGCCAGGTCGTGAGAATAATTAAAGAAGAATAAATTCATGGTACAAAGTTACATTTTACGTCACAAAATTGCCACTCTAAAGTAACAAATACGATGGATTTTTGTACTTTTGCAGCGTAAAAATAAAGTGTAGATATGGAGAACTTCTTTCAAAGACATGCATATCTGATAGAACATACAGATTGCACCATGACACGCCCTTTGATGAACGAAATTGACTGGGGATACCGTATGATAGGAATCAAGGGACCTCGCGGCGTGGGTAAAACAACATTCCTTCTGCAATATGCAAAGAAGAACTTCAATGTGAACCTGGGTCGTTGCCTGTACATCAACATGAACAGCTTCTATTTCCAGGGACGTGGCATTGTCGACTTTGCCGAAGAGTTTGTCAAGCGGGGAGGCAGAGTACTGATTATCGATCAGGTGTTCAAGCAGAACGGATGGCAGGACGAATTGTGCGAATGCTACCACAGGTTTCCACAGTTGCACATTATCTATGCCACGACTACCGTAGAACGCCCCGATGCCGAAGAGCACGAGCTCAGCAAGATCAGCCATTGCTATGTGTTGCACGGATTCTCGTTCCGTGAATACATCAACCTGCAGACTCAGGCCAACCTGCCACGCATTTCTCTGGAAGACATACTCTACAGGACTGAGCTTACGCAAAAGAACATCCTGATTAAAGTGCGTCCGTGGAACTACTTGCAAAACTACCTTCACCATGGTTACTATCCGTTCTATATGGAGAACCACAACTTCACCGAGAATCTGCTGAAGTCCATCAACATGATGTTGGAAGTCGACATCCTGTTCATCAAGCAAATCGATGTGAAGTATCTGCCACGTCTCAAGAAGCTGTTGTATCTCTTAGCCTTCTCGGACGGCAGCTCGCCCAATGTGAGCAATTTGGCCAACGACATAGGCACGTCGAGGGCCACTGTGATGAACTACATGAAGAACCTTGAGGAGGCGCGCCTGATACACCAGATATACAAGAACAAAGGTATGGGACCCAAGAAGCCGGCACGCATACTGCTCCACAACACCAATCTGCTTTATTCCATCCTGAGCGGTGTGCCTTCCGACCAGGAGGTGATGGAGACTTTCTTCACCAATAGCATTTGGCGTCACCACACGGTTGAGGTAAGCAAGAAGCCGGGGCTGTATATCATCGACGGCGACAAGCAGATTTGCGTTTGCGACAAGAACAAGAAGAAGCGCAAGGAACAAGGCATCTATTATGCCCGCTATAATACTGAGGTAGGACGCGAAAACGACATTCCCATCTGGATGTTCGGGTTCCTCTACTAAGTTCATTATTCAATTGGTTTTTAACTTTCTACAAAATACAATACGTATATGACAAAACAAAAAAAGTTTATGACTTGTGATGGTAACCAAGCCGCCGCGCACATTGCCTATATGTTCTCGGAAGTAGCTGCCATCTATCCTATCACTCCAAGTTCTCCCATGGCAGAACATGTGGATGAATGGGCTGCCCAAGGTCGCAAAAACCTGTTCGGCGACACTGTTTCCGTGCAGGAAATGCAAAGCGAAGGCGGTGCTGCAGGTGCTGTACACGGTTCTTTACAAGCCGGTGCACTTACCACCACCTTTACGGCATCACAAGGTCTGTTGCTGATGATACCCAACATGTACAAGATAGCCGGTGAACTGTTGCCGTGCGTATTCCATGTTTCAGCCCGCACTCTGGCTACCCACTCCCTCTGTATATTCGGTGATCATAGTGATGTCATGGCTTGCCGCCAGACAGGTTTCGCCATGTTGTGCGAAGGTTCTGTACAGGAAGTGATGGACTTGTCGGCTGTAGCCCACCTGGCTACTCTTGACAGCCGTGTGCCTTTCATCAACTTCTTCGACGGATTCCGCACCTCACACGAATATCAGAAGATTGAGGCCATGGATCAGGAAGACCTGCGTCCGCTGGTTCCGATGGACAAGGTAGAAGCCTTCCGTGAGCGTGCGCTCACCCCCGAACATCCGGTGGCACGCGGAATGGCCGAAAACCCCGAAACATTCTTTGCCCACAGAGAGAGCTGCAATCCTTTCTATGATGCAGTGCCGGCCATTGTGGAGAAATACATGGATGAGGTATCCAAGATAACCGGACGTGAGTACAAGCTGTTCTCTTACTATGGAGCCGACGATGCCGAACGCATAATTATCTGCATGGGATCCGTTACAGAAGCAGCCCGCGAAGCCATTGACTACATGAACGCCAAAGGCGAAAAGGTGGGTATGATCAGCGTGCACCTCTACCGCCCGTTCTCAGTAAAGCACCTGTTGGCCGCCGTACCAAAGACATGCAAGAGGATTGCCGTGCTCGACCGTACCAAAGAGCCGGGAGCCAATGGCGAGCCTTTGTATCTTGATGTCAAGGATGCCTTCTATGATGTCAAGGAACGTCCGCTCATCGTAGGCGGCCGCTACGGACTGGGTTCGTGCGACACCACACCTACAATGATAGTATCTGTGTTTGACAATCTTGCCTTGCCCGAGCCCAAAGACCACTTTACCGTAGGCATCGTTGACGACGTTACTTTCCAATCGCTCCCACTGGAAAAGGAGATGGCACTGGGAGGCGAAGGCATCTTCGAAGCCAAGTTCTTCGGTTTGGGTGCCGACGGTACAGTAGGTGCCAACAAGAATTCAGTGAAGATTATCGGCGACAACACCGACAAGTATTGCCAGGCTTACTTCAGCTACGACTCAAAGAAGTCGGGAGGTTTCACCTGCTCGCACCTGCGTTTTGGCGACACCCCCATACGTTCTACCTATCAAATCAAGACTCCTAACTTTGTAGCATGCCATGTGCAGGCCTATCTTCACATGTATGATGTGCTGCGCGGACTGCGCGACGGCGGCACATTCCTGCTCAACACCATTTGGGAAGGAGACGAACTGGCCAAGAACCTGCCTAACCATGTCAAGAAATATTTTGCCGAACATCACATTACCGTCTACTACATTAATGCCACAAAGATAGCTCAGGAAATAGGACTTGGCAACCGCACCAACACTATTCTGCAGTCGGCTTTCTTCCGCATCACAGAGGTAATCCCCGTAGACCTTGCCGTTGAACAGATGAAGAAATTCATCGTAAAGAGTTATGGAAAGAAGGGACAAGACGTGGTAGACAAGAACTACCAGGCAGTCGACCGCGGCGGCGAATACAAGACCCTGACCATCGATCCCGCATGGGCCGAGCTTCCGGATGACGAGAAAACAGTTCGCGATGAGCCGGCTTTCATATCCGAACTTGTACGCCCCATCAATGCACAAAACGGCGATTTGCTGCCCGTATCTGCATACAAAGGCATCGAAGATGGCACATGGCTGCAGGGCACGGCTGCATATGAGAAACGTGGCGTTGCCACATTCGTGCCCACGTGGAATGCCGAAAACTGCATCCAGTGTAACAAATGTTCGTTTGTATGCCCCCACGCCGCCATCCGTCCGTTCGTGCTCGATGCCGACGAAGCCAAGGGAATCAACGGTGCCACTATCGAGATGAAAGCACCTGCAGCCCTTAAGGGCATGCACTTCCGCATGCAGGTTGACGTGATGGACTGCCTGGGCTGCGGCAACTGCGTCGACGTATGTCCGGGCATGAAAGGCAACAAGGCTCTCACCATGGTGCCGCTCGAAAACGAATTGGCCGAAGATGCCAACTGGAGCTATTGCGTCAACAAAGTCACCTCAAAGCAAGACAAGGTAGACATCATGATGAATCCCAAGAACTCGCAGTTTGCCCAACCGCTCTTCGAGTTCAGCGGAGCATGCTCGGGATGTGGCGAAACTCCCTACGTGAAACTCGTGAGCCAGCTCTTCGGCGACCGTCAGATGATTGCCAACGCCACAGGATGCTCGTCGATCTACTCGGGCTCCATACCCTCTACCCCCTATACCACCAACGCCAAAGGTCAGGGTCCGGCCTGGGCCAACTCCCTGTTTGAAGACTTCTGCGAGTTTGGCATGGGTATGGTACTTGCCAACAAAAAGATGCGCAACCGCATCACAGAGCTGCTCAACAGCGCAATAGCCGCCGAATCGACTCCGGCAGCCTTCAAGGAAGCAGCCCAGGAATGGATCAGCGGAAAAGACGATGCCGCAGCAAGCCGTGCCGCAGCCGACAAGCTCACACCTATGATAGACGAAGGTGCAAAAGCAGGATGCCCCACATGCCAACAACTGAAACAGCTGACCCACTATCTTACAAAGCGCAGCCAGTGGATCATCGGAGGCGACGGTGCTTCCTATGACATAGGCTACGGAGGTCTCGACCATGTATTGGCCAGCGGTGAAGACGTCAACATCCTGGTGCTCGACACCGAAGTATACTCCAACACAGGAGGACAGGCTTCCAAGGCAACACCTATCGGAGCCATCGCACAATTTGCAGCCAGCGGCAAGCGGGTCACCAAGAAAGACCTCGGCCTTATGCAGACCACTTATGGATATGTCTATGTGGCACAAGTAGCCATGGGAGCCGACCAGGCCCAGTGCCTCAAGGCCATACGTGAGGCAGAAGCCTACCATGGACCTTCGCTCATCATAGCCTACGCACCCTGTATCAACCACGGACTCAAAGCCAAGGGCGGCATGGGCAAGAGCCAGGCCGAAGAAGCCAAGGCCGTGGAATGCGGATACTGGCACCTGTGGAGATTCAACCCGGCACTCGAAGCCGAAGGAAAGAACCCCTTCACCCTCGACTCCAAAGAGCCCGACTGGAGCAAATTCCAAGACTACCTTAACGGTGAAGTGCGCTTCCTTTCGCTCAAAAAAGCCTTGCCCAACGAGGCACAGGAACTATTCGACGAAACCGAAAAGGCAGCACAGCGCCGCTACCAGAGCTACATACGCAAAAGCAAAGAAGACTGGAGCTTGTAGTCTGAACAGCCTTTAACACAACAGGAGGCAGGCACCCGCAAGGGAGCTTGCTTCCTGTCGTTATATACCAGCCCCAGGCATCACAGTCTGCCATCAAGCACATCGAAAAGTGTTTCATGTACAGGAAACACCTTGTTTCATGTACAGAGCACAGGTTGTTTCATGTACAGAGAACTACCTGTTTCATGTACAGGAAACACTCTGTTTCATGGCAGGAAACACCTTGTTTCATGTACGGAGAACACCTTGTTTCCCGGCAGGAAACACACAACAGGCAGAAACAACAAAAGGTGCAACGACGCACATCAGCACGCACATTGCACCTTTCGCCCACCCCAGAAGCAGAGTAAAACTAACTCAAAATCTTGGCATATTCATTGATAACCAACCTTATATCATATCTCTTCTCAGCAAGCTCGCGCCCCGCCCTGCCCATGGCAGCCTTCGCCCCCTCAGACAACTGAAGATAATCCCACATGGCCTTTGCCAAAGCCTCTGCATCTTTCGGAGGCACCGAAAAGCCATTACGACCCTCATCAACCATCTCACGACAACCCGGAATTTCGGTCGTAATGACCGGCTTGCCCAAGGCACAGGCCTCCATCAACGAGCGATTCATACCCTCGTGATAGCTACTAACTACTACTACTACACCTGGCAACATCATGATATTCTGAGGATTACGACTAAACCCGAGATACTTGATATAACCAGCCTCCACATCAGCGTCTATTATCGCTTGGGGAACAGCATTGGGATAGCTCTCATCGACAGGTCCAAGCAGCCAGAACTCGGCATCACTGCCCGCAGCCTTGATGTGCCTTGCAGCCTCGACAAACTCGGCATAGCCCTTGTCATAAAGCACACGAGCCACCATCAAAAACACCGTATGGCTGCCCAAAGCATCACCCGAATAGCGAAAACGCGCAAGGTCAACACCCTCACCGCCACTGAGCAGCAGCAACTTGTCACTGCGGCAAATGCCATGGCAGAGCAACGTAGCCCTGTTGCCCTCGTTCAAAACAAAGACCCTCTCGGCACACCTCAAGCCGGCAGCATACAGCCCACGCACCACAGCACCCATCACACCACGCCGCGAAAAAGCATAGCCCAGACCGGCCACCATGGCCGAACTGCGGATGCCCAAAGAACGGGCAGCCAGAGAACCATAGATGTTGGGCTTGATGGTATAGTGAAAAATATAGTCGGGACGCTCCCGCCTGTAAATCTTTCGCAAACGCAACATGTAGAGCACATCACTCAAAGGATTCCTACTTGTACGCTTCAACTTCACCCTCACATACTTCACATACGAAGGGACGCTTGTCTTCATCTCCGTGCCCTCGTCCGAAGGAGCCACGAGAACCACCTCGTGGCCCTGCTCGTAAAACCAACGGAACACCGGTTCACGGAAATTGACAAGCCCCCATATCGTGTTGTCACAAAACAGAAGCTTCATAAAAAAACTGCTTAAAACAGCTTGTTTCCCGTCGGCCTTTCAACACAGGAAAAGCCCAACGGGAAACAAGCCCCTACATTCATCAATGCTCCCCACCGCGGTATCGCTCCGCGCCAATGCCGCCACTCGGATGGGAAAGAAAAACTATTGGATTATATCACCACTACACACAACGCAACAAGCCGAAAGCCGTCAACATATGTCAGCCATTTCAGCCCAACTCATACCTTACTTCAAAAAGAAAGCAAACAGTCACAGGCTTTTAAGTCCATCCTCGGTAAGCCCTGTTATCTTCATTATATGCTTGAAGTCCATCCCCATTCTCAGCATACCCTTCGCCACCTGTACAAGTGCTTCTGCACGACCTTCCGCACGACCCTCTGCGCGGCCTTTTGCCTCTGCCGTGTCTATTGAGTTCTTGATGTCACGATAAGCCTTAAGACTGTCCTCATACTCGTTCAGCTCCGTCTTTGTTCCCCTCATAGACTTTTGAGCTCTTCCTCAGAAATCCCTGTTATCTTCATTATATGTTTGAGATCCATTCCCATTCTCAGCATATCCCTCGCCACCTGCACAAGTGCTTCAGCACGGCCTTCTGCACGGCCTTCCGCACGACCCTCTGCACGACCCTCTGCACGGCCTTCTGCACGACCCTCTGCGCGGCCTTCCGCACGACCCTCCGCACGGCCTTTTGCCTCTGCCGTGTCTATTGAGTTCTTGATGTCACGATAGGCCTTAAGACTGTCCTCGTACTCGTTTAGCTCCGTCTTTGTGAAGCGCGCTATCTCTGCCTCTGAAAAGAGGCGGTTGAACACCTCATTCTGAAGATACTCCGGCTGCTTGTCAAGACGCGAAAGGTTTTGAAGTACATAGAGCCATTTGTCAAAATCCGTTTCAAGATGGGCAATGTCCTTGTTGAACTTTGCTATCTCCACATATTTGAACGTAAGCTTGTCGTTAAACACGCGATGCGTCTGCTTGTCGAGCAACCCCACATCATGATTGATGGTATCGTTGGAAAATGCAGCGTCACTCATTTCATAGTTAAGCAATGCCACAACATACACATGCTCAAGCCTGAAGTTCCACTCGGCACCCTTCTGAGCCTGCTCGCGAATAGGAAATGTGGCATAATACAAAGAACGATCCTTGAAATAGGTCTGGTAGGCATTCTGCATCTCAACGATAAACTTCTCGCCTTGCTCGTTCTCGCAATACACATCAAAGATGGCCTTGCGCTCCGCATATACATCACCCACGTGTTCGCTGTTAAGGAACGTCACATCCTTTATCACCTGTTCCCCATCAAACAACGAGTTCAAAAAGTCAATAAGTAATGTCTTATTAGGGACTGTGCCGAAAATCCGCTTAAAGCCGAAATCCGTCAACAAACTTATATACCGTTCCTCTGTCTGTCGCATAATACCCATACTTTTGAAATATTCCTCACAAAGATAACAAGATATCCAACCATCTACAAACTTTTAGCGGAACTTTTCTTCATGAATTCATTCGCAACCACTCACATAAAGACAGCATCACACACAGCGCGCCAGCACATCAGCAGGCAAAAACACCGTCACGTCATCTCCATGCACAGGCCTCACCTTGGTAAAAAGCACAATATGCACCTGCCTGCGTTTCACAAACGGCAAATGTGGAACAATGGCATTCAACCTATCATAAAGCCTTTTCGCATCTTCAATGCCGGTCCATTTGCATTCACCTATCAGGATATGCTTCTTGTCAAACGACTCTGCCACAACATCCAGCTCCACCATCTCACCTTCGGGACTGCCATCCGTAAAAACCTTGCCCCACCAGCGCGAAGCCTTGCCATACAATATTCCATCAACAGTGTTGCCGACAATAAACCTGCGACACAGATTTTCCCAACATTCACCCACAAAAGAAGGCATTTCGGCCTCAACAACATTCATGACGGCCTCCATAGCCCCCAGTTCCAAGACAGAAGCATTGGGAGCCACAAAGCGGAAAAAGAACTTGAACAGATTGTCATCGACAAAATACAATCCACGCTTGCTGTTACGTTCGTTCTCGTCAAAAGGTATCTCCCGTCGCACATAGCCAAGATCGCGCAACTTCTTAAGAGGCTCAGTTATCTCATTGGCCCCTTTGCCCACCCTTGAAGCTATTTCAGACAACCGATGGGCACCATTGCCTATTATCGAGAGCAGCGTGGCCGTCTGCACCGTATCACGCATATCGTCGCGCAACAATCTCTGAGGCTCCTCAGCCAATATGCCTTGCGTGTCGAGCAAAAGGTTCTTTATTGCCGTCTCGCAATCGGCATAGTCCTTGCGCAACTCCCAATAGCGTGGAATGCCACCCCAAACAGAAAATTCCTTGACTGCTTCCACAGCATCGCAATCAAATACATCCGCAGCATAATGAGCCGGGATAGGGGCAAGCTTCATCACTTCGTCAGCCAGTCCATAAAGCGGAGACTTTTTATCGAACACGCAACTATACATCAGTTGTTGTGACGAACCGCACAGAATCAGATCAAACTTGAAGCAATGAAGGTTAAGCAGCTTTTGAAGCACCGAGGGCAATGAGGGGCAGCTTTTCACCATATACGGAAATTCGTCCCAACACACCGTTATGCGCCCGTCAAGTTGGTTGTTCATCGCCCTGAGCAATGTTTCCCAATCAGGATATACCACTTTATTGAACCCCTCGATGCGATTTGCCACCAAATTGGCAAACAACTGCCGCTGGTTCTGCTCCGAAGTCTGATCGCTCAAAAAATACAAATCCTGGCCTTGTCGCAACACGTGCTTTATCAAGGTTGACTTGCCGATTCTACGACGGCCATACACAACGACAAGCTGGCAATCACAACGATGCAGTGCCGTTTCTATTCTATTTATATCCTTGGTCCTATCGACAAACTCCCTTAAAATCATCCCTTAAACAATATCTTTTGCAAAGATAATATTTCTCAAAGATAATTCCAAACCATCGCGACGATATTAGCAAGTTGGTTACTGCAGCAAAAATGCAAGTCGCAACATGCGCGCCCTTTAACGCAGTTATTTCCACAACACTTTCGTAATATACAAATGCATCAGCCTCTTTGTCACAGCCCATCCAAATAGCTTGCGCACCAAGCATACTTTCCTTACCTTTGGATTCTCAGTGTACTGCATCAGCCAATCCAGTTTATCCAATTCACCTTGATATCCTTTTCGTTTAGCATGCTCCAAGCACAATGACTCGCCCGACAATATGCAATACTCATAAGCCCAAAAGGAAAGCAATGAATGCTTCAAGCTTTCAGACGCGTCCATCCCAATAGCTTTCTCAACACCCGAATTGACTATAAACAGAAGATCCGAAAACTTCTTTTCTGAGAAGCAGGAAGAAATGCTACCACTCACCTCCTTCCGATAGGCATAAATGTAAAGATTAACAAAACAGAAACTGGATGACCTCGTCAACAGCTCAATGAACCAAGGAATATCCTCCGAGTAAAGTCCATTGATAAAGCGAAGCCGCATGTCTGAAAGTGATTTCCTGGAAATCACTTTCAGACATGCGCTCATTGGTAGCGTCCCTGACGCTACCAATGAGCGCATGGCTGTGTCCTTATCGACCGGCACTGTCAGACTTTCATCAAATGGCACCCATTTCTTATACGTATTAGTACTGGGATAATAATACGAGCAATTAAAACTGATGAAATCGCATTCCGGATGAGCATTGACCACTGCCATCAATTTCTCCAGACTGTCCTTGCCAACCCAGAAGTCATCGCTGTCAACAAAGATAACATAATCGCCCGAAGCATGCTCCAATCCATAGTTGCGAGCATCCGACAATCCCCCATTCGGCTTATGCAAAGCCCTTATACGATTATCCTTAGCTGCCCACTCGTCACACAATGCAGGGCAATTGTCCGGTGAACCGTCATCGACCAACAGCACTTCAAAGTCACTATATGTCTGAGCCAATATACTTTCCACACATTCGGAAAGATATTTCTCAACATTGTATATCGGAATTACAAAACTCATCTTCATATTAAAAGACTTTTCTGCTTAACAGACCTGCTATAATTGAATCATCTCTCATTCTCGATTGTATTATTAACCCTATCATAGAGGCTCAAAAAAGCTGTATCCGAAAAGCCATAATCCTGAATATTAAACAGAAATATTGTTGGCATATAAGCAGACCTACACACTATCTCCATTTCCTTTTCGTTATTCAACGTCGCCGAATTGAAAACATAATGAGAACTTATTACTAATGCAATATTCAGAAATATTTTAAATACAAAGCAAGAAATATATAAGAATGGCACTCGAAATTTTAAAAGCCTTTCACGCATTAGATAAGGCCAATATATAAGAATAATTGCAGCAGCCGATATATTTGCTATCAGTATAAATCGTTCTCTAATTAGCCATATGGGAAATGTATATACAATAACTATCAAGGCTGTCAAAAATACAGCATACAAGTTCTTGTCAATAATATTCCTGTGTCTTTGCAATAATACATAACTTACAACAACAAGGAACAAACTACACCAACCTTGTAGCATCATAAAGCCACTATTTACTCCTTGGCTATTTCCGGCATTTTCCAAGTACAATGTTAGATTGCGCTCAGAAACCACCATAGGCAAGATTACATTTACCACAGCATTGGATAATAAAAAACCGATTATTAGTAATATATTGTTCTTCCGTAGTGACAAATTAGATAATATACAACCTATAGGTAGTAAACACACAAAATATCTGATAGAATCATGTAGCAACAATGCAAGACTGAACAATACAGACGAGAATACATATTTTTTGAATTTCAACAATATAACTCCTGAAACAAAAAGTAGTACTGCATCTGTATTTCTATTTAAGTCCAAGTATTCTCTCATGCCTAAAAACATCAAAAGAAATATCAACTGCAGCCATCTCACTTTATTCGGAGAATATTCTCGAAATGCTTTCCAGATAACCAAAGAAAAAATCATAAAAGGCACTAATAGCCAAAAGAAATAGCCCCAAGTATAACTTCCTAAAAAATTGGCAACTAAGCCAATTACCAAGTCATAAAACCAATAAGTCGAAAATAGGATAGAAGAAAGTGACCATGTAAAGTATTTAGATATGATTCCTGAATAATAAAAAGCAAAATGAGATTGATTATCTCCCCAAGGGAACCAATATGCTCCAATAAAAGCCACTAAAAACACTAACATGATTATATGGCTCTTCTTAATTGATCTGTTTTTTAACCAAACAATCAATATAAGCAATGCGACAATCGGTGGAAATATAATTGGAATAAGAAACATCAGTGTATACGCTTATAAATATAAATAACCATAGCTAATACTCGAAAAGCACCAATCATTAGCAATGTATATAAAAACACATCTGTTATAGACATACGCATCCACGAAATGGGGCAATCCTTATAAACAGCTCTGATATTTTCATAGTTTTTTATACTAGAGCTTTTTACTAAAAACAATGCAGACCTTACAAACAGCAACGGCAAGCAATCCTCGAATTCCGTTCTTCTATTTTTATCTGAAAAATACTGAAACAAAACCGTATCAGCATTATACATATTCTCTACAGCCTTTAACGAAATATTATTGGAATACGACTTCGAATTGTCCAATTCATAATAATAAAGAGGTTCGTCACAAAAAGATATACACTGAGCCTTTTCTATTATTCGTGGTACAACAACATAGTCTTCACCTTGATTGAGTCCTTCAATAGACTTTATACCGGTTCCTTTATAAAAGAAAGATCTATATATCTTATTCCACATAGAAGCCGGTAATCGATTTAATAGATAGCTTCTGATTAATTCTTTTTTTGAACACTCACAAAAAGAATTGATTCTACTTTTTGCGCCGTCAACAACCACATAATTAAAGACTACCACATCTGAATGACTCAGTTCCATCTTTTCTACTAAAACAGCTACCGCATCAATGCGTAAATAATCATCAGAATCCACATGCATCAAAAACTCGCCTGTCGAAGCATCTAGGGCTGTATTTCTTGCCGCAGCCAACCCTCTATTCTTTTCATGATGAATAATTGTGACTTGTCTTACACGATTAGGATATTCTTCCAGTACTTTTTTTAATATATCTATTGAGCCGTCTTTAGTACAGTCATCTACAAATATATATTCTATATTTTCGTATGTCTGCTCAAACAGACTACGGGCACACCGCTCTATATATCTTTCCACCCCATAGACGGGTATGAGAACACTTACTTTGGGCATATTTTGATTTCTGTTTTTAGTTTTGCCAATGACTTATCTTGCATATTCTCTTCAATAGCTTGTCAATCTCATCATTCTGACAGAATGCTTCATGTACGAACTCTCTGAAATTTTCATAATCACCGAAAATTGAATAGATATCATTCTGAATCTTTTGCGCTTCATACTCTTCTTCATCCGGATTATCAGTCTTTATCATATACGGTTCAATGAATTGATGGAATGTAGCGATATTTGCTTCCGAACCTTTGTACTGCTTAATCAACGCATTATGCAGGAAGTTCGATTTAATACGAACATCCTCTTCTCCATTAGATGCATAACGCTGATAACTTGCTGCCAAGAGAAACGTATTGAATGGTGAATTCTTCTTTGAAATGTCACTTATAGGCGGCTTGCCATTCTGCGCTATATACTTTGCAAGTAGTTTATCGGCAAACTTTGTAAGTTGACTGTATTCGAGCAAATCCAAAGGCTCATATGAGGAATCAACATAATCTGGAATGAAAGTCGTCATGAACTTGTTGATTTTTTCAAGATGTTGCCCTTGGTTTATTGAATATTCAAATAAAGGTATTATTAGCTTTTGCAATTCACCCACAACTATATCATGCCGCACCCAACACCTGTTAGCCGCAATTTGCCGAATACCACAATCTGAAAGCATCGGCAAGAACTCCAACAGGGCACAAATGAAATTACGGATAACCTTAGCATCGTTATAGTCATGCATATAATACCCCAAGAAATGTTCATATAGCGAACGGAATACATCTTTTTTCTGCATCCATTCACGCACTGCCCTACGAACATCATCTACATCATCCGCTATCATTGTCATTTCAAATGCTGTAGCACCAACAGCATTGCTTGGCAAGCGGTAGCAAAAATAGTTGTCATAACTAAGTAGAGACCGGATCTCACGAGGTGTTTCTGCCGTTACTGCCTTATCCGAAAACAATTTCTTTAACAAGTTAGCACAAAGGCTATTATCATTGTTCTCATATATCAATAAACAGGCTTTTGATTTTTTGGAGGTCTGTTTCTTAAGTAATTTCATTGGTTTGTACATCAACGTTTGATAGATGTCTGGAAATGCGAAATGAACAAGTTCAATCCCCAAGAAATCTCTTACGACAATATCCTTAGTATGTTCAGTTACCGACTTCAGATTTAACGCCAATACATTGGCGAAACGTCGTGCCTGCCGAAAATTCGGTACAAAATCAGTGAATGACAATTCGTCTGTATTCAACAATTGATTAACATAACGTCTCAGCCACTTTTCTTTCTCACGGTCAAGTGACATTATTCGGGCTATCTCCTCTATAAAGACATCAAGCAAAGATGCATCCTCAAATTTGGGCAACGAAATTTCCAGATGAAATATCTTTTGCAAGTATTCTTCCGCACGTTTGATGTTCTTCGATTCGTTTAGTACGTCACATATATAGTTGCGGTCATATGCAACGATGAAAACGACATTGTAGAAATTGGCTGTTACACGGATAAGTCGCAACACTTCAAAAACTTCATCACCCTCCAATCGGTCAAGGTCATCAATAAAGAAGGCAAAAGGCTTTCCGTCATTTGCCAAGATAGCATTGCCTATTTTGTCCTTGAGCGTTTCCATCGTCTCTATATCCTTACGAAAAGGCAGTATCTTGGCAATAGCAGTAATCAAGGGATGAACATCTGCATCAAGCATAATATCACGATACCTCCTGATGGCATCCAACAAGTCCTTGTCATCCTTTGTTAACTGCTGCAACAGGGCAAAAAACTGGACTGAGACTTGCTCCTTACCGGTACACATCCAGGGATTGAATGACACGACCCGATAATTGGCATTCATACGTTTTTTCATAGTTTCCAGAAATGAAGTCTTGCCACTTCCCCACCTTCCCGAGATTCCGATAGCTAATGATTCGTTCTTCAAGCGCTCTCGTGGCATGAGTGCCAGCAAATCATCCACATAACTTCTCCATCCGGTTTCCTTATGTCCCGAATACACCTTGTCCATACAATAACCCGTCTTGTCATCACTGAAAGATTGCTTAGTTTCTCCATATGCAGTCCTTACAATGGCCACTATTTCAATAATAAGCAGAGTCATCAGTAAAACAATCAGTAGCAAGTCATAATCCATACCGATGAAAAAGCTCTTTGCGAACAACCAATGGTTATTGCTGAAAAGATATGCTACTGCGAAGCCATAACCAATGGCTCTTAAAATGCTCCCTTTACTATTATAGACTTTCTTACCAATGATACATATAGAACAGACAATCGTCAATAAAAGCAGAATGTTGAACAGCTCATTTGTTGTGCATGCTTTATAAATATAAGCCAATAAGTCTCCCATCCACATTGTACCAATATAAGCCTCTACATCGCTTCTCAATGCATACAAGCATGAAAAAACAAGAGCAGCAAGAAGATATTTAGAACATTTACTCATTTCATTTGCTCAGCAACGATTTTATCTTCTTGATTTTAAGAAAAAAATCAAACAAAACTCTTGCTGCCATGTAATGATTAAAAGAAAGAATTACAAATCGCTTTGTAAGATTTAGCGATTTTCCAAAGTCCAAAATATATCGTTCCGTAATTTCAGGAAACAATGCTTTATATTCCTCTTCGTTCATTAAATCAAAACGCCAAGCCAAGTCTTTTGTTTGTACCTTCAATCTATAAAAAGCCTCATCAAAATCCGCCCCTAACTCAGAACTGAGACTATTTATAAAAAATGTTTGTGACAAGACTGTTTGTTTTGTAGGCCTTCTTACAAGGCTGTTTGTATTTACTGCATAATCATAATGATAAAAAGCCTTTGGCAGATATGCGATTCTAACACTTTCATATCTCAACAAACTGACATTCACATACAAATCCTCCCAGCAATTCATCTTCTCGGGAAAACTCACACCATAAATGCTGTAACAAACTCTTTTTACGAGTTTGTTACAGCAACTGCCATGCAGTTGCTGGAACAGCAGTTCAAATAGCACCGTCTTATTGTCGAGCTTTATTGGCTCTTGCTTTACATACTCCTGCCGAACACCCTCATTTCTATAGAAATCACAGATCACCATATCAGCATCATCATTCTTTGCTTTCTGATATAGTTCCTCTAACATTGTTGGTTCCACCCAATCATCAGGATCCACATGAATTATATATTTGCCAGTAGCTTCATCAAGCCCTTTTTGTCTTGCAGAACTTACTCCGCCGTTTTCTTGATGAAATACTCGAACGCGAGAATCTTTAGTTGCATACTCATCACAAATTCCTCTACTTTTATCTGGAGATCCATCGTCGATCAGCAACAGCTCCCAATCTGATAATGTTTGTGCAATTATACTGTCCACACATCGTTTGAGATATTTCTCCGCTTTATATACAGGAGAAATGATGCTTATCTTTGGCGTAGTCATAAATTTTGCTTCAACCACTGTTTAGATTTGATTATTTCTTTCTCTCTTTTTTCATTTACTATATTCCAATCTATTGTACTAGAATTCTTAGGTAAAGTATCACATAGCATCCTGCTCTTCAAATCTAACAAGCCAAGCAAAGAATCAAATCTACTATTGCCTCGTTTTTTATTCTCAAAGACGTAGAAGTCTTTATTAAATATGATGGAGAATACACTACCATGAAACGAGTCTGTGATGACAAAAGAAGCATCACGAAAATACGACAGCCATAGCTCTATTGAATCTTCGGCTTTTACTGCTCCATCTGCCCGTTTTATTATATAAGGCAATCCCTTACGCCTAGCAAATTCTTCTATAAACTCTTTTTTCCTATCATTCTCATCAAGAATATAAGCATAGATAAAAGACTCCTGCTTTGGTATGCCAGCGCATAATTTTGCATAATCTTCTGCATCAAGCAATAATGTAGGATCTAATACATGAGTAGCTTGAACACCTAAATATTGCTTGCATAATAAAAGTCCAGATGCCTCACGCACTGATATCGCATCAAAGAATTTTACTAAGTTCGCACATCTTTCAGTTTGCTGCAAAGTGAACTCCCACTCTTCTGTACCGAATGATGCGGCATAAGCAACTCGCTTAATCTGTAATCCTGCCGCAAAATTCAAAAAGCAGTCTTCAATACTGTTATTATATTTAGGACGCCATACTTGGTCACTTCCTACAACCATTGCATCAAAAGCATAATTTGTTATTACACTTCGCTTGATTTTTTTTGTACGTGGCTGAGTTAATTGTATTTTTTGTTCCGCAAAATATCGCAAAGGTTTCTCTTTCTGTGTCCTTTCATAAGGAGTTTCCATGAAATGAGCTTCACGTCCTAATATTTTAAGAACACACACGCGACATACGTTGTCTAACCAGTCAAACCAACTATAATTGTTATAATCTATTGTCCACACCTCATGTCCCATGCGTTTCAATACTTGCTGCAAGGCATAGTTTTGAAGAATTCCGCCATAATTAGCATGAAGTGGCTGTGTCAGTATTCCTATCTTCATATTAGAAAAATAAAATGTCGTATTGCGCTTGTCTCATTGCCTTTTATGTTCTATCCGACATAGCAATGAAGCCCCGGGCACAACATACCGGGATGTTTACAAGCAAAATAAATTTAAATGGAAGTTCCCTACCGCAGTATCGCTCTGCGCACAGCCGCCACTCGGGTGGGGATTATCGTTTAACTGAATGTAAGTAGCCTATGGTTTATGCATCAACTTTATGTTCCGCAAACCAGTTTTTGATTTTCTCCTGACTGATACTGTTATCTTTCTCACGAACGGCATTACGCTCAGTCTTTGGTATAAAAGCAACGATCAGCCGATTCTCTAAAGCCGTCTCTTCATTAAAGACTTTCACTTGTGAGTCCTTTATGTTCCATTGGTTTACAACCTCACGCATCGCATCTCTAAAAGCATCTTGAAGACCTACCAACCATTCCAACCGGTGACCATGTATAATCAGACATATGATATATTGGTTGGGAGCTATTGTCATATTCTGCAAGTGAAACGGCAAACGCAAGAATGCCGCCTCACCATGCTTTTTATTTTTAATTTCATTGAAGAGTAAAAGCGAATCAGAGAATTTCTGTTTGATCTCCGAAATAAAATTCTTGAATTTATCACCACAAATTTCCTTTGGTGACGAAGATTTTGCTTCTATCAGAGCCACACGAGGATTGATAAGCACAACGCACTCGCATGTTTTCACTCCTTCTGCCTCTGTTACAAGCGGATCGTTCTCAATGCAAAACACATCTTCGTCTGCAAAGCTGAATTTCATGAATGATTCATAGAATTCCATTGTCACAAACTGATTTCGTCCTTATACAGGTTTATGGACTCCTCAATGATAGGATTCTTGGGCATTTCCTGTTGAAGCTCCCTTACTTCACATACCCCATTGTCAAACGACAAGACAGGAATGTTCACATTGTGCTTATGCGCCATAATATAAAGACGTTTGATAACAAAATATGAATGTGATGCGATGAAGAACTGCACCCCGGCATTTGCAAGCATCAGTATTGTATCAAGCAAACGGGTTATAAGCGAAGGATGAAGATTTGCCTCTGCCTCATCGATAAGTATTATCGACTGATTGTCAAGATAGTGATTGCCCAAAAGAAGATCAAGTATCGAGAGCTTCTTCACACCTTCCGACACTGTGGCTATGTCATATATGCGACGGCTGCCGTCGCGAAACTGCCATTCATTCTTGTCTTCGTTATATTCAAGTCTTCCACCCACCATCTCACTCACATTCTGGCGGGCATCTGCAAAACTCTTATAGTTTTTACCCTTCTGGGTACGGCTCAAGGCTTTTGCCAAATCGCAGTATGGCTCTTCAAATCCGAAGCGATTCTCATCCTTTGCTTCTAAAATAATGTCTTTGATTGATATTATCTCCTTTGCCGGTATAAACACGCTGTTTGAAGAACGCTGCTGAAATGTATTTCTGTCGATATTTGCCTGCTTGGTTGTAGATGAACCAAGAGAATACGTGAAGACTTCACCGCTGTCAGAAACCATCGAAAAGGACATGCTCTTCTCTCCTTTCTTCACGATATTTCCCAATTCCAAAGCCTGAAATGTCCAATACAATTTATCCGAGAGTATTTCCTTGTCTGTACGGTTCTCCTTGCCACGTCTGTATGTTTCTACTGTCTTTAGGGCTGAAAACAGGGCTTTAAGTAGGAATGTCTTACCTGATTGATTAGGACCGATTATCAGGTTTATACTTCCAAGGTCGTCCGCTTTCATTTGTGAAATGGATCCAAGGTTTTTTATGGAAATGCTCTTTATCATCTTCTTGTTTTATTGCAATTTGAGCAAAAAACTTTGCTCAATCTGTTTAGGCCGGTAAAATTACTTTATTTATCTCATCCATCCAAATTTCCATAGATAATTACGTCCATTATTTTACTCTGATTTCCATACTATACCGTTTCCATCCCTCATCCTTGCACCTGAAGCATACAGATACTATTTGGGATGATTCGGATATCGTTAATGTATTTGTGCTTAACGTAGATGAGCCTGTTTTTACCCCCCCCCGAACAATATATTTTAACATTCTGACAACTACACGTTTTCCGCGGCTCCCTGCTGTTCTTATACGCTGCTTGAATGTAGGTTTCGTGCATTCGTTTATCAATGCTATCAGATCTTCTTTTCCCAAACAGGCGAAGAAGTCTTTCCGCTTGGGATTGATTATGGGTGAACGATAGCACGCGGGATTCAATGGCTTGATGCGTTCGTAAGTGGTTTCTGCAACATCCATTCGGGTAAAGTCAAGGGAGGCCTGTCCTTTTTCCGTATTGATAAGGACGAGGCCTGTTCCTTTGTCATCATCCATTTTCGGGAAAACCGAACCTATGCCCCAGAAGTCGGCTATGGTCACATCGCTCCGGCTGTTGCATCCCTTCGCCTTGCAGGCATAACATGAGGGACGAAGTATCACATCTGACAAGAAAGCCTTCATGTAATGGTTCTGCGCAAAGGGCGAAAGCAACGAAACGGTCTTGTCCGATTCGTTGTACCTGAGTTTGAAACAGAATTTCTTCCACCCTTTCTCCTTGTTGCGAAACTCCACACTGCTGATACGCTGCCCTGCCTTCATCACCTCGCCGAGATACATGCTCCAGACTTTCGGACTTGGCACACCATGACAGATGAAATCTACGGTAAGAAGATTGTCGTATGGCTTGCGCAGAAATTTGTGCAAGCCGGCTACTTGGCAAGGCGTGCCGGAGAACAACACTTTCCTTCCCTCTGCAAGAAACCGCCTGGCATCTGTATAAGCATCGGCAATGCGAGCCTGTACATATTTTGAACCCATGAACGCTTCAACGCCTTTCATGTCTTCTGCATGGTCGATGACTACCTGCCAGTTTTCGTCAAAGCGTGCCCCGAACACCACTCCGCTTTCCTCTATGGTTTTCTCCGCCAACAAGTAAAAGATGCCGCCCGAAGAACTTTTCATCCGCACCTCCTCATCCTTGTTGACGGCGGCAAGCACCTGCATGGGTTCACGTTTCTCAAAAGGATGAAGCTCGTTGCATACTTTCTCGCATAGTCCGCAACGGGTGCAAGCGTCCGCATCCACCTCCGGATACAGGAAACCTTCTTCGTCCTCTTTCATCCTTATGCAATGTCGCGGACAAGCTGATGCACAGGCACTGCAACCGCAACAATTCTTCTTGTCTTGAATTGAAATCATATTCCGATATATTTATGCAACCTTTCGGGGATGAGCCGTTTCAGAATCACAATAAACAAGACTGTCAGCACAAGCGCAAAAACGGTACGCAAAAACCAACTGTCAATTGTAAAACGGTTTACGACAAAATTGACCATATAGATATGTATCAGATAAACGGCAAAAGAAATCTTTCCTAACCATACCATACTTCTGAGAATCATATTGCGGTGGCTACTTACAAGCGTTTCCACCTTCTTATCGAACAGAAACAGTATGACACCAAAAGCATATATAAATGAAGAAGGCTTTACTCCATAGCCGCCGTGATATGCTTCGTACAAGTATCGTGAGCTGACGACTGATATCATGAAGCCAACAACTGCAATTGAGAGGGGAATCCATAAAAAATACTCCCTTCGCTTTCGTATTCCCAGCACAACTCCAAGAAAAAAGAACATTATCCAACAGGGAAGAACGCCGGCATATACGACAAGCGGCAAAGAGATGCCTTTAATTGTCATACAATAGACCATTAAGCCTATCCATACCAAGGATATCGACATGCTCAAAATTACCCCCCCCGATAACATTTCTTTACAATGGCAGATACTACGGGCAAAGCTATATAGCACTGAATGATATAAGCGATGAAATAATATATCGAAAATCCGCACACAAAGAGCCGTACAATGTTCAGCACGACATTTCCACCTGAGCCAATCGCCCAAACAAACCACGGCAACGACCATAACATGGTGGGAATATAGACCTTCGTAACCTGTTTTTTCAAAAAGCTCACATACTGTTTCTTGCGCTCAATCGGCTTTCGGGACAGGAAAAAGCCCGAAATGGCGATGAACAATGGAACAGCCGTATTCATCACCTGCCTAAGTTCGAGACTAGCTTCATTTGCATAAGTGTGTATGGAAACCACCATAATGATGGCTATTCCACGCAAAAAATCAAAATAAGGATTTCTTCCTGCCATTATCTTCTTAACATCATCAAAGGTTTTATCATCAGGTCCTTTTCTTCCCTGTTCATACTGAAATGCCAAAAGGCAATGCCATACAGACCTGCGAATATCAGTCCGCAAGCACAGAACTTGATGATTGTAACCGTATGGAATAACGCACTATGCGCCACAAACACTCCTGCAACAACAAGCACTGCCGGCACAACACTCATTTTCGCAATCTCTTTCCAAAATCTGAAAATGTCCAAATGCTGCTTCCGCTGATAGTAGATGTTCATGATGACCACCTGACCCAACAAAAGCGCCAGACTTGTGGCAAAGGCACAGCCATAACCGCCATAGGGCTTAGCCACCAATATCGAACGGCCAAGACTTGCCAAATCTATGATGACATACAGCACTGAACGGAACTTCATCTGATTGCGTGCCTGTAATATCGTGATGCCCAGATTCTGAATCAAGGGAACTGTAAGAGGAATAAAAAACATCAGGCTGATGTAATAGGCATCTTCATACCCTGCGCCCGCCCACAAACGGATGAAAGCCTTGCCGAAAACGATGAACGACGAGAGGATAAAGGCCATCACGATATACTGCAGGCGGCCTGTACGAATAAACAGATCGGATATTGCCTTCTCATTGTTTTCTCTGGTCACCATGGCCGTCACCTTGGGAAGAAAGACACCGGAAATGGCGGTGGAAAACAACATGTACATGCTTTGCAACTGTATGGCCACGGCATAGACGGCTATGGCCACGGCACCGCGGTAAACGCCCAAAACAAACTGACCGGTACTCCAATAGATGCGGTCCATGATGGCATTCAGGAATATCCAAAAGCTATAGATGGACACTTCCTTCAAAAATTTCCACTTGAAACGGGCAAAGCGCAGTTTTACAGACAACCGGGTCTTGCAATAACGCCAGTTTATCAGCAATGTCACCACATTGAACACGGTAGTTACCACAACCATTGCCACTGCCTTGTAACCGACAACCAGCAACAACACCATCACAACTGGATTCAGCACGGAACGGATAATGCTTACCAGCCTCTGGAACACAAACCGTTCATAGGCCGTCATGATGCTCCCCCAAATGCTCATCGGAAAAGTAAATGCAAGGTTGAAAGTCATCAGCCATAACATGATGCGCGTGCGCGACACCTCGGTTGCGGTCATGGAGCGCGAAAACAGGTTTTCCACATTCAACGACAGCACACTGCCGACAATCAGAGCCACCACGCCAATACCTATATATAATAGGAAGAACATGCCGAACATCTCTTCCTGCTCCTGTTGCCGT
>CAKRYD010000021.1 GCA_934426255.1 uncultured Bacteroidaceae bacterium | reverse complement strand
GTATTTAATCTACTTTATGTTGACTTATTTCAAAAGATCTCGGCGAGGAGGTTTGTCCTTGCGTTGCTCACAAAGAATGGCTGTGCTTTCGAAAACACTCACAGTCGTTATCATGCTGCTAGCATTACATGCTCAGGCACAGACATTCGAATCTAATAACATCAAGTACAAGATTCTGGACGCCGATAAGGCAAAAGTGGCTATTGTCGGAACTAACCTGAAAAGCGGAACTATAACACTTCCTTCATCCGTTATTTATAACGACAAGGAATATATCGTGGAAGAAATCGGTGATTTCGCATTTAATTCATTAACCAACTTGAATATTAACGGACAACTGCCGTCACATCTAAAGAAAATAGGTCAGTCTGCGTTCGGCAAATGCTCAAGATTGGGCAAAACTTTAATATTGCCAACTTCACTCGAAGTCATTGGTGAACGTGCGTTTAGTTATGCAGGTATCAGCGGAACACTTATACTACCCGATTCTCTGAAAAGATTGGATGAGGCCTGTTTCATAGGCTGTAAGGACATAACAACCATTGAGTTTCGTGCAAAATCCATGCCTGATAGCGGTGTAAGACAATATCTGTTTAACGAAATATACCAAAACAACGTCATCGGGGGGGGGGTATGTTAAGCTAATCATAGGAAACAATGTCGAGCGCATACCGGCTTGCATGTTTCAGTCACTATATCAATACTTCCTCTCTTTCGAAAAGAAAAGCCGCTGTACAGAAATAGGTGCATATTCCTTTTCTTATACCAATCCCGGCGTTTGCGGTTCGATAGATTTGCCTTCCTCAATACGCACAATAGGCACATCAGCATTTAAGAATTGCAGCAAATTGACAGGGCTGACCTTTGCCGAAGGCGACGATGCACGACTAATAAGTATAGGTGACAATGCCTTTGACTATTGTACTAATTTGACAGGCAACTTGCATTTGCCGTCATCGGTTGAAAGTATCGGTAAGGAAGCTTTCAACAATTGTTCGAAACTATCCGGCACTCTTGTACTACCTGATTCCTTAAAGTACTTGGGCACACATGCTTTTTGTAATTGCTCCGGCATATCATCGATTGACTACAAGGCAGTAGCTATGCCCGATGACGGTGTTGCCTACGATCCATTCTCAAACATGGTTGCTGCCAATAATGATACACTCTCTTTCAGAATTGCAAAAACAGTTGAGCGGATACCCAAATCCTTATGCAACTCACTTTACCGCTATACTCTTTCCTTTGAAAATGGAAGCCGTTGCAGAGAAATAGGCAGCAGTTCATTCGCATGCAGCGGGGGAAAAGGCATCGTTGGCAATCTGTCATTCCCTGATGGCTTGCGCATCATTGGTGAAAAAGCCTTTGAAAACAACAAGGAACTTCAGTGTATCTCTTTTTCGAAAGGACTTGAACAAATCGGAGCCAAAGCTTTTTCGGGCTGCATGAGCATGAAGGCCGACTTGAATTTTCCTATTTCATTGACCAACATAGGTGATGCAGCCTTTGAACAATGCAAAGCAATCGACAGCAAAATAGTCTTGCCCGCAACCTTGACCAATATCGGTAATGGAGCGTTTACAGGATGCGTAAACATTCGTGCTATAGATTTTAACTGCATAAAACTACCAGACTTTGAACTTGACAACAGAACATTTTCAGCTGTAGGAGATTCTACTTCAGGCATTGTGATGCACATTGGTAAGGACGTAGAATGTATTCCAGGCTATTTAATGATATCCAATCCGAATGTTAACGATGTAGATTTTGAAGAAGGCAGTATTTGCAAGGCTATCGGTGATTACGCTTTTTCCGCAGCTTCCGACCAATCAAAGACAAAGGGATTCGCCTTGCACGGAGTTTTGGAGCTTCCGGTTTCCATTCGTACAATAGGCAAAAATGCCTTCAGCAATCATAAGAAGCTAACTGCTATCAACCTGCATTCATCAATTGAACGCATAGGCGAAGAAGCTTTTAGTAGCTGCGAAAATGTAGTGAAACTATATTTCGGTCCGGCCGAATGCACGTTCGAACATGAAAAAGACCCACAATCGTCTTCTTTCAAGGACATGGGGAAAGCCACTGCCGGGCTACAATTGACAATAGGCCGTGAAGTAACAAGAATAGAACCTTATCAGTTTTGCAAGACAAACCTAAGCTCTCTCACGTTTGAAAAGGGAAGTGTCTGTCGCGACATAGCAGACGAAGCCTTCAGCATAACATCGCTAAAAGGAGATCTAGCCTTACCGGCCGGACTACAGAGCATCGGTGTAAAAGCCTTTTACAGAACATCGTTGTCATCAGTAGACATTCCGGAAAGCATCAGCCGAATAGGACGCGATGCATTCAGCCAATGTAAAAAACTGTCTTCCGTTCGTTATAATGCAGTCGAAGCCGAACTGTTCAACCCTGAGACAACCAACCAAGGTGGTGTATTTTGCATGGCCGGCATTTCTGTAGGAGGATATACTCTTTCAATAGGCAGCAATACACGTATAATTGCTGATTACCTCTTTGAAAACGGAATACTAACCGAAAGCAAGTTAGAGAAAGGCGGTGGAATACGTACCCTTTCGTTTGCCAACAATTGCATGCTTGACAGTATAGGCCTGGCTGCTTTCGCCGGCAATGCTCTGTTGTCGGGCAATTTGGATTTTCCAGCTTCCGTACATAGCATAGGAACAGGTACATTTTCGGAATGTAAACAACTACAATCTGTCAATATTCCATCGACAGTAAGATATCTCGGAGACGGGGCCTTTTCTGGTTGCAATGGGTTGAAAAAAATCTGCTATGATGTAATAGACGGAAAAGGCCGCAACGTATTCCCAGTACTTAAAGAAGGAGAGGAGAACATCGGTTACGACCTAATCATTGGATCACATGTAAAAACAATTCCTGATAATTTCTGTACAAATGCAGCGATTGACAGCATCTCACTCTATAAAGCGCAGCATCTGCAATCAATAGGAGACGAAGCTTTCAGCAATTGCAGTAAAATGCAAGGACATGAAACACTGGCTTTTTCAGATGCGATAAAAAGCATAGGAAACAGTGCATTCAACAATTGCAAAGCTCTTACGGGCACACTGAATCTGCCCGTTTCACTTGAAAAGCTCGGGACAAATTCACTTTCAGGTATCAAAGTGAATGCTTTGGTCTACAATTCTCCTGTTGTAACAAAAGAAGTATTCGAAAAGAGTGGCGTAAGTCTTTCAGGTACTCTCACAATAGGAGCTGCGATTACAGCCATTCCGTCTGAAATGTTTTCGAATTGTATCATAACAGACTTGACTTTCGATTCTCAGAACAAACTCGAATGCATAGGCGATAATGTCTTTTGCAATAAATTGTCGGGCATTGAATTGAAATTGCCCGAAACAGTGCAACACATAGGTAAGTCAGCCTTTGCGGGTGCCGGCTGTATAGGAGAAATCCATTTACCATCCGCATTGAGATCCTTAGGGAGTCAAGCCTTTAAGAACTGCACCGGTTTGACCGGTACTATAGATTTCCCCAAAAATATCACGAAAATACCCGAAGAAGCTTTCGCAGGTTGTATTGGACTGACAGGAACACTACTTATACCGGCTCATATAGACTCATTGGGCTGTGATGCCCTATCCGGAACAGGATTCGATAACCTCATTATAGCGGATTCTGATGTACCTCTTTGGACAGGCGATGATTTCAATAAAACAGGCGGATGGATAGTCAAATCGCCATCCTACTCCAAACGTGTGACTGTTATGGATGGAATAAGTACTCCTACAGGAATGTTTGCAAACATTCCCTTAAAAAAGGCCTACATAGGGCGCAACCTAAAATACCTGTGCGGTGCTATGCTTGACATGGGCGTAACACGTTATTACTACTCTCCTTTTAATCAAGCAAAAACCATTGAAACGATCACAATAGGCAATTCTGTTGACCGCCTGAATGATTACCAATTCAGTTTGTGCACAGGTTTGAAGACGGTTGTGCTACCAGATGGTTTGAAAACCATTTCAAAGGGTACATTCAATAAAGACAGCTCATTGGTAAGCATCCAAATTCCGCGTAGTGTGGAAGTCATAGGGAGTAGTGCCTTTAACCTATGTGCCTCATTAGAAAAAGTTTCGGTAGGGAATAGCCATCAGACAACTTCCGTTGAATCCGCAAACACAGTTATAGAAGACTATGCCTTTAATGCCTGTGAACAGCTGAAAAGTATTGTTCTCTCAGATAACGTTTCGTCTATAGGTGATTACGCATTTCGTTATTGTAGCTCGCTTGCCAAGATATATTGCATGAATGCCGTTCCACAATCTATTAGTTCCACCGCTTTTCGCTTTGTCGATACAAACAACTGTAAACTTTATGTGCCAACAGGTAGCAGCAAAGCGTATGAAAACGCTCTTGTGTGGAATGAATTTATGATAGAAGAAGATGAGACGTTAGGTATCACCCCTGTCAAGGTATACAACGGAGCTGTTATTGTTGCCCGCTACGATCTAAATGGACATCGTTTGAATGCACCGATCAAAGGAATTAACATCCTCAAAATGTCAGATGGAACGGTTCGGAAGGTATTAGTAGAATAAATTGATAAAAAGCCATCGGTCAGGCCACCGGACGATAGCGCGGAACGAGGAGTTTCATGACGCTCCACCCCAGCAGATAGGCCACGGAGCAGAAGCAGAATATGATGAAATAGCCGGCCGGCTTGCCCTGAAACCCCATGAAGGTCATTTGTGTCTGAGCAGCATGGTCGAACAGGAAGCCCGAGCATTCGTTTATGAGAAATGAGCTGATGCCTCCGGCCATGCCGTTAAGTCCCGTGATGGTGGCCACCGTGCTTTTGGGAAACAGGTCGCTGCCTACCGAGAACAGATTGGCCGACCACGACTGATGGGCGGCTCCCACAATGCCGATGATGACAACGGGCAACCAGTGGGAGACACCTCCCAAAGGCTGGGCAAAGAGTCCCAACAGGGGAAACAGGGCAAAAACAAACATGGCACGCATGCGGGCTTCATAGGCATTGAGACCCGTGCGGTTGATGATGAGGGTAGGCAATTTGCCTCCGAAAATGGATAGCATGGTGATGGCATACAGCACGAATATCAGTATCTGCCCTGTAAAGGAGTCGGAACGGTGGCCATATATATCCGACAGATAGGCCGGAGTCCAAAACAGGAAAAACCACCACACGCCATCCGTAAGAAACTTGCCAAGTACAATGGCCCACGTCTGTCTGAGGCGCAGACATTCTTTCAAGGGAATCTTGCGCTGCGTCGGCCGGTTCTGCTGTTCGTCCTCGTCGGAGTCCTGCCTGATATAGGCCTTTTCGGCAGCATTGACATGAGGATTTTCATCGATGTCCTTATATATAAATAGCCATGCCCCCATCCATATAAATCCCAAGAGACCTATAATAATAAAGGCTGCCTCCCAGCCATTGCCAATGCCCAGTTCCTTGAAATAACGTGCCAATGTGGGAACGGTGAGGGGTGCAAACAAGGCGCCGACGGTAGAACCTGCATTGAAGATGGAGGTGGCAAAGGCACGGTCGCGCTTGGGAAAATACTCGGCTGTGACCTTGACGGCCGAGGGAAAATTGCCGGCTTCGCCAAATGCCAGGATAAAACGCGCGGCCATAAAGAAATAGACACTGACCATCGACACCGTGGCTGCCAAAGCTCCCGTGGCTCCCAGCAAGTCGACGGCACTGCCGACACCGACAATCTCCTTGGTGGCCCATCCGCACACGGCATGGAGACATGCACCGCCCGACCATATACCTATGGCCCATAGATAGCCGCGCTTGGTACCAAGCCAGTCTACAAGACGGCCGGAAAAGAGGTTGGCCACGGCATAGACCAAAGAAAACGTGGCTGCAATGTGGCCATAATCCGTGTCACTCCAATGAAATTCGGGCGCGATAAAATCTTTCCACGTGAGCGACAGCGCCTGGCGGTCCAGATAATTGATAGTAGTGGCCAGGAAGAGCATTGCACATAGTAGCCATCTGAAATTGGTCATCTTCTTGTCGGTATTGTGTAAGGGCATAATGATGATATGTTGAAGTAATTGAGTTACAAATTTGAACACTGCCAGCCTGAAGTTACTGTAAAAACACAGGATAAAGGCTTGTTTTGGATGTTGTCTGCCGGCAAAGGTAATATTTTTCCGAGAATTATGCCTAACTTTGTAGCAATAAACAATCAGATAGCATAATGAATAAATTCGCACATAAAATCCTGCCAACGGCAGCCGTTGCCCTGTTGGCACTCGGCAGTGTTTCGTGCCAACGTACGCAAGGCAACCTGCAGCCCTTGGATGAATGGACAGCCATGAACGGCCAAAAGACAGTACAGGAAACCGAAGTCACCGTAGGAGCCGGCGACACCTTAAAGGCCGACGGCGACTTCAAGAACTTTGAGCTGAGCGGCAAGTTCTATGCCACGGCACAGTCTGAAGCCGGACTGCTTTTCCATTCCGACGGCAGGACGGGCTATGAAGTCGTTTTCCACAACGGCCCCATTGACGGAAGCATCAAGACAGGCAGTCTGGCAGCCATACGCAACCTGTACCGGTCGCTAGCCGACGACAGCACATGGACCGACTTCTGCATAGCCGTAAGGGGAAAGAACATATCCGTAAGCATAGGAGGCACCGACGTGGTATGCTACACAGAGCCCCAACACCCTTACCGCCTGGCCCGCTATGCCTCGCGGCTGATAGACAGAGGGGCATTTGTGCTGGTGGGCAAAGAAGGGCATGTCAGCTTCAAAGACATGAAGGTGGAAGCCCTGCCCGACGATGCACGCAATGTAAACGACACACTGCCTGCCATCGATGAACAGAACGACAGCATCATACGGCTCCAACAGCAGAACTTCCCGGTAATAGACTATCATGTACACCTGAAAGGAGGCCTGACCAAAGAGCAGGCACATGCCATGTCCATGAACTACGGCATCAACTACGGCATAGCACCCAATGCAGGCGAAGGGGGCATAGGACGCATGCTCGCCACAGACGAAGAAGTCTATGAATACTATAAGGAAGTGAAGCCCCTGCCCTTCCTGTGCGGCGTGCAGGGCGAGGGACGACGCTGGTCCACACAGTTCTCGCCAAAGGCACTGGGCATCTTCGATTATCTCTTTACCGATGCCATGACCATCATGGACGACGGCAAACGATGCCGCATTTACCGCCCTGAAGAAGTACACCTGAACGGCCGCACCAAAGAAGAATACATGGATTTGATCGTCGACCAGATAGAAAAAATCCTTACCAACGAACCTGCCGACATCTATGCCAACCCGACATTTCTGCCTGAAATAATGAGTGCAGACTATGCCAAATACTGGACCGAAAAACGCATCAAACGACTGCTCGACGTATTGGAAAAATATCACATTGCCTTAGAAATCAACCCCCGCTACAAGATACCGAGCTTTGACATCATCCGCAAGGCCAAGGCACGCGGCCTGAAGTTTACCTTCGGTACAAACAACGAGAACAGCCATTTCGGCAAACTGGAATATGCCATCCGTGCCATTCACGAGTGCGGTCTCACCAAGGACGACATATGGTTCCCCTCCATGAGCATCAGGCGTGAGCGCAAGGTGGTTGACTATAACCATTTTCTAAAGCACTGACAATCCCTGTCAGGCAAGCAGAAAAGCGATGGTGCAAATGGCTTTGCAAATGATGTTCAGCCTGCCTATTGAGAATCCCACCTGGATTTTCTTCGTGGTGCTGCTCATCATCCTGTTGGCTCCGCTTCTTTTCGAGCGTCTTCATGTGCCCCAGATAGTGGGCATGATTCTTGCCGGAGTGCTGATAGGTCCCCATGGTTTCAATGTACTGACACGCGATAGCAGCTTTGAGCTGTTCGGACAGGTTGGGCTCTACTACATCATGTTCCTGGCAGGCATCTCTATGGACGTCGGAGCGTTCAAGCGAGACCGGCTGCAAGTGCTGTCGTTCAGCTTTCTTTCATTCCTCATCCCATTCGTAATGGGTGGTGCCACTGCCTATTACGTACTGCATTTAGGCTTTCCCGCATCCATCCTGGTGGCATGTGTGTTATCGTCACACACACTGGTTTCCTACTCCATCGTTTCACGTTACAGTCTGTCACGCTACCGGGGGGTATCGCTTTCCGTAGTGGCCACGATGATATCCCTCATACTGGCACTGTTCGTATTGGCCGCACTGGCAGGCAGTTTTCAAGGACATACAGGATTTCGGCTGTGGGGAAACATGGCCATGAAAACCACAGTGTATGTGCTGACACTCTTCTTCGTCTATCCGCGGGTGGTAAGATATTTCTTTCGGACATTCTCAGACGAAGTACTTCAGTATATCTTTGTTCTCGCCATGATGTTTCTCAGTGCCGCCACAAGCCAGGCCCTGGGGCTTGAGGGTGTTTTCGGCGCATTTCTGGCCGGAATGGTTCTCAACCGCTACATACCCGAAACCGTTCCGCTGATGCGCCACATCGAGTTTGTAGGAAACGCCTTGTTCATCCCTTATTTTCTGATAGGAGTGGGTATGCTCATCAACTTTGGACAGATACTTGCCCATGTCGACGGCCTAATTGTTATAGGAGTTGTTTGCTTCGTGGCCATCGTTTCAAAGTGGCTTGCAGCATTCGCGACTGCCAGGATATTCCATCTGGATGCCAATGTATGCGGCATGATGACAGGCCTCACAAGCGGCCACGCCGCCGGTGCCCTGGCCATGCTGATGGTGGGCCGCGAACTAATGGTGGCTCCCGGCACGCCTCTCGTCAATGATGTATTGATGGGAGCCGTTGTCATGCTGATATTGGTATCATGCATATTCAGTGCCGTTGTCACGACATCCGTCTCAAAGAAAGTGGCACTTGCCAGTGTCAGCGACGAAGAGAAACAAGGAGAAGAAGACAAGATACTTGTGGCCTTTGCCAATCCCCAAACGGTACCTAACCTCGTGGCACTGGCTTTGATGATGCGTCCCCACCGCTCCACAGTTCCCTTAGTGGGTGTAAAGCTCGTGGTGGATGCCAAAGACAACGAACGCGAACGCAACGCCGCACATCTGCTGGTCAAGGAAGCAGCCCAGCTGACAGCAGCAGCCGGAGTCAACATGAAAAAAGTGGTGCGTTCAGGCATCAATCTGATCACTGCACTCACTTATACAATGAAAGACTTTGATGCCAGTGAACTGATAATGGGATTCCATCAAGTAGGCAACCGTACAGCAACATCGTTCAACAATGTCATTGTAGATTTGCTTTCGCGGGTATCACGTCAAATCATCATAGCCAACTGCACGCGTGCCGTCAACACCATCAGATGCATTCACGTTGTGGTTCCCCGTCATGCCGAATACGAAGTAGGCTTTCAACGATGGCTGATGCATGTAAGCCGCCTGGCGCGACAGATGGACTGCCGCATCATATTCTACTCCACAGACGAAGCATGGCTGCTTATCGAGAAATTCTGCAAAAAGCACTACAAGACCATACGCCTTTCGCATGAAACCTTTAACGATTTCGGCAGCTTCCCCATGTTGTCTGAGACCGTACATACCGACCATTTGCTGGTACTCATCGCTGCACGCGAGAATTCATTATCATATTTGCCTGTTATACAGAAGATACCCGAGCTTCTTGCCGCCTCGTTTTCCCAATGCAGCAAAATGCTGATATTTCCCGACCAGTATGGCATCGAGCGAAGGAAGTCTTCTTTCAACACAGGCTTTCCCGTTGGGAACTAATCATTGAACTATGTTAGATAAAGATGAATGGCTGGAACGTACAGCCTTGCTTTACGGCCATGAACGCCTGGAACATTTCAAGAAAAGCCGCGTGCTCATTGCCGGCTTAGGCGGTGTTGGCGCATATGCAGCCGAGATGCTTTGCAGAACAGGCATCGGCTCACTCATCATTGCAGATGCCGACACCATATCTCTGTCCAATATCAACCGCCAGCTTCCTGCATTGCATTCAACCATAGGACAGCAAAAGACGGCCGTGCTTGCCCGTCGTTTCCACGATATAAATCCGTCGTTACACATAGATATCGTCAATACGTTTCTGAGCGATGAGAACATTCTGCCACTGTTGCAGCAGTTCCAACCCGACTTTGTCGTTGATGCCATCGACACCGTGCGTTGCAAATGCACGTTGATTGAAACGTGTCTGCGCTTGAACATTCCTATAGTCTCTGCAATGGGCGCCGGAGCCAAAACAGACATCAGCCGCATACGCATAGACGATTTGTGGAAGACTTCACAGTGCGGCCTCGCAAAAGTCGTGCGTTCGTATTTGCGGCGCGATGGTTTCTCACGAAAGAAATTGCCGGTTGTATTCAGTGATGAACCTGTCAAGCGTCAGGCAGTTATGCTGATCGACGGCGAACGCAACAAAAAATCAACGGCAGGAACAGTGGCATATATGACAGCAACCTTTGGCAATTATCTGGCATGGTATGTATTAGAACATCTTTAATGTGTCTTTGATGAAGCATAGAGAAAACCTACAGGATGCCGCATTGACAGTCTACAGCGCATCGGCCGGCAGCGGCAAAACCTTTACTTTGACTGCACGCTACATTGCACTATTGCTAAGCGGGTGCAGCCATCGAAGCATCCTGGCCGTCACTTTCACCAATAAGGCTACGGCTGAGATGAAAGGACGCATCCTAAATAGTTTGTATCTGTTGTCACAAGAAGACTCTTCTGCCGCTTCTTTTTTAGAGAAGGTACGCAGCTTCATGCCAAGAGAAGATGCACAACGGACTGACAGCAAGCTTGCGAGCAAGATGGCAAAAATTCAACTCCGCAACATTTTGAACGATTATGACCATTTTACTGTTACCACCATTGACTCGTTTTTGCAAATGCTGCTGGGCGAAGTAGCACGCATGGCAGGGCTGCAAACTAACTATAAGGTAGAATTGAATGATACAGATGTCATAGATGAGGCTATCGATGGCATGCTGTCGCATCTGAAAGAGATGGATGCTGAAACACAACTGAGAATCAAAGCCTTTATCCGCAACGAAATTGAGAATGAGAACTCTTGGGACATCCGCCGCAAACTGAAAGCTTTGGCGCAGCAGCTCAAGGAAAAAGAATATTTGGAAGGACGCGACAAGATTCAACAATATATCGAAACCGACAAGATGTTTGACGGCTACCGCAAGGCATTGTCGGAGGCTCCGGAAGCCGCTGCGGCAGACGAGGCACGCCGCAAAGCAGAGGAATACATGTCGACCTACGCATCCGGATGGGAATGCGGCAATAAAAACCATCGGAGCTGGGCAGATTCCTTTGTCAAACGTGTGCAAAACAGTCTGAAAGGCAAAACCACCTCGTCAGACTTTTTCAAGGGTCTTAGTGACAGTACCGTCAAATACATAGCCGGAAACAAATTTATCGAATCCTACAAAGGACCGAAATCAGGCAAGGAATTACAATCATTGCTGTTGGAACTGAACGAACTGTGCGGTGAATGCAAGGCATTTATGCTGAACGTAAAATACAGCACAAACCATTTGGGCGAGCTGGGCTTGCTTGACAGCATCTCGTGTCAGGTTGACAAAATAAACCGTGAAGCAAACCGCATCATGCTTTCCATGACGCCGATTCTGCTACACAGCATTTTAGCAAAAGGCGCAGACACGATTTTTGTGCTTGAACGTGCCGGCATACGCTTCAGTCATATCATGATTGATGAATTCCAGGACACATCGCATATGCAGTGGAACAACTTTCTTCCCCTGTTGGAGGAAGTACTGAGCCGCGGAGGCACCACACTGTTGGTAGGCGACGTGAAACAAAGCATCTATAGATGGCGAGGCGGCGACTGGGATATACTTCGCAATATTTCAAAAGAAAAACTTGGCTTTTATTTTTCTGACGGAAGAGGCAGAATTGAATCTTTGACGCGTAATTTTCGCAGCAAAAGGAACGTAGTGGAATTCAACTTGAACTTCTTTCCACGTGCCGCAAAAATTATGGATTCTTTATCTGATTCCCTGCCTACATGGAAAGCCGTGATAGACAAGGATAGTATCAGCCATATCTATGACGAAGGATTTGAAAGTAAGCGAATCGCCGACTTCTGTCGCGTGGCTGATGAGAGCGGTTACGTAGATGTACGTGTCTTTCCTTATTCCAAGGAACGAAATGCCGATGAAGCACGAACATGCCCTTATGTAACCGAAGTATTGCTGAAGCAACTGTTCGATGAAATCATCGCGCAAATACAACAAGGGCTATCTGAAGCCGACCTGATGATTTTGGTCAGAAAGAGGACAGACATCGATATAATCACAGATTATCTGAGTGCACATCGTTCGGAAGAAGGCTACGAAACATTACACCTGATTAGCTCTGATGCCTACAAGCTGGGCAACTCACCCAGTGTTCAGATGCTAGTATGTGCCTTACGCTACCTAAACAACCCGTCTGACCGGCTTTCACTGGTATATATTGTCAAACATTATCAAGAAGACACGCTTGGGTTGAAAATGGCTTGGGAAGACTTGGCAAATAATCCCGAGCGACTGCTTCCCGAAGGATTCGATGCTTCGAGCCTGCTGTCGGAACCTTTGTACGAAATGGTTGAAAGCCTTGCCCGTCTTTTCTTATATGATAAAGAAGGAAGGCGCAAAACGTGTGATGACAGCTACGTTTTCACTTTCATGGACCGGCTATCCGACTTCTTGGACAGCCATGCCTCTGATTTGTCAGCCTTTTTGACTCACTGGGATGACTTATTATCGAATGCAACGATTGCCGCCCCGTCCATAACCAATGGAATAAGAATTATGACCGTACACAAGGCTAAGGGACTGGAGGCCCATACTGTGTTTTTGCCATTATGTGATTGGAGCATTGAGCAGGATAACAGTAACAGCGATTTCATGTGGTGCAGCCCAAAGGCTGAGCCTTACAACAAGGTTCCATTATTGCCGGTAGTAGCTACTTCATCTTTAGCCGAAACTATCTACAAAGACGATTATGCAGAAGAACACTACAAGCGCAGGATAGACAACATCAACCTGCTATATGTTGCCTTTACCCGTGCCCGCAACAATCTGTATGTGCTTTCGCGCTGCAATATAAAAGAGGACAAAATGACTTCGACAGGAAGTCTGATTGCAACTTTGACCTGCGGCATGGAAAAAGTCAAAGAGTTCGATTTTTCCACTTCATATATTCAGGCTGTAAAAACAGGACATCCGGATTTTACTACGCACGACAACGGCATGCAAAATAATGTAAACCGCATGAGCTTGCCGCGAGAAGTGGTTGACATTGTCTTGCAAAACAAAGAAGGGAGGATGAACTTCAGACAATCCAATCGTTCGCGAGATTTTGTTCACCCATTGGACAGTGAAGAAACAAAAGGACGCATTGAGTATATCCGACAAGGTAATTTGTGCCATCAGATCTTTTCTGCCATTCGTGTCCCTGAAGATGCAAAAACGGTAATCCGCGACTTGCGCCGCGAGGGTGTTATCGATTCCGATGAAAACGCTGATTCGTTGGAACGGCTCATCATGAGATGTATGACACAAGAAACTGTGAAAGCATGGTTTGACGGCTCATGGACGCTGTTCAGAGAATGTACCATCTTGGTCCGTGACGCTGGCGGAAGCATCAAAAAACGTCGTCCCGACCGAGTTATGATGCGCGGAGAAGAAACAATCGTTATAGATTTCAAGTTTGGAGTTGCCAAGCCCAGCTATGCAGAGCAAGTGCGCGAATATATGAATCTGATGCTGCAGATGGGGCGCACACAAGTGAGAGGCTTCATTTGGTATATATATGGCAATCAGATAGAAGAGGTCTATTTGTAGTACCTGCTTCGAAGAAAAACCACCAATATGTGTTGCCATAAAGCCGCCGCAGGCAGTTTTTGCGCTCTGTTGCATCTGCATACTTGTCGGCCAATTCGGTAAAATCGGAATAATTGGCCTCCTCCGAAGCTGTACCATCATAGATGATTCGCGGATGTACAAACAACGAACGATAAAGAATCAGCGCTTCACGATAGTGTTTGGGCAGTTTGTCGGATATCTTGTAGAAGCGCGGAAGCCATATGGCAAAGTCGTCCAAGCGTTTTTGAAGCAAAAGAGTGCACAGCCAATAGTCGCGCAACTGTGGGAAGCTGTGCAGATAAGCGGAATGCAAGTGATTGGACATTTGCGACATATAGTCCTTTTCTGAAGGTATATAGCCTATCATATCTGTGATGCTGTCTAATGGAAGCATCATATAAGCATCGTCCGAATGGTGCAGAAACAAATCAGTACTGTTTTCAGGTATGGGATATTCAAAAAGGGATTCGCCCATTTCACCTATGCGCGCAAGCGAAAGAGCCCGTAAGGCCAACAGGCGACGGTTGGTTGCGAGACTCTTATTACCAACAAGCAGCGCTTTTTTGTATTCACCCTTTGCATAAAGGCTTTGTATGCGCAATTCGTAATGCAGTTCATCGTTTGTATTGCTGACTAATGATACAAAAGCGAAACATCCCAGCATGCAAGTCAGATTGGGAATGAGCAGTTGCGGGAACGTTGCAGAAGCAGAAGGGCTTTGACGGGAAAAACAGCAAAAGATGATAAACAAGACCAAGCCCGTTGCCAATAGCAAGGCCGACAAAAGTGAGAACTCAGGAATCAAACTCGTTGTAAGCGCTAACAACAGAAACGAGGGTATGAATGATAGCGCATGTCTTTGCCCGTCTAATCGAAGCTTACGATTGAGCAGAATCTGAATGCCGATAAGAATGGCTGTATACACAAAGGCATATATATAAGGTAGATCGGGAACATATAGCCCTGTGGTCTTTGTCAAGAACAACAGCAGAATATCGGATTCCAATCCGCATAAAAAGCAGAAACAGAAAGAGAAGAAAAGCTCATAATCACTCAAGCGCACCATTTGCGACCGATTGAAAGCACGACAGCAACAGTCCTTGAAAGGTCGTTTTCCCTGAATCATTGCTTTCTCTTCAATATTACGGCCGAGCGTGCAGGAATGTATAGCTTGAGCCACTCTGTGCCCGATGTCAAAAGAGCATCGGGAAGGGTTAAATGCTCCATGCTGTCGTCAGCTAAATTGTTGCCGCCAAACAGGGAATTGTCCGTATTCAGAATAGCCCGATAACTTCCTTCAGGCACCCTGAAACCGTAGTCGACATAGCTTTTTGTAGGACTAAAATTAAAGACAAACAGCAGGTTGCTTCGCATGTAAGCAAGAATCTGGTCGCTGTCATTGTGCCATATTTCCTGAATGTCTGTTGTCTCAAAGGATGGAACAGACTTGATTACCTGCAACATGGCGCGATCGAAGTCGCCAAGAAAGTGATAGCAGAGCGACGGATCATCTACAAGATGCCACTGGCGACGAGCATATTTGTGGCTCCATCCGTTGTCGCGGCGCGGAAAATCTATCCATTCGGGATGACCGAACTCGTTTCCCATAAAGTTCAGATAGGCACCATTGATGGTTGAAGCCGTGAGCAACCGAATCATTTTGTGCAAGGCTATGCCGCGATGTACAAGTTCATTTTCGTGACCCTGCTTAAAATGCCAATACATATCAGCGTCTATCAAACGGAATATAATGGTTTTATCGCCCACAAGTGCCTGGTCATGGCTCTCACAATAAGATACGGTTTTTTCATCTTTCCGCCGGTTGGTCACCTCCCAGAACATACTGCTCGGCTTCCAATCTTCGTCTTTCTTTTCCTTGATGATTTTAATCCAATAGTCAGGTATGTTCATTGCCATACGATAGTCAAACCCATAGCCTCCATCAGAGAACGGGCTTGCCAGTCCCGGCATGCCCGAAACCTCTTCGGCAATCGTTATGGCATGGGGATTGATTTCATGAATCAGCAGATTGGCCAAAGTCAAATAACAAATGGCATTATCGTCTTCATGCCCGTTGAAATAGTCTTCATAGCTGGTGAAAGCTTCACCCATACCATGACTTAAGTATAGCATCGATGTCACGCCATCGAAACGGAAGCCGTCGAAGTGGAACTCTTTGAGCCAATATTGGCAATTGGACAAGAGGAAATGCATCACTTCGGGCTTTCCGTAGTCAAAGCACAGACTGTCCCATTGGCGGTGTTCGCGCCGCTCGTCAGGATAGAAATACTGTGCAGGATCGCCGGCTAAGCAAGCCAGTCCTTCCACTTCGTTCTTGACAGAATGGCTCTGCACCAAGTCCATGATAACAGCAATGCCGTTTCCATGAGCTTCATCTATAAGCCTTTTCAAATCTTCGGGAGTGCCGAATCGGCTGGAGGGAGCAAAGAAACTGGATACATGATAACCGAAGCTCCCATAGTAGGGATGCTCCTGAATGGCCATAATCTGAATGCAATTATACCCATCTTTAATGATACGCGGCAGTATGTTCTCACGGAACTCGTTGTATGTACCAACCTTTTCGGCATCCTGCGCCATACCTATGTGGCATTCGTATATCAGCAGCGGATGACGTTGGGGCACAAAGTCCTCATTTTTGAACTGATATGCGTCAGCAGGCTCCCAGACTTGGGCACTGAATACCTTGCTGTCTGCATCCTGTACTACGCGGCGACACCAGGCTGGAATGCGTTCTCCGCATCCTCCGTCCCAATAGACCTTCATTTTATAAAGGTCACCATGCTTCATTGCGCTTGAAGGCAGCTTGATTTCCCAAACACCATGTTCCACAGGCTTTAATGAATATTCTGAAGTTTCTTTCCAATCATTAAAGTCTCCTATAAGAAATATCTTTGTGGCATTGGGTGCCCATTCGCGGAATGTCCATCCGTCAAGACCATGCTGAAGTCCGAAGTACAAATGACCTAATGCGAACTTGGCCAGACTGCCGTCTGTTTTCGAGGTCAGCTCTCTTTGCATTTGCAAAGCATGTTCATGGCGACCTTTGATGGCAGCCTCGTAAGGGCGCAACCAGGGGTCGCCAGTTATGAGTCTTAAGGTTGTTGCATCCATTGTAGTAGAGTTTCAAATTAGTTATCTACGGCCAGGCCATGATCGTAGGTCCCTTTTCGCACTACGTTGCCATTTCTGTCTTTTTCTACGAAATCGCCGTGCCTTTGTCCGTCTTTGTAGGTTCCTTCAAAGCGGAGTCCGTCTTTATCTTCTTCAATACATTTCCCGTCTTTCAGTCCATTTTTGAACGAACCTTTGAACTTTGTTCCATTGGCCAGGCGCAGTATGCCCTCGCCTTGCATCTTTCCTTTTGCCCATCCCCCTTGATAGGTATCTCCGTTAGTCCATTTATAAGTGCCTTGTCCGTCGCGTTGGTTCTTCACCCAGTTGCCTTTGTATTCGGCTCCATTCTTCCATGTATATGTTCCTTCCCCGTTTTGCTCTCCGTTTAAGAAATGTCCTACATATTTATTGCCGTTACTGAAGGTGAAGACTCCGGTTCCCGTGCGTTCGCCCTGCACATATTCGCCTTCATAGACATTGCCGTTCTTGAAACGGTATATGCCTTTTCCCTGTTGTATGTCGTCGACCCAGTCACCACGATATTCGTCACCGTCGGCATAGCTAAATGTACCTTTACCATTACGTTGGTTGTTGGCCCAGTCTCCTTTGTAGGAGGATCCGTCCGGCCATATAAAAGTTCCAGAACCACTTTTCTTATCATCTTTCCATTCGCCCACATACGACGCTCCGTTTTTATAGACATATGTGCCATGCCCGTCGCGCTTGTCCTGCTTCCAATCTCCGGTATAGCTGTCACCATTATAGTAATACATCTTTCCTTCTCCTTGCTGATAGTCGCGATACCAAAGGCCATCGTAACGGTTGTTGTTCATGAAGTAGTAGATGCCATGTCCGTGTTGCTGGTCTTGAAACCATTCACCGTCATATTTCTCTCCGTCGGGAAACGAGTATACGCCCTTGCCTTGTCGCTTCCCTTTGACATATTCCCCTTCATAAATGTCGCCGTTCTTAAACTCTGTACGTCCTTTTCCGTGGGGCCGGCCGCCCACCAAGTCTCCCTGATATACGGCACCGTCCTTGAATGTATATGTGCCAATCTTTATTTTCTGTGCACTCGATGCAATTCCGAATGGCATTAACAGTAAGGCTATAATCGTGTTTATGTGTTTATTCATGTTGCTTGGTTCCCTTCTTGGTGAGTGGTTATTGCTGTATGGTCTTCAGGAATTGTTCTGCCCGTTTCAAGTCTTCGGGGGTGTCAATACCTATGGTTTCGCGGTTGGTGAGAGCTATTTTTATCTTCAGACCATGCTCCAACCAACGCAGTTGTTCCAATGATTCGCACAGTTCCAATGGCGTTTGCTGCATTTCAGTGATTTGCTTCAGCACTTCCGCCCTATAGGCATACAAACCGATGTGCTTATAATATGTATGCTTTTTCAGCCAGTCTTCTTTGGGCACATTCCTCAGATAAGGTATGACCGAGCGGCTGAAATACATGGCATAGCCGTTCTTGTCTGTCACCACTTTCGGGCTGTTCGGGTTCAACAGTGCGTCAAGGGTGTCGGTTGGTTTAAAAGGCTTTATCAATGTAGCTATCTCGCAAGCTTCATCATCAAAGCAATTGGTGATTGTTTCCAACTGCTCGGGGTGGATAAAAGGTTCGTCACCTTGTACGTTCACTACCACTTCAGCCTGGCTTTTGCTATTAAGGTAAGCTTCATAACAGCGGTCAGTTCCGCTGCGGTGGTCAACCTTTGTCATCACGGCATTTCCACCGAATGCAGTGACACAATCGTAGATTCTTTTGTCATCGGTGGCGACAACGACGTTCTGAAATACGCTGTTTACTCTTTCGCAGACCCATTGTATGACGGGCTTTCCGTTGAGAATGGCCAGAGGCTTTGCGGGAAAGCGTGATGAAGCATAACGGGCCGGTATGATGGCTATGAATTTTGTGGAAATCATTGTTGTCTGTTGTTAGTGGTTATTGGAAGATGTCGTCTATCCCGCTGTCAATGATTGAGTCGTTGGCTGCCTTGTCACACAGCTGGAAGTCTTCGGGAATGTTGAATTGCTCGTCACCCTTATAGCCCAACGATTTGTCGGAAAACACTTTCTTCATGTATTTTGCCCATATAGGCAAGGCCATGGTAGCTCCTTGCCCCATGCGCATTTCGTCGAAGTGTATGTCGCGATTCTCACCGCCTACCCAGCAGCCCGAGACCAGACGCGGCACAAAACCGATGAACCATCCGTCGGAGTTGCTGTTGGTTGTTCCTGTTTTGCCGCCTATGGGGCCGGTCAGCTGATATTTGAATCTCAGACGCCTACCTGTACCTTCATTAATAACGGCCTGCAGCATTTCGAGCATTTTGTAGGAGCTTTCGGCACTGATGACTTCGTTCAGGCGTGGTCGGAAGGTGGCAACTGTTTCACCTGTATTGTTTTCTATTCTTGTCACCAGTATAGGTGCCGTGCGTATACCTTTGTTGACAAAGGCTGTGTAGGCACTGACCATTTCGGCCACAGAGATATCGCAGGTGCCCAGGCACAATGACATGGAGGGATAGATGTCAAGCGAATTGACACCGAACGAATGGATGAGCGATACCAGTGCATGCGGGTTGAGCTTGCTCATGAGGTATGCCGATATCCAGTTGTTCGACTGCGAGAGGCCCCACTTGAGTGTCACCATCTGTCCATATCGCTCTTTGCTGGCATTTCGGGGTGTCCATGGCTTGTCGCCCACCATATATGTCTGCTGCACATTGGGAGCTTCGTCGCATGGCGAGTAGCCGTTTTCCATAGCCAGGGCATAAAGGTAGGGCTTGATGGTCGAACCTATCTGTCGTCGCCCCATCATACACATGTCATACTGGAAGTTGGCATAGTCCAATCCGCCCACATAGGCCTTTACTTCGCCTGTCATGGGATCCATAGACATGAAGCCGGCGCGCAGGAACGACTTGTAATACATGATGGAATCCAGGGGCGACATGGTGGTGTCTACATCTCCGTGATAGGTGAAGATGGTCATAGGTATCTTTTTGCGGAAGTTCTTGTTGATGTCTTCTTCGCTCATGCCATCGCTTTTCAGCTTGCGGTAACGGTCGCTTTGCAGGATGTTCTTACGGATAATTTCCTTGATTTGCTGCTTGGTCAGCGAGTTCGAAAAGGGGAATGAGGGTGAATGCTTCTTGGCCTTTTCAAAGTTGGGTTGCAGATATCCCGTCAGATGCTCGCGCACAGCTTCTTCTGCATAGCGTTGCATGCGCGAGTTGACCGAAGTATGTATGCGCAGTCCGTCGGTATAGATGTTGTAAGGAGAGCCGTCTTTCTTGAAGTTTTTGTTGCACCATCCATACAAGGGATTTGTCTCCCATGCGATGGAATCGTCATAGAATTCCTGTCTTTGCCAGGCAGCATACTTGTTTCTGTCCGGCTTGTCGGCAGTCATGATATGGCGGAGATATTCGCGCAGGTATGTAGCAAGTCCCTCTTTGTGCGATATACGTTGGAAGTCAAGCCCCAGAGGAGCTTGCTGCCAGGCATGACATTCGGGCTCTGTAAGATAGCCTTCGTCGGCCATCAGCTGCAGCACAAGGTTGCGCCGTTCGAGTACACGTTCGGGGTTGCGTATAGGATTGAAGTAGGCCGGATTCTTGCACATCCCCACCAGCATGGCGGCTTCGGGAACGGTGAGGTCTTTGGGATTTTTATTAAAATATACACGTGCTGCCGTCTTGATGCCCACAGCATGGTGAAGAAAATCAAAATAGTTGAGATAGAGGGTAAGTATCTCGTCTTTTGAATAATAGCGTTCCAGCTTGACTGCTATGACCCATTCTATGGCTTTCTGCAGAACACGTTCGGTAGAACTCGATGCCGTTGACGTGTAAAGTTGCTTGGCCAACTGCTGCGTTATGGTGCTACCTCCCCCGGCATTGGCATGACCCAGCAGCCCGCGTTTGACGATGGCACGCAGCACAGACCTGAAATCGATGCCCGAATGATGGTAGAAACGCTTGTCTTCGGTGGCTATCAATGCCTGGAACATGCAGGGAGCTATGTCGTCGTGGTTAACGAAAATGCGGTTTTCATTGAGTGACCACGTTCCCATCAATACACCATCCGAACTGATAATCTGCGATGCAAACTTGCTAATTGGGTTTTCCAACTCCTCAATAGGCGGCACATAGCCTATCCAACCCCGCCATATGGCAGTGAAGAAGAGCGTGGTGCCTATGACAAGCACTGCCAGAAGTCCCCATAAGAAGCGTATTATTCTAACTTTCATCAATCGTTTTATGTTGCATGGTTTACACATCGCAAATTTACTATTTTCCCTTGGTTTACCTTCACTTTCACCATTTAAAGATTTAAAACCGGCATGCAGACACATTGGCTGAAGCCTGACACCTGCCCCATGTTCTGCTTCTCGGCTCCGGAAAACCCTCAGACATGAATTTTATGGCCTTCTCATTTCTGATGGCGATATGCCCATTCTTTGGTGCCGAAGCTTCGATTACCAATACTGTAAAAGCCAGACGGTCGAACTCGGGCGAACTTTCTGTAATAGCTCGTTATTCATATTCTTATCCGCTTTCTTGCAGCAAAAGTGTCTCCTGTCTCTTGCTGGTGCAATGCTTTGTCACGCTTTTATGTCTCGGCTTGGTTTAGAGTTTTACGGCTTCGGACCTGGCTTTTGACTCGTTTTGCATCCGGTCGAGCACTGTTACTACGTATGTGTATTTCACTTTGCCATCGGCATAGGGCAGTTTCAGGAATGTTTTGTTGGTGATGCTTACGATATGCGAGGCGTCGTCGAGGTTTTTGCGTTCGCCGGGTTCAAAGCGATATACCACATATTGATGGGCTTTGTCCATTTCGGTGCGTGCTTTGGGCTCAAGCCATACGAGCATCAGGCCGTCGGGGGTCCATATATCTTTGAGGCCACGAACTTTTTTGGGGGCTTTGCTGTCGATAAATGGCATCAAGGGTTGCAAGGCCGGATGGGTATGATACATCTGTGCCAAAGCCGTGGCATAGTTGCCATGATTTTCGGCAATGGCCGCCGAATACCAAAGGCAGCTACCGGCAACACCGGGAAGTGTGCGTTGCAGCTTCATCTTGGCCGGCAATTGGTTGATGGTGGCATCGTGTGGGTCGGTAAACTTTATGGTGCGGTCTACGTCTTGTCCTATGATAAGAGGACGACCACCGGCATTGGCCGACCACCAGCGTATCAGGGTTTCGTAATCGGCCGTGGGGTGACCGATTTGCCAATATATTTGCGGCATGCAGTAGTCTATCCAGCCTTTTTTTACCCATTCCAATACATCGGCATAAAGGTCGTCGTAGTTTTGAAGACCGCGTGTTTTGCTTCCGGGAACATTGCTGCCGGCTTTTTCGTTGTGGTATATGCCGAAGGGCGATATACCGAACTTTACCCACGGTTTGACGGAGCGTATCGTCTGGTGCAACTCGCTGACGAGCAAATTCACATTGTCGCGCCGCCAGTCGGCAATGTTTTTGAACCCACGGCTCGAGGCGCTGAAGGTTTCTTGGTCGGGTATGGCGAGGCCGGCCTGCGGATAGGGATAGAAGTAGTCGTCCATGTGGAAGCCGTCTACATCATAGCGTGTCACGATATCTTTGGCGATGGCGCAAATCCATTGTCGGTTTTCTTTCAGTCCGGGATTGAATAGCAACAGGTCGCCATATTTCATGAATCGCTCGGGATGCAGGATGTAGGGATGTATTGTCGACAGTTCCTTGGTGCCGGCTGTCTTGGCGCGATAGGGATTGATCCAGGCGTGCAATTCCATGCCGCGCGCATGGCATTGCTCTATCATCCACTCAAGAGGGTCCCAATAGGGTTGTGGGGCGCGCCCCTGCTGTCCGCTCAGATAGCGGCTCCAGGGCTCGTATTGACTGGCATAAAGGGCATCACCTTCTGCGCGAACCTGAAATATGACGGCGTTGCAGTGCACTTTTTGCAATGCGTCTAAATGTTGTGTAAGTTTTTTGCGCATGGCATCGGGAGACAGTCCTTGAAACTGGCCGTTTACACACTGAATCCAACTGCCGCGAAACTCTCTTTTCGGCTCGGACAATGTCTGGCCGAAGATAGACAAGCGAAACGCGAAGAAAACTAACAGGAACAATAAGGTCTTTCTCATCGTAGTAATCAAAGTATAATCATTTTTTCACGCCAAAGTTACGAAGATATTTTTAACTTTGCGGGCTTTAAAGGCAGAGTTTCAAATAAGGTACGCAAAAATGGCAACAAGCAAGCATACTACGGCATCTTTGCAAAACGAGCAGCAATCTTGCATCTTCGCAAAACATGTCAGAGTGAACAATCTGAAAAACATTGATGTATGCATTCCCCGCGACCGTTTTATAGTGGTCACGGGAGTAAGCGGATCGGGCAAGTCGTCGTTGGCTTTCGACACGCTATATGCCGAGGGGCAGCGCCGCTATGTAGAAAGTCTGTCGGCATATGCCCGGCAGTTTCTGAGCCGCATGAAAAAGCCTGAATGCGACTACATAACAGGCATCCCGCCCGCCATTGCCATTGAGCAAAAGACCAACGTAAGGAATCCGCGTTCTACGGTGGGAACGAGTACGGAGATTTACGATTACCTGCGCATGCTCTATTCGCGCATAGGAAAGACTTTTTCGCCCGTCAGCGGCAAGGAGGTGAGACACGACACCATCGAGGATGTGATGAACTGTGCAGGAAAATATCCCGAGGGAACGCGCTTCACTGTGGTTTGTCCTTTGCAGATTCCTGCGGGCCGCGACCTCCGCGGGCAGCTCGAGATGGAGTTGAAACAAGGCTACAGCCGCATTGATATCAATGGCGAAGCGGTGCGCATCGAAGACTATCTGAAACAGCCGGTGCACCCGGAGAAAATGCCTTTACTGCTCATCGACAGACTCAGTGTAAGTAATGAGAAGGACAGCCTTTCGCGCCTGGCCAATTCCATTGAAACGGCTTTTTACGAAAGCGATGGGAAATGTCTGCTTCGCTTTTATCCCTCAAAAGAGCTGCACGAATTTTCTACCGCCTTTGAAGCCGACGGCATAAGGTTTGAGGAGCCAAGCGACGGCATGTTTTCATTCAATTCGCCTGCCGGAGCCTGCCCCACCTGCGAAGGATTCGGCATGGTGACGGGCATCAGCGAATCGTTGGTCATTCCCGACAAGTCGCTGAGCGTATACGACGGTGCCGTGATGTGTTGGCGTGGTGAAGTGCTGAGCAGCTGGAAAAACATGTTTTGCCAAAGAAGCGGAAAGAGAGGATTTCCATTGTTTAAGCCCTACTACCAGTTGACACAAGACGAGAAGGATTGGCTGTGGCACGGCGACGAAGTTGAAAAGAAGCTGCCCGAAGGAGAGCAAGTCAGCATCGACGCTTTCTTCCGAATGGTAAAAAGCAATCAATACAAGATACAATACAGAGTAATGATGGCCCGCTACCGGGGCAAGACCGTTTGCCCCGACTGCCATGGGCGAAGGCTTAGAAAAGAGGCCGGATACGTAAAAATCGGTGGTCGTTCCCTGCCCGATCTGGTCACGATGTCAATGGACGAGCTACGCGAATTTTTCGACAACCTGGCACTTTCCGAGCAAGAGAGCCGCATTGCCGGACGCCTAATCACGGAAATCAAGAGCAGACTGAAGGTTATGGCCGATGTCGGGTTGGGCTATCTCACCCTCAACAGAAACGCCAACACGCTATCCGGAGGCGAAGCGCAAAGAATCAATCTGGCAAAATCGTTGGGGAGCAGCCTCATCGGATCGCTCTATATACTGGACGAACCGAGCATAGGGCTCCACAGCCGCGACACCGACAGGCTGATTAGCGTGTTGCAGCGCCTTCAGCAGTTGGGCAATACCGTCGTTGTGGTTGAACACGACGAAGAAATCATGCGTGCCGCCGACTACATCATCGACATCGGACCCGGAGCAGGAACTGAAGGCGGGCAAATTGTCTACAGCGGTGACTTGAAAGATTTGCAAAAGGGAACGGCAAGCCACACCTTGCGCTACCTAACAGGCGAAGAGACTATCCCCATCCCTGCAAGCCGCCGAAGATGGAACAAATCCATCACCATCAGAGGAGCCCGCGAAAACAACTTGAAGAACATCGATGCAAAAATCCCGCTCAACGTTATGACCGTGGTCACCGGTGTCAGCGGATCGGGGAAAAGCACCTTGATCTGCAAAACCCTCTATAATGCCCTGAAACGCCACCTGGACGAAGTGGCCGACCGCCCCGGAGAATTTACGTCACTCGATGGCGATGTCGACTGTGTAGAGAAAGTCCTGTTCGTTACACAGGAAAGCATTGGAAAATCATCGCGAAGCAACCCAGCCACCTACATCAAGGCTTATGATGACATACGCAAGTTGATGTCGGAACAACCGTTGGCAAAACAGCTGGGACTGACTCCGCAACATTTTTCCTTTAATGCCGAAGGAGGGCGTTGCGAAGAATGCAAAGGCGACGGCTTCATCAAAGTGCCCATGCAGTTTATGGCCGACTTGACCATAGAATGCGAAGCGTGTCATGGTATGAGATTCAAAAAAGACATCCTTGAAGTTACGTTTATGGGAAAAAATGTCTACGACATACTCGAGATGACTGTAAACCAAGCAATCCAATTCTTCAGCGAAAACAGGCAATCGCGCATAGCCTCGCGCCTAAAACCCCTAAAAGACGTAGGACTTGGCTATCTTAAGCTGGGGCAGACCAGTTCCACACTGTCGGGAGGCGAAAACCAGCGTCTCAAACTGGCTTACTATCTGAGCCAGGAAAACGAGAAACCCACCATGTTCATCTTTGATGAGCCCACCACCGGACTTCACTTTCACGACATCAACATTCTGCTCAAGGCTTTCGATGCACTCATACGCCATGGACATACGCTTGTAGTCATCGAGCACAATATGGATGTCATCAAATGTGCCGACCACATCATCGACCTCGGACCGGAAGCCGGCAAAGACGGGGGTTGCATCGTAGCCGAAGGAACACCCGAAGATATCGCCTTGTCGGGAAAAGGCTATACTTCTCTTTATTTGCGCAAAAAGTTGGAAATCTAAGGCTTTAAATTGTAACAGAAGCCTTAAGAATTTTTCCTCAAAGGTTGCAAGACAAAAACGCCAAAGCATTCCGCAAGCAAGTATTACAAGACAAACAGGATACGCGCTTGCGAAAAAAGCCGTAACTTTGCACTATACATAAATATATCCATATACAGAATACATCATTATGAATCTCTATCCCAAGCTTATTACCGACGCACTGGCCACAGTACGCTATCCGGGCACAGGCAAGAGCATCGTTGAGGCAGGCATGCTGGACGATGATATGCGAATAGACGGAATGCGCGTATCATTTTCGCTGATATTTCCCAAGAATCCGGATCCTTTCATGAAGTCGGTGGTGAGAGCCGCTGAAGCTGCCATTAAATCACAAGTGGGGAAAGATGTGGAAGTGGAAATCACGGCCTTGGCACCCGAACACGCACCAAGACAAGAGGAAGAGAAGCTCTTGCCGGGGGTGAAATATATCATTGCCGTATCGTCGGGAAAGGGCGGAGTCGGAAAATCGACCATTGCCGCCAATCTGGCTGTATCTTTGGCGCGCAAAGGCTACAAGACGGGATTGCTCGATGCCGATGTGCTGGGCCCCTCCATACCCACCATGTTCCATTTGGAAGACTTTGCACCATATAGCGAAACCGTCGGTGAGAGACAAATGATAGTCCCCGCCGAAAAATACGGAGTAAAAATAATGAGCATAGGCTTTTTCGTAAAACCCGAACAGGCAACCGTATGGCGCGGACCTATGGCCTCAAATGCCTTGAAGCAATTGATTTCAGAATGCAACTGGGGAGATTTGGACTTTTTCATCATTGACACGCCTCCCGGAACAGGCGACATACACCTGACTCTGCTGCAATCCCTAAAGGTGACTGGTGCCATCATCGTAAGCACACCACAAAAAGTAGCCTTGTCCGATGCGCGCAAAGGCATAGACATGTATATGAACGAAAAAATCAATGTGCCGATTTTAGGGCTCGTTGAAAATATGGCATGGTTTACACCCAAAGAATTGCCCGAAAACAAGTATTTTATATTTGGAAAAGACGGTACGAGACATCTGGCAGAAAAAATGGGTATCCCCTTATTGGGAGAAATCCCATTGGTACAAGGCATCTGCGAAAGCGGCGACGCAGGAAAACCCGCTGCAACCGACCCCAACAGCCCTACAGGGACAGCCTTTGACCAATTGGCCGACCACGTCATCAGTAGATTGGAAGAAAAATAAAACAAACTCGGGAAAAGGCAAAAAGGAACAAAAATGCATATTTTCAAAGCGAAAAACAAACATATTTGTTCCTTTTCATTGTCTTATACTACAAAAAGAGTAACTTTACCTGCCCAAAGGATATCGTGTCGATGAATATCGCCATCATTCAACAAGACCTGTTTTACAACAATGCCGAATACAACATCCGAAAAGCAGACGAAGCCATCGGAAAGGGAGGGCGCGACCTGTATGTGCTACCCGAAATGTTCGCAACAGGTTTTGTGACCGATGATACCGTTGATGTGCAGAGCGGCAGAAAAGCCGTTCAATGGATGACCCAAAAGGCAGCAAGCATCCATGCCGCCATAGCAGGAAGCCTGGCATGGGAAGAAAACGGGAAAAGGTTCAACCGCTTCTTCTTTATCAAGCCCGACGGCGGGCAAGTGTCTTATGACAAGCACCATTTGTTTGCCTATGGAGGCGAGAGCCTTTACTACACAGCCGGAGAGCAACGCGTAATCGCAGTATACAAAGGCATGCGTTTCCTGCTACAAATCTGTTATGACCTGCGTTTTCCGGTGTTCAGCCGTAACAGAAACGATTATGATGCCATCCTCTACGTGGCCAACTGGCCTGCAAGCCGCTCGGAAGTATGGAAGACCCTCTTGAAAGCCAGAGCCATGGAAAACCAGAGCTATGTGGTCGGTGTCAATCGTACGGGCAGCGACAGCAACTGTGCTTACTCTGGCTGTTCCACCGTCATAGACCCTTATGGAAACACATTGGTTCAATGTCCCCCCGACGAAGAAGGTATCGCATCGGCCGACATTACCCCGGAATGTCTCGAACACTTCAGGAACAAATTCAGGGCTTGGGCCGATGCAGACCAATTTGAATTGAAAACAAAACAACATAAAACCGTTTTATGAACGAGCATAGATTACTTTTAGGCGATGAAGCCATTGCTTTAGGAGCCATTCACGCGGGACTGAGCGGCGTATACGCTTATCCCGGCACTCCTTCTACCGAAATCACAGAATTCATACAAAACGATCCCTTGGCCAAAGAACGCAATATCCGCAGCCGATGGTGCACCAATGAAAAAACAGCCATGGAAGCCGCTTTAGGCATGTCGTATGCCGGCAAACGCGCCCTGGTCTGCATGAAGCACGTGGGCATGAATGTTTGCGCCGATGCTTTTGTCAACTCTGCGATAACCGGTGTAAACGGAGGTATCGTGGTCTTGGCCGCCGATGACCCAAGCATGCACTCATCGCAAAACGAGCAGGACAGCCGCTTTTACGGCAAATTTGCCATGGTACCTATATTGGAGCCGTCAACACAGCAGGAAGCCTACGACATGATGCCCGTAGCCTATGCCATGTCGGAATCCCTGAAACTTCCAGTCCTATTACGTGTAGTAACACGACTGGCACACAGCCGCGCCTCGGTTGCAGTCAAAGCTGCCGGCGAACAAAACACATTCAATCCGGATGAAGGCAAGCATTGGGTGCTGCTGCCGGCAATAGCCAGGAAACAATATGAAAAGTTATTGGCTAAACAGCCGGAAATGGAACTGTTGAGCGAAAAATCGGCATTCAACAAATCTGAAACACCATCGGCAGAAAAAGGAATCGGAGTCATTGCCTGCGGCATAGGCTATAACTACGTAAAAGAAACAGGGGCAAAACTATCGGCACTATTGAAAATCTCGCAATACCCGCTGCCGGTAAAAGCCGTCAAGGCTTTGGCGGCACAATGCAATGAGATATTAGTAGTTGAAGACGGACAACCCGTAGTGGAACAAGACATCAAAGCTCTGCTCGGCGTCGACTACCCCGTTACAGGCCGCATGACCGGCAAACTGCCTCGCACAGGCGAATTGACACCTGACAATGTAGCCTCAGCCTTAGGTGTGACAATAGAAAAAGCCTATCCCACCGCCTCAAACATCGTAGCACGACCTCCGGCCCTTTGTCCGGGCTGCGGGCACCGCGACGTATACGCGGCACTCAACAAGGTCGTGGCAGAATATCCCGGCGGACGCATCTTCGGTGACATAGGATGCTACACCTTGGGAGCCCTGCCGCCATTCAATGCATTGGCCAGTTGCGTAGACATGGGCGCATCAATAACCATGGCAAAAGGAGCAGCCGATGCCGGATTGTCTCCGGCAATAGCCGTAATTGGCGATTCCACCTTTACACATTCAGGAATGACAGGCCTGCTTGATGCCATCAATGACCGGTCGAATATAACGGTTATTATTTCAGATAACCTCACTACGGCCATGACCGGCGGACAAGACAGCGCAGGGACCAACAAATTTGAAGCCATTTGCCTGGGGCTCGGAGTAGAGCCCGAGCATGTACGCGTTGTTGTACCTCTGCCCAAAAACATGGAAGAAATCACAAGAATCATTCGTGAGGAAATCAACTATAATGGCGTCTCGGTAATCATTCCGCGCCGAGAATGCATACAAACCCTCAACAGGAAATTACGTAAACAAAAGGCACAGAAAAAATGAAAAAAGACATAATATTGTGCGGCGTAGGAGGACAAGGAATCCTTTCCATCGCAACAATCATTGGCGAAGCCGCTACAGAAGCCGGCCTTCAATTAAAACAAGCAGAAGTGCACGGCATGAGTCAACGCGGAGGAGACGTGCAAAGCAACTTGCGGCTGAGCACGGAACAAATCTTCAGCGATCTTATTCCGCAAGGGAAAGCTGACTTGATTATTTCCATGGAACCAATGGAAGCCCTGCGCTATGTGCCTTATCTGAACAAAGACGGATGGGTAGTCAGTTCGTCTGAATCGTTTATCAACATTCCCAACTATCCGGAGCAAGAGCCTTTATTAAAAGAATTGAGCCATTTACCACATGTGACCACCTTGGGAATAGAGCAAATGGCCAAAGACAACCAAATGCCCAAAAGTGCCAATGTAATTCTGCTGGGAATGGCTGCTCCTTACATAGAAATCCTTTCGGCTGACCAGCTGCGCAATGCCATCAAAGTTGTTTTCGGACGCAAAGGCGAAACTGTAGTCGAAGCCAATTTGAAAGCATTCGATTTGGGGTTCAACGCTGTAAGATTATGACACAGACTCCGATTGAACGGCCGATTATCGATGCCGCCATTCAAGAGCTTGGCATCAAAGACTTCGGAAAAGCTACAATTCGCGAAATTGTGGCCATTGCCCAAAAAGCAGAAAAAGAATCTGGCAAGGAATTCATAAAAATGGAAATGGGGGTACCTGGGCTTCCGGCTTCCTCTTTTGGTGTCAAAGCACAAATAGAAGCGCTGGAAAATGGCATAGCACGCCTCTATCCCAATATCAACGGCATAGAAACTTTGAAAAATGAAGCTTCGCGCTTTGTCAAAGCTTTCATCAATGTAGATATTGCCCCGGAAGGCTGCGTGCCTGTATGCGGCTCTATGCAAGGAACGTTTGCATCATTTCTAACAGCCACACAAGCCGACTGCAAGAAAGATACCATCCTATTCATTGACCCTGGCTTTCCTGTACAAAAGCAACAATGTGTTGTAATGGGAGCCAAATACGAAACTTTCGATGTATACGACTATCGCGGAGAACGCTTAGGGCCTCAACTTGAAAAGTATCTGAAACGAGGGAATATAGCAGCCATTATCTATAGCAACCCCAACAATCCCAGTTGGATCTGTCTGTGCGAAGAAGAGCTGCGTACAATAGGCGAACTTGCAACACGTTATGATGCCATAGTACTGGAAGACTTAGCTTATTTTGCCATGGATTTCCGCAAGAATCTCAGCAAGCCTTTTGAACCGCCGTTTCAAGCGACAGTTGCCAGATACACCGATAATTATGTGTTGCTTATCAGCGGAAGCAAAGCATTCAGCTATGCCGGAGAACGCATTGCCGTCAGTTGCATCTCCGACAAGCTCTATCATCGTGCCTATCCCGAGCTTGCACACAGATACGGCAATGGATGCTTCGGCCCGGTTTTCATTCACCGTGTACTTTACGCCCTTTCAAGCGGAACAAGCCACAGTGCACAATATGCTTTAGCAGCCATGATGAAGGCGGCCAGTGACGGAACTTACGACTTCCGTCATGATATCAGTGAGTATGGACGCAGAGCCAAGCTCTTGAAGGAAATATTTCTGAAGCATGGATTCTCAATTGTGTATGACAAGGACTTGAACGAAAATATTGCAGACGGCTTTTACTTTACGATAAGCTACCCAGGATTCAGCGGAAAGGATTTGGCCAAAGAACTGCTTTATTATGGTGTGAGCGCCATTGCACTTGACTCTACAGGAAGCTGTCAGCAGGGACTACGCATCTGCACGTCTTTTATTAATGACAATCAGTATGACCTATTGGACGAACGCATGCGCATATTCCATGAAAACCATTAACCAAGCTATTTAAGAATTTAACGAGAAGACGTTACAATGATTTGGAATCCAAATAAAGAATGTATGAGTCGCGATGAAATGAGCGACTTGCAAGGAAAAAGACTTCATAAGATTGTAGAATATGTTTATCATAATGTTCCTTTCTACCGCAATAAGTTGCAAGAAATGAACGTAACGCCGGATGACATCCAGACAATCGAGGATATTGTCAAGCTTCCTTTTACAACCAAGCAAGATTTGCGCGACAATTATCCTTATGGGCTACAAGCTGCGCCTAAAAGCGAGATAATCCGTATCCACGCCTCATCGGGCACTACCGGCAACCCGACAATTGTGGGCTACACCCGTAAGGATATCGGAATTTGGAGCGAGTGCATGGCTCGTTGTCTGACCGCCTACGGCATTACACGCGACGATACATTTTCGGTTGCATACGGCTACGGCCTTTTCACTGGAGGACTCGGAGCTCATTACGGAGTAGAGAACTTAGGAGCCGCAGTAGTTCCCACTTCTACGGGAAATACTGAAAAGCATGTGCGTTTGATTCGCGACCTGGGCATAACGGGCTTGGCTTGTACACCATCGTATGCACTATACCTGGCCGAAACGATGGAGAAAATGGGTATCAAAAAAGAGGATATTCACCTGAGAATCGGAGCTTTCGGTGCAGAGCCATGGACTGATAACATGCGCAAGGAGATAGAAGCCCGTTTAGGGCTGAAAGGATACAACATTTATGGCCTTAGTGAAATAATGGGGCCCAGCGTCAGCTATGAATGTCAGGAACAAAGCAACTCACATATCAATGAGGACCATTTCTATCCTGAAATCATTGATCCCAATACGTTGGAAAAGCTCCCTAATGGCAAAACCGGAGAACTGGTATTCACAACACTGACAAAAGAAGGCATGCCACTGCTCCGCTACCGCACAAAGGACCTCTGCTCGCTGATTGACGAGCCTTGCCCTTGCGGACGAACAAACATCAAAATGAGCCGCATTGTGGGGCGTAGCGATGATATGCTCATCATACGAGGAATCAACGTATTCCCCTCACAAGTTGAAAGCGTTGTACTCAGCATGAAAGAATTTGCTCCTCATTATCTATTGGTTGTTGACCGTGTAAACAACTTGGACACCTTGCAAGTTCAGGTAGAAGTCCGCCAAGAATACTTTACCGGCAGCTTTGATACACTCGCGCCCCTCGAAGCCCTGGAAAAGAAATTGGCCGACAAACTTAAAAGTGTATTAAGCATCAGCGCAAAAGTGCAACTCAAAGCACCCAACACGATTGAACGCAGCCAGGGAAAGGGAAAATTCGTTATCGACAAGCGCATTCTGAAATAATAGAACCATGACGAAGAACAACTCACCTTATTTCAACCCGGATTTGGAAACGTTAGACTGTGACCAAATCAAGCAGCTACAGCTGGAAAGATTGCAGCAAACGGTACGCCACTGCATGAACTCGCCTTTCTACAAAAGGCGTTTCGAAGAAAACCATTTGTCGCCTGACGACATCAAATCGTTAGATGACTTGAAACGCATACCTTTTACTACGAAACAAGATTTGCGCGATACATATCCTTTCGGCATTGCGTCCGAACCTCTTGAACATTGCGTACGTCTTCATTCATCGAGCGGAACGACAGGCAACCCGACGGTTATCCTGCATACACAAAAAGACCTTGACCAATGGGCCAATGCCGTAGCCAGATGCCTTTGGATGGTCGGTCTGCGTCCATCAGACGTATTCCAAAATTCTTCAGGGTACGGAATGTTTACAGGTGGCTTAGGATTTCAATATGGAGCCGAGCGTTTAGGAATGCTGACCGTTCCGGCCGCAGCGGGCAACACTAAACGGCAAATCAAGTTCATTACAGATTTCGGCACAACGGCCGTACACGCCATACCGAGCTATGCAACACGCTTATTTGAAGTGATGCAGGAAATGGGCATCGACCCACGCAAGGACACACGCTTGCACACGTTGATCATTGGTGCCGAACCACACAGCGAAGAACAGCGCCGACGCATAGAAGAAATGCTGGGAGTCAAAGCCTACAACTCTTTCGGCATGTCAGAAATGTGCGGCCCGGGCGTTGCTTTCGAATGCAAGGAACAAAACGGATTGCATATATGGGAAGACTACTACATCGTTGAAATTGTCAATCCAGAAACTTTGGAACCTGTTCCAGAAGGCGAAATCGGAGAATTGGTTCTCACAACCATCAATCGCGAAGCCATGCCATTGCTTCGCTATCGCACACGCGATCTCACCCGCATCCTACCGGGTGACTGCCCATGCGGACGACATCACAAACGCCTTGACCGCATGAAAGGACGTAGCGACGACATGATTATCCTGAAAGGCGTTAATATCTTCCCCATACAGATAGAGCAAATACTGATGCAATTCAAAGAGCTTTCTACAGATTATCTCATCACGCTTGACACGCTCGAAAGCAACGATGGAATGACTGTTGAAGTGGAACTCAACCAAATGTTCACAGACGATTACGGACGACTGCAAGCCTTAATGAAGGATATTACACGGCGTCTAAAAGATGAAATTCTGGTAACTCCTCGCGTAAAGCTCGTTCCAAAAGGCACGTTGCCGAAATCTGATGGGAAAGCCGTCAGAGTAAAAGACCTGAGAAAACACTTTTAAAACATACGAGAATCATGACCATCAGCCAATTATCCATCTTTATTGAAAACAAGTCGGGAACACTTCTCCAAGTGCTCGAACTGTTGAAAAAAGCCGGCATATCTCTTATTGCCTCTAACATTGCCGACACTGTAGAATATGGAATTTGCCGCATCATCTGCAGTGAGCCTGCCCGCGCCTATGCCGAATTGAAAAAAGCCGGCATCGCGGTTGCACTTTCGGATGTCTTTGCCATCGAGCTTGACAATCAGGTAGGACGCGCAGCCGATGCCATTGCCATTTTGGCCAAAGAAGGAATCAGCATCACCTACCTCTATTCATTTCTTGTCAATGGAAAAGGCGTTCTGATTTTCAGAACAGACAATGCCGAACGCGCAAGCGAAGCCATCATTTTGAACGACATGAAATTTATTGGCGACAAAGATCTTTCGTCACTTGTCTGACATTGACGCCTGGATATGAAAACAGGGAGCTTCAAAGCTCCCTGTTTTCATATCCAGGCAAAAAATCTTTTTTCCTGTATCCACTGGATGTCATCACCGCAATGATATTTGCCTCCTGATCCGTTACAGTTACCTCAACGTAGGGCAAACGCGGATGATTAACTATTTCGCGCGCTTCGGCATACAGCCACCCCTTTTTGGCTGCATGACAAAAGGTGATGTTGGCCGCAAGTGAAACCGTTACCTGCCCATGGCTGTTAACGGCTGCAGCAAATGCCAAATCTGCCAATGTAAAAATAACGCCTCCTTGGCATATGCCGGCTCCGTTCAAATGGCAATCGCTCACCAGCAAGCGGGCTTTTGCATGTCCAGAGCCCACTTCTGTCAACTCTGCACCCGACATAGCCGCAAAGCGGTCATTCTTGAAAAAGTCCAAAAGGCGGTCTTCCATACGAAGCCGCTTATTTGACCATGGTCTTACTTCCGGAACCAATCATTGTCCCATCTACAAAGATATAGACATGATACGTGCCAGGACTCAAGAATTCGTTTACCGGAACATAAAGCGTCACCGGCAGCTCCTCGCCCGAATACTCCACAGTCTTCATGGCAGAATAGGATATGCTCGTGCTTTCATACGAAACAGTTCCGCTTTGTGCCACCACTTCGTTGTTGGGTTTCGTAATTCTCACATAAACTTTGCGCTCACCCGTCTGGGCTGTTATATTCTTAGTGATAGAGAAATTAACTACAAAACGTGTAATATCCTTCGTCTTTTTGGCAGGTTTGCCTTTCTTGTTCTGCGGCTGCAATGAAATTCCTGTAGCATCCAACTGGGCAGCAATAGCCACCTTGTTTGTCAGGTTTTCTTTCTCATTGGTCAGACTCGAAATCTGCGCCGTTGCCTGCGAATATTGCTGCCTGACTTGCTGGTTTTCATTTTTCAGACTTTCGTTCAGCCGGTTCAATGAATCCACCTGTATGATATAGCTGCGCAACACTGCACGCACAGTTGCCAATTCTTTTTTCAAACGCGAAATTTCACGTGCATCATCACTTTTTGTCTGCTTCAACTCTTCCAGGAGGCTCTTTGTACGAGCCTCTTCTTCGGTTAGCCGCTGCATCAGGGAGTCATTGCGTATCGAACGCTTCAGCTCGTCATATTGCAATGCAAACTGAGTGTATTCGTTTTCCATCTCCTTCTTGTCCATGGCAGCCAATTGCTCTAACTCTTGGCTATGCTGGCGTTGCTGATGCAAGCTTACCATAAGATAGGCCAAACCGCCAACCAACAATACACCAATCGCAGATGCAATAATGATAATCTTTTTGTTATTCATGTCGCGATAATAAGATAAATCTGTAATTGGCGCAAAGTTACTGATTTTTCAGGTTACGGTTCGATATTGACTGCAATAAATTTGCAGACAGAGACCAATACAAAATCATGTAGAGCCCAGCAAAAAGTGCGGCATTTCGATAAAATTGAAGAAGCGACGCCTGAGTGTTAGGATGTTTAGTTCTTCCCTTGGATTATTATTGAGCTTGAATTGCTTCCTTAATGCTCTCCACGATATATTTCACATCATCATCAGATACCCAAGGACCGGCAGGCAGACAGAAACCAACCTTAAATATTTCCTCTTCAATGCCATTGGTATAGACTGGTGCACCGGCATACACCGGCTGCTTGTGCATCGGTTTCCATACAGGACGGCACTCTATCTTCTTAGAGAGCATAAACATACGCAACGCCTCCACATTCTCATTCGGTTGGCAATCCGTCACGGCCGTATCTACGGCATGAATAACACCGGCAGCTCCACCTACAGCAGTCTTGATTACTTCCTTGTAGGCTTGCTCCTGGCCATGTATCTTCACACCCTTGTCGAGCGTGGCAGCGCAAAGCCAAAAGTTGGCATCATAACGCTTGTCTGTTGGCTGCTTGTGGATGTGCACACCCGGCACGTCCTTCAAAAGTTCCTCATAGAGAGATTGCACATGCTTGTGATGGGCAATGTGGTCGTTCAACACCGTCATCTGACCACGACCGATGCCGGCACAAACATTCGACATACGATAATTGTAACCAATGGCCGTATGCTGATAATAGGGATAGGCGTCGCGTGCCTGCGTGGCATACCACATGATATTGTTGGCTTCCTCCTCATTACTGCATATCAAGGCTCCGCCACCCGAAGTGGTAATCATTTTATTCCCATTGAACGACAGCACACCATACTTGCCGAATGTGCCCAATACCTGACCATTGAAACGTGAGCCCAGACCCTCGGCTGCATCTTCTATCACGGGAATGCCATACTTATCGGCAATCGTCATTATGTCGTCTATGCGGTAAGGCATACCATAGAGAGCAACAGGTATAATGGCTTTCGGCAGTTTGCATGTCTTTTCCTTGCGGTCAAGGATGGCCTTTTCCAACAAGGCAGGATCCATGTTCCATGTCTCTCCCTCAGAACCTACGAATACAGGCTTTGCACCAAGATAGGTAATCGGATGCGAAGAAGCACAAAAAGTAAAGCTCTGCACCAACACCTCGTCGCCGGCCTTCACGCCGCAACCTATCAAGGCCAGATGCACCGCTGCCGTGCCGGCCGAAAGACATACCACCTTGCGCTCTAAAGGCTTGGTCTCCTCTGAATCTTTCCCAGAGGCCTCCTCTGAATCTCCCCCTAAAGGGAGAGACTTGGCCACTCGCATAATCTCCCGAACAGTATTATCTGTATCGCACAATACCTGTTCGTTGGAAAAGCGCAGTTCCGTATAGCCCAATTCCCGAAGACGTAAGGTACGTTCCTTGTCACGTTTCATTTGTTCGGGCATACGATGATAACCACCATCTAACTCTATAACCAGTTTCTTCTCGTTACAGTAGAAATCGACTATAAAATCTTCGATAATATGTTGCCGGCGGAACTTCAGCCCCGTTCCTTTAGCTTTCAGGACTCCCCAAAGCACGTTCTCCGCTTCTGTAGGATTTTTCCGGTTCTCCTCAGAAAAACTCTTCAGCAAACCATAAAGCAACGGGTCAGCCGTATGCACACCCAAATCCTTCCCTTTAGCAGTACCAGCCCCCTCCCCTTCAGGGGAGGGCTGGGGAGAGGCCTTGGGCTGGGGAGAGGCCACGAACCTCTCCAAATCTTTCTCGAAAGCATTGACATTCGGACCCATCGGAACCACCCAATTGGTATCGAACGCCTCCTTTACGTATTTCTGTTCCCAGCCCGCCTCACTCATGTGGGCAAGGCAGAGATAAATTGTTTTTCTTTCTTCCGACATTGTTTATATTATAATTAGTTCAACTTGATTTCTATTTTCAGCAATTATTTCCTTGGATAATTTCGTTTTTACGAATTCTATTACTTCATGCACTATAAAATCCGGCACTTTCACCTTGCGTAATACGTCATAATGCCGTAAATTTGCATCATATTCATACTTTACTTAAACACAAAAATTATGGCACAAACCTCCATGACTGTCCGTTTGGACAACCAGCAGAAAGCTCTATTCGATGAACTATGCGCACAATTCGGCATGAGTGCAAACACCGCCATCAACATCTTTGTTCGTACAGTCATACGTTACCGAAAAATACCTTTTATCATATCAGCTGACCCGGAAAACAATCTCAGGATAAAGGCACTTGAAGCTTTCGGTGAACTACGCCAAGAAGCAGAAACACAAATCGGCACGGAAATGACTTTGGAAGAAATCAATTCAGAAATCAAAGCTATAAGAGAAGCAAAGCAACAAAAGCCGTAATCCATACTACATGCTGTAATTGGCACCAACGTTCTTAATACAGTTAAAGCCTTTTAAAGAGAAACTGTCGGCCCCTATAGCAACTGAAAGGAATCAGACATCAAATCAGACTTACGAGTAATCACAACATCGTCATACATCATCATGATAATATCCTCATCATACTGCCCTATGACTGATTTGTTTTCTATGCCATGCATATTATTAAGAATCAGCTTGACAAAGTCAACACCTGCACCATACGCATGGAGATAAGCCCCTCCAAAACGAGGATTGATTTCCGAAAGGTAGTATTCACCATCCTTCTTGAAAAAATCCATATCGCAGGGGCCATTCAATTCCAATACGGAACAAACCTGTTCTATGAAATCAAAAAGTTTCGGGTCTTTGAACGATATGGTTTTGCTTGCACCGCCAATACGGCTCTCTATCTTATTCTTACTAAATATCGCTACAGGCTTGTGACTCAAACAATCGACATATACATCCGCATCGCAGTCTCCACCTGTCATCATTTCCTGAATGATATACTTGAACTTTCCGTCATTAAATTTTTCCTCTGCCGATTCCCAACTTTCAACCTTTCCGATTCCCACACTTCCACTGCCGGACACCGGCTTCATAAATACCGGAAACGAAATCTCTCCTTTAGCTATCCCATCTTTCAGCCCCTCAAGAGAATTATATGTGAGAACCGTTCTCACGCCTTTTGAACGCAAATGCTTGAACATCTCATACTTGTCAAAACACAGATGAGCCGTCCAATCTGCCGGACAAAGAGGCAATATATCTTTAGCTACAAGCTCCTTTCGATGGCTTGCAAGTATTTCAATTTCGGGATCTATCACGGTAGTAATTGCTCTCACTTCACTTTTGCCACAGATTTCGAGCAGTTTGCCAAAATAATCCGGTGCATCTATACGGGGCACCAGATAAGTCTCGTCTGCGAAAAAAAGTGCAGGAGCCACAGGACTTGAATCCGTAGCAATGATTTTTCCGCAGCCATCCATAGACTTGCGAAAATCCATCAACAGTTTGGCTCTCCGGCCGACACTGCAAAATAAAATATTGTCCATTTAAATTATGGGATTATTTGATTGAAGTTTTTTGTAGGAATTCTTTTGCCGTCCATTTTTCACGGACAAGCTTATATCCATTGCTTTCCGAAACATATACATTGGGAAAATAACGGATAAACAAAGGTGTAAGGCTCATCGTATAAGCACCGACATTGCGGTATAGGATTCTGTCACCCACACTCAACAGCTGTTTGTCCTCCAACGTGAAGAGTCTGTCGTATTCCAAGCATGTGCATCCGGAAACAATCTGCTTTTTTACGCATGGCGTATTGTGCTGACGTATCTCTTCGGCAAAGTAACTTGATTTTTTGAAAAAAGGATCAATGTCGTTTCTGCTTCCGTCAGTAGTGATAAACCAGCTATCAGGCTCCACCTGCTTGGTATCTATCACTTCGCTCAAAAAAGAAAAACATGAAGCAACAAGAGCATTGCCCGGTTCGACAATGATACGCAAATCCGCAAGTCCGTTCTCGTTCAATATTCTGTAAAACGCATCACTATACTGCCGGTAAGTCGGCTTGCCGGAAAAAATTCCGAAAAAACCGCCTCCTACATCCAAATACTCTACATCCAGATTATATTTCTTGATTATGCCACAGGCATATCTTACCGAATTTTCATAGAATCTCACGCTACGGCTATGAGCCGTCCTGTGTATATGGAGGCCTGCAAGTTCAACATTAGGCAAAGCCGCTATGAATTCGATGGCATCGATAAATTCTCCTGTTTCATCGGAAAATCCGAACCGACTGTTATCGTTGTCGCCGTCTGCATCTTCAGGTGAAACACTGCTGATGTTTATATTCAACCTGATGCCAACCTTGTAATTATTTTCTGCTTCCGGTTCCAGCTCTTCAAGCCAATGAAGCTCACGCTTGGTTTCGATATTTACAATTGCCCCATTTCTTACTGCATCCAAAAATGTTTCCTTGCTTTTCATGGGACCATTGTAAATTATTTGGGCCGGACGAAAGCCGCAAAGTACAGCCAATTCATATTCGTCATGTGAAACCACCTCTGCGTACCCCCCCCCCATTTTAGGATTTTTTGCATACAATAGGGTGTAGAATTGGTCTTTACGGAATAGCCGACAACCACATCCTTAAAGTGCGATGCCAAAGCCTCATGAAAGCCCTTAAAACTACGTTCCAGCTCTTTGACATCAAGAATAAAACAAGGTGTCTCCAAATCCGCGCTATTGTCAATTTTTGCCATCGAACAGCGGCATTGTATATTTCTTTCCATCTATGTTATTGTTTTCTATATCTGCACGCCTAAGCACTTTCATCGCTGTAGTCCAGACAATCCGACAATCCGTCATAAAAGACACATGATCTACATACCATACGTCAAGCTCAAACTTCTTTGTCCACGTGAGATTGTTCCGTCCGTGACATTGCGCCCAGCCCGTAATACCGGGGCGCACATCATGCCTTCTTGCCTGTTCCTCGCTGTATAGCGGAAGATATTCCGTCAGCAAAGGACGAGGACCGATGATTGACATGTCACCTTTCAGCACATTGATGAGTTGCGGCAGCTCGTCAATACTCAAACTGCGCACAAGCGATCCGAATTTTGTTATCCGTTGAACATCGGGAAGAAGTTTTCCGTCAGGACCTTTCTTTTCATTCATTGTCTTGAACTTGATTATCTTAAATGTTCGTCCTTTATATCCGGGACGTTCCTGCGTAAAAAACACTCCTGCACCGTCATTGAATATCCACAATAAAAATGAGACCAATAACAAAAAAGGCCATATCACCAACAACACGCACACAACGATGGATATATCAAGCAAGCGTTTTACATATCTTTCATACATATTCTATTCACTCCTTATAGTCATCTTTAGTTCCCCACAGTTGTGCCATCGGCTCGGTTTCCATTTCGTGCTTGAAGTCACGCAACCAATCAATGTAGCTATATCTCGGCCTGTACGAAGGAAAGTCTGCAAATGTCTTGGTCATGTCGAACGCATTCTGCAACGGGTCAGGTTTTTCGGGACAATAAACAATCGGAGACGGATTGTCTTTCGGTGAAAACACTTCTATAATTCCCTTAATCTGCTCTTCGAGGGAAACCTGCCAGCCATTGCCGCAGTTATAGCATCCGCCCGGTTTATCCGACTCTATGCAGGCTTGCACAAGACGGACAAAATCCTTTATATATACCATTTCCTTTGCCTTTTTGTACCCCCCCCAAATTTCTATTGGAAGACTACGGCTTGCCCTGTCCATCAGCATACGGTAAGGCATCATGCGACGCTTATAATTTGCATAATGGTAGGGATTTGGATGGTATTGGTATATGGTAAAAAAACGCAAGGCAAAGAATTGAAAGCCAAACTCTGCCTGGAAATGCTCCATCAAATCCACGGCCGCATTCTTGGCTATCGTATAAACGGAATGATCTCCCGTCAAAGGAAAATGACGCGGAGCATCACATGGTATGACGCTCCCATTGTTATGATACTTTGCCATGTCTGAAGGCGTCTGGGGAAAAACTATTTTCTTACACCCTATACTTTTCATCCATTCCAATACATTCAACGTTCCTATCGTTATCGATTCAAACAAATCGACAGGATCATAAGCATAGCGCGAAGGCAAAGAACTTGCAAAATGAGCGACTGCATATATGCCATGAGTTGGCAAAACATCAAACGATTTCCTGTCTTCAATATCAACGGAATAATAGCTCATGCCCCTATCCGTGAAAAAGCCATTATCGCTTATTCTATGCCCCACAGCAATCACATCGTAACCTTCCTCATGCAAATGCAAAGAGATATAGGCACCCAGATTTCCTGTAGCACCAAAAACCACAACTTTCTGTTTCATCTATATTTTATTTTAAAATTCATCTGTTGGAGCAATGCATTTTCGCCATGTCGTAAAACTTTGCTAACAACAATGCATTGTGTAACAAGATATCTTTCCTGAGCTTTTTCCAAATAGTGTCGTGATTTATTGCAGCCGCTCCTTTTCTGTTTGCACTTTTACCCTTGTATTTTATAGGACCAAGTCTTGGTCAATATAAACCAAGTCCTGATTCTTAAAAACCAAGACTTGATTACTAAGAATCAAGACTTGGTTTTACAATTATCGGCAGTGTTTTCATAATATACAACCCGACAATTGCAAACCGGCATGGAGATACTGCAACATCCTCTCTAAAATTTTTACACGGCGTTACGCAACATTACGGGTGCAGGCATCAAAATTACCCCCCCCCCAAGTGAATAAACATTCATCGACTTCTTTTTATTCATATTCTTTTCTTCATCCTTTATTGCCACCTTCGCAGGACAACCATAGGCAGTCACATTATCGGGTATGTCTCTGACCACCACGCTTCCGGCACCAATCATGCAGTTCCTGCCGATATTCCGGCATTGAATCACCGACGAACCGACACCGACCCAAGTACCTTCACCCACATGCGTACCGCCACTGACGTGCGCACCGGGAGCTATGTGGCAATAGTCCTCGATTACACAATCGTGGCCAACCGTAGCCCCCGTATTAATGATACAATGCCTGCCTATCACGGCATCGGCATTGATGACGGCACCGGGCACAACGACCGTTCCCTCACCAATCCTTGCCGAAGGTGAAACAGTAGCCCGGGGATGAATGGCCGTGCCAAATGTGATAGAAGAATTGTCGGCCTTCAACCGTTCCACAATCATCTTGCGTATTCTGTTCACGCCTATGCTCACAATCATGGGCGAAAGCCCTGCTGCATCGTGCAGCACGGGGCAGCCGCCACACTCGCAGGCATCGGGATTGTCGTCGATAAAAGCATCGACAGCTCCGCCATTAGCTTCAACAATTTCCTTAACGACCTTACCATGGCCGCTTGCTCCAAATAAATACATTACGTTATTAAGATTTAGATAGATATATAAACCATCAGCATGATTCAAACCACGCCTACAGGTATATAGCATCTCGACCTTTAAATAAAAGTGCTAAAAATCGCTACTCATACACAATGCGAATAGCAAATGAGTTAATGAAAAAGTTCCCCGTTGCAGTATCGCTCTGCACTCATGCCGCCACTCGAACGAGGATTTATTGCATCACTTGTATTGATTCAAATAATTCACAGAAAGAGTCTCTACTGCCGGAGCGGTCTTAAATTCCAATCTGCAATTAAATTTTACCAAGAAGTTCTTCTTTGCCCGCTCAGTTATCGAATTACCCGTATTGCTTGGTATCTTACGACCTATTATTCTTGCCTGCCTCTCAATCACTGAAGCATCTTTAAACAAAGGATTCCTCAACGTAGCTTTCACCTGTTCAATCGCATGCTGTATATTTCCACCCTTTAATTCGACAAACAGTTCCAAAAGCTTATGCTCTCCAACATCAAGCAATATCAGCTTGTCACACTTTATGACATTAATGTCTTTTATAATTCCACCATCTATCGCATACACCGCTGACAAAATTTCTTTCGAGAATTTGGCTGTATATTTCTGTCCGCGTTCACTGACAGAGATACTTTTTCTTTTGTACCAACCCAGCTCGGGCTGTCCTTCATAAGCATCAAGCCTTTCCGTCAGAACCGCCATAGATTATGGAATTTAATTGGTAAGTATACTGATCCACCAACTCTGACACTGAATCCAGAAAATCCCCTTTGATAAAGTGGTATTCTTCGTCAACTATACTCTCAAAACGCCCGTCTTTTATACAATAGGCTGAAAAAGAGGTTTTAGGAAGAACATAGCTTTCCAATCCTAAAGCTTTCACCCTATCCGGTGATTTCTCATAAGCCACAGATACCAGCATCATCACATTCAATGCTGTCAGCACATACGGACTGTGTGTGGTCAGGAACACAGAACTTTCATAACCGGTAGATTTCGCTCCGACATTCTTCAATAGTCCTATCAGCATCTTGACAAGTTCAAACTGAGCCGTTGGAAACAAATTCTGCTCCAATTCTTCTATGAACATATGAAAAGAGCGATACTGCGAGCGTATCTGCAAGCTCTTGAACGTGGTCTCTAAAG
>CAKRYD010000020.1 GCA_934426255.1 uncultured Bacteroidaceae bacterium | reverse complement strand
TCTACAAAATCCATCTAAAGCATTGATTTTGGAAAAGGTAAGGCTTGCAGTCGGTCTCTTACCAAGAGACCGACTGCTTTTTGCTCCTTTTTCGAGTAAAAAAGCACGCGAAAAAGTGAGCGAGACTCAACTCTTCTTCACAGTCAATCACCCGCTGAAAATCGTTCGTACACGACTCGAAGGAATTCTTTTCTGAACAAACGAATTTCAAGAGTTTCAAATCTTGCCATCACGAATTTCTCGCGGAAAGGAGGGAAAAAGGACTTTTCATGCCTGATTATTTCAAAATCGCCATTATATTTTAGCGACAAAAGGCTTTCCTTTCAGAAATCAAGTCGTTTATTTTGTGTTTTCGTCTGTTTGCCGTAACTTTGCACGCAAAACAAATTCTTAATAAGTTTATATGATTAATTCGCAAGACATTAAGAACGGAACTTGTATCCGTTTAGATGGAAAATTGTACTTCTGCATTGAATTTTTGCATGTAAAGCCGGGCAAAGGCAATACTTTTATGCGTACGAAACTGAAAGATGTCGTAAGCGGTTTGGTTCGTGAGCGTCGTTTCAACATCGGTGAAAAGCTGGAAGATGTACGCGTAGAACGCCGTCCTTACCAGTTTTCTTATAATGAAGGAGACACTTATCATTTTCTGAATCAGGAGACCTGGGACGATGTTCCGGTACAAAAATCACTGATTGAAGGTGTTGATTACATGAAAGAGGGTGACATCGTAGAAATCGTCACCGATGCTTCGACCGAAACAATCCTGTTTGCTGAAATGCCAGTAAAGACCATTCTTAAGATTGTATATACCGAACCAGGTCTGAAAGGCGATACAGCTACCAATGCCACGAAGCCTGCAAAATTGGAAACCGGCGCAGAAATACGTGTACCTTTGTTTATCAACGAGGGTGAGATGGTCGAAGTCGACACTCGCGACGGCTCTTATGTAAACCGCGCCAAGTAAGAAGACACTTTTACTACAGACAAACTTCATAGGGAGAAGCTCACTGACGGGCTTCTCCTTTTTTTGTACAGTCAATAAGCAAATGAGATTTTTATGCTTACCTTTGCAATTGTATGAAGTATTCGATTATTATTCCTGTATATAACAGACCCGATGAGGTGGGCGAACTTTTAAAGAGCTTGGCCGGCCAGCTTAGCAAAGACTTTGAAGTCCTGGTGATAGAGGATGGCTCTTCATTGCCTTGTAAGGAGGTAGTTTCGTCAACGTATGCCGATGGCTGGGACTTGCACTATTACGCAAAAGGGAACTCCGGTCCGGGTGCTTCACGCAATTACGGTGCAGCCCGAGCCCGTGGCGAATATCTGCTGTTCCTGGATTCCGACTGCGTATTGCCTCCGGGCTACATTGATGCAGTCGACAGAGCTTTGGAAAAAACCGCGGCTGACGCTTTTGGCGGTCCCGACAGGGCAGACAAAGGTTTCACACCGGTGCAGAAAGCCATCAATTATGCCATGACTTCGTTCTTTACAACGGGAGGCATACGCGGCGGCAAAAAGAAACTGGACAAATTTTATCCGCGGAGCTTTAATTTCGGAGTGCGACGCAGCGTTTTCGAACACGTAGGCGGCTTTTCTGACATGCGTTTCGGCGAAGACATCGACCTCAGCATCCGCCTTTTTGCCAATGGCTACAAGTGTTGCCTATTTCCGGATGCCTGGGTATGGCACAAGAGGCGCACCGATTTTAAAAAGTTCTTCAAGCAAGTCCACAACTCGGGCATTGCACGCATCAACCTTTGGAAACGTCATCCCGGCAGCCTGAAAATTGTCCACGTGCTTCCGGCAGCATTTACGTGCAGTGAATTTGTTTTTATATCGGGCATGATGGTTTGCCGCTGGGCTATTTTACCATTGGTTGCCTATGCCCTGATGATATTAGCAGATGCATCATTGAAAGAAAAAAGTCTGAAGACCGGTTGCCTGGCTGTTGCTGCATCGTTTGTACAGCTAACGGGCTACGGCACGGGGTTTCTGCGCGCATGGTGGCGACGTTGCATCTGCAAGGAAGACGAGTTTGAAGCTTTCAAGAACAATTTCTACAAGTAACCAAGAGCTTGCCACATGAAAAAACGATTGGCCATAAACGAATGGAATGAAGACAGCAGACCGCGCGAACGCCTGCTGACCATAGGTGCAACGGCTTTGACAAATGCAGAGCTACTGGCCATCTTAATCCACACAGGAACGCCATCGCAAAATGCCGTTGAAATCATGCAGGGCGTATTGGATACCTGTAATGGCAGCCTGGATAAATTGGGAAAAATGAGCTACGAAGACCTTACCGCTTTCAAGGGCATCGGACAGGCAAAGGCAGTAACCATAATGGCAGCATGCGAATTTGGCCGACGACGAATGAAGAAAGCTGACGATAAAGAATGTACATTTGACTCTTCCGAGAAATTGTTCGGAGAATTGCTGAAGCCCCTGTTCTGGGATCTTTCCGAAGAAGAATGCCGGGTGGTCTTGCTTAACCAAAGTCTGCGTCTAATCAGTGTGGAGCTGATAGGCATCGGCGGGCTTACATTCGTCAGCGCAGACATACGGAAAATACTGAGACTGGCTCTTCAAAAAAACGCCACAACCATTGTTTTAGCACATAACCACCCATCGGGCTCCGTAAAACCTGGTCGCGAAGACGACAGTCTGACACGCCAGTTGCAAGAAGCCTGCAAAATAATGAATATACGGCTTTTGGATCATCTAATATTAGGCGGAAACCGTTATTACAGCTACGCAGACGAAGGCCGATTGTAAAACACAAGAAAACTATTATGATGGAAAAAGACAACAACCAAGAACAACAGAAAAAGGCATTGGCAGTAGAAGAAAAAATCATTGCCGCATTGAAAACCGTATACGATCCCGAAATTCCGGTAAACATCTATGACCTTGGCCTGATATATAAAATCGATTATCATGAAGACGACGGAACGCTCGACATGGACATGACGCTGACTGCGCCGGGATGTCCTTTGGCCGACTACATTTTGGAAGATGTACGTCAGAAGGTAGAAGGCATCGAAGGAGTCACTTCGGCCAACGTCAACCTTGTATTTGAGCCACAATGGGACCAAAGCATGATGAGTGAAGAAGCCAAAGCCGATTTAGGAATGCTATAATCCGACTTAACGAAAGTAACAGATGAAAAACGTGTACTTCCTTTCAGATGCCCACTTGGGTTCACAGGCCATACCTCACGGAAGAATGCGCGAACGCAGAATAGTACGTTTTCTTGACAGCATCAAAAACAAGGCTTCTGCTGTCTACATGCTGGGAGACATGTTTGACTTTTGGCACGAATACCGCTATGTTGTACCCAAAGGATATACACGCTTTCTGGGAAAGATCAGCGAGCTGACCGACAGCGGAGTGGAAGTGCATTTCTTTACAGGAAATCATGACCTGTGGTGTGGCGACTACTTGGAGAAAGAGTGCGGTGTAGTGCTCCATCGCGACTCGACAACAATGGAGATTCATGGATATGAATTCTTTTTGGGGCATGGTGACGGATTGGATCAGACAGATTGGAAGTATTTGCTATTGCGCGCCGTTTTTCGCAATAAGATTTGTCAAAAGCTCTTTGCGTCTATCCACCCCCGATGGGGAATGTGGTTCGGGCTGACGTGGGCTGCCCACAGCCGTAAAAAGCACGAAAAAGCAGAAGGATATTTTATTGGCGCCGAAAAAGACGGGCTGGTGAAATTCTCACGGAACTATCTAAAAACACATCCTGATATCAATTACTTCATATTCGGACATCGTCATGTAGATGTGGATCTTATGCTAAACAAAACAGCTCGCTTTGTCATTTTGGGAGATTGGATAGAGAAGTTTACATTTGCCGTTTTTGACGGGCAAAATCTTTTGTTGGAAAATTATATCGAAGGAGAAACGCAATTTTGATGCAATGTTGCAGCAAAAAGGCAGTTTATATAATGATTAGCGAGAATCACGTAACGCAGAAAACAATGAAGAAAGAAACTACCATTATCGTTCTCATGCTGATGCTCTGTTCCAGCATGTCTTCTCCTGCCTTTGCGCAGTCCTATACTTCTTTATGGAAAGAAGTAAAAACCTTCATGAAAGATGACTTGCCCAAAAGTGCCTTAAAAAGCGTTGATAAGATTATTGCCCGTGCACACAAAAACGGAGATGGCGGTCAATTGATTGTCGGGCTACTGACACGCCGGCAACTATCGGGACAGATATCACCGGACAGTGCGACAGCCATGATTCCGGCCATAGAACGCTATATGGAAGAAGAGCAAAGGGCTGAGATGAAGTCTTTATATCATGTGGTACTCGGTGAGTTATATCAAGCCGATAACGCCCATCTCAACGAACAGGCTCCACTGAAATCCATAGAACATTATTGTCGGGCCATGGACAATCCCGAACTTTTGTCAAAGGCCAAAGCCGGCACTTATATACCCTTTGTCATTGAAAGCGGGAGCGACAGCAAATATTTTCATGGTGATTTGTTGAACATCGTTGCAAGAACTTGCTGCAACTCTTTGTCTTCAATGACCGACCAAACCTTAAAACCATATGAAAAGGCCTTACAGCTCTACCATACATCATTGCAAATCTACCGAAAGCAGAATAACCGTGAAGCAGAGTTCTTTTTAATGCTCGATTCACTAAACGCCGAAGTCCGACATCCCTATTTATTCAAGTCTTATGAAAACTACCGTAAAGGGTGCCAACTACTAATCAAGGACTTCGGAGATTTGGATGTTTGTATGGAAGCTTACATAGAGTTAGTCAATTCGTTTGAAAGAAGCGGAGATAATAAGAGTGCCTATGAATATGCAGTAGAAGGTCTGGAGAAATACCCTCATTCCAAACGCGCTTCAGTTCTGACAAACCGCATAAATGCTATTACAGAGCCACGGGTCAGCGTTGATATGCCGCAAATGCAATCTTTTCCGGGTCAAAAGGACTCCATCAGCATTTTTGCGACCAATCTGACAAAAGGGAAACTAAGATTTTACCGCACTAACTATAATGCAAGAGACCGATGGGAACGAAACGAGAATAAGATTAAAGAACATCTGAGAGGCCTCGCCTTTGAGATTCCCTTCGAATTGAAAAAGGGGAAACCGTATGAGCAAATAAGCAAAAAAATTGCTTTCGAAGCACCCGAAGCTGGGATATATTACATCGAATTAGTAAGTGGCAAAAACATCTGCCGCCCATACAATTTATATTATGTATCATCCCTTCATGTAATGACGTTGGCTGTTGACAAAAAGGGAACACGCATCGTTGTGAGCGAAGCAGAATCAGGTCGCCCGGTATCAGGGGCAAAAATTTTGCTTAAGCCGGCAAACAACAACAATGACGGACAAACATACACGACAGACAACAAAGGAGAAGCACTTATTGCCAAAGAAATAAAAGAGCACTATAATGTTTACGTACAACACGGCAGAGACAACTATTGCCGCGGATTGCACTTGTATCCCACGCACTTTTATAAGGCTGACACCGCCTCAACAGAATATAATAAACAGTCTCTTTTCACGGACCGTTCCATCTATCGACCTGGACAAAACGTGAGAGTTGGAGGCTTTTCGTATACCCAAAGAAACGATCAGGTAAGTGTAAAATCCGGTGAAACCATCACTTTACGATTATTGGATGCCAACCAGAAAGAACTTGAAAAGAAAGACGTTGTTTCTGACGCTTTCGGTGCGTTTGGCGCAGATTTTCCGTTACCGGCTTCATGCTTAAACGGGACTTTCAGTATCCACACAAGAAACAGTTCGGTCGCTTTTCGGGTAGAACAATACAAGCGTCCTACATTTGTCGTAGCTTTTGACGACATCAAGAATGCTTACGCTGCAGGAGACACTGTTCATCTTAAAGGATCCGTCAAAACATATTCTGGTTTCCCCATTTCAAAAGCACACGTGGCAGTTTCGGTCATACGTCGCCCTTCATATTGGAACCGTTATGATGCGGCCTCTCAAAAAGACCTATTGCGAGATACACTTCGAACTGATGAAAACGGTTGTTTCAGTGTCCCCGTATTCCTTAATATAGATGTCAAGGCTGACAACGCAATGCCATTGTGGAAAGCACGAAATTTCATTTTTGAAACTGAAGCCGTTGCCACTTTGGAAAATGGCGAGACGGAAACATGCAAGTACAATCTTTTTGCTGGGAATCGCCCGTCTTATTTGTATACAAACTTACCTGCACGTGTTTGCAAAGAACAGATGCCGTCATTTACAATCACCCAACAGAATGCCGGTGGCAAACTTGTTGGCGGAAAAGCACGCTTTGAACTCTGGCAAGGAACTGCCAAACAGCTGGAAGGCACTTGGGATTTTAATACAGAGATAAAGCCCGACGTTTTTTCAGACTTAGCTTCAGGCGAATACCACTTGCGAGTAATTCCTGCCGACAGGACTGATACATTAGTGCTACTGAAACACACGTTTGCGCTCTTTTCATTAGAAGACAAAAAGCCTATTGGTTCAATGCCCTTGCAAATATATCAGACAGCACACGAATTTCAAAAAGGAGAGAAAGTACGCGTACTCGTTGGAACTCCATTGAAAAACATGTACCTCCATTACGATGTGTTGACCTATGCAAAGGACAATCTATTGGAAAGTAACCTTATTACATTATCCGATTCTGTTTTCACTTTGTGCTTTGATGATGAAAAAGAGGCTTATGGTGACGGTTTGCAGCTATTGTTTACATACGTAAAAGACGGCATTATGCATAGCCAACAAATTATGATAGAAAAGCCCCGCCCCGACAAACGGCTTTCATTACGTTGGAAAACATTTCGCGACCGCCTACGTCCGGGACAAGAGGAAACTTGGACACTTCAAGTGCTTCGTAACGGACTTCCGGCATCAGCCTCTGTAATGGCAACACTCTATGATGCTTCTCTTGATAAGTTTAGCAATCTTGAATGGCCTTTTGCACTATATTTTGGGCGCAACATTCCCAACCGGATATGGCGAAGCTCTCACATTCCGTCCTTTAATCTGTGGCTTTCATCAAAAATCAAAAACACAAAAGAACAAGTATGGTCATTTGATACATTCGATATCAAAAGGTTCATTGCTTCTTATTATTTAGGCAAAAGTTCCATTCTAATGTCTGTTAAACAGTCGTCAAAGCCCTTAAAAGTCCGTGGACGATTAAAGGCTGCAGCAACAGATAATGCATTGGAAGAAGTCGCGGAGCTTGCAGACATCAAACTTAACTCAAAAATGGCTGCTACATCCGGAAGTGTAATTGAAAAAGGCGCTGTTGAAATGCGTAGCAACTTTAATGAAACAACTTATTTCCAACCTGCTCTTGTTACAAACGAAAAAGGTGAGATCAGCATCTCATTCAAACTTCCTCAAAGTCTGACGAAGTGGAACTTCAAAGCTTTGGCTCACACCAAAGAAATGGATTACGGAAGACTGGATACCATGGCTGTTGCTTCAAAAGATTTCATGCTGCAACCCAATGTTCCGCGTTTTCTCCGTGTTGGTGATAAAACCAATTTAATAGCATCGTTACGTAATACAACAGAACATAGCATTAATGGGAACGTTACTTGTGAATGGATTAATCCGCAGACACAAACGGTAATAGACTCGCAACAAAAGCGTTTTGATATCTTGGCAAATAGTGAAAGTACAGTATCATTTCCGATAAGTGTATCCGATAAATATCCTTTGCTAATATGCCGCATGACAGCCATAAGCAAAGATTTCAGTGACGGAGAGCAACATTATGTACCAATCCTCGATGACAAACAAGAGATATCCGAAAGCATACCTTTAAGTTTGAAAGACAAAGGGAAAACCGCCTTTGACTTGACCAAGCTTTTCGGGAAACGATACAATGAGACGTCTCACCGCCGGCTCACCATTGAATACACCGGCAATCCCACATGGCTGGCAATCGAAGCTTTACCCACCTTATCGCACCCTGTATCAGATGACGCTTATTCGATGGCTACGGCTTATTATTCTTTGAGTCTTGCCGAGATGGAAGCCAGAAGCGATCCTGCCATTTCTCAATTGGCACGAGCTTGGAGCAAAGAAAAGAATATTGATAGTCTTTTCTTGTTGCTTGAGCGCAATGAAGACTTAAAACACATCATCTTGAATGAAACGCCTTGGGTTGCAGCCGCTAATCATGAGCATGAACGTCTCATTCGTCTGAGTTCTCTTTTTGATACACTATCGTTATCGTACCGCAAGCAAAGTTATTTAGACAAGTTGGTCGAATTGCAAAATGCCGATGGAAGTTGGAGCTGGTTCAAAGGAATGCCCGGCAATTTAAATACCACTATCGATATAGCGCATATAATGGCTCGTCTATCATGCCTGCATGCAGATTTGAGATCCAACAAACTGCAACAAAGTTTGCAGCGCGCAGAACGCTTCATGGATGAACAAGTAGCGAAAACCGTTGCAGAAATGAAGAAAGCCCAAAAGCAAAACAAAGTCAATCCTTCTCTCAGCAACTTTTTGTTGCGCTATCTAAACATCTGCGCCATGCATGGTTACAAACCAACTTCGGACAGAGCTTATCTGATAGGCTTACTCAAGAATGAATCGGCATCATATAATATGTATGATAAGTCTCTCGGAGCTGTAATCTTGGCTAAATCCGGTCAAACAAATGCTGCCAGAATTATATTAAAGAGCTTAATGGAACACACCGTGGAGACCACCGAAATGGGGCGTTATTTTGATACAGAACGTTCGCTATGGAATTGGGAAAGCTGCCGCATCCCAACTCAAATTGCTGCGCTTGAGGCAATACAGACTCTTACCCCCGAAGATACTACGACACTTCAGGAAATGTCACGCTGGCTACTTCAGGCAAAACGTACCCAAACATGGGGCAATCCGATGAATAGCGTTGATGCTATTTATTACTTGTTCCTTCAACAGAACATGCTAAAGCATGCAGGTGGCCGCAACTATCCCCAAATGCAGCTTACATGGAGCGGGAATCGCAGACCAACAGATATAACGCCCGATGCTCATGAAGTGCAAATGCCTGCGACGTTAGGCTATTACCGGCGCACTCTATTTGAAAACGAGCTGAAGTCGCAACCAAAGGCCTTGATTGTTGACAAGACGGCCGAACCGATGGCTTTTGGTGCGGTGCATGCACAATATCTTATGCCTGTTTCCAAAGTTGAAGCTTCTGCTTCAGGATTGAAACTGAGCTGTAACTACAGTGTCCGCAAAGGGCAAGAATGGATAACTGTCACAATTAATCAGAAGTTACATAAAGGCGACTTGGTTCGTGCCCGTTATGAACTGACGGCCGATCGAGATTATGACTTCGTTTGCTTAAAAGATGGAAGGCCGGCTTGTATGGAGCCTGTACAAGCTCTCTCCGGTTATGATTGGCGCAATGGGTGTTACCGCAATGTCGGAGATGCTTCAACCGGATACTTCTTCCAACAATTGTCAAAAGGGAAACATGTCATAGAAACAGAAATGCGCGTCGACCGTGAAGGAACATTTACTTCTGCCGTGCCATTCGTACAATGTCTGTACTCGCCAGAATTCTCGGGAAAGGACAAGGCTGTAACAATCAGTGTAGGCCAATAGTTTAAGATGATATGAATAAAAAAATGCTGTTATTAATAAGTACTTTGGGGCAGTTGCTGCTTCAAAGTACTCTTATTTCGGGACAAACGGTTTTAAAGCAGATAAACTTAAAGAAGTTCGGCATAGCACCTGCCAATTATAGCGGAATCGTGCATGTGGCCGCCGACTCATTTGCTGTAGTTGACGACAAAAGTGCGGCAGACGGTTTCATCCCATTCCGCATTGTGCAGGACAAAGAAACGGGACAGATAAAAGAGGTTTATGCCAGCCCTCTACTATACGACCGCACTGCCTTGTCAGCCAACCGTGAGCGTAGCAAGGCCGACTGCGAAGACATCACTTATGTTCCTGAATGGAATACTTATTTCATTGCAAGTGAAGCTTGGCAAAAAGTATATGAATATGATGACAAGGGATGCCTAACCGGACGCCAGCTATCCATCCCCTCTCAGTTCTCACCCGATAAAATTCAACATAACTGCGGCTTTGAATCCTTAACCTATAATCAACATACAGGCTTATTTTGGACAACCACCGAAGCGCCCTTGATTGGCGAGGAGGGCACAGTGCGTCCCATGTTGCGTCTACAAAGTTTCTACAGAGACCTGCAACCGGCTTCACAATGGGCCTACCGTATGGAAGCTGCCACCATGAAACCCGGAAAGTACTATGCACATGGCATTTCAGCCATGCTCGCATTGGATGACGGGCGGCTACTTGTTCTTGAACGCGAATTGACCGTTCCGCCCAAATATGTAGGCTCGAAAACAAATATACGCATATTTGTAGTAAACCCATTGAAAACGGAGCCAATAGAATCCTTTACCACGTTGAAGACCCTGAATGAAGCCCGAATCTTAAAGAAACGTGAGGTATTCAGCTTTGTTACGAATATAAAGATCGGTAAGCTCAACTACGCCAATTACGAAGGCATGGCCTTGGGTGCTAAGTTGGCCGATGGGCGACAGTCTCTTCTTCTCATTTGCGACTCGCAAGCCGGAGCCGGCAACGGTTTATACCAATTGAAGGACTACATCAAAGTCATTATCCTGCCTGAATATTTTTAGCAGGTATTTTAGGCTTTGGCCGAGTTCCCTACTGTTTTAAAAAGGGTGCAAATTCAACTCAACAGGACAATGGTCACTCCCATAGATGTCAGTCAAGATTCTTGCATCCTCTATATAAGGGCATAAGCGGTTTGATACAAGGAAATAGTCAATACGCCAACCTGCATTTTTTTCGCGCGCATGAAAGCGATACGACCACCACGAATAGACACCACTCTGCTCCGGATATAGATACCGGTAGGTATCAGTAAAGCCGGAAGCCAGCAAGTCTGTCATCTTTTCACGTTCTTCATCGGTAAATCCGGCATTATGGCGATTGGTTTTCGGATTTTTCAAATCTATTTCTTGATGTGCCACATTCATGTCACCGCACACGATAACAGGTTTTCGGCTGTCCAAGTCAAGCAAAAAACTTCTGAAATCGTTTTCCCACTCCATACGGTAAGAAAGACGGCGAAGTTCATCCTGCGAATTGGGCGTATATACCGTTACCAGGAAAAAATTCGGATATTCCAATGTGATAACGCGCCCTTCATGGTCATGCTTGTCCACTCCTATACCGAGAAAAGTTGACAACGGTTTATGGCGAGCAAAGATTGCCGTTCCCGAATAGCCTTTTTTATCGGCGTAATTCCAAAACGAACTATAGTCTGGAAACTGGAGATCCAATTGTCCGGCTTGCATTTTTGTTTCTTGCAGGCAAAAGAAGTCTGCGTTTTCCTTACAGAATACCTCAGAGAATCCCTTGCTCTCGCATGCACGCAATCCGTTGACGTTCCATGATATGAATTTCATTGTGTCTGTCTTTATAAGTTTCTGCAAAGGTAGTCGTTTTTTGCTTGCTCAAAGATTTTCCCTATATAAAGATTAAGGAGCAACCCCTATAACGGCATTGCTCCTTAACGATACTTTATCGTGAGAATCTACATGGCTTTATTTCCCGTGGTTCTCGTCTGAAACGGTCAGTTTCTTGCGCCCTTTGGCACGGCGAGCTGCCAATACACGACGACCATTGGCTGTAGCCATGCGCTGGCGGAAACCATGTTTGTTGTTTCTCTTACGGTTGTGAGGTTGAAATGTTCTTTTCATGACTCTATACTTATCTTTTATTTATTTTCTGCGTATCGGGTTGCAAAATTAGGAATAAAATTCTGATTGGACAAGCATAAGCTCTCCTTTTTTGGAACATTGCTCTGATTTTTTGTCTGTTTAAATGCGTCGCTCATACGTAAGGTCAAAAAGGCAAGCCATGCAAAAAAAAGAGCTTTCATTTTGCCATGCATGCGGTTTGCCGTAACTTTGTGGTGTTTTATGTTCAAAATGATACTACGAATCTATGCCTGCATGTTGCTCCTGCTATTTTTCCCCATTGTTGCCGGAGCTCAGTTAAGCTTCGACGAAGGGGCATTGCAAATGGGACAAGTTGAATGGCGCACCGAAAATAATTTTGTAGTCAATGTAAAAAACAGCGACAACGGTACCATTACCATCAAAGACATCAAAACCTCAAGTTGCCAACTTGTGGTAAACTGGGACAGCACTGCTATCCCGGCGGGAGGTATGTCACAATTAAATGTGACATACAAAGCAGATCTTTTGGGGCATTTTGAAAAAGCAATCTACATTTATACTGACAAAACAGGGCATCCGCCTTATATATTAAAAGCTGCCGGTGAAGTTGTGCGCGAAAAGCGCGTTGACGGAGGCAACTTTCCTTACCATGTTGACAATATCTGGCTGACAACAGACAATATTGAATTTGACGATGTCAATCGCGGTGCATTGACAGAGCAGGCCATCGGAGTGAAAAACAATGGGAAGAGCGTTTATCACCCTGAGCTGATGCACCTTCCCAAGTATCTGACACAAAAGGCCATTCCCGAAAAGCTATTGCCAGGCCGCGCCGGAAAGATTATCGTTACATTGGACACACGACAGGTAGAAGGCTTTGGCTTGAAACAGACAACTGTTTATGTCAGCAGGTTCCCAGGTGATAAAGTCGGCGAAGACAACGAAATGGAAGTCTCGGCCGTATTGTTGCCTCCGCTCAATAAAATTGCAGATGCCGATTCGGCACATTCTCCCCGATTGGAAGTATCGGCCGAAGAGCTACGATTGCCTTCTTTAACCGGAAGACGCAAGGTCAAAGGCACAATCATATTAAAAAACAGCGGTTCATCTCCGCTTGAAATACGTGCACTTCAAGTGTTCAACCCTGCTGTCAATGTGGGATTGGGACATATGTCGATAGCACCGGGAAAAGCAGAAAAGCTCCGCATCTCCATCTTGTCCAAATACATGAAAAAAAGCCGCAGACGCCTACGCGTATTGATGATCACCAATGATCCGAAACGTCCGAAGGCTATATTCAACATCAAGTTGGGCGAAGGAGAATCCGCTTCATCCCAAGGAAAATAACTTGAACACTTTTTGATTTCAATTAGAATGGAACATCCCGAAAACGACGAGCAATACAAAGGTCTCAAAGTTGAGACAAGCCCAAAAAATCCCGGTTGCGTAAATCCCTATATGTCTTTCAGCCGCATCCGTTCGCGTCGCGGTCTTACGGTCGATGAATATGTTGAAGGCATTCTGCGCGGCGACACAACGATGCTTGGCCGCGCCATCACTTTGCTTGAGAGCACACGTCCGGAACACGAAGAACTTGCTCAACAGGTCATAGAGAAATGCCTGCCGCATTCCGGCCATTCCGTAAGAATCGGCATAAGCGGCGTTCCGGGAGCCGGAAAAAGCACTTCAATCGATGAGTTTGGTTTGCATGTACTGAAACAGTATGGAGGGAAATTGGCAGTATTGGCCATCGACCCCAGCAGTGAGCGCAACAAAGGCAGCATCCTCGGCGACAAGACCCGCATGGAAAAACTTTCAGTGCACCCCAAATCGTTCATCCGCCCCAGCCCATCGAGCGGTTCCCTTGGCGGCGTGGCACGCAAGACGCGTGAAACGATTATACTTTGCGAAGCCGCAGGTTACGACAAGATATTTGTAGAAACCGTGGGAGTAGGACAAAGTGAAACGGCCTGCCATTCAATGGTTGATTTCTTTCTCGTGATTCAAGTGGCCGGAACAGGCGATGAGCTGCAAGGCATCAAGCGAGGCATCATGGAAATGGCCGATGGCATCGCCATCAACAAGTGTGACGGCGACAACGTAGAACATTGCAAAATTGCCGCCTCTTATTATCGCAACGCCTTACACCTTTTCCCCACCCCTCCCAGCGGTTGGAACACACAGGTCCTAACCTATTCGGGCTTTTACGGCTATGGCATCAAAGAGCTCTGGGACAGCATCTACGCTTACTTTGATTTCGTCAAGGCGAACGGCTATTTCGAACACCGGCGCATGGAACAAAAACGCTATTGGATGCACGAGACCATTAATGAACAGCTGAAGCATAGCTTCTATCAGAATCCTGAAATCATGCGCTTGATGCATGATGCCGAATACATGGTACTGAATGGCAAGCAAACTTCGTTTGTCGCCGCCCACAGATTGTTGGAATATTATTTTGACAGCATCAAGAAGCATTGAGACTGAGATTTTGGCTTGCAAGTATCAACAGATGGCTTGCAAAAACAAGCACAAGCGGATTGTTTTTGCACGCTAACAACAACTTTGCAGCAACTAATGGTCAAGAATTGTTCTCTTGCACTCTTCCATAAGCCATTTCGGCGTTGAAGTGGCACCACAAACACCAAGAGTCGAAATTCCACCCAACCACTCAAAATTGATTTCCGTCGGTCCTTCGACAAAATAGGAACGCGCATTGACCGAGCGGCAGGCTTCATAGAGAGCTCTGCCGTTTGAACTCTTTTTGCCGCTCACAAACAGTATGGCATCGTGGCGCGCAGCAAACTCCAGCATGTGGGGCAATCGGCCTGACACCTGCCGGCAAATCGTATCGAAATATCTGAACGTGGCCGGGGGCTCAATATATGATTCTATTTGACGCACCACTTCGCGAAAAGCCTCCAAAGACTTCGTCGTTTGTGAAAAAAGACATATGTCACGCTTGAAGTCCAATTGCCAGATGTCTTCTTCATGATCTATTACAAGGGCATTTCCCTCGGTTTGTCCTACAAGTCCCAAAACTTCGGCATGGCCGCGTTTGCCGAAAATGGCAATCTGCGGATGCTCCGGACGTTCATATTCGCGACGTATTCTCTTTTGCAATTGCAACACCACAGGACAAGTGGCATCAATGATTTCGATATGGTTACGACGCGCCATTTCATAGGTGGCCGGTGGTTCACCATGAGCGCGCAACAACACTTTTGCGTTCTGAAGTGTCGAAAAGCGTTCATGATTGATGGTAATAAGTCCCAATGAGCGCAAACGTTCTACTTCTTTGCCATTGTGGACAATGTCGCCCAAACAGTATAAACGGTTGCCCTCATGCAATTCTTCTTCGGCCTTACGAATGGCTGTCGTTACACCGAAGCAAAAGCCCGAAGCCGCATCTATTTCAATATTGATGTTCACGTAAAATAAAGGATTACTTTGATGTACGTTCGCGAAAAAGCGACAAGAGCCATTCCAATTGTTCCTCGCGCGTCAGATGCGAATTGTCGAGCACCACGGCATCTTCTGCTTGGCGCAAAGGCGATACTTCGCGATGCGAGTCAATATAGTCGCGCTGTTTTACATTGTCCAATATTTCTTCATAACTGACCTCCTGCCCTTTAGCCATGAGCTCATCAAAGCGGCGACGAGCCCGTATTTCGGGCGAAGCCGTTACAAAGACTTTCATCTCGGCATCAGGAAAAACGGTGGTTCCAATATCACGACCATCCATGATGATGCCCTTTTCCTTCCCCATACGTTGCTGCTGATCAACAAGCGTTGCACGCACAAAAGGCAATACGGCAATCGGACTAACGTGGGACGATACGTCCATTGTGCGGATTGCACTTTCCACATTCTCGCCATTCAGAAAGGTTTCGGGCAGACCGGTTATTTTATTAAGCTTGAAAGAAATGGACATACCTTGCAACAGTTTTTTCAGCCCGGGTTCGTCAACAATTCCACTATCTGAAAAAAGCTGATGACGCAAGGCTGCAAGTGTTACAGCGCGATACATGGCTCCGCTGTCCACATAAATATAACCTGTTGCTTTGGCCAGCTGCTTGGCCATGGTACTTTTTCCGCAAGACGAGTACCCGTCGACGGCAATTGTTATTTTTTTCATGGGATAAAAGATGATTATAAGCTGTAGGATATATTGAAAAGCAAAGAAGCAGCGTCTACATGGTATTTGGCATAGGAAACACCCAATTTGAGACGCGCCGCCTGCAATCCGCCACCAAACGACCAACCTGCGCCATGTGCCGAACCGGCCGCTTTTAGTTCGTTGGCCCTACGAAAATTGTAGCCGACAGCAAGGTAAGTATTATTCGTAGGAAGGAAATCGACACCGGCCACCACATGATTGAAAAGTTTTCTTCCAATACTGTTTTTTCCTTCCGGATTAAAATAATAATGATTCGACCAACGTGTCAGGTCTTTCAACGTAAGAGACACACGAAAAGGAGCATGCTGGATTCTCTGTGTAATGCCGAATTGCAAATCAAAAGGAAGATGTTCGGTTCTGTCATCATAGAACGAAGAAACCTGTGTACCAATATTTTTCATGACAAGACCGGCAGAAAACTCTTTCTCGTCATTGTAATAGTGCAAGCCTAAGTCTACACCGATAGAAGTCGATGTATATTCTGCATACTTGGAGTGGATAAGATGCAGGGAGGCACCTCCTACCAGTCTTTCGCCCATAGTATAACTGTAGAGAACAGACATATCCATATCTTTGGCCGAGAAACTGCCGACAATGTTGCCGTCTTCATCAGTTTCGTCCATAGAACCGTAATCAAACAAACGCCCTGTAATGCCTAAGGTGTGGCGCACACTAAAAACTTTGAGAGCGGCCGCACTGGCAACTTTCGTTCCCGACAAGTATGTCATATAATTAAGATTAAACGACATATCGTTGATTTGTGCAGCTGTAGCCGGATTGCCAAACACCAAAGTCGGATCGTCGAGTTTCAGAGAAACATTATCGCCACCCAACGCGGCGACATGAGCCGATACGGGTATTTTCAAGAAATTGAATACCGACGAGCTTTCCTGGGCTTGAGCCATTTGTATGGCGAGGAGGAAAAGACTTATTATCCTGCCTTTTTTCATGCAATTACCAAAATTTGACTTCAAAGTTACTCTAATTTGAATTATCCGCGTTACTTTTGCAGTAAGAAAAGACACGGGTCGATAAAAATAACGCGAAAACGCGTTTTTTATTTGCAAAACGAGTGTCAGGCATCTTCTTGTCCAAAACAAATGGGGAAAAACGAAATATTCTCAAAAGAATGGTGTGACCTGCTTTTTGAGCACCGCAACAAGGAATATGGAGCCTATGTATTGCGCGCTCGTACAGGGCACCGCTACGGAGCAGGCTTGATGGTTGCCTTTGCGTTGTTTTTATGTGTAGCCGGTCCATCGTTCGTTTGGTGGCTGATGAACAAAAATGCCTACAAGCCCCCCGTTGATCCGATAAAAAGCATCATACGCCTGGATGGCATACGTTTAAAAGAAGCACGTCCCGCACGTCGCCCACCCCAAAAAGCCGACCCCAAAATAACAGCAAAAGCCGAAAGCAACGAACAAGCAGACATTCCCCAGAAAGATAAACAGGCTGTTGCCTTTCATCCCGAAGATATTGCCTTAGAACCTGAAAAAATCGAAGATTTGCCTCTCGACTCAATGGATGTCATACGGAAAGAAGATAAGTTGGACTTGGCCAAATCAACCGAACAGACAACAGGTGTGATAATGGATTCCATTCCTAAATATCCATCCGGAATTATTGCCTTTATGAGATGGTTGGACAAAACCGTTGTCTATCCACCCGACTGCATAAGGCGGCGCATTGAGGGGGTAGTTGAAGTAGCGTTTATCGTTGAGCCTTCAGGGAAAATTTCAGATGCACGTATTTTAAAGAGTGCAGCTTCCCAACTGGATCATGAGGCTTTGCGTGTAATCCACCTGATGCCAAAATGGATTCCCGCCCAAAAAGACGGAAAACCTATCAAGGCTCAGGTAACATTGCCCATAGTATTTGAATTGAGTAACTGAATAAAAATAGTTTGACATGAACCTTTCAGATCGGATATTGGAAGAAGTAAACCACGCGATAGCAGATATGAAGTATCCCGACAAGCCTGTCGGGCTCTATGAACCGATACGCTATGTATTATCCATAGGTGGTAAGCGCATTCGCCCGGTATTTCTGCTTTTGGCCTATTGTATGTATCGTGATGACTACGACAATGTGATGAATGCCGCACTCGGAATAGAAACCTATCATAATTATACACTCCTTCACGATGACCTGATGGACCGCGCCGAAATGAGGCGAGGGAAACCCACAGTCCATAAAAAATGGAATAGCAATACGGCCATTCTCTCTGGCGATTCCATGCTGGTTTTAGCTTGCAAACTGATACTATCTGTCAATTCGGCCAAGAAGGTAGACATCATGGAACTTTTCTTGCAGACAGCATTAGAAATTGGCGAGGGCCAACAATTTGACATGAACTTTGAAACACGTATTGATGTTACGGAAGAAGAATACATTGAAATGATTCGTCTGAAAACGTCGGTATTAATTGCCTGCGCCACCAAAATGGGAGCCATCTTAGGGGGTGCTAATGCAGACGATGCCGATATCCTTTACCATTTTGGCGAAAAAATAGGTCTGGCTTTCCAGCTACAAGACGACTTGTTGGATGTTTATGGCAATCCGGAAGTTTTCGGAAAGCGCATAGGTGGTGACATCATTTGCAACAAAAAGACATTTATGCTAATAAACGCATACCTGCGTGCCAACGAAAAGCAACGTAGAGAGTTAGAAGATTGGGTTGCAAAAACAGACTTTAACGAAGCTGAAAAGGTGCAGGCAATAACAGAGCTATACAATAGTTTGGGCATTCCTGAGCTATGCATCGGACGCATAAACCGCTATTTTGAAGAAGCCAAAGCACTATTGACAGAAATAAGTCTTCCCAAGGCCGCAAAAGAACCTCTTTGGGAGTTTTCAGCCAATTTGATAAACAGAAAATACTAAACACCGCCAAAAAAAATGAAATCCGAATACTCTTATATAGATACCCACGCTCATATTTATGAGGACGAATTCTGTGATGATCTCGATGAAGTCATACACAGAGCCAAAAATGCCGGTGCGCGCAAAATCCTCTTGCCGCCGACAGACATCAAATCAGCAGTGAGAGCCCTTAATTTGGCAAGGAAATATCCCAAATATTGCTATGCAATGATTGGAATCCATCCAGAAGACGTAACCGATAGTTATGAAAGCCAGATAAATGCAATCGACAACTCTTTAAATGAGTCCAAACTATTTATCGCCATAGGAGAAGTTGGATTGGATTTTTATCGAGACAGAAGCAATGCTGATTTGCAACAAAAGGCATTCCGGTTGCAGATGGAGTTGGCCATTAAGCATCAAATGCCCTTGATGATTCATTCAAGAAATGCACATAAGGAAATTGTTGAAACCTTATCATGTAATCAAGGTCATCATATGACAGGTGTATTCCATTGTTTTACGGGCACGGCAGAAGAAGCAAAAGAACTGCTTCAATTCGATGGATTCATGTTAGGTATTGGCGGTGTTGCAACATTTAAAAATTCCTCATTGCCCGAAGTGCTGAAAACCGTACCTTTGAGCCGGATTGTCCTCGAAACCGATTCGCCTTACATGGCTCCTGTTCCCATGAGGGGTAAGAGGAACGAACCGTCCTTTATACCATATATTATTGATAAGTTATCGGAAATATATCATGTTCCTGCTCACAAAATAGCAGAAATTACCACTCAAAATACCCTACTTGTATTCCCAAGTATCAAGTAGGACTATCTATAATTCGTCTGAAGCGAATGACGAAAAGTCTTTTTTGCGGAGAACAAAACTTGTTGTCAGGTATTTTTTACGTACAATCTGATTGGCGGCCAACTGCTCCGGTGTTCCTTCAAACAAGATCTTACCTTCAAAGAGCAAATAGGCTCGGTCTGTAATGCAAAGCGTCTCCTCGACATTATGATCCGTAATCAATATACCGATATTCCGGTATTTCAGTTTCCAAACAATGCGCTGAATATCTTCAACAGCAATAGGGTCGACCCCGGCAAAGGGCTCGTCAAGCATGATAAACTTAGGGTCGATAGCCAGGCAACGGGCAATTTCCGTTCTTCTCCGCTCACCGCCAGAAAGCCTGTCACCTAAATTTTTGCGAACTTTTTGAAGACGAAATTCAGAAATGAGACTCTCCAACTTTTCGCGTTGATAGCTTTTAGGCTTTCCAGTCATTTCAAGAATACTTGCGATATTATCCTCAACAGTCATCTTGCGAAACACGGAAGCCTCCTGAGCAAGATACGCGATTCCGTTGCGCGCACGTTTGTAAACAGGATAATTAGTAATGTCCTTATCGTCTAAAAAGATCTTTCCACCATTGGGAACAATCAAGCCGGTTGTCATATAAAAAGAAGTGGTCTTCCCTGCTCCGTTAGGCCCTAAAAGCCCTACAATTTCACCTTGCTTGACATCAAAACTCACATTGTTTACAACCGTACGCTTACCATACTTCTTCACGAGATTCTCTGTGCGAAGCACCATCTGCTCAGATTCCTTTACGTCTTGCATTTCCGTCATACCAGTTTTGCTGTTTCGGCGCAAAAGTAGCGATTTTGTCTTTAATACCTGGCACATGGCGAAAAGTTTTTTATGTTTGCAAGAGTAATCATGAGCTTTTCATTACCTTTGCAAAAAAATGAAATGCTAGTTCATTCATTATTGTTTTCATTAGGCAGATACCTGTTATTAATGGGGCGCACGTTTCAACGACCCGAGCGCATGCGCATGTTCTTCAAAAAGTATTACACCGAGATTTATCAGTTAGGAATAAATTCTATTGGCATAGTTCTACTTATTTCATTCTTTATAGGAGCCGTCATTTGCATTCAGATCAAGGTAAATGTACAAAGTGCTTGGATGCCTCTATGGGTCTCAGGCTATACAACGCGCGAAATACTGCTTTTAGAGTTTTCGTCATCCATCATGTGTCTGATTCTTGCGGGCAAAATAGGTTCAAACATTGCCTCCGAATTAGGTTCTATGCGTGTAACTCAGCAGATTGATGCTTTAGAAATAATGGGAGTCAACTCGGCATGCTATCTAATTTTACCCAAAATTGCAGCAATCATCACAATGATTCCGATCTTGGTCATTTTCAGTGTATCATCGGGCATTGTAGGAGCTTATGCAACAGCCTACCTGGGACAAATCATCACTCCTGCCGATTTAACAGCAGGCATGCAGCATGATTTCACGCAATGGTTCTTCTGGATGGGAGTAATCAAATCTTTGTTCTTCGCTTTCATCATCGCCAGTGTTTCATCCTACTATGGATATTTTGTAAAAGGAGGCTCCATCGAAGTAGGGAAAGCCAGTACAAATGCTGTCGTTTCAAGTAGCGTCTTGATTCTTTTTTCTGATATATTCCTGACTAAAATTCTCTCATAATATCATGATTGAAATAAAAGCCCTAAGCAAGGAGTTTCCTGACAAAAAAGTGCTGCATGGAATAGACTGCGTATTTTATGATGGTAAAACCAATTTGATTATCGGCCAAAGCGGTTCGGGCAAAACCGTCTTGATGAATTGCTTGGTCGGCCTCATTCCACCAACATCCGGCCAAATTTTATATGACGGACGCGATTTGGTTCAAATGAACAAGAACGAACGCACCATGCTCCGCCGCGAAATGGGAATGCTTTTCCAAGGGTCGGCATTGTTCGATTCCTTGACTGTATTGGAAAACGTAATGTTTCCCTTGGACATGTTCTCTCCTCTTTCTTACAAGGATCGTAAAAAGCGTGCACAAGAGTGTTTGGATCGAGTCAACCTCATTGACGCGCAACAAAAATTTCCAGCAGAACTAAGTGGAGGCATGCAAAAACGTGCCGCCATTGCGCGCGCAATTTCCATGCAACCAAAATATCTGTTTTGCGATGAGCCCAATTCAGGGTTAGATCCAAAAACTTCCCTAGTCATAGACAAGTTGATTCATGAGATAACTGTTGAAAACGACATGACAACAATTATCAATACGCACGATATGAATTCGGTAATGGGTATTGGTGAAAACATCTTATACATCTACCAAGGCCATAAAGAATGGCAAGGAAACAGTAATGAGATTCTGACTTCGGACAATGAGCGGCTAAACGATTTCATCTTTGCTTCCGACTTCAGCAAACAGCTTCGCAAATCAATGGAAAAACATGAAGCTATTTAATAAAAAAGCACCTTTACCGCACGAAGTATACTCGTCCAAACCGATATACGCGCTTTTCCTTTTTCTATTCCTGTCCTTAATATATTTCATTCCGATTACCATTCCTTTCAAATTAGCATTTCCAGTTGCGTTTCTCTCTTTATCAGCTTTCATGTATTGCAACAAGATGATAGCCTTGGCTTTCTTATTCTCAGCTTTTGGTGATGTTGCAGGTGCAGAGAGGAACTTTCTATGCCAAATGGCCATGTTTGCCTTGGCACACATCTGCTTTATCGTTTTTTTCGCCACACAAATCCGAAAGAAATTATCTATTGAAAAGCCTAAACTGCTCCGTACATTGATAGCAACAGTCCTACTATCGCTCGCCTCAGTTTTCAGTATTCTGAGTCATGTTCCTCATGGTTTCTTGCTCTATGCTACAAGCCTATACATGCTGCTCATACTTTCCATGTTTTTTCTTGCTGCACAGCAACAGAATAAGCTTTATCTCTATGGTGCCGCCCTATTTGTATGTTCCGATTTTATTCTGGGAGTCAACAAGTTTACCTTGCCTCTGCCAGGCTTTTTGATAATGGTCACCTACTATTCCGCCCAAGGCTTGATTTATTTGGGCGCATTGCGTTCAAGACGATAATTATGCTTTACCTATTACTTATCCTATGCCTTTTATACGGGAAACCGGCCAACAGCAATCAACCTACGAAATTATCACCTACCGAACAGTCCATGTTGAAACAGGGCATGGTCGATATACAGACCATTGATTCAACTATACGAATTAGTCTGATGTATAGCCGTCCGGACAACTTTACCGGCCAGATTCTATACACCGACTTAGCTCGTGCCTATCTTCACCCCAAAGCAGCAAAGGCACTTGCCATTGCCCAAAAAAAACTAAAAAGAGAACGCCCCGACCTTAGTCTCATTGTCTTCGATGCATGCCGCCCCATGCACATACAGCAAAAGATGTGGAATAAGGTCAAAGGTACAGCGGTACAAAACTACGTGAGCAACCCTGCTCGAGGTGGGGGATTACATAATTATGGCATGGCCGTGGACATTTCCATTTGCAACTCCAAAGGAGATACGCTCGAAATGGGGACAAAAGTTGATTGCATGAGCCCGGTTTCACACATTGACAGAGAAACCGAATTAACCAAGCAATATAAGATAAGCCAAACTGCCCTTCAAAACAGAAGGTTGCTGCGCAAAGTGATGCGCGAAGCAGGCTTCAAGCCATTAAGAACCGAATGGTGGCATTTCAATTTGATATATCGTGCCGAAGCAAAACGACTTTACAAATTTGTGAAGTAATCGGATTGCAGAGTGTTCATTACAAAATAGGCTCAAAAACTTTCATTTTTCTTCTTTTTTCGCCTTACAACTCGCTGTTAAGCACATGTAACGCAGAAAAACAGCTATCTTTACGGCAGGAAATAACAATTCATATAGTACTTCTATGAACCGTCTTATTTTTATAGTTGCTTTCCTTGCAATGATACCGCTGCTTTTGACAGCACAAACTACTCAACTCACAGGAAAGCCTATGGGGACTACATCTGTTGATTATTCAACGGGTAAACCTTCAACAACAGTCAATACACCTGCTAATGCTTTTGACAATGACCCCAACACTTTCTATGCTTCTTATCAACGCAGCTACGGATGGGTCGGTCTGGATTTGGGAGACAAGCACGTCATAACAAGAATCTATTATCGCCCTCGCCAGAATTGGGGTTCACGTTTGGAACTTGGCGTTTTCGAAGGAGCCAACCAACCGGACTTTAGCGATGCCATTCCTTTGTTTGTGCTTCCTAAGGAAGTACCTGACACCCGGCTCAGCTTTTGCAATGTTTATTGCAGTCGTGCTTTCCGCTATGTACGTTATGTTGGTCCCAATGAATCGCGTTGCAATATTTCCGAAATCAAGTTCTACGGTACCAAAGCCGATGGCGACGACAGCCAACTGTATATTCCCGGAAGCCTTCCCGTTGTAACCATACACACAGAAAAGGGCGGTGACATTACTTCCAAGGAAATTTATCAGCAAGGGGTCGTATCTATCATTTCTGATGGCGGGAAAAGCATCTATTCCGACAGCTTAGATATTCGCGGCCGAGGTAATGGCAGCTGGACTTTTCCACAAAAACCATACAAGCTGAAATTATTCCATAAAAAACGCGTTCTCGGCTTTCCTGCCAAGGCCAAGAAATGGACGCTCATCAACACCTATCGCGACAAGACTTTGATGCGTAACCTAATCGCATTCGAAGCCAGCCGTCTGCTGAAATTGCCTTACACACCGGCTTGCACCTTGGTGGATGTCTTTCTGAACGGTGAATACAAAGGCATTTATCAGCTGACCGACCAGCTTGAAGTGAAAAAGAATCGCATTGATGTTGAAGAAATGACCCCCGAGGACAACAGTCTTCCCAATTTGAGCGGCGGTTATTTCATTGAAGTGGATAATTATGCTAACCAGGAAAAATCAAAATTCTATTCGGCACGCTTCGGGACGCCTGTTACCATCAAATACCCCAAAGATGATGAGATTACTCCTACGCAGGCTCAATACATCAAAAACGCATACGACCGGTTTGAAAGCCGCACTTTCCTAAATTCATATACTGATCCCAATGTTGGCTTCGCAAGTCTGCTGGATGTAGAGTCTTACCTAAAACGCTTTATCGGCATGGAATTCACCGGCAACACAGATGCTTATTTCAGTGTACACATGTACAAGAAACGCAACGACCCCAAGTTCTATACTTCGCCTTTATGGGATTGTGATTTGGCTTTCGACAATGACAGCCGCACCTACCCCATCAATTCAATGACAACGTTTGTTAGTTTGAGCGATAAGTGCTCGACCGTTTCCGGCATGAAACAGATGCTGAACCGTATTCTCGGTGTGACGAAAAAGGAGATGTCTGCATATTGGAGTGAAGCCCGAAACAACAACGACTTCACAGCAGAGCATTTCACCACCTATATCGACAGCATAGCAAAGGCCGTTGATGCCTCGCAAAAGCTTCATTATACACGTTGGAAAACACTAAACACAATTGTGACACTGACAGTAGCCGCACGCGGATCCTACAAGGCCGAAGTTGACTTTGTAAAAGACTGGATAGGCAAGCGCATTGCCTGGATGGACAACAAGATAGGATTGATACCCACAGCCGTCACCGATTTGGCCGATGCCTCAATTGGGAACATCAACGGCGGCGAGCGCTGCATCATGATACGCAACTTCAAGGAAGGAAGCCTACTACAGGTATATAAGCTTGATGGCACCTGCATTGTCAGCCGCAAGACATCGCAGGCCAACGAGGACTTGCAGATTCCGGCAGGCTTCTATATCGTGAAAGTGACTGAACCCGATGGTAAAGATGTCAGGAAAAAAGTATTGATTCAATAATATCTGAACTACAGCCATGAAATTAGCCATTGCAGGCACAGGCATGATTGTTGGCGAGGCACTACAAGCCTTGCGATATGTGCCTGAAATTGAAGTTACAGCTATTTTCTCCCGATCTCAAAGCATTACGAAAGCCCGGCAATTAGCCAATCAATATCACATCGCAAGTATCTATACCGACTATGACGAGATGCTGAAACACGGTGATGCCGACTTCGTCTATATTGCCAATATCAACAGCGTTCACTACGAGTATGGCCGCAAGGCTCTGCAGGCCGGAAAGCACTTGATTGTTGAAAAGCCGATGTGCGTAACCGAGGCCGAAGCTGAAAGTCTGGCTGCCTTGGCACACGAAAGCCATCTCTACGTATTCGAAGCCTTGACGTTTCTACACGCTCCCTTCTTCGTTCAACTGAAACAGGAGCTGCTTCCGCAGATTGGCCGAATACGTCTCATCCAGTGCAATTACTCCAAATATTCTTCGCGCTACGACCGTTACCTAAAACATGACATCGCACCCGTATTCAGTCCTGAATGTGCAGGAGGAACACTTCTTGATTTAAACATCTACAATCTGAATTTTGTTGCAAGTCTGTTTGGAGAACCGGCATATGTAAGGTATTTTGCCAACAAGGGCTACAACAGCATAGATACATCCGGAACTGCCATATTGCAATATCCGGACTTTATCGCCACATGCAATGCCGCAAAAGACTCCTACAGTCCGTGTTTTGACATTATACAAGGTGAAAAAGGATGGCTACGTATTGACGGTTCGCCAGACAACCTTGAGAAATTGGAAATAAGCGTCAATGGCAAGTCACAAGTAGTAAGCATTTCGCCTGCCAACCATAGAATGGTTGACGAATTCCGTGCTTTCGAGCAGATTTACCGCAGCAATGATTATCAGCAGATGAACCACTTTCTGAGCCATTCCTTACTTGTTGCACGCATTGCCGATAAGGCTTTAAAATCAATATAGATAACACTTATTTGCGGGAAGCCTTTTTCCACTGCCCGTTTTTATCCAATACATAAGAAGCATCTTTGCCCGTATCGAAGAATACTGAGCCGGGGCAAAGATGCTTTACTATGTCTGACGACAGGTCTTCTTCCGTTCCGCTGCCTTTACCCAGCAACACCGGAGCTTTGCTCCTAAACCGGCTTCCGCTGCGAATCGCAGACAGTGGCACATTGATACGATATTTCATCTTCGCATAATCAGGTCTCTCGGTCTTGACAGTCTCAAGAAGTCTGAAAGTAACTTTGCCATCAGTCCACTGAGAACCAAGGGGCTTGGCTGCCGTAACCACGCAGTTGTCGCTCTCGTCCAAGTAAAACTCAGAAGCAGGCAGGCAGCAGCCTTCCTCGACACAGGTGATGTCAAATCGGCCTGACACAAAACGGTCACCGGCCGAAAGCATGAACACATCATCCTTCCCACCCGTAATAACCGTATCATACCTTGTCAATAAGTTGCAATTCAAGTCCACGCGTTCTGCCGACAGCAACAAACCACGCCGCCCAAGATAGAGCACGCCATCGATACCTAAATTATTGGCATCGGCATAGACTGCCATATGTACATAAACAGCCGTGCACCGGTCTACCTTGTCCAAACAAGCTTGTAACCGAAGCCGGTAGAACCCATTGCGATTGGAGTACATATACTGAGGGTTCATGTCGGAGGCCGACAAGACCTTGTCGCCATCCATATAACTTACTCGCAAATATATGTGGCTGAACAACACATTAGAAGACTTCCTATAATAAGGTATCTCAATGTTCAGGAATAGGAGTTCGGGGTCATACTTCACAGACTGCGCCACGACGGTAGACGTTGAAAAAGTGTGGGCATAGTACAGACTCATGCACTTGCGGCCTGAAGGTGTATCGACAAACGTTTCGGGATAACCGTCAACCCTTGTGCATTCCACCACACGGCCATTGCCCACTGATAACGGACGTTTGCCTGTGTGGGCGAGAAAAGCCGACGCATTGCCGGCAAGAAGATAGCGCCGTGTTGTCAAAAAGTCGCTTTCCACCAGGCAGTCTTTTATCTCCGCGTTTATATCTGTCGAAAGGATGACCTTCTCAAAGCGGCAGCAGTCAAACCCCTTTCTCGTGCCATCGATGTTGTTGTGCGTCACTGTGACATTACTGTCAACACCATCAGTACTTGCCACACTGACAAGTTGCGTTGCGTTCTGTTCAAAATGATTGTGGCAGACCACCACATTCGCCCGTTGGCCTGCCAACAAATCTATTGCGTATTGCCCGGCATCGTTGCCCGATACTCCGGATGTCCCTTCGCAATTATTGTTTTCAATGCGACACATCCCTTTCTGCACGCAGGCATAAATGATGATGCCATTGTGATGGCAGCGATTGTTTATAAACTCCAATGCCCAAGTACATTGGCGGGCCATGGCATATTGCTTTTGGTAATCCTTTGATGTAGCCCCTGCATAAAGGCAATAGTCATTGCCAAGAAAAGCACACTCGGAGAATTTCAGGTAATCTACCGGATAAGCCAGTGTGCTGTTCATGAAAAAAGCTTTCTCGAAACCACGGAAATAGCAGCGTTCAAACGTAACCGGCCATGCGGGAGCATTCACCGACGCCCTGAAGTCAATACCTATCGCTGTCTTTCCGCTTGATGGAGCCTGTTTGTCGCATATCAATTGCAAATCCGACATGTAGAAAGGGTCGGCCATGTCTTCACCACACACAATGCAACTGCTTCCACGCTTGCAATATATGATTCCCGCACGATTATTGTCAACACCAGCTATATCCATATCCGTCTTACCGCGTTTCCATTGGTCTTCGCGCAACTGTGCTCCGCTGCCTTGCAACCATATATTGCCACGGTTTATCTTTATGCCGGTCGAAAAGTAATTGACTGCCGAAAACTCTACCTTCTTGATGGAAAGTCGCTCGGCCACAGCAATAGTGCGGTTGATGGCTGCCGTATCATCGTGCCCCTCATGGGTAAGAACATTATAATTGCCAACGGCACCAAACCATTCCGGACGCAACGCTTTGACATTCATCAAGGTTCCTTCTGCAAAGTCCAAGCCTTCACCGAAGATGGTTTCATTGTCAGACCTGAACTTAAAGAAGCCTTTGATTTGTCCGTTACGCAGGCAACCTCCCTGAAACAGGAAGACACTGCTCGGCACAGCTTCAACAGTTGCCTGCTTCAAGTCAATGTCCGAAGCTATGACAAACAACATGTTTCCACGTTGTAACAATGCTTGCAAATCGCGACGTGACAATTGTCCGCGCACCAGAACTTTTTCCATACAGTTGGCATATTGTAGTTGTAGCTGCAAAGTTACAAAAAGCTTGTCAGCGCAATTAGGCTTTCTGCCACCACTTTGCAGAATGAATTTTCATCCGTTTTGATGAATACAGATTACTTTTTCACTGCTTTCGTAAGCAATATCAAGAAAAACTCACGTATAAAAATCCCAACATCGCAAAAAACTCACTTAGGATGCAGTTGCTTTGCTTATTGAATACTAACTTTGCTATTGATATCAAGGATAAGGGGAAATAACCTTGAAGTTGCCTTCTTTCTGCAAAGAGAGCTATTTAATTTTAAACATAAAGAGTATGAGAAAAGTTTTACCGTTAGTCTTGCTACTGCTTGCAGTATGCACAGGTCTGACAAAAGCAGCAGACGATGTTGAGCTGAAGGACTACATCGTCCCGGGTGAAAGGATTTCATGGGACGCATTGAAAGCCGGCGACAAAATCGTTCTGCAAAACGCAGTTGGTACATGGTACAACAAAGCCACCGGTACCTTCCAGTATTCAACTTGCCTGTACAGCGACCTTGAGGGAGTTTTCCTCAACGGTGTCCAGGACAAGTACAACCGAACCAAGGACGGCCAGTTGGACGTTACCGACACTCCGTTGTCGTCAGACAACATCTATGAGCTTGTGGAAGCACCGGCCCAGCACGACGGTGTCAACTCCTACTATCTGCAGCATGTGGATACGAAGAAGTACGTGACCTGCTGCGCCAACCCGATGTCGACGGCTTTGACCGACAACATTGACGATGCCACGAGCTTTGAAATCGAAAGTGCAATGAACAACGTCAATGTATCGGTTCACGCTCAGTGGACCAGTACAGGTCTTGTTGACGATGCATCAGTTGTCTTTGTTCACTTCGATGTCAAGGAGAATGCCGAGACAGGCGAAAAGACCGAGACGAGAAATCACTTCGGTCCTTTCTGGAACTATGGCTACTCCTACTACGGAACAGCCAAGGACATCGTGGTATGGAATGCCTACGAAGGCACCATACACACCGACAACAGCGCACTCATCAACCTGAAGAAGTTGCTTGCCGAAATCAGCAAAAACACTTCTACGTTCCCCATCGGCGACAAACCGGGCTACTACCCGCAAGATAAAGTGACTGCCTACGAAACAGCATTGCTCAAAGCTCAGGATGCCATCGACATGGTTGACGGCGAAGAGGCCTATCTGGCTTGCTTCAAGGAGCTGAAACCCATTTACGAGGATCTGTTGGCTTCCATGATTCCTATCACTGACGGCTATTATTACATTACCAGCTCTTATGAGAAGTTTCAGGAAGAACGCGGCATTTCCCCGATGCTGATGGGAAGCAAGGACGGTTATATTTACTGGAACGACCCGCAATTGGATGACCCCAACTACATCTTCTACGTTGAAAAGCTCGAAAGCGGCAACTACAACATCAAGAACTTCGGTCTGGGCAAATACATCGACAAGACCTATGCCAAGACCCAATATGTTGAGTTGAGAGACGAGCCTTCGGTAGAACAGATCATCGCTTCGCGTGGTGACGGCTCATTCCGTATAGGCAATACTGCCATGAACGCCCGTCCTTATTATCCCGATGCCAACGGCTATGGCAAGAGCCTTAACGGCCACCTTGGCCAGAACTCCTCCAACGAGACATGGTGCGGATGGAACTTCGAGAAAGTGCCGCAAGACATCATCACAAAATTGGAAGCCGAAGTCAAGCAGCTGGCTTTGACGCAGCAGCTCGACAACCTGGTAGACCCGGCCATCACGACCTACAATTCATGCTTCAGCTATGACCTGGACAAAGAGAACCCGTTGCTGACACGATTCTCTGACGATCCGGCCGAAAGCCAGGTAACAGTCAACCACAAGAAAAACAAGGAGGATGAAGACAACAGCATCGCCTATCTGAACGATGACGACTACAACACCTACCTTCATGCCGGTGGCTATAACCCGACCGTAGCCGGTGCCACCATCATCGACGGCCCGTTCTGCCTCTATGCAGACCTTGGCGACAAGCCCGTACAGAAGTTCGTCTTCAAGATGTCAAAACGTGCCGACCAATACGGCCAGGACGAACGTCCTACCAAGCTGACCATCTATGCACGCAATAACGAGACCGACGTTTGGACAAAGATCCAAAAAGTTGAGCTCACAGGCGAAAGCACCATTTTCGATGCCTACTCAAGCGGTATTGATATGGGTCAGCCCTACCGTTACGTACGTTTCGACATTGACGACACATACGGTACGACCGTCAACTACGGAAAAATCTATTACAGTATTTCCGAATTCCAGATGTACCCGGCAGTCCTGAACGAAGAATATTCACAGTATTCATACTCGCCGGGACTGAAAGATGCCTGCGATGCATTGCTCACACAGATGAACCATGCCCGCGAAGCCGTGGCCAACAACAATGCAACCCAGGAAGACTATGACAAGCTCAACGCTGCCATCGAAGCCGTGAAGCCGTTGATTGCCGACACAGCCACTATCTTCGGAGTTGTGCAGAACAGCAACAAATATGTTGAATCGTTCGGAGTAGGCGAAGACTTCGGCCAGGTTACAGACGAGCAACTGGCAGCATACGAGAGCGCAGTTGCCGCAGCCAACGATTACGACCGCAAGAAACCCGTGAAGAGTGACCTTGACAAGCGCATCGAAAGCATCAATGCCGCACTTGCCAAGTTCAAGAGCCAGCAGAAGACCATCAAGGCAGGCCAGTGGTATTATATTGCCAACTGCGACCAGACCCGCACAGGCAAGGAAGACAATATCTATGATACCAAGGTATTCGGCAATGTGATCTACTCTCAGACTGCCAACACCGAAGACGAGAAACTCGAATCTGAAGTGGACGAAATCTGGCACGGCTTCTACGACCGCGACACGGATGTACAGGACGAGCTTGCCAATCCGGCCACAATGTGGCGTGCAGTGGCTCTGGGCGATACGGCTTATGCCTTCCAGAACCGTGCCACAGGTTCCTACCTCGGCAAGTTCTATTCACAGTCTGTAGGCGGTGGTCTTTCCAAGAAACCTGTACCTTATTATATAGAGTTTACGGGTGTAGGCGAATTCAACATCATATGTGCCGACACCATCAACGTGAACAAGCTTCCGTTGCATGCAAGTGGTGAAGGTCGTCTGAAGGTATGGGCCGGCGGCTACAACTCGGCATCTTCGTGGACCTTCAAGGAGGTTGAAGAAACAGGTACGGTTGAATATCCGTTTGAAAGCAACTACATTTCCATCGTAACCCTTCCGTTTGCCCAGAGCAACCTGAATGTGCTCAACGACGGCTTCAAGTTCTATACCATCAAGAACATGCCCAACGAGACCACACTTGAGCTGACCGAGATCAAGGAAGGTACGGCCATTGCAGCCGGACAGCCATTTATCGCCGTCAGCGGTGACTACAAGGCATACGATCCTGAAAGCGAAGATGAAGTCAAACTGATTGTAGAAGCTCCCAACGAATTCACCACAACCGCCCAGACAGCCAACGGACTCGTAGGTGTGCTCTATGGTGACTCTCTGCACAAGGCCGGCTACGGAATGTTTGAGGATGTGACTCTGACAGCTTCAACCAACGAAACCTTCATCGACGGTATGACGGGTTATATCAATCCTCTGCTGATTGCCGATGCAGGCGGACAGGCTGATCTGACCATCGAAGCCACAGCTCCTATCACCAGCATCAGACAGCTCAACACCGAATTGGCCAACGGCACCGTCAACGTCTACGGCATCGACGGCAAGCTCATCAAGAAAAACGTGAAGAGCAGCCAGGCAGCCAAGAACCTGAAGAAAGGAGTCTACATTGTAGGCAAGAAGAAAATCCAAATCAAATAGCGGCAGCATAGTTGCTATTCAAGATTTACAACACAACAGATGTGCGTCGGCAAAAGTCGGCGCACATTTATTTTATATACGGCAAACGGTGATTATAACATCCGTTTACACTTTAGATAGGAAACTATTTTGTAAGTTTGCAGTCGACAAAGGCTCACAACAGAGCCGCAACAACACTAATCTAAAAATCAAAAGCATGAAGAAGAAATTCATTTGTACAGTATGTGGCTACATCCACGAAGGCGATGCAGCCCCCGAGAAGTGCCCCCTCTGCGGTGCACCGGCCTCCAAGTTTGTAGAATACAACGAGGATTCTGACGAACAAAAGTTTGCTGCCGAGCACGTAATAGGCATAGCAAAAGGCATCGATGCCGAAGTACTCGAAGGACTGAAAGCACATGCTCAAGGCGAATGTGCCGAAGTGGGAATGTATCTGGCCATGGCACGTCAGGCCGACCGCGAGGGATATCCCGAGATTGCCGAGGCATTCAAACGTTACGCATATGAAGAAGCCGACCACGCATCGCGCTTCATCGAAATGATAGGTGAAACGGTATGGGACACCAAAACCAACCTTGAAGCACGCATCGTTGCCGAGGCCGGAGCCTGCGCCGACAAAAACCGCATTGCCCTGCTTGCCAAGAAGCTGAACTACGATGCCATTCACGACAGCGTACACGAGATGGCACGCGACGAAGCCCGTCACTGCTGTGGCTTCAAAGGCCTTCACAAGCGTTTTTTCGGTAAATAACATCAGTCGTTACTGACACTCAAAAAGAAGTACCCTTGCCGGTACTTCTTTTTTTATGCCTCCGAAGTTGCCAACACAGCTCCCCTGACCCTGCAAAAGGCATATAGGAAACCTCTGCATGTTTCCTGTAGGGAAACAACGTGTTTCATGCGCATGAAACAAAGTGTGATATGTACAGGAAACAACCTGTGTCATGTACAGGAAACAACTTGTGATATGTACAGGAAACACGTTGCAACACCAGACATCGCAACACACTAAGCCGCAGACTGCACTTTCAAGCCCGAAAGGTCATTATTTTCAGTCATCGATAAAGCAATTGAAGAAAATATGGGTGCCGATGCTTGTTAATCGGGACAAAAGTGCTAAATTTGTGCAAATTTGGTCTGTACACACAGATTTCTCCTCAATAGGAAACTTCAATACTACTCGTTATGGATAATAAAAAGGCCTTCAATGAAGGCATAATGGATGCCCGCACACTGGGTATTCCCAAGATGACCGTGCTCGGTCTGCAACACATGTTTGCCATGTTCGGAGCCACCGTGCTTGTACCTGCCATTACCGGTCTGTCAGTTTCGGCCACCCTATTGTTTGCAGGACTGGGCACACTGCTGTTCCACTGGATATGCAAATGGCAGGTTCCGGCCTTTCTCGGTTCGTCGTTTGCCTTCATCGGCGGCTATGCCGCAGTGACCGAAATGGGAAAGACAGCCGGCCTCAGCGTGGCAGAATCACTGCCCTATGCCTGCATCGGCGTGGCCTGTGCCGGACTGCTCTATTTCGTGCTTGCCGGCTGCATCAAGGCCTACGGCGTGCAAAAGGTGATGAAATTCTTTCCTCCGGTGGTCACAGGCCCCATCATCATCGCCATAGGTCTTACCCTTTCGGGGTCGGCCATCACCAACTGCACAGCCAACTGGGGCATAGCGGCACTGGCCATCATCCTCGTTGTGGTGTGCAACATCTATGGCCGCGGCATGATAAAAATCATACCCATCCTGATAGGCGTGGCAGGTTCGTATGCCGTAGCCGCCTGTTTCAATCAGGTAGACTTCAGCCATGTCAGCGAAGCCGCGTGGATAGGGCTCCCCTTCAAGGCTGAAGACACCGTACTGCCCGTATTGCAAAACCCCGACACCTCGCTGCTCATCTCCTCCATCATCTGTGTCATGCCCATCGCGCTTGCCACCATGCTGGAACACATCGGCGACATCTGTGCCATCTCGTCGACAGTGGGACGCAACTATCTCAGCAAACCAGGACTTCACCGCACACTCATCGGAGACGGCCTTGCCACCATAGCGGCATCTCTGTTCGGTGCACCCGCCAACACCACATATGGCGAGAATACGGGTGTACTCAACCTGACCCGAGTCTTCGATCCGCGGGTAATACGCATTGCAGCCTGCTTTGCCATACTCTTCTCCTTCAGTCCCAAGTTCTCCGCACTCGTCAGCTCTATGCCTACGGCCACTATAGGGGGCGTGTCGCTGGTTCTATATGGCATGATCGCAGCTGTGGGAGTTCGCAACATCGTAGAAAGCAAGGTTGACTTCACGAAATCGCGCAACGTCATCATCGCAGCCCTCATACTGGTACTTGCCATCGGCATCAAATATGGCAACAACGACGCCATCAGCATAGGCTTCACCTCCTTATCGGGACTTGCAGTGGCAGCCATCGTAGGCATACTGCTCAATGCCATACTGCCCGGAAAAGACTATACGTTCAAAAAGGATTAGCCAGGGGCATACAAATAAAAAGGATGCGCAACCAAAAATTGCGCATCCTTTTTATTTGAATATAGGGTAACCCCTACTCCTTCTCACCGAAACACAAATCGCCGGCATCACCCAGACCGGGCACAATATAGTGGCGTTCGTTCAACGCAGGGTCGATGGCAGCACACCAGAGCGTCACATTGTCATCGGGAAACAGGCTCGCCATCAGGTCAACAGCGCGTTGAGTGGCCACAATCACAGCCAGATGCAACGTCGAGGGCACACCACGTGTACGCAAAGCCTTGTAGCTTAGCTCCAACGAACCACCCGTTGCCAACATCGGATCGACCAGTATCAGCGTCTTGCCATTCAACGGAGGAGCAGCCAGATATTCAATGACAAAGTTCAACGTATCGTGGCGTTCCTTGCGGTAAGCCGACACAAAAGCATTCTCGGCCTGGTCGAAAAAATTAAGAAAGCCCTGATGAAACGGCAGCCCGGCACGCAAAATCGTGCCCAACACGATGGGGGCATCCGGCACACTGACACGGGCCGTGCCCAACGGAGTTGTCACATCCCTCTCTGCATAAGGTAAAGCCTTACTGATCTCGTAAGCCATAACTTCACCTATTCTCTCTATGTTTTTGCGAAAGCGCAACCGGTCATTTTGAACCGTAACATCGCGGATTTCGCTCACAAACTGATTAAGAAGCGTATTGTTGCTTCCCAGATTAACGAGTTTCATGTATAATATTCTGGTTTTATTATTCTTAGCTGCAGTGAAGAGTCCTGCAATTCTTCACGGTCTTGCAAATGTAAGGAAAAATTACAGATTATACAGACCGGTCATGCATTTTATTTATTCCTCACATCAAAATCACTCCAATGAAACCAAGAAAAGCGTTAACTTTGTAGTTCAGTATCCTAAAACCAAACAAACGACATGCAGGATTTCGTTCATCTACACGTACATACCCAGTATTCCGTTCTCGACGGACAAAGCAGCATACCCCGCCTTGTCGACAAGGCCATCAAGAATGGTATGAGAGGAATGGCCGTAACAGATCATGGCAACATGATGGGCATCAAAGAGTTCTATAACTATGTAAAGAAAAAGAAAAGCGGTGCAAAAGATGAACTGAAGAAGTGGGAGGACAAGCTGGCCCTGATAGAATCGGGGCAATACCAACCCGACCCTACCAAGAAAGACCAGAAAGACGACATCGGCAAATCAAAAGAAGAGCTGCTGGCCCTGTGCCGGAAAAACATCGAATCAGCCCGCTTCGTCACATCGTTCAAGCCCATCCTGGGCTGCGAAATGTATGTGGCTCACCACAAGATGACCGACCGCAACGGCAAGGAAGACCAATCAGGATGGCACCTTATCGTATTGGCCAAGAACGAAAAAGGCTACCACAACCTCATCAAACTGGTATCGCGAGCATGGACCGACGGCTTTTATCAGAAGCCGCGCACCGACCACGACGAACTCGTAAAGTATAGAGAAGGACTCATCGTATGCTCGGCCTGCCTCGGCGGTGAAATACCTCAGCACATCCTCAATGGCAACATGGAAGCAGCAGAAGCCTCGGTCAGATGGTTCAAAGACACATTCGGCAACGACTTCTATCTGGAGCTCCAACGCCACGAAGTGAAAGACCCCGAGCAAAGAGCCAACAGAGAAACATTTCCTTTGCAGCAGAAAGTAAATGCCGTACTCATCGAACTGGCACAAAAATACAACGTAAAGCTCATCTGCACCAACGACTGCCACTTTGTCGATGAGGAAAATGCAGAAGCCCACGACCGCCTAATCTGCCTCATGACCAACAGCGACTTGAACGATCCCCACCGAATGCTCTATTCAAAACAGGAATGGTTCAAAACCCGCGAAGAGATGAACGCCATCTTCGAAGACGTGCCCGAAGCCCTGCAAAACACTTGCGACATCTGCGACAGCATAGAAACCTATAGCATAGACCACGCCCCCATCATGCCCAACTTTGCCATTCCCGAGGAGTTCGGCACCGAAGAGGAATATCGCAAAAAGTATTCGGAAAAAGACCTGTACGACGAATTTACACGCGATGAAAACGGCCATGTGGTCTGCGACGAAGCAGAAGGTCAAAAGAAAATAGACAAACTGGGAGGCTACGACAAGCTGTATCGCATCAAACTGGAAGCCGACTATCTGGCCGAACTCACCTACAAAGGAGCCAAGGAACGCTATGGCGACCCCCTAAGCAAAGATGTCAAGGATCGCATCAACTTTGAATTGCACGTGATGAAGACAATGGGCTTTCCCGGCTATTTCCTTATCGTGCAAGACTATATCAACGCTGCACGAAAGGAGCTCAACGTCTCTGTAGGGCCGGGCCGAGGGTCTGCCGCAGGCTCTGCCGTGGCCTATTGTCTGGGAATCACACAAATCGACCCCATCAAATACGACCTTCTGTTTGAAAGATTCCTCAACCCCGACCGCATCAGCCTGCCTGATATCGATGTAGACTTCGATGACGACGGACGGGGACGCGTGTTAGACTGGGTCACAAAGAAATATGGCAAAGAAAAAGTTGCCCACATCATCACCTACGGCACCATGGCAACCAAGCTGGCCATCAAAGATGTGGCACGTGTGGAAAAACTGCCTCTCTCGGAAAGCCAACGGCTTTGCAAGCTGATTCCCGACAAACTGCCCGAAGGACCCGACGGCAAAGTGCCCAAGATGAACCTGACCAATGCCATCGCAGCCATACCCGAACTCGCTGAAGCCGAACATTCACCGAATCCGTTGCTGCACGACACCATCCGCTATGCCAAAATGCTGGAAGGCAACGTCAGGAACACCGGTGTGCATGCCTGCGGGACCATTATCTGCCGCGACGACATATCCGACTGGGTTCCCGTAAGCACTGCCGACGACAAAGAGACAGGCGAAAAACTGCGCTGCACCCAATACGAAGGCTCGGTCATTGAAGAAACCGGACTCATCAAGATGGACTTTCTCGGCTTGAAAACACTTTCCATACTGAAAGAAGCCGTTGAAAACATCCGAATCAGCCTGGGCATAGAAATCGATGTAGACCATCTCGACATCAACGACCCCGCCACCTATCAGCTGTTCTGCGAAGGAAGAACTATCGGCACCTTCCAATTTGAATCACCGGGCATGCAGAAATACCTGCGCGAACTGCAACCTTCCGTCTTTGAAGACCTGATAGCCATGAACGCCCTCTACCGGCCGGGACCCATGTCATACATACCCAGCTTCATCAAACGCAAGAAAGGCGAAGAACCCATCGTCTATGACTTGCCCTGCATGGAGAAATATCTGAAAGAGACCTATGGCATCACCGTCTATCAGGAGCAGGTAATGTTGCTGTCACGACTGATAGCCGGCTTCACACGCGGCCAAAGCGACACACTGCGCAAAGCAATGGGAAAGAAGCAGATAGAGAAACTAAACCACCTCTACCCCAAGTTCATCGAAGGCGGCACCAAAAACGGCTACGACCCGAAAATACTGGAAAAGATATGGAACGACTGGCGAGCCTTCGCTTCGTATGCCTTCAACAAGAGCCACGCCACCTGCTATTCGTGGATAGCCTATCAGACAGCTTATCTCAAAGCCAACTTTCCCTCGCAATACATGGCCGCCGTCATGAGCCGAAGCCTTGCCAACATCAACGACATCACAAAGCTGATGGACGAATGCAAATCTATCGGCATACAGACACTGAGACCTGACATCAACGAAAGCCGTCTGAAATTCAGCGTAAACAAACACAATGACATCCGCTTCGGAATGGGGGCCATCAAGGGCGTAAGCACTGCGGCAATAGAAAACATTGTCAAAGAACGCGACCAGAACGGCCTTTACAAAAGCATCTACGACTTTGTAGAACGCATCGACCTTTCGTCGTGTAACCGCCGCACATTGGAAAACCTGATTATCGCAGGAGCACTCGACTGCTTCAAAGACATCAGACGCGAACAGTTCTTTGAAACGAACAATAAAGGCGAAACATTCCTGGAACAACTCATACGCTACGGACAAACCTACAAAAACGACCTGGCCAACAACAGCAACAGCCTCTTCGGCGGCATGGAAGCCTTCGAGATAACCAAGCCCGAAATTCCAGCACTCCAGACACAATGGACACAATTGGAAAAACTCAACAAGGAACGCGAACTGATAGGCATCTATCTATCGGCACACCCACTCGACAGCTACGCAGTTGTCATCAATAACATCTGCACCCTCCATCTGGACGAACTCGACCAACTGAAAAAGCATGCCGGACAGCAAGTCACCATAGGCGGAATCGTAACCTTGGTTCGCGAAGGCGTTTCCAAACGCAACACGGCCTACGGAATAGCCAAATTGGAAGACTACAGCGGGCAAGGTGAAATAGCCTTGTTCGGTACCGACTGGAGCACCTTCAGAAACTATCTTATCCCGGGCAATGCACTTTATATCACAGGCCGGGCTCAACCCAAACGATGGGATCCCACACAAATCGAGTTGAAGATTGAAAAAATAGAATTTCTTGCCGATATCAAAGAGACTGCCATCGAGAAAATCACCATCTCGACCGGCATTGACAGACTCGACGAAACGTTTTGCGAAGACTTCACCTCATACTGCCTGGAAAACGAAGGTAATACCACGGTCTACTTCAATCTGACCGACAACAAGAGCAAGTCGCACATCTTTTTGAAAGCAACCGGCTGCAAAGTCGATGTCTGTAAAGAGATGCTTGACTATCTGGATAGCCAGAACGGCTTCACCTACAAAATCAATTGACAAGGAAATGACACAGCCGTTTTTAAAAGATTCTTCACTCCACATAGGGTGGATATCCCGAAAAAGCTGTTACTTTGCACACACAAACAACACAGGAAGCAACAATAAAAACATCAATAACAATGGAAATCGAAATCACAGACCTGAATTTTGCTGAATATGCAGCATTAGACAAACCTATGGCGATTGACTTCTCGGCCGAATGGTGCGGTCCTTGCAAGAGAATGGCACCCATAGTAGAAGCCCTGGCCGAAAAATACGATGGTAAAATAATCGTAGGAAAAGTCGATGTAGACGAAAGCCCTGAACTATCGGCCCGCTTCGGCATACGCAACATTCCGACCATCCTGTTTTTCAAAAACGGCGAAGTGGTCGACAAAACAGTAGGAGCCATCCCTGCCGCTGATGTAGAAGCCAAGATGCAGGCACTGCTCTGACAACCACAGCTGCAGCCATTCAAAGAAAAAGCCTCGCGGAACATAAAACCGCGAGGCCTTTTCATATTGCTAAAGAACAGCGTTACTCATCCCATCACGGCAACCCGGCACTACAGCTTGAAAGTGACACCGGCACCAAACACCTTGTTGGTGCGCGAATAGATGTCGGTTCCGTGAAAATTCGTGCCGTTGTAATTGTTCGACTCCTTTGTATAGTCACTATAGGATGTCCAGAAATAAGCCACATCAATGTCCACCTTGGGTGAAACGCTGATACGGGCACCGAAACCGATGGAATAGCTGTCGCATGAGAAACTCATGTCGCTCTGATACTCGTCCGAACAGCCATAATTGGTCAGCTGTCCGCCGCAGCTCAACAGCAAACGCTTCGTAACAGGCACCTCCACTCCCATGAGCCACTCATTGGTATTGTGCTTCAGATAGTCCTGCTTATTGCCTGCCATGCCGGCATTCTTGTCAAAATAATAGTGGTAACCGGCCATGACACGGCACTTCGACCAAAAATCATATTGCGCGCCCAGTGAAAGCATGCCCGGTAGGTCGTTAGGCGTATTGACACCATTGTCATAGGCCTTCACTCCCGTAGTATTGATTTTGGTATCATTCTCAATATTCAGATGTGTATTCAACTCGCAACGAGCTGCCAGATTAAGCCGGCCCATCTTGTAGTCGACACCTATAATCGGAGTAAGTCCCCATCCCGACTGCGAACAATCAAGCTCCTTGTCGGCCGTTGCACCTGCATATGCTTCATAAGTTCCGGCCTTGGTACGGGCAGCAGCCGAGGCCGCCTCGTACTGCTGTGCCAAAGCTTCGTTGTTGTCTGCCCTGGCCTGCAAGGCAGCCGTCTCGTATTGGGAGGCCAAAGCCGCAGCCTCGCCGGCCGCAGCACCGAAAAACGGATTCAATTCGGTCATCTGTCCGTTAATGCGTGCACTGATTCTTTTCAAATAGCCCGTATACTTGTTCGACACATAATTCATGCGCGCACCGGCATGAAAGGCCAATCCCTGCCCTTCTGAATTGTCAAAGGCACGCCACGTAAGCCCTGCCTGCAAGCCATATACATATTGTCGTCCATACATATATGTATCAAGCGAATATGCATCGCAGCTCATCCCAGCTTGCGTCAGCATGGCCGGAATCATGGCCACTTGACTCTCGAACGATGGCAGTCCCTCGTTGAACGAACATTTGCCGCCCCCACCGGTAATGGCAAAGTTGGCCGAAACCGTCCAATCACCCTTCTGCCAGGCTGCCTGCACCGAAGGAATGGCAGGAGCTGCGGCCGAACCTCTGAAGTTGCGTTTCCCGTCTTCACCGGCAGGATGGTCGGCATTCATGCTAAAAGGAGCGAATGTAGCCTCGATATTGCGCTTCTGATAGGCACTTTGCAGATTGAATGCCAAATGAAGTCCGTCACCAAGCCAGGCAAGACCGGCAGGATTGGAATAAGCTCCGTCAAGTTCCAATGTGGCATTACGGGCAAAATTCCTGTTAAAAGCAATACTTGTGTTCGTGTTCGTCAGATGGCCTCCCGCATAACAGCATATAGAGACCAATGACAGAAGCAACACGCTGAACAATGATGTTGTTTTTCTCATCTATACTTTGTTTCGTTGATTCAGCGTGCAAAGTTAGGGCTTTTTACACTAACAACTGTCTCATCAGGCTCGTCAAAAAACCTGCACGCAACATATACCAAACACATTTTTCCCTATCTTTGCACCCTAACAAGAACAAAATCACGTATAATGGACGAAACGACACGCGAAAAGGCCATCTACAAAGTAACCCTTCAAGGCAGTTTGATAAATGCGCTGCTCGTAGTATTCAAATATACGGCCGGCATTTTAGGCTCATCGGCCGCCATGATAGCCGATGCCACCCACTCGCTCACGGATTTCCTGACCGATATTGTGGTAATGCTCTTCGTACACCTGAGCGACAAGCCTCAGGACAAGGATCACGACTACGGGCATGGAAAATACGAAACGCTGGCCACGGCCATCATAGGCATAGCTCTCGCAACAGTAGGAATAGCCATATTGTATGGCGGCCTGAGTAGCATCTTCAAGGCTTTCCGCGGCGAGCAACCGGAACCTCCCGGCCTCATTGCACTTGGGGCCGCACTCATAAGCATCGCACTAAAAGAATGGACCTACCGCTTTACACTAAAGGTGGGACGCATGACCAATTCACCTGCCGTAATGGCCAATGCCTGGCATCACCGCAGTGATGCCTTGTCATCCATAGGAACGGCCATCGGCATTGGCGGAGCCATTCTGCTGGGCAACCGATGGGCCATATTGGATCCTATAGCAGCCGTAATCGTAAGCATATTCATCATCAAGGCAGCCTACCGGCTGTTGCGGCAATCCACAGGCGACCTGCTCGAACAAAGCCTCCCTGACGATGTCGAAAAAAACATCATGCAAATAGCCCAAAGCGAACCCGGCGTGAGCGGCATGCACCATCTTTGCACCCGTCGCCTGGGCAATCACATCGCCATAGAAATGCACATCCGCATGCCCGCCGACCTGTCGCTTTATGAAGCTCATCGCCATGCCACCCACATTGAGCAACGCCTAAAAGCCGCCTACGGCCCTGCCACGCACGTCGTCATCCACATGGAACCCATCAAAAACGACGGCAAATATGCCTCGCCTATTTAAATTTCAATGTATCCAATATTTTGAACATCGGAGCCATCTTATCCGGATCACGCACTATTTCGCTGCTGCATTCTATGTTGATATAATACAGCTTATAGTCGGGCAGTTGCACAATATACTGCCGTTGCACCAAGGTATCTCCGGGTGCTTGAAGATGGCCAAAAGTGACGGCCAATGCCGGTAATCCTGCAAGAGAGACGCTGTCAACATCCGAGCACAGCAGCACTTTTTCTTCACCCATACCTTTAAAGGCGATAGAGTTTTGCATAAAGTCACGGAGTGGCAGGTGAATCTTGCATCTCGATAAAACAATGTGCAACCATGGCGTTTCTTTTGTCAGATTATAAGGAACCACATCAATTTCATTGATCGGATTAATCGTAGAGTCAGCAGGAGTATTCTGCAAATTGTCTGCTCCTATTGTAAAATCACCGTCTATATAATAGTTGCAGGGATACATCAGCGAGAAATAATCGTTCTCAAACGTAAGCCAGCGCTTTTCCGTACTGTTGGTTTTCTTCTCTTTCCTTGATTGACAAGAAAATAATGCACTTGTCAACGCAATAAAAGCGACTATGTATATGGCTTTCAAATATCTGATATGCCTATACTTCATTAATTCCAATCTTGTTATTAAACCACTCATCATCTTTATGTCTTTAATCTATAGATTTATCAAATTATATTATATATGTGCATCAAGTTGCCATAAATCTATTTGACATATGGTTTCACGGCATCAATACTCCAAGCATAGTTTAGGTTTGCTTGTGAACCATCAGCAAATGAACCTGACGTAATGCCTACTACCTCACCATATTCGTTGATAAGAGCACCGCCACTGCTACCATGGTCGATGAGTGCGCTAATTTGCATAAGATTGTCGGCACGCCACTGAGACACCTCACCTGAGGAGAAGGTGTTTTCAAGACCGCGAGGACTTCCAATAGCATACACTTTCTCACCGATTTTAGGTTTGTCTGTAGCAATGGGGATGTAGTTTGTGTTTTCACAATCTACTCGGAATAAAATGAAATCCTCTTGCTCACTCTTTTGTATGACCTCAGTAGCTTTGTAGGCTTCATCGCTCCCTACAAGTTTGATTTGCTCAAGACCAATACCAGTTCCCTTGAAAACATGATAGTTACTTACTGCAAGACCTTCGTTGTCAATAAAGAAACCTGAACCTTGGTAAGCATTAGAGCCGTCTGTCGTGAATACCATGAACACAGCACTGCCATAGCGTTCAAAGATTTGTGACCCTTCAAGTTTGTCGTTGGATCGTTTATTCACAATTTTACTCTTACGAGAAGCAGAGCGTGAAGACTTCCTGTCTGAACGGTCAGCCATCATAGTGCCAGGGCGTTCACGGTCGCGACGGTGGCCAGACTTGTGAGCGCACGATACAAAAAGCAATACAGACAAGCATAGTATGACAGCACAATATTTAGTTTTCTTTTTTTTCAGCATCTTCAATAATGTTTTTGGGTATTATGTGAATGACAAAGCGTTGATTGTCAATTTCCTTAGAGCCTCTTTCACGCATGAGAGTTGCATCAAGCTGTTTGAAACGTTCGGTGCCTTCACCGCCTGTGTAGCCAAAGTTGTATCGACCGTCACCGCTACCAGCAATCTGAAACTCGCAGTTTGCTCCAAAATCAATGTGGCAAATATCCTTCCAGAACTTCATCAGTGTGAGCGCACGTTGGAAACTCCAGTCGTAGTTGGCATCTGTCAGTTTTTGTGAATTGCGCGAAGCCTGCCCTTCAATGATGAGCAAGTACTGATTGTTTTCGTTTTTATCAAGAAACTCCTTGATTTCAGTACCAGCCCTATGTAGTCTTGCTGTATCTGCTTGCAGGTCTGCAAGACGATATCTTGTTTCTTTGAAGAAACATCTTACATCGAGAACGTATTTCTTGTATTCTGCCTTATACGCAAAGTTCTTTGAACGACCAAGTTCCTTGGTTGATGCTTCCACTTTTTTGATTTCTTCAAGTTGCTTCTCCGTCGCTTCCATACGCTTATGCAAGAGTACGATAATAAGGACAAAGAGTGTAAGCATGATGAAGAATAGGCTCGTCATCAAATCAGAGTAACTTGTCCAAAAAAAGGATTCTTTCTTCTCTGCCATATAAACTAAACGTATTATGGATTATGGGTGCTTTATACTTGGTTGTTAGGTGTTAATTGTGATGTGGACGGTATAGACGAGTGTTGAACAGGTTGTGTCTCTACGCTATCAACACTGATTGGAGCGTTCATGATAGAGTCTGTATCATCCGCTTCACTTATGGTAGCAGTGACAGATGGTGAATTATCTTCAGCAAACCAGATGTTGTATATTGTGTTCGAGATACAAGCTAAAGCAATGAGTATTACAGAAACTACAATTGTCCATTTCATCCATCCAGACAATACCTGCGGTGTGGCATATGGAGAAGCTTTATCATGAAAAGAAGCGGCTGTAAGTTCTTTAGTGGTTCGTTCCATCGTCTCGTTAACTGACGAAGCCAATGCACTATTAGCACACTTCATACGGTCAATCAACTTATCTAGTTTGTCTGGTATGCCAGCAATTTCAGCCAGTTGCTTTTGCAACATAGGAATTTGGTTGAGTTCTGCACTAAATTTAGTACGAAGTTCGGCATTGAGTTTCTCAAAAGACTCTCTCTCATCTGCAATAATACGTTTAAACTCTTCGGCTTGTTGAACCAATGTGGAGTTTAGCTCATTCGCATTCGTGTTGGCAGTTTCTTTTAGCGTACGAAGGGCACCTCTCAAAGCTATATCCACATCTGCCGAATCTTTCGCGATTTCTGCTTTATGACGCATGAAATATTGTTGGATTTCTTCCAAAACATGCAGTCGGTTAGCTTCTTGCTCAAATTGAGTGGTAAAAGTATGGATTGCATCAGTATAGCCGTGAATATCATCCAAATACT
>CAKRYD010000019.1 GCA_934426255.1 uncultured Bacteroidaceae bacterium | reverse complement strand
CCGGTAGAGTTCTCTTATAACAAAAACTTTACAGGGAAACTTTCACAATACGGCATATCTCCTGATCGCAGAACTCCATCAGGAATTCGTGCAGCAATAATTCGTGAGAAGGGAACGAATGGAGAGCGTGAGATGGCCTATGTTTTATATTTGGCCGGTTTCGATGTGAAAGATGTTATGATGACAGATCTTATCACAGGGCGTGAGACCTTAGATGATATCAATATGATTGTTTTCTGTGGAGGTTTCTCAAATTCAGATGTGTTAGGCTCAGCAAAAGGCTGGGCGGGCGCGTTCCTTTACAATCCAAAAGCGAAAGCAGCTCTTGATCGTTTTTATGCGCGCGAGGATACTCTCTCTCTTGGCGTATGCAATGGCTGTCAGCTTATGGTGGAACTCAATTTAGTTAATCCTGAGCAGAAGGAGCGGACGCGGATGTTGCATAATGTTAGCGGTAAATTTGAAAGCGCATATCTGGGATTAACCGTGCAGACAAATAGAAGTGTAATGCTTGGTAGCTTAAGTGGAAACAAACTTGGTGTCTGGGTTGCTCATGGAGAAGGCCGTTTTTCGTTACCATTACCTGAAGATCAGTATAACATAGTGCTAAAATATACATATGACGAGTATCCCGGAAATCCTAATGGTTCTGATTATAGTGCTGCCGGGATTTGTAGTGCAGACGGGCGTCATCTTGCTATGATGCCGCACCCAGAGCGTGCTTTCTATCCTTGGCAATGCGGTACTTATCCTTTGCAACGTAAGGCAGACGAAATTACTCCTTGGATAGAAGCTTTCGTAAATGCTCGTCGCTGGGTTGAATCGCACAAGAAGTAGTAAAATGGGAACAACAATTATCAATGATTTAATGGCGCTGCTTGATGCGTCACCTGTCAATTTCTTAGCTGTAAAATACATTACGGGCAGGCTTAATGCTGCCGGTTTTGTTGAGCTTGATAGTGCATACCCTTTTCCAAAATTAGAAGAAGGGAAAGGTTACTATATTACAAAAAATGGCTCGTCGCTCTATGCTTTTCGTAAGGGACGCAAACCTTTTCACGAAGTGGGTTTCAGATTGATTGCAGCCCACTGTGATTCCCCGTGTTTCCGCATCAAGCCTCATCCTGAAATTGTAAAAGAAGGTGGTATTATAAGCTTAAACACAGAATTATATGGTGGAGCAATACTTTATACGTGGTTTGATAGGCCTTTGTCGTTGGCGGGTCGTGTTGTCATGAAGGGCAGTAATCCACTTCGCCCTGTAACGCGCCTTTTGCACATCAAACGTCCATTGCTCATTATACCCCATCTGGCCATTCATTTTAATCGTTCTGTCAATGAAGGTAATCCTTTAAGCAAACAAAAGGATATGCTTCCCGTTCTAGGCTATATAAAAGATGAGTTGGAACACAATAATCTCCTTCTTCGTTTTGTCGCAAAAGAGTTGAACATTGCCGTGGAAGATATATTGGATTTCGATTTGTATTTATATGACGCTACACCGGCATGCACTGTTGGGCTTAATAATGAATTCATCAACAGCGGACGTTTAGATGACCTTTCAATGGTTCATGCTGGTTTGTCAGCTTTGCGTAATAGTGAAGTTTCTGATGCAACACAGGTACTGGCCATATTTGACAATGAAGAAACAGGAAGTGGAACAAAGCAAGGAGCACATTCTCCAGTGTTACGTAGCTTGTTAGAACGGATTAATTTCAATGAAGGTGGTACGCCTGAAAACTTTTTCCAGGCTGTTGAACGATCATTTATGATTTCGGCAGATAATGCACACGGCTTGCATCCCAATTACATAGAAAAGCAAGATTTGACAAATCATCCATTGTTGGGAAAAGGCCCTGTAATCAAGTACAATGCAAATCAAAAATATGCAACAGATGCCGAATCGGCGGCTGTTTTTGCTGAGATATGTAATAAGGCAAATGTCCCGTTTCAATATTTTGTAAATCATAGTGATATAGCTGGAGGCTCTACTTTAGGCAACATTCTTACAGCGCAACTTCCGCTTCGCGGTGTAGATATGGGCAATGCCATATGGGCGATGCACAGTATTCGGGAAACAGGAGCTGTTATAGATCAAGACTATGCTGTGCAGGCGTTTACTACGTTTTATAATCTCTGAATCTGTTTTATATGAAAAGATTTTTGATTTCCATATTTTGCTCAATAGCAATATTACAAGGCGGCTATGCCGTTGAGAAGAAACCGTATAAGAATCCGACGGGTAAGGAATTTCCAATATTGGCCTGGTATTCTATTGTAGGTGATGAAAATCTGACTCCAGAACGGTATAAAGAACTTCGTAATGCGGGGTTTAATATCTCATTTTCGCATTTTGGTACTGCCGAGGATGTAGCTAAAGGTTTGAAAGCCTGCCGTAATACTGGTGTAAAACTCATGGTAACCTGTGGCGAGCTCGAAAAGCAAACAGAAGAGACTGTAAACCGTTTTAAAAACGATAAGATGGTCGCCGGTTGGTTCCTTCGCGATGAGCCCGTTGCGTCAGGCTTTTCTGAGTTGCGGGCATTCCGAGATCGCGTATATAAAGCCGATCCTAACCATATAGTTTATCTGAATTTGCTGCCAAGTATTGTGTCACCTAAAGATTTAGGAACAAAAACCTATGAAGAATATGTGCAAAGGTTCGTAGACGAGGTTAACTTGTCACAAATTTCTTATGACTTTTATCCTGTTATCCAAGAAGGCGAAAAAGTAATTCTTCGATCTCAATTCTATGATAATTTAGAGAATGTGCGACGTGTGGGGTTGCGTGTGGGTCAGCCTTTTTGGGCATTCTGCTTGTCTACAGCTCATGACCCTTATCCTATACCTACCGATGCTCATTTGCGCATTGAGGCTTTCAGTGCACTTGCTTATGGAGCGCAATGCATTCAATATTTTACTTATTGGACACCCGGAACAACTGTTTGGAATTTTCACAATGCCCCGATTGATGACCAAGGTAAACGCACGCATGTTTATTATATGGTGAAAAACTTAAATCGCGAAATACAAAATTTGGCATGGGTATTTCTCGGTGCAAAGTCTTTAGATGTAAGTCATACAGGTGAAAACATCCCCGAAGGAACGAAGAGGCTTACAACTTTACCCTCGAAAATACACAGTGTAGAGGCTGACGGACAGGGTGTGCTGGTTTCGCACTTTGTCAATGGCCGGAATCATTTTTTGATGATACTCAACCGAGACATTGATCAAGCACAAAATGTGACCATTAGAATGGAAAAAGGACTAAAACGTGTGCTTCCAACAGGGAAAACTGTCAAGGTCGCATCCGGTGGCGTACAGACTGTAAACCTCGCAGCCGGCAATTATATGCTTTATCAGTGGAAATAGAGTAAGGCAAATTATATCATAGAAAATAATGATGGCGTTTTATGTTTGGCTGGGCATAGCATTATTACTTTTTGTCTTGGAGGTTGTTATATCTTCAACTTTTGCTCTGCTATGTTTTGCGGTCGGTTCGGTTGTGGCGGCTTTGGTTAGTCTTTTGGGACTTAATGAAATATGGCAGGTCGTAGGCTTTGCAGTCAGTTCTCTTTTGCTGTTTATTTTCATCCGTCCTATTTTGCTCAATCGATTGGACAAACGTAGCCAATCACGTCCCAAGACCAATGCAGAGGCTCTTATTGGCCGTATTGCAAATGTAGTGGAGCCAATTGAAGAACATAGTCCGGGACGGGTAATTGTTGATGGCGATAATTGGCAGGCTGTATCATCGGACAATCAGCCTGTCAAGATTGGAGAAAAGGTTGTTATTGAAGGAATCGATAGCATTATTCTCAGTGTAAAGCGCATCAATGACATCTCATCGGGCAAATCCTCAGCAGATAATTTCTAAAACTATAAAATCATGAGTGCACTTACTATTTTAGGAATCCTTGTATTAGCTGTTATCGTGCTAATATCAAAAGGGATCAAGATTGTTCCTCAATCTGAGACGGAAGTAATTGAACGTTTGGGACGTTATGACCGGACTTTGGCTTCAGGGCTTAACATTATTCTTCCTTTTATTGACCGTTCACGCGAGATATGTACTCGCATTTCCTACCAGGCGGCAAATGGCAAGACCTACGCCATTATCAAGAATACCCGCAAGATTGATCTCAGGGAGCAAGTCTACGATTTTCCAAAGCAAAGTGTCATCACTAAAGATAATGTGGTAACTGAAATTAACGCCTTGCTATATTTCCAGATTATGGATCCGGTAAAGGCAGTTTATGAGATAGATAATCTTCCCAACGCCATTGAAAAGCTGACCCAGACTACGCTGCGCAATGTTGTCGGTGAATTGGAATTGGATGAAAGCCTTACTTCGCGCGACATTATTAATTCGAAATTACGGACTGTGCTGGACGATGCTACTAACAAGTGGGGTGTTAAAGTCAACCGCGTAGAACTTCAAGATATAACTCCTCCCGATTCCGTTCGTGATGCCATGGAGCAACAGATGCAGGCCGAACGTTCGCGCCGTGCCGAGATATTGAGGGCCGAGGGTGAGAAACAGTCTGCGATTCTACAGTCAGAGGGCGAAAAACAAAGTCTCATCAACCAGGCCGAGGCTCAAAAACAATCACAAATACTCAAGGCCCAGGGTGAAGCTGAAGCTAAAATATTGCAAGCCAATGCCGAGGCAAAAGCTATAGAGCTTGTTGCAGAAGCCGTGAAAGCCAACCAGACAGATCCGGCGTCCTATTTGCTTGCAACGAAGTATATAGCTACATTAAAGGAAATGGTTAGCGGCAAAGATGGCAAGACCGTTTACATTCCTTACGAGGCCTCAAGTGTATTGGGAAGCTTGGGCGGTATCAAAGAAATATTCAAGAAGTAATTTTATGAGCGCATTCGATCCCAAAATCGTTGCATTTTATCTTCCGCAATATCATCCTTTCAAAGAAAACAACGAATGGTGGGGGGAAGGCTTTACTGAGTGGACAAATGTAGGGCGAGCCAAACCTCTTTTCAAAGGCCATTATCAGCCCAAAGTTCCTGCAGATTTGGGTTATTATGATTTACGTTTGCCTCAAGTCAGAGAACAACAGGCTGCTCTTGCTAAGGAAGCTGGCGTTTATGGCTTTTGTTATTGGCACTATTGGTTTGGCAACGGCAAGCAACTGATGAATGAAATCATCGATGAAGTAATTGCAACAAAAAAACCTGACTTCCCTTTTTGTTTAGGCTGGGCCAATGAATCTTGGAAAGCCAAGCTTTGGGATAAAGATGCAACGAAAGACAAGCTCCTAATGGAGCAATCCTATTTTGGTGAGAAAGATTATGAGATGCATTTCTCTTATGCATTGAAAGCATTCAAGGACTCCAGATACATTACTATAGGAAAAGATAAACGACCACTGTTCATCATACACAGCCCGGATCTTCTTCCGTCTGATTTCATTCCCTGTTGGAACAAATTGGCAAAGGAAGCCGGAATTGCCGACATATTTTTTGTTGCAATTATCATGGGAGGAAAAAATACATCTGTTTACAAGCAAAAAGGCTTTAACAATTTTTGTACAGAGCGTTGGGGCAATGCGTATCTTGATTGCAGTCTGTTTCAAAAGATCCTTATACGTATTTCATCGAAATTAAAGCATGTGAGGGTTGCAATCCCCTACAAATATGCCGTCAGGCATTTTATCAATGAGCAAGAAGACTCGAAAGAGAACTTTTTCCCTTCGCTGATTCCCAATTGGGATCATTCTCCACGCAGCAAGAACCGGGCGGCCATCTTCACGGGATCGACGCCAGAGCTTTTCAAACGATATGCAAAAGAAGTCCTACGTATGGTCAAGCGCAAAAATAACCAGCTTGTGTTTTTAAAATCTTGGAATGAGTGGGGAGAAGGTAATTACATGGAGCCAGATTTGAAGTTCCACAAGGGATACATTCATGCTTTAGCACAAGCGATTCAAGAAGTCAAGGCTGAGGGAGATTGATGTGCGCAGGCTATGAAATTGGCTCATTATGTCCGTATTATTGGTCAATAATTCCACAGCAATGAAACTTTTTTAATGCCAGGATGTCTTATAAGAAACAAAAATACAGAGCCATGAAAAAGTTGCATTACATCTACACTTTGTTCTTCCTGCTTTTGGTCGGGACGATTTCTGCCAAGGCTGATAGGATAGAGCCTGCACGCTATCAGCAAATGCTGGGTAGCGGCATTGACGTCGATTGGTGGACAGATGCCAACGAATATGCTTCGCAAGACTGGGAAAATGCCGTTTCAGACTTCCGTGAGGCCGGTATACAGCATGTGCGCATCGCGCTTTCCAAGGAATACATGTCGCCTGACGACTTGATGCTTCTTGACCGACAGGTAGACCTTTGTGTTCGCAACGGCATTACGCCTATTATTGCCTATCAACCTGACTTTTCAGGCAGGTTCACGCCCTCTCGCAGAGCGCGTGTTGCGCACTGGTGGCGCAATATGGCTGAACATTACCGCGGCTATACAGCACGACTGTCGTTCGAGATTCTTCTTGAACCCACCAGTACAATGTTTGCCACGTATGATGAGCTTAATGGCTTTTATGACGATTGCGTTTCGGCCATCCGCATCAGCAACCCTTATCGCATTGTGTTTATAGCTCCCGCCTGCAACAGCGATCCCATGTATCTGCAATATCTTCGCATCCCGTCGCGTGCCAATGGCTATCTGATGGCCGAATGGCATTTCCTTTCCCGCAACAATTATCGTGCTTTTTGGAATCGTTGGAATACGCGACGTGCCTACGAACAACGTTGGTTGAATGCGCGTATTGAGACCGCATTGGCATGGCAACGTCGAACAGGCATTTATACGTGGGTCGGTGGTTGGTCGCCGGGTCTTTATGTCGGAAGAAACTATGCGGTCGCCCCCGAGTCTCTTACCGAATTCCTCTGCACGGCGTTATTGCGAGCCGGTCTGCCCTATGCCGTGCGCGATGTCCATCATTTTTATAATTATCGTACTCGGGCATGGAACGAGGCTGCCCACCGTCCCATGCGTCACTTCTTTCCTCACGGAGACTTTGCACATCGTGGAGCGCCCGTTGCTCCACCTTCTCCCCGTAATGGGTTCAGCATTGGCGGAAAACGCTTTGATGGTGCTCCCGGTTCGTCAATGCGTCCTGCAGGCATACGCGATGGCCGCCGCGACAATCGACCTGCTCATAACGTGAACGGCTTCCGTATAGAGAAACCTTATGGCGAGCGTTCCGAACGAGGTGGCGGCATCCGCTTCGGTGGCAATGGGCGTACAGGAAACAATGAACGTTATTCGCAGATGCCCGACAGGAATATAAATGCCGGCCGCGACAATTATAAAAACAGCGACAGATCAGTCCGAAAGGACTTCTCTCGTTCCGGTCTACCGAACCGCCCTGCAACGCAGCCTTCCCGGCCGCAGTCCGTGCAGTCGGCAAACAGCCGTTCCGGTTCTGTTGGCAAACAACCGCCTTCGGCCGGTAAGATTACTCCAAAATCCGGTAAGCCCGCAGCATCGGCCGGAACGCAGAAGCACTCCGAGCGTAAGGGCGGAGGCGGTTTCTCACGAGGAAACAACCGCTAAGATGGATTAGACTCCATAGGCACTCAACAAGGCGAAGCCCACTTCCAATGTCAACCGTTGAAAGTGGGCTTCGCCTTGTTGCTTATATAATTGTGCCGTGTGCCAGAGCCTATTGGCCGCCTTGTCGTTCAAAATCGCAGCACACCGGTTTCAATTTGCTCCCCTCTAAATCTTCTTGTATCTTGATAGAAACCATATGGTCACTTTATTTCTTCTTCATTACACTGTTGACTACGCGGACGGTGCTTACCAATTTTCCTGTCGAAGTGCATATATCGACATTCCATACATGACTGCTTCGTCCGGCATGTACAATGGTAGCAACGGCACGGACCGTATCGCCTTCGTGAGCCGAAGCTACATGGTTTCCGCTGACCTGCATGCCAACGACAACTTCATCGGGTTTTGCCACAACCATTGATCCAAGTCCGGCAACAGTCTCGGCCAAGGCCAGGGCGGCACCTCCGTGAAGTATGCCGAAAGGCTGACGCGTATGATGGTTGACCGGCATTGTGGCCTCGATTCTTGTGGGCGACGCATAGGTATAGCAAATGCCCAAGGCTCCCATTAATGTAGGTGCGGCCTGGCGGTTTAGTTCGTCAAGAGGTATGGCTGATTGTTTTAATTTGGAAATAATCATTGCTTCCAATGCTTGTGCCACACCGTCCTCGTCGCATGAGGCTGTAGTCCGGTCTGCGCAGGCCTGTACGGATTTGCGCGCGTTTCCCATGGCGACACCCAAACCGCACATCTGTAAAATTCCAACATCGCGCACACCGTCACCGAAAGCTACCACCTGGTTTACGTCCAATTGCAAGTGTTCCAGCAACACGCTCAAGGCTCCGCTTTTGTCGACCCCATAAGGAAGAATCTCTAAGAAATAGTCTTCAGAGCGGTGCGATTCGACCGTACCGTTCAACTTGCGTTTCCAAAGTTGGTTAAGAGCCGAAAGTGCCGGCTCGTCATCACTTACCAAAACTATCTTGTAAGGGCAGAAATCCAATGCGATTGAAAAATCTGGTTCGTAGACGATTTCCATATCATTGAGCGCAGCTTCTTCACGGATATGTTCATTGTCGGGCGTGTCGGTGATGATACGGTTTTCCGTATAAGTAAAAATGGGAAAGTTGTTTTTTATAGCTTTCTTCTCCAGATACGGAACAACTTCAGCATTGACTTTGCGTTCATACATCACTTCGCCCGAAGCGGCATCAATGATTTGGCTACCATTGTAGGCAATGACATATCCGCCGTAAAGCGGCATTTCAAGCTGTTTCACAATATTTATTAGCCCGTGTGGCGGGCGTCCCGAAGCCAAAACGATGCGAATTCCCATCTGCTGGACTTTCAGAAGGGTAGAAAGTGTGCGACGCGAAATTTCGTGTTTGGAATTGAGAAGCGTGCCGTCTATATCGAGCACCAATAGTTTATAATCCATAGAATATGTGTTTTGCGATTTCGGCTGAAAGTTACGTTTTCTTTTTGGAACAAGCCTGCAATCGTCCATGAAAAACACACTTGTAGGATAAAATGACCAGAATAAAGTATTATCTTTGCATGAAGAAGAAATCTACAGGTAATTATCATTGATGAAGAAACTTTACATAGAGACATATGGTTGTCAGATGAATGTGGCCGATAGCGAAACCGTGGCAAGCGTCATGAAGATGGCCGGTTATGATATTTGCGAACAAGAATCGGAGGCTGATGCCATATTTCTTAATACATGTTCGGTCAGAGATAATGCGGAACAGAAAATTATCAATCGCCTTAACGCACTTCATGCTGAGCGGGCAAAAGGTCACAAGTTTATTATAGGTGTGTTGGGATGTATGGCAGAACGAACCAAAGAAAACCTGTTGGAGCACCATCATGTAGATGTCGTTGCAGGTCCTGATGCCTATCTACGTTTGCCCGATCTTGTGGCGCAGGCTGAAAATGGTGAAAAAGCCATGGATGTGGAACTTTCGCTCACGGAAACTTACAAGGATATAGTGCCCAGTCGAATTTGTGGCAATCGCATTTCCGGTTTTGTAAGCATAACAAGAGGGTGTAACAATTTCTGTCATTACTGCATAGTTCCTTATACGCGCGGTCGCGAACGCAGTCGCGATGTTGAAAGTATTTTAAACGAGGTTCGCGATTTGGAGGGAAAAAACTATAAAGAGATTACGCTGCTCGGACAGAATGTTAATTCTTACCGTTGGGTACAAGGTGAAAGGGTGGTGGGTTTCCCCGAGCTGTTGCGCATTGTTGCTGCTGCCGTTCCGACAATGCGTATTCGTTTCACGACATCCCACCCAAAGGATATGAGCGATGAAACACTTTATGCCATAGCCGAAATGCCGAATGTGTGCCACCATATTCATCTGCCCGTGCAAAGCGGCAGTAATGCCATCCTGAAAACAATGAATAGAAAATATACTCGTGAATGGTATCTTGACAGGGTGGCTGCCATCAGACGCATTATTCCCGACTGCGGCTTAAGCACCGATATGTTTTGCGGATATTGTGGTGAAACCGAAGAAGACCATCTTCAATCGCTGTCGCTCATGCGTGCCTGTGCTTTCGATTCGGCATTTTTGTTTAAGTATAGCCAACGGCCGGGAACGTATGCAGCCCGCCATTTTGCAGACGACGTGCCCGAAGAAACAAAAGTGAGACGCCTGGAAGAAATGATAGCATTGCAAAACCGGTTGAGTGTAGAAAGCAATAATAAAGATATAGGGAAAACATTTGAAGTGCTCGTGGAAGGCCGCAGCAAACGTTCGGCTGAGCAACTGTACGGACGGACAGGGCAAAATAAGGTGGTTGTATTCGACAAGGGGCAGCGCCATGCCGGTGAAACGGTTCGGGTAAGAATCACCGAATCTTCCTCTGCTACATTGAAGGGAATTTGCATATAACTGGCATACGACACAAGTACTCAGACTTAAATATATACGATAACCCAAGCAATGACAATATCATGAAAAGATTATCACAACCTGCAAACATCTTGCTGCCCACATTGGGCATGGCAATATTGCCTCAGACCATAACGGCGCGAACAGCTGCTGAAGCAGCACAGCGTTGCAATATTGTCTATATCATGACCGATGACCATACTGCGCAGATGATGAGTTGCTATGATCGGACAAACGTTGAAACGCCCAATCTTGACCGTATTGCCAATGACGGCGTGAAGTTCGTAAACAGCTACGTAGCCAACTCGTTGTCGGGGCCGAGCCGTGCCTGCATGCTGACAGGCAAGCATAGCCATAAGAATGGTTTTACGAACAACGAACATAGCGTTTTCGATGGCAGCCAGCAGACAATGCCAAAGCTTCTACAGAAAGCCGGATATCAAACGGCGATAATCGGCAAATGGCATCTTATCAGTAAGCCCACAGGCTTTGATTATTGGAAAATATTGCCGGGACAAGGTGATTATTACAATCCGGATTTTCATACAATGGATGGAAAAACCGTTCGTGAGCATGGCTATGTGACCAACGTAATTACGGATATGAGCATTGATTGGATGGAACACAAACGTAATAAGAACCGTCCTTTTGCTCTCTTTGTCCATCACAAGGCCTGCCATCGTGATTGGCTGTCTGAAATTAAATATCTGAATGAATATGAGGATCACACATTCCCTCTGCCTTCTACTTTTTATGACACCTATGAGGGACGTCCTGCCGCAGCTGCTCAAGAAATGCACATACTGAAGGACATGGATCCGATATATGATTTGCACCTGTATATTCCCGGTATGAAATCCGGCCTTTCTGGAGTCTATTTGAACAATCTGGGGCGTATGGATATGGCGGACAAAATAGCCTGGGATAAGTTCTATGCCCCACTGTCGCAGGACTTTTATTCGCGGAATTTAAAAGGCCGTGAATTGGCCGAATATAAATTCCAACGTTACATGCGTGAATATGCGAAAGTCGTAAAAAGCTTGGACGACAACGTGGGACGCCTGCTTGATTATCTGAAGCAAAGCGGACTTTTGGAAAACACATTAGTGGTTTACACATCCGATCAGGGTTTTTATATGGGTGAACATGGGTGGTTTGATAAGCGCTTTATGTATGAAGAGTCTTTAAGTACTCCCCTCGTGATGTTGCCGCCAAAAGGCTACAAAGCGCGTGGTGAAATCACTGAAATGGTTCAAAACATTGATTATGCACCAACCTTTTTAGATTTGGCCGGGGCCCCGATACCAGAGGATATTCAGGGCGTTTCACTACTTCCGCTATTACGTGGCGAGCATCCGAAGAAATGGCGTAAATCGATATATTATCATTATTATGAATATCCGGCCGAACATGCCGTGAAACGTCATTACGGAGTTCGTGACAAACGTTATAAATTGATTCATTTCTACAATGATATCGATCATTGGGAACTTTATGACTTGCAAAATGATCCACATGAAATGAAAAATATCTACGGCCAGCCGGGCACGGAAAAGTTAACTCTGCAAATGAAGAAAGAATTGGATGACCTGCAAATCCAATATGACGATCCGATACGCGAAAAGTATCCTAACAAGTAATTTGATAAGCGGGCATTCCCTGGCGAATCCATTCCATGACATCGGCCGGTGCTTCATCGTGCATCAGCCGATGTTTCATATAGTCCATATAGGGACTGGCATGTTCAAAGAAGCGCTTGTATCCTTTACATAGGTAATTCAATCCCGGCTCGCCTTCTGGTGTAAGTGCAAAGCGGTTTTTGGGACACTCTCCGTGGCATGCAAAGAGAAACTTGCAATTGCGGCATTGGGAAGGTAAAAGTTTGAGCTTGTTTTGTCCGAATTGTAATTGACGTTGACTATACATCATTTCTGTTAATGTATTTTGCCGGATATTTCCAAGTTTATATTCTGGAAATACAAAATGGTCGCAACTGTAAACATCTCCGTTGAATTCTATGACTCCTGCATGTCCGCAAGTCTCAGCCATGGAACATATGCCGGGAGATATATTCATCCAATTGGCTAAAGTGGCATCAAACAATTGGATGAAAATACTTCCTACATCATTTCTTACCCATTCGTCAAACAAAGTGCAAAGAAACTCGCCCCATTGTGTAGGCTGAACTGAGAATTCGGCCAATTCCATCGCGCTCTTTTCAAACGGCCCGGCCAAATGGTGCCCGTCTTTATGGGACTGAAGACGTTCTACAATTGGGGTGAATTGTATGTAATGGCAACCTATTTCTTTGAAAAAATGATAGAAATCCAAGGGATAGTCGGCGTTGTAGTCATTTATTACTGCTAATGCATTCCAATCAACTGCGAAATGGTTGAGCAGGCGTATACCTTTCATTACTTGCATAAATGATGGTGTACCGGATTTGGAACGGCGGTATTCATCATGGAATTCCTGAGGCCCATCAATTGAAATACCTACCAACCATCCGTTGTCCTTGAAAAAACGGCACCAATCTTCGGTCAATAGTGTGCCGTTGGTCTGGATGGCGTTGTCTATTCTTCGTCCGTTTGCATAGCGGTGTTGCAACATTATGGCTTTTTTATAAAAGGACAATGGGCGCATCAGTGCTTCTCCACCATGCCACGTAAATAGCACTTGTGGCGAGGTCTGCATCTCGATGTATTGCTTAATGAACTCCTCCAGCAAGTCTTCGCTCATTATGTGGTTCTTGCTGTGTGGGTACAAGTGCGATTTCTCTGTATAATAGCAGTATGAGCAAGCCAGATTGCATAGTGAGCCTACTGGCTTGGCCATCATGTATGCAGGTTTGGCAAAGGGTGAGATTGTGGCGCCTCTCATGTTTATTGTTTACAGCGGATAACTATATAGCGACATTTTATACACGCCCGAGTATTTAAAGCGATTTTGCCATTCCGGCATATGCATTCGTTGTGACGATACGTCTGTATATGGTGCAGGTATGTCAAAGCCGTAGTTCTTATAAGGTGCATTAGGCATTCTGCCACGTAGATAGAGCAAGGAATGATGCGCGGTTTGATCTCCGTTTAAAACGACCTTAGTGTTCCATTTACCATTTTTCCATTCAACTTCTTCCGCAAAGCCTATGCGACATTCCATTCCGGGCTTGATGGCTTTTGGCTTGATGGTACAGCCTACGCCCGCTACGAGAAATTGGTCTTTGCCTATTTGGATGATAAGGCCGTGTGCATTCTTTTCCCCTTTTATGTAATGGACTTCAAGCCGGTAATCGCCCATGGTAAATTGTACCGTATCTTTAGTCGTATCGTTGGCTTGCCTGACGAAACCATGCATGTTTCCTTTTCCTTGGTTTTCGGATATTACGGGCAACAGTTCTGAAAGAGTCTGGTATTCCCCTAACAGGTAGGGGTCGTTATAGGTGTCTTCAATTGCAAAAGGTGCGAAGCACATGGCATTGTGCTCGGCAAAAGCGTAATAGGCCGGTCCCATTGTACGGTTTGTTTCAGGTATAAACAGGGGATTGTCAAAGCGATGATACTGTTGGCAAATATTCCTGAAGTCGGGATTATAAATATCCGGTGAAAGCCAATCCAATGATGGAGCTGCCGCCTTATAAATGTCTATGACTTTTGATTGCGGTCCTCCGCATGGTGACCATCGGCCGGGCTTTTCGTCATCACTGGATGCCAACCAACAATTGGTATACATGGGAAGTGCGTAGATTTCCTTACCGGCTTTGGCAATCTCTTCAAGATATTCGGCGTAGGCATAACTCATCAAGAACTGCCGTGCATCGAAATTGTCTCCAAAAAGTTGCAACCATGTACCACGTTTTCTGTATCCGTTTTCTGCCCACCGTTGAAGCAGGCGCTTTCCCAAAACTTTTTTATGCTTTTGCAGATATGAGATAAGTTTTTGTGGCACATCGCTGTTAAGAGCCTGTAAGGCTTCTTTCCCGTGATCCATATCCATAAATACGCCAACTTCGTTTTCTACTTGTACAACAGAAATCAGTTTATGTGTATCAGTCTTTTTAATGTGCCCCATGAGCTGTGCAAATGCCCGTGCATCGGCTTTGCATGCTTCTTTGCAAAAGGGTGAAATAATAGAAGAACTGGTTCCGTCTGGCTGTTTGGCGTGAAAATATTTTCTTGTGTTTTGCTTGACCCACATAGGCACATATGATGATTCTCCGTTTTTCCAGGTGCCGAACCATGCGAGAACGATGCGCATGTTATATTTAACAGCCAATTGAATGGTGTAATCGATGACAGAATAATCAAACTTTCCTTCTTCCGGTTCGAATTGTTCCCAACCTAAAGTCGTGATCACAGAATTGAGCCTCATTGCTTTTAATGTTTTCATGGCTGAATCTAACGATTCACGTGTTGAAGACGTGGAGTTGTGTAATTCCCCACATAAGAGAAGATAAGGACTCCCATTAGCAAAGAGGCGCTGTGTGCCGTTGATTATTTTGACTTCTGTAGGAGATTGCGCGACTATTGCTATGAATATTGAAAAGCTCGCGATAAAAGATAATAGCCTTTTCATGAATCTAAGAATTATATATTGCGACAGCAAATGTACGAAAATATAAGGTCATACCTTATTGCTCAAATGAAATTTTTCAATAAGGTATGGCCTTATATGCCACAAACTTCGAATAGACACAAGTATTCATTACAAATCTTTGTTCTAAGTTGCCGGGAAACCTATGCTATTATCATTTCACTGTATATAAATAGCAGGACTGTGCTTTATTTTTTTTCAGGACCAAGACTTGGTTTTACAATTGCTCGGTATCTTTTTGCTATTTTCATCAGCAATGTCCCAATTATCGATTATAATTCACCAATAGTTTTGAGTAAATATTGCAAACGGTAGAAATGTTTGATGTCTCAATGGCTTGAGTAGCTTCATCTGTTACCTTCATGTAGATTAAATCAGAGAACAAAAGTGTTGATATTTGGACGCAGCAGTATCAATTCGAAGTTTTACGAGTTAAATAGAGTTAAATACATCTTTAAGCCGCCTGCTATTCTACTTTGAGATGATAAAAAGTCGGAGGCTATATTGTGATTCTCAGTAAAAAACCGTAACTTTGCAGCCCAAAAGCCGAGTTGTACCCGTATGGGTCGTGGTAACTTGCGCTATATTACTACGATAAAAAGAAGAATAAGAATATAATAAATTAAAGATTAAAGAAATGCCAACTATTTCACAGTTAGTTAGAAAGGGCAGAAAGGTACTTGTGGATAAGAGCAAGTCGCCGGCTTTGGATTCGTGTCCGCAGCGTCGAGGAGTGTGCGTTCGTGTATACACGACTACGCCTAAAAAGCCTAATTCTGCCATGCGTAAGGTGGCGCGTGTGCGTCTAACAAATTCTAAGGAGGTGAACTCCTATATTCCTGGAGAGGGGCACAATTTACAAGAGCACTCGATTGTGTTGGTTCGCGGTGGTCGTGTGAAAGATCTTCCAGGTGTTCGTTATCATATTGTACGTGGTACTCTTGATACTGCGGGTGTAGCTAACCGTACTCAGCGCCGTTCTAAGTATGGCGCAAAACGTCCAAAAGCGGGTAAGAAGTAGTAATAACTAATGGGATAGCGGAAAGGTTGAGTAAAGCGAGTGTATGCTTGAAGAACGTAGATGCAGCCCGAACCGATAAAAAATAAAAATGAGAAAAGCAAAACCAAAGAAACGTCAGATCCTTCCGGATCCGAAGTTTAATGATCAGAAGGTTTCAAAATTTGTAAACCATCTGATGTATGATGGGAAGAAAAACATTTCCTATGAAATTTTCTATGCCGCGCTTGATGTTGTGGGCGAGAAAATGAAAAGTGAAGAAAAAACAGCTCTCGATATTTGGAAAGAGGCTTTGGATAAGATAACACCGCAGGTGGAAGTGAAATCTCGCCGTATTGGTGGTGCAACGTTCCAGGTTCCTACGGAAATTCGTCCGGATCGCAAAGAGTCGATTTCGATGAAAAATATGATTATCTTTGCCCGTAAGCGTGGTGGAAAGAGCATGGCTGAGAAGCTGGCTGCTGAGATTATGGATGCTTACAATGAACAAGGTGGTGCGTTCAAACGCAAAGAAGATTTGCACCGTATGGCTGAGGCTAACCGTGCGTTTGCTCATTTCAGGTTTTAATCAAAAAAGATAAAGAAAAGAAATGGCACAAGCTGATTTGCATTTGACGAGAAATATCGGTATCATGGCTCACATTGATGCCGGTAAGACTACCACTTCAGAACGTATATTGTTTTATACGGGGAAAACGCATAAAATTGGAGAAGTTCATGACGGTGCTGCTACCATGGACTGGATGGTGCAGGAGCAGGAGCGAGGCATAACCATTACGTCTGCTGCTACGACAACGTTCTGGAATTGGAATAAGCATCAGTATAAGATTAATTTGATTGACACTCCGGGACACGTAGACTTCACAGCGGAAGTTGAACGCTCTTTGCGCGTGTTAGACGGTGCTGTAGCTACATATTGCGCTGTAGGTGGTGTTCAGCCGCAGTCGGAAACTGTATGGCGTCAAGCCGACAAATATAATGTTCCTCGTTTGGGATATGTTAATAAAATGGATCGCTCTGGGGCAGACTATTTTGAGGTGCTCAAACAAATGAAGAGTGTTCTTAATGCCAATCCCTGTGCGATTAATATTCCTATTGGCTCTGAAGAAAACTTCAAAGGTGTCGTTGACTTGATAAAGATGAAAGCAATCCTTTGGCATGATGAGACCATGGGCGCAGAATATGAAGTCGATGACATACCTGCCGAATTGAAAGATGAAGCTGACGAATGGCGTAACAAGCTGCTCGAGCAGGTGGCAGACTTTGACGATGAGGTTATGGAGAAGTTCTTTGATGACCCTTCAAAAATAACTGAGGAAGAGATAATACGCGCACTTCGCAAGGCGACTTTGGAGATGAAGTTGACTCCTATGTGCTGCGGTTCTTCATTTAAGAATAAGGGCGTGCAAACGCTTCTTGACTATGTATGTGCATTCTTGCCGTCACCGCTGGATACTCCTAATGTCGTTGGGACAAATCCAAATACCGGTGAGGAGGAAGACCGTCGTCCTGATGTCAATGATCACACTTCTGCTCTAGCTTTCAAAATAGCAACCGACCCGTATGTAGGCCGATTGACCTACGTTCGTGTTTATTCGGGCAAGTTGACGGCTGGTTCTTATATATATAATGTACGTTCAGGAAAGAAAGAGAGAATATCGCGTATGTTCCAGATGCACTCTAATCATCAGATGGCTGTGGAAACAATCTCGGCTGGTGATATTGGTGCCGTAGTGGGAATCAAAGATATTCGTACCGGTGACACTTTGTGTGATGAAGAGGCTCCTATCGTCCTTGAATCAATGTCGTTCCCTGATCCTGTGATAGGTATAGCTGTAGAGCCGAAAACGCAAAAAGATATGGATCGCCTGTCTTTGGGCTTGTCTAAGCTGGCAGAGGAGGATCCAACCTTTACTGTAAGAACCGATGAGCAATCAGGCCAGACAATTATCTCTGGTATGGGTGAGCTTCACTTGGATATTATTCTCGATCGTTTAAAGAGAGAGTTTAAGGTTGAATGTAACCAAGGCAAGCCTCAAGTTAATTATAAGGAGGCAATTACAAAGACCGTCAATCTGCGCGAAGTTTATAAGAAACAAACTGGTGGGCGTGGTAAGTTTGCTGATATTATAGTAAATGTCGGTCCAATTGATGAGGATTACAAAGAAGGTGGCCTGCAGTTCATCAATTCTGTAACGGGAGGTAATATTCCAAAGGAATTTATTCCGTCAGTTCAGAAAGGTTTTGAAAGTGCAATGAAAAACGGTGTCCTTGGTGGCTACCCGATGGATAGCTTGAAAGTTGAATTGGTTGATGGTTCGTTCCACCCAGTTGACTCCGACCAATTATCATTTGAGGTTGCTGCTTTAAGTGCCTACAAGAATGCTTGTGCAAAAGCTGGTCCAGTCTTGCTGGAGCCAATCATGAGACTTGAAGTCATTACGCCAGAAGAAAGCATGGGCGATGTAATAGGCGACTTGAATAAACGTCGCGGTCAGGTAGAAGGAATGGATACAAATCGTTCAGGAGCTCGTGTCGTTAAGGCTTTAGTTCCATTGGCTGAGATGTTCGGCTATGTTACAGCTTTGAGAACGATAACTTCAGGACGTGCCACATCTTCAATGGAGTATGATCATCACGCTCCTATGTCTTCTAACTTGGCGAAAGTTGTTCTAGAAGAAGTAAAAGGGCGTACAGATTTAGTATAACAGAAGAGGTTAAGGTATGCTTAACGAATGACTCTTAAGCATATCTTTCCTTTTGTAGAAAGAGTAATATATAATGAGTCAAAAAATTAGAATCAAATTGAAGTCTTACGATAATACGTTGGTAGAGAAGTCTTCTGACAAAATCGTAAAGGCAGTAAAAGCAACGGGGGCAATTGTAAGCGGCCCTATTCCATTACCTACGCATAAACGTATATATACAGTTAATCGTAGTACGTTCGTTAACAAGAAATCTCGCGAGCAATTTGAATTGTGCTCTTATAAGAGATTGATTGATATTTATAGCTCGACGGCGAAAACGGTAGATTCGTTGATGAAGCTTGAGCTTCCATGCGGGGTAGAAGTTGAGATTAAAGTATAGTAATAATTAATATTATCTGAAATGCCAGGATTAATAGGGAAAAAAATCGGAATGACATCCGTTTTCAGTGCTGAGGGCAAAAATGTGCCATGCACTGTTATTGAAGCAGGTCCTTGCGTAGTAACTCAGATTAAGAGTGTTGAAAAGGATGGGTATTCAGCAGTACAGCTCGGTTTTCAAGAGCTGAAAGAAAAGAATACGTCCAATCCTTTGAAAGGGCACTTTAAAAAAGCTGGAACTACGCCGAAGAGACACTTGGCCGAGTTCAAAGATTTTACTTCTGAGTTAAATTTGGGAGATACAGTTACTGTTGACATATTCAAGGATATTGAATTTGTTGATGTTATTGGCACCTCTAAAGGACATGGATTCCAAGGCGTAATGAAACGTCATGGTTTCGGAGGAGTTGGTCAGTCTACTCATGGACAAGATGACCGTGCTCGCAAACCGGGTTCTATTGGTGCTTGTTCGTATCCGGCTAAAGTCTTTAAGGGTATGCGAATGGGCGGTCAAATGGGTGGTGATCGTGTTACAACACAAAATCTGCGCGTGTTAAAAGTGATACCGGAACATAACCTTATAATTGTGAAAGGGTCCGTTGCCGGTTGTAAAGGTTCAATTGTTTTAATTAAGGAGTAATGGAAGTTAGCGTATTAAATATTAAAGGTGTAAACACCGGAAGAAAGGTTACGTTGAACGATACAATTTTTGGTATTGAGCCTAATGATCACGCCATCTATTTAGATGTGAAAAGATATTTGGCTGCACAACGTCAAGGAACAGCTAAGACGAAAGAAAGAAGCGAAATGAGTGGTTCTACGAGAAAACTCGGACGCCAAAAAGGCGGTGGTGGTGCCCGTCGCGGTGATATTAATTCTCCATTGCTTGTAGGCGGTGCGCGTGTCTTTGGTCCGACTCCGCGTGATTATGATTTTAAATTGAACAAAAAAGTCAAGCAATTAGCGCGCAGATCTGCATTGTCTTACAAGGCGCAAGAAGGTGCGGTAATTGTAATAGAGGATTTTAATTTTGATGAACCCAAAACCAAATCTTTTATAGAATTGGTCGAAAACCTAAAGGTGAGTGATAAAAAAGTCCTTTTGGTTTTGTCGGGTGTGGAGAAAAATGTATATTTGTCAGCTCGAAATCTCAAAAAGGCAAAAGTAATGACTGCAAGCCAACTAAACACGTATAATGTTTTGGATGCTGGTGTAATGGTTGTAACTGAGAGCTCTTTGAGTAGCATTGAAGCTATATTAATTAAATAACCGAAAAGATGGGGTATATAATAAAACCGTTGGTTACTGAAAAGATGACCGCTCTTACTGAAAAGCAGAACAATGTGTTCGGCTTTATTGTGCGTCCTGAAGCAAATAAGTTGCAAATCAAGAAAGAAGTTGAGGAACGTTACAATGTTAATGTCAAGTCAGTACATACGCTCCGTTATGCCGGAAAAACTAAGAGTCGCTACACAAAGAAAGGGCTTGTTCGCGGTCGTTCTAATGCTTTTAAAAAGGCCATTGTGGCTTTGGGAGAAAGTGAAACTATAGATTTTTATAGCAATATATAATAGGAAATGGCAGTACGGAAATTTAGACCCACTACGCCGGGTCAAAGACACAAAATTATTGGTACGTTTGAGGAAATTACTGCGTCTGTACCAGAGAAGTCTCTTGTTTATGGTAAGCATTCCACGGGGGGGCGTAATAACGTTGGAAAACGTACTATGCGCTATATGGGAGGCGGCCACAAGAGAAAATTCCGTTTTATCGATTTTAAAAGAGAAAAAGATGGTGTTCCTGCAGTGGTAAAATCAATAGAGTATGATCCTAATCGTTCAGCTCGTATTGCTTTGCTCTATTATGCAGATGGCGAAAAGCGCTATATAATTGCGCCTAATGGACTTGAGGTCGGTAGTACACTCTTATCAGGCGCAGAAGCAGCTCCCGAAGTAGGAAATTGCTTGCCATTGCAGAATATACCAGTTGGTACTGTAGTGCATAATATTGAGTTGCGTCCCAGACAGGGTGCACTGTTGGTTCGTTCGGCAGGAAACTTCGCTCAATTAACATCTCGTGAAGGTCGCTATTGCGTTATAAAATTGCCTTCAGGAGAAACCCGTCAAATACTCAGTGCTTGTAAGGCAACAGTAGGTGTAGTAGGTAATTCAGATCATGCTCTTGAAAGCTCTGGTAAAGCTGGTCGTTCTCGTTGGTTGGGACGCCGTCCGCACAATAGAGGTGTAGTTATGAATCCTGTTGATCACCCCATGGGTGGTGGTGAAGGACGTCAATCTGGAGGTCATCCACGTTCGCGCACTGGCTTGTATGCTAAAGGTTTGAAGACAAGGAGACCTAAGAAGCAGTCTAACAAGTATATCATAGAGAGAAGTAACAAATAACACGTTAATTTAGTAGATTATGAGTCGTTCGTTAAAAAAAGGTCCATATATTGCTGTCTCGTTAGAGAAAAAAATACTATCGATGAATGAGAGCGGTAAAAAGAACGTCGTTAAGACTTGGGCTCGGGCTTCAATGATATCTCCTGATTTCGTTGGTCATACAATTGCAGTCCATAATGGTAATAAATTTATACCTGTTTATGTTACTGAAAATATGGTTGGACATAAGTTGGGAGAATTCGCTCCTACAAGAAAGTTCGGTGGCCATGCTGGTAACAGATAATGGGCATTTAATGCAGTAATTAAAAGAAAGAAATAAATGGGAAAAAGAAAAAGATTAGCGGCTAAAGAACGAAAAGAAGCCCAGAAAACCCAGTATTTTGCATCTTTGCAGAATGTCCCGTCTTCTCCACGCAAGATGCGCTATGTTGTGGATTTGATACGTGGTATGGAGGTAGGCCGTGCTTTAGGTACTTTGAGGTTCTCAAAAAAAGCAGCATCAGTTCCATTGGAAAAGTTGCTACGTTCAGCGGTAGCGAATTGGGAACAAAAGAATGATAGAAAAGCTGATGAGGGCGAATTATTCGTCACTAAGGCTTATGTTAATGACGGTGCTACCTTAAAAAGAATGAGACCGGCACCTCAAGGTAGAGGTTATCGAATTCGCAAGCGTTCAAACCATGTAACGTTGCATGTGGGTTCTTTAAATGATTAAAGTATAAGTATGGGACAAAAAATAAATCCGATAGCAAACCGATTAGGCATTATTCGTGGTTGGGATTCTAATTGGTATGGCGGCAAGAATTTTGGCGATACTCTTGTTGAAGATAATAAGATTCGTGAATATTTGAATGCTCGTCTAGCAAAAGCTAGCGTTTCCAAAATAGTTATTGAGCGTACGCTTAAACTGGTTACAATTACAATTTGCTCTTCCCGTCCTGGTGTAATTATAGGTAAGGGAGGTCAAGAAGTTGATAAACTTAAAGAAGAGCTTAAGCAAATAACAGACAAGGATATTCAATTGAATATTTTTGAAGTTAGAAAGCCTGAATTGGATGCACAAATAGTTGCGAAAAGTATTGCTCGTCAAATTGAAGGACTTGTTGCATACAGGAGAGCTATAAAAATGGCAATATCAAATACTATGCGCATGGGCGCAGAGGGTATTAAGATCCAAATTGCAGGTCGCCTTAATGGAGCTGAGATGGCTCGTAACGAGATGTATAAGGAAGGCCGTACGCCGTTGCATACATTCCGAGCAGATATAGATTATTGCCAAACTGAAGCCTTGACTAAAGTTGGTTTGTTGGGGATTAAAGTTTGGATTTGCCGTGGAGAAGTATATGGCAAAAAAGATTTAATGCCAAATTTTGCACAGCAGAATGATAAGAGCCGCGGATTTGGTGCAAATAATCGTGGAAGAAGCGACAGAGACTCCAAACCACGTCGCAGAAGAAACAATAACCGATAAACGAGTTAAAAATGTTACAACCTAAAAGAACAAAATACAGGAGGCCTCAAAAAGGGCGTAGCAAAGGTAATGCTCAGCGAGGAAATCAGTTGGCTTTTGGTAGTTTCGGCATCAAGAGTCTTGAAACTGAATGGCTGAACAGTCGGCAGCTTGAAGCTGCGCGTGTTGCTGTTACTAGGTATATGCAACGTGAGGGACAAATTTGGATTCGTGTTTTCCCGGATAAACCTATCACCAAAAAACCTGCTGATGTACGTATGGGTAAGGGTAAGGGTGATCCTGTTGGCTTTGTTGTTCCTGTGACACCGGGACGTATCCTTTTCGAAGTAGAAGGTGTATCATATGACGTTGCAAAAGAAGCTTTACGCTTGGCAGCGCAAAAGCTTCCAGTTACTACTAAATTTGTGGTTAGACGTGATTACGATAAAAATGCTTGATTATGAAGATAGCTGAGATTAAACAGATTCCTACGAATGAATTGCAAGAAAGACTTGCAACTGAAAAGTCAAATTATGAGCAGATGGTATTAAATCATTCTGTATCTCCTTTGACGGATTCTTCAAAGATTAAGATTGCGCGTCGTGATATTGCCCGTATGAAGACGGTGTTACGTCAACGAGAACTCAATAAATAATTGACTTGTTCTAATGGAAGAAAGAAATTTAAGAAAGACAAGACAGGGTGTTGTAGTAAGCAATAAGATGGATAAAACAGTTGTCGTTGCTGCAATTTTCAAGGAGAAGCACCCGATATATGGAAAATTTGTTTCAAAAACAAAGAAGTATCATGCTCATGACGAAAACAATGAATGTAACCCCGGTGATTCAGTGCTTCTGATGGAAACTCGTCCTTTGAGCAAGACTAAGAGATGGAGAGTAGTAAAAATAGTTGAAAGAGCTAAGTAATCATGATACAAGCAGAAACTAGATTAACCGTAGCAGACAATAGCGGAGCTCGTGAAGCTCTCTGCATACGTGTTTTAGGCGGAACTAAAAGGCGTTATGCTTCTGTGGGGGATATAATAGTCGTGTCTGTAAAGAACGTAATCCCTTCGAGTGATATAAAAAAAGGTGCAGTATCTAAGGCGCTAATTGTAAGAACAAAAAAGGAAATCCGTCGTGCGGATGGTTCTTATATTCGTTTTGATGATAATGCATGTGTTCTTTTGACTGGAGCTAATGAATTGCGAGGAAGCCGTATTTTTGGTCCTGTTGCTCGTGAATTGCGTGCTGTCAATATGAAGGTCGTTTCGTTAGCACCTGAAGTTCTATAATTTATTTCGTATTAACAAATGAGTAAGTTACATATAAAAAAGGGTGACACTGTTTATGTGAATTCCGGCGAGAACAGAGGCTCTAAAGGCAAGGTGTTGAAAGTCTTTGTAGATGAGCAGCGTGCCATTGTTGAGGGTGTTAATTTGGTCAGTAAAAGTTGTAAGCCTGATGCTAAGCATCCGCAGGGTGGAATTGTAAAACAGGAGGCACCTATTCATATTTCGAATCTGAATGTAGTTGATCCTAAAACAGGCAAACCTACTCGTATAGGCCGGAAGTTGAATGAGAGTGGCGAGTTGGTTCGCTATTCAAAAAAATCTGGAGAGGAGATAAAGTAATGAATAACACTGCAGAACTAAAAAAAGAGTATTCTGAAAGAATAGCTCCTGCTTTGATGAAGAAGTTTAATTATTCATCAACTATGCAGATTCCTGTTTTAAAAAAGATAGTAATAAACCAAGGCCTCGGTGTAGCTACTGCTGATAAAAAAATAGTTGATGTTGCGATTGCTGAGCTGAGTGCAATTACTGGCCAGAAGGCTGTGGCTACAGTCTCTCGTAAGGATGTGGCTAATTTTAAGCTTAGGAAGAAAATGCCTATTGGTGCGCGTGTTACTCTTCGTAGGGAGAGAATGTATGAGTTCCTAGAAAAATTGGTAAGAATAGCATTGCCCCGTATTCGTGACTTTAAAGGTATTGGTGGTAAATTTGATGGACGTGGTAATTATACTTTAGGTATAGAGGAACAAATAATATTCCCAGAAATCAATATTGATTCGATAGAGCGGATTCAAGGTATGAATATCACTTTTGTTACCTCTGCATTAACTGATGAGGAGGGCTTTGAACTCTTGAAAGAATTTGGCTTACCTTTTAAAGAAAATAGAAAATAAGCGATATGGCAAAAGAATCTATGAAGGCTCGTGAAGTCAAAAGAGCCAAGTTAGTAGCAAAGTATGCAGAGAAACGTGCCGCTCTTAAGGAAATAGTAAATAAGTCGAATGATCCTGCTGAAGCCTATGAAGCAGCTCGTAAATTGCAGTTAATACCAAAGAATGCAAACCCTATTCGGCTTCATAACAGGTGCAAAATAACAGGTCGTCCTAAAGGCTATTTACGCCAATTTGGCCTTTCTCGTATTCAATTTCGCGAAATGGCGTCAAATGGGTTGATTCCTGGTGTAAAAAAAGCAAGTTGGTAAACTTTTTAATATTGTCGGGCTTACCCGATCAATTAAACAATAGAAAATATGACAGATCCAATTTCAGATTATTTGACGCGAGTACGTAATGCAATACAAGCAAAGCATCGTGTTGTCGAGGTTCCAGCGTCAAATTTAAAAAAGGATATTACTAAAATCCTTTTCGATAAAGGCTATATCTTGAATTTTAAATTCATTGATGATGGTCGCCAGGGTATTATTAAAATAGCCTTGAAGTATGATACTGAAAACAAAACTAGCGCAATTAAATGCCTTAGAAGAATTTCAACTCCCGGATTGCGTAAGTATACTGGCTATAAAGATATGCCCAGAGTTATTAATGGCTTAGGCATCGCGATAATTTCTACTTCTAAAGGTGTGATGACCGATAAAGAAGCTGCCGAATTAAAAATTGGTGGAGAGGTTTTGTGTTTTGTTTATTAATTAAGGAGGATTACAATAATGTCAAGAATAGGTAAATTGCCAATTAACATTCCTGCTGGTGTTTCTGTTACGCTTCAGGGTAATGTCGTTTCTGTTAAAGGACCGAAGGGTGAGTTGAGCCAGACTGTGCATCCTTCAATTTTAGTTTCAATCAATGATAATATTATTACGTTCAATGTGGACGAGAATAACGATTCAGTGAGTGAAAAACAAAAACATGCTTTTCATGGACTTTTCCGAGCTTTGGTGCACAATATGGTAGTAGGTGTTTCAGAAGGCTACAAGAAGGAATTGGAGTTAGTTGGAGTAGGCTATCGTGTGTCAAATGAAGGTAATTTGATAGAATTCTCTCTTGGTTATACGCATCCGATTTTTATTCAATTGCCCAAGGAAATTTCAGTGGTTACTAAGTCAGAGAGAAATAAACGCCCTTATATTTCGTTGGAGTCTTGTGATAAGCAGCTTTTAGGGCTTGTTTGTGCTAAGATTCGTTCTTTCCGTATGCCAGAGCCATATAAAGGGAAAGGTATCTTATATGTTGGCGAAGTAATTCGTCGTAAATCTGGTAAGACGGCTGCTGCTAAGTAATCTTTAAAATGTAAGATCATGACAAGTAAATTAGATAGAAGACAAAGAATTAAATATCGTGTTCGCAATAAGATTTCCGGAACTGCAGCGTGTCCTCGTATGAGCGTGTTCAGAAGTAATAAACAGATATATGTTCAAATAATTAATGATGAAGAAGGGCGTACGCTTCTGTCTGCATCGTCATTAGGTTTGGATAAAATGCCCAAAAAACAACAGGCTGAAAAAGTTGGTGAAATAATTGCTGAAGTCGCATTGAAAGCAGGTATTTCTCGTGTTGTTTTTGATAGAAATGGCTATTTATATCATGGTAGAATACAGGAGTTGGCTAATGGCGCACGTAAGGGCGGACTTAAATTTTAAATGATTATGGCAAACAGAATAAATGTAAACGCTGAAGAGCTCACTGATAAACTGGTTGCTCTTAATCGTGTAGTTAAAGTAACAAAAGGAGGTAGGACTTTTACTTTTGCAGCAATTGTAGTTGTTGGTGATGGTAAGGGTGTTATAGGTTATGGCTTGGGAAAGGCAGGCGAAGTGTCTGCCGCAATTGCTAAAGGCGTAGAAATGGCCAAAAAGAACTTAGTAAAAGTATCCTTGTTGAGGGGAACTATTCCACATGAGCAAAATGCAAAATTCGGAGGCGCTGAAGTACTACTTCGCCCAGCTGCTCCCGGTACAGGTCTGGTCGCTGGTGGTGCAATGCGTGCGGTATTGGAGAGTGTAGGTGTGAAGGACGTTTTGGCTAAATCTAAAGGTTCTTCAAATCCTCATAATTTGGTTAAAGCTACAGTCGCAGCGTTATTAAAATTGCGTGATGCCAGAATGGTAGCTGAGAATCGTAATGTTAGTCTTGAGAAAGTTTTTAGAGGTTAAATTATGGCTGTTATAAAGATAAAACAAATTAAGAGCCGTATAGGCGCTCCTAAGACACAATGCTTAACTCTTAATGCCTTAGGATTGAAAAAGCTTAATCATGTCGTAGAACATGAAGATTCTCCTTCATTGCGTGGCATGATAATGAAAGTTCATCATTTGGTGACTATCGTCGAATAATATAAATGGAAGTATAATGAAATTACATAATTTACAACCTGCAGTTGGTTCAACGCATGCGCGTCGTAGAATTGGCCGTGGTGCTGGTTCTGGCTTGGGAGGAACGTCAACTCGTGGCCATAAGGGAGCTAAGTCACGTTCTGGTTACAAAAAGAAGATCGGTTTTGAAGGTGGACAGATGCCATTACAGCGTCGAGTTCCGAAATCAGGATTTAAGAATATAAATCGAGTCGAATATAAGGCAATTAATCTCGGTTTGCTTCAAACTTTGGCTGAAACAAAGAACTTGACAACGATTACAATTGATACGCTTATAGACGCTGGTTTTATATCTAAGAAACATCTGGTTAAAGTATTAGGTGAAGGGAAGCTGTCTATTAAGTTAGATGTGTCGGCGAATGCCTTTTCTAAATCTGCTAAAGAAGCTATTACTGCATTAGGTGGCACTGTAACTGTACTTTAAGATGAAAAAGTTCATTGAAACCTTAAAGAATATTTGGCGGATAGAGGATTTGAAAAAACGTCTTCTGATTACAGTCCTGTTTGTCGCAATTTATCGTTTGGGATCGTTCGTGGTTTTACCAGGAATTGATCCTGAACAATTGTCTAAATTGCAAGAGCAAACGAGTACTGGTCTTATGTCACTGTTGAATATGTTTTCTGGTGGTGCGTTCTCCAATGCTTCTATTTTCGCTTTGGGTATCATGCCCTATATTTCAGCTTCAATCGTAATGCAATTGTTGGCTGTAGCTGTGCCTTATTTCCAAAAAATGCAGCGTGAAGGTGAAAGTGGTCGTCGTAAGATAAATCAGTTGACTCGTTACCTAACAATTGGAATATTACTGTTCCAAGCCCCGATGTACCTAATTAATTTAAAGGGGCAGGCTGCGATGGCTATTAATCCGTCATTGAATTGGGGATGGTTTTTAGTGAGCTCAACTTTAATTCTTGCTGCTGGAAGTATGTTCATTCTTTGGTTAGGTGAGCGTATAACAGATAAAGGCGTCGGTAATGGAATCTCATTGATTATTATGGTTGGTATCATCGCGCGTTTACCGCAAGCGTTGATGCAAGAAGCTGTAACTGCGCTTACTTCACCGGGAGCTGGTGGTCTTATCAAATTTTTATTTGAGATAATTGCTTTGCTATTAGTCATAGCAGCCTCGATAGTGCTGGTTCAAGCGACAAGGAAAATTCCAGTACAATATGCTAAACGCGTCATTAATAATCGTCAATATAATGGTGTACGACAGTATATTCCTGTGAAGTTATTTGCTGCTAATGTTATGCCAATTATTTTTGCGCAAGCATTGATGTTTATTCCGTTGACGATGGCTAATTACGGGACTAAGGATGGCGGTGGCTATATATTGCATAGCTTTATGGATGTGAACAGCTTGCTTTATAATGTGGTATTTGTTATTCTAATTGTAGCGTTTACCTATTTTTATACTGCAATAACTTTAAATCCCGTTCAAATGTCCGAGGAGTTGAAACGTAACAATGGATTTATTCCAGGTATAAAACCAGGAAAGAATACTGCTGATTATTTGGATAATGTGATGTCGCGTATAACTTTGCCAGGAGCTTTGTTTATTGCTTTTATTGCAATAATGCCTGCATTTGCCAAGTTGTTTGGTATTAACCAATCATTCGCCCAATTTTTCGGTGGAACTTCATTGCTAATTCTGGTTGGTGTGGTTCTTGACACTTTACAGCAAATTGAAAGCTATCTTTTGGTTCGCCATTATGACGGTTTGTTGAATGCAGGCAGAACAAGGACACGAAATAGTGCCAATTAAAAGGTATGGTATATTTAAAGACTGAAGAGGAAATTGAGCTGCTACGTCAGGCCAATCTGCTAGTAAGTGAGACTTTAGCCGAGATTGCACGTTTGATCAAGCCGGGTATTACTACGCGTCAAATTGATTCGTTGGCTGATACTTTTATAAGAGATCATGGTGCTGTGCCGACTTTTAAGGGAGTTCCAAGTCCTTATTCAGCCCCTTTCCCTGCTTCTGTATGTACGTCCGTTAATGAGCAAGTTGTACACGGAATACCATCTGATATTCCTTTGAATGATGGCGATATTGTTTCAGTAGATTGTGGGACCCTTTTAAATGGCTTCAATGGTGATTCTTGCTATACATTTTGTGTAGGCGATGTCTCTCTTGAAAAGAAAAATTTACTTAGGGTCACAAAGGAGAGTTTATTCTTAGGTATCAAAGAAGCTATCGCTGGACATCGGATCGGAGATATTGGATATGCTGTTCAGTTACATTGTGAAAGATCAGGATACGGAGTCGTAAGAGAACTTGCAGGCCATGGCATTGGTCGTGAAATGCATGAAGATCCTATGGTTCCCAATTATGGCCATCGAGGAAATGGTATGCTGATAAAAAATGGCTTATGTATAGCAATTGAGCCAATGATAACAATGGGCAATCGTGAAATTACTTTGCTTAATGATGGATGGACTGTAGTGACTCGTGATGGCAAGCCAGCGGCGCATTTTGAACATACAATAGCTGTTCATCATGGAAAAGCTGATATTATGTCATCGTTCGATGAAATAGAAAAAGTAGAGGGGAATTTATATTAGAGCTCATGTCAAAGCAGTCTGCAATAGAACAAGATGGAATTATTCTCGAAGCATTGTCAAATGCAATGTTTCGTGTTGAACTTGAAAATGGCCATATGATTACGGCTCATTTATCGGGTAAAATGCGATTACATTATATACGGATACTTCCAGGTGATAAAGTGAAAGTAGAGATGAGTCCATATGACTTGTCAAAGGGTAGAATCGTGTTTAGATATAAATAAAAAATAAATATGAAAACAAAGGTATCTATAAAGAAGCGTACCCCTGAATGTAAAATAGTTCGTCGGAAAGGTCGCTTATTCGTAATTAATAAGAAGAACCCTAAGTATAAGATGCGTCAGGGTTAGTAACTGCAAATATTATAATATTATATATGGCAATTAGAATTGTTGGTGTAGATTTGCCTCAGAATAAAAGAGGTGAAATTGCTTTGACCTATATATATGGTATAGGTCGTAGTAGTGCCGCGAAGATATTGGATAAGGCCGGTATCAATCGTGACATAAAAGTTAAGGATTGGACTGATGACCAAACGGCAAAGATTCGTGAAGTGATTGCTGATGGCTTCAAGGTTGAAGGCGATCTTCGTTCTGAGGTTCAAATGAACATTAAACGGTTGATGGATATAGGTTGTTACCGTGGTGTTCGTCATCGTTTGGGGCTTCCTGTCCGTGGTCAGAGTACTAAAAATAATGCTCGTACGCGAAAGGGCAAGAAGAAGACCGTTGCTAACAAGAAAAAAGCTACTAAATAAGAGGTGAATTATGGCAAAGAAAACAGTTTCAGCAAAGAAAAGAGTAGTAAAGATAGATGCCTCTGGGCAGTTGCATGTGCATAGCTCCTTTAATAACATCATAGTCTCTTTGACTAATGGTGATGGCGAAGTAATTTCTTGGTCATCTGCTGGTAAAATGGGTTTTCGCGGTTCGAAGAAGAATACTCCATATGCCGCTCAAATGGCAGCGCAAGATTGTGCTAAGGTTGCTTTTGATTTAGGTCTTAGGAAAGTTAAGGCTTATGTTAAAGGGCCTGGAAATGGTCGTGAGTCTGCAATACGCGCCGTTCATGGCTCGGGAATAGAAGTAACGGAAATTATTGATGTAACTCCATTGCCTCATAATGGTTGCCGTCCTCCCAAAAGAAGAAGAGTCTAATCAATCTGTTTAATCGATAAATACTTAAGAAATGGCTAAATATATAGGACCGAAATCACGTATAGCGCGTAAATTTGGTGAGCCGATCTTCGGACCGGACAAGGTGCTGAGTAAAAGGAATTTTCCTCCTGGACAGCATGGTAATAATCGACGACGCAAAACGTCTGAGTATGGAACCATGTTGGCTGAAAAGCAAAAGGCAAAGTATACATACGGAGTCTTGGAAAGACAGTTTAGAAATTTGTTTGACAAGGCATCAAGAGTTGGTGGCGTAACAGGTGAGGTCCTTATGCAACTATTGGAGTCTCGTCTTGACAATGTCGTTTTCCGTTTGGGGATTGCACCTACTCGTGCTGCGGCGCGTCAGCTCGTAAATCACAAGCATATTGTAGTTGATGGTAAGGTTGTCAATATACCTTCTTTTTCGGTTAAACCCGGTCAGATTGTTGGAGTCCGTGAAAAGTCAAAGTCTTTAGAAGTGATTGCAGATGCATTGGCAGGCTTCAATCATAGTAAGTATTCCTGGATGGAATGGGACGAGAATATCAAGAGTGGCAAGCTTCTTCATTTGCCAGAACGTTCTGACATACCTGAGAACATCAAGGAGCAATTGATTGTTGAGTTGTATTCTAAATAAAAAATAAGTCCATGGCGATATTAGCATTTCAGAAACCTGAAAAAGTAATAATGTTGGAAGAGTCTTCAACGTACGGAAAGTTTGAGTTTCGTCCGTTGGAACCCGGCTTCGGTACAACGATAGGAAATGCCTTGAGGCGTATCTTGTTGTCTTCTTTGGAGGGCTTCGCGATCAACACTATAAAAATTGAAGGTGTTGAGCACGAGTTTTCTACAGTTCCCGGTGTTCGTGAGGACGTTACTAATATTATTCTAAATTTGAAACAGGTGCGTTTCAAACAATTGGTAAACGAGTTCGAGAATGAAAGGGTTAGTATCACCGTCGAAAATTCTACAGATTTTAAAGCCGGTGATATAGGAAAGTCCCTAACCGGATTTGAAGTGTTAAATCCTGAATTGGTAATATGTCATATAGATCCGAAAGCTTCGATGCATATCGATTTGACGATCAATAAGGGCCGCGGTTATGTACCTGCTGAAGAAAATAGACAGTTTTGTACAGCGGTAAATGTGTTGCCGATTGACTCAATTTACACCCCTATCCGTAATGTTAAATATACAGTGGACGATTATCGCGTTGAACAGAAAACTGACTACGAGCGGTTGACCATTGAAGTAACAACGGATGGTTCCATAAGTCCGAAAGAGGCTTTGAAGGAAGCAGCAAAAATACTGATTTATCATTTCATGCTCTTCTCTGAGGATAAGATAACAATAGAGAATGCGGAGGAGGAAACCAATGAGGAATTCGATGAAGAAGTATTAAGGATGCGCCAATTGTTGAAAACCAAGCTTGTTAAAATGAATCTGTCTGTTCGTGCTCTTAATTGCTTGAAAGCTGCGAATGTTGAGACACTTGGAGACTTGGTTCATTATAATAAGAATGATCTTCTCAAGTTCCGAAATTTTGGAAAGAAGTCTCTTTCTGAATTAGAAGCCCTTTTAGATACATTGAATCTTTCGTTTGGAATAGATGTATCCAAGTATAAATTTGATAAAGATTAATCATGAGACATAATAAGAAATTCAATCATCTAAGTCGTACAGCTTCTCATAGGGCATCTATGCTTGCTAATATGGCATGTTCTTTGATTCGTCATAAGAGAATTACTACGACTGTAGCAAAGGCAAAGGCATTGAGAAAATATGTTGAGCCGATTATTACCAGATCCAAAGATGATACTACGAGCTCACGTCGTATTGTATTCAGCTACTTGAAGGACAAAGAAGCAGTCAAGGAACTATTTAAAGAGATTTCAGTGAAGGTTGCCGAGCGTCCAGGTGGTTATACAAGAATAATAAAGCTTGGTATGCGTCAAGACGATGGTTCTGATATGTGCTTCATAGAGCTTGTTGATTTTGATGATAACATGTCTAATGCTCCCAAGAAGAAAGGTCGTACTCGTCGTGCGGGACGTCGTTCTGCTTCCAAGGCGCAATTGGCAGATTCTCAAGATGCAACAGTGGAAGAAGTTGTTGCCGATGAGGCTGACAAAACAGAAAAATCGGAGTAAGTTCACTTAGTTATTATAAGAAATGCCGAACTTTGTTTCGGCATTTCTTATGCCCATACCTTTTATTGTACGTATACGGCCGATGCTCGTTGCTATGGGTGTTTAATCAAAATGTTTAATTGATATTGATATGAAAATCAAAGTTTTATTATGTTGCTTGCTGATGGCTTTATCTGCATGTAAGTCTAATAAGGAAATATCTGGTGTGCAGATTGTGGGTACGTGGAATATTCTTACGGCAAGTGGTATGAATACCGATGCTGGTGAGAATCAAGCGTTCATATCCTTTGGCACCGATGGAAAGATGAGTGGCAATGCAAGTGTAAACAGTTTTTTCGGCTCTTATAAGTGCTCAGGAAATAAGCTGCAGCTGTCAAATATTGGTATGACCCGTATGTTGGGGCCTAGTATGAACATTGAGAGAGCTGTTACTTCTGCTCTTAATGCGGTTTCAGCCATACGGATAAATGGGAACTCGGCAACTGTTTATGATTCATCCGGAAAGGAAATTATGACTTTAAGAAGGCGGTGATATAAGTCTTTATTGCTAAGGATTAAGGGATGGTTGCAGTTGCTGCGGCTGTCTCTTTTGTTTTTTGCATGTTGAATTTTCGTGCAAGTGAGGCTCGTTTAAAATGGAAGTAGGAAGAAAACAATGTTGTTTTCTTCCTACTTGATGATTTTGGCTTAAATCCTTTTATTTGCGCAAGCCAAGTTTGCCAATAATGGCACGATATCGTTCGATATCGTTTCTTTTTAGGTAGTTCAGCAAAGCGCGGCGTTTGCCTACCAACTTTGTCAAGGCCCTTTCTGTCGTATTATCTTTACGGTTGGCCTTCATGTGCTCCGTCAAATGGGAAATACGGTATGAGAACAAGGCTATCTGGCTTTCTGGTGAGCCGGTATCCGTGTTGGACGTTCCGTATTGTCCAAAGATTTCTTTTTTCTTTTCAGAATCTAAGTACATAAATATGAATTTAATTTGTTTATACGCCTTGTTATTGAAAGGCGTGTGCAAAGTTAGCAACTTTTTATGTTTCAGGCAACAGATTCTGCGCTTTTTTGTTCTTATTGTGCTGATTCTTCTTTTTTCTGCTCCTTGGTGCAGTAGATAATCGTTTCTTTGTCGTTTTGCTGGTAGGTAATGTCAAACATGTAGGTGTCGTTGTCCTTTACAATGTCTACATAATATTGGTCTCCACCTTGTGTGGTGATGCTTACGCGTTTGGCCGGTTTGTCTCCATAATTAACTTTTGTCTTGTTTGAACAGGCGTAGGTGCCCACTTCAAGGCTTCCTGCATCGTGATAGCGTCGGGCATAATGCTGGTTTTCATTGAAGTCAAAGAAAGCTGTGGAGTCTACTTCTGTGCGCGAATCGTCTGTATAGACATACCAGCGGCCTACAACATCAATCTCTCCACTTTTAGGTGAGGTGCCGCAAGATGCAAGCAGTAGTGCCGCAAAAGATGCTAAGATTAGTTTTTTCATTCCTTATAATTTGTGATGGTTAAAGTCGAACCTCTTATGCCGATTGCCTATGCCCTTTTCTTGTGCATTGCAGCTGTGATACTTCACATCGGCAAAATCACTACAAACTTACACAGAAAAACCGAATCATACTTAGATGCGACTGAAAAAGTGATGAAAATCCTTCTTTAATGCGCTGGCTGAAAAGGCAGCGCAGCTTTTTCAATTTGCTACTTTCCTTTTTTGCTTTTCTGCGTATATGAAATGAAATCACAGCGGGTTAATGATTCATCCTATAACTTGACGCTGCTTTTGCCGCAATAACTGCGGAGTTGTTGTAAGTTTTTTTGCTAATGAATCGCTGCAATGTCGCTTATTTATTATCTTTGCAACTTAGAGTTACATAAACAGCGTATAAACAATACTAAGAAGATTTGCAGTTAATATGAAATTGCTTAACTTGGCAATCCTGCTTGCCTTTTTTGCCGTGTCAGCCGCAAAGGGGTCTGTGTTCAATCAGATCACTTACAAGCAGCTTACCAACATACAGACGATGTATATCGAGACTTTTGATAATAAGTCGATTACTGATAAGGAAAACTATAAACTATGCAGAATTGTACTTGTGTCGGATACAGGCGTAGTCAAGTATGACTCTGTGGGCATACGCGGTCGTGGCAATGCTTCATGGGGCTTTGCCAAGAAGCCTTATCGTATCAAATTCCCTAAGAAAACCCGTTTGCTGGGCAAACCGCATGCCAAGGCGAAGAGTTGGACATTATTGTCGAATGGCGGTGAAAAGTTGCTGTTTCGCAATGGTCTGGCCAATTATGTGAGTGGATTGTTTGGCCTGCCTTTTGTCCCTGCGGCTCGTTTTGTTGACTTGTATCTTAACGGAGATTTCAAGGGTAATTATCAGATTTCAGACCAAGTGCAGGTTCATAAGAACCGTGTGGAAATATATGAACAGGAAGAGCCTGTTTCGGCAACCACGGATGTCTCGGGTGGCTATTTCTGTGAGGTAGACGGCTATACTGATGCCGGCGAGACTTATTTCAAATCTCCAGTCTATGGCAATAATGTAAGGGTGCATAGCCCGAAGCCTGATGTAATCAATGAACGTCAGTACAATTATATACGTAACCATGTGGGCAAGTTTGAGAAAGCTTTGACAAGCAGCAACTATGATGACCCGAAGAAGGGTTACAGGCAGTATATGGACTCGGCAACATTTATGGGCTGGTATCTTACGAATGAAATATGCGCCAACACCGACCTTTTCTACAGCATATATTTTTATAAGCAAAAGCGTGATAACAAGCTCTATCTGGGTCCTGTGTGGGATTTTGATCTTGGGTTCAACGATGACACGCGCCGGGGTGACAATGGCGATGTGACGCATGTGTTGATGGCAGATATAGATTTTGGCGGTGGCTATTTCAAGAATTGGTTTGATCGCCTGAAGACTGATAAATGGTGGAAAAAGGCTCAATATGAGGCTTACCATAAATTATACAAGGATAACCGCTTGAATAATCTGATGATAGGCTATGCCGATTCGATAATCCACAAGATGGGTGAGTCGATAAGATTGAACTATGCGTCAAAATCGAAAGGTGGAGCCGGTTGGAGTATTTCGGCTCAAACCCATCTGGAGGTATATCTGTATGATACCTACGAAGAATATGTGGATGACTTGAAAGAGTTCATCGTCAAGCGAAATGCTTATATCGATGAGCAATTTGGCAACCGCGCGCCTTTTGAGTTTGAACACAACCCGAATTTTTATTATCGTTTATACAACAAGAAACTGACCAATTTCCTAATAGCCCTTTCCGATTCGACCGACGATGCAACGACAGCCTGTTTGAGAAGAGTCAAGAAAGACCAGTGGTCCCAAATGTGGGAGATACGTCCTGTGAAGGATGCCTACATGCTGATAAACGTACGTACGGGAAAGGCATTGGCTGATGAAGGTGCCACAACGACACGCACAAAAATCATTACTTTGCCACCTGACGAGACAGACAAAAGGCAGTTGTGGACGTTTGCCTCGCACCAGAGGATATACTACAACCTGGTGAATGAGCAGACCAAAAACGTATTGACCAATTACAACAGTTATTCGACAGATGGTAACAGCCTGTTTGGCTATACGTCAAGTGCACTCGATGCCACCAATGACGGTCGTATGTGGACGTTAGCTCCTTGTCCCAAGCCTGAAGGAGCGACATCTATCAGTGATATTGAGTCGCAGGTGGATTATGTGCTTTCGTATTCGCCTTCGAGTCATTGCCTTCACTTCAATGCCAATAACTTGTCTGAATTGGTGTTCAAGGCATATGTTTACAACTTGAACGGCATTTGTGTGGGCTCATTCCGAGGTGATGAGGAGTTTGATATGAGTGGATTGCCCGACGGTACTTATATTGTCAATTGGCAGTTTGCCGGTCGTCCACATTCCACCAAGTTCTTGAAAAACTGAAAATACTATGGATAGACGTGATTTTTTGAAGAGTGTGGCATTGGGTGGCATAGCCATCGCCACCGGAACACCGGCAGAGGCAGCCGAAAAAGCCCGCAAGTCGGTTGTAAAAACAGCGGAGTCGGGAGCCGGCTTTACTTTGTGGCAGATACCTTCACAGGTGAATACCATAGGAAATTCCTATGTGTTCCTCACCAACAAAGGCCGTGTCTTGGTGATGGACGGCGGTGTGGACAAGGAAGTTCCCTATCTGCGCGGCTTTCTGGGAGCATTGGGCAATGAAGTGGAAGCCTGGTTCATATCTCATCCTCACGGTGACCATATGGGAGCCCTCAACGAGATTTTAAGACAGCCGAACGGGTTGAAGATAAACCATATATATCATTCGCGCCTGTCACAAAGGCTGCTTAAAATGGAAAGCCCCTATGATGCCTATGCCAATGAGTTTTATAAACGTTTGGATGAGACATCCATACCTGTAACGGATATGCGCGAGCCGGGGTTGGAGCTGAAGTTTGACGGTTTGAACCTGAAGGTGCTTGGCGTGGCCAATGAAGATTTGCCCATGAACACCTATAATAATTCGTCTATCATCTTTAGGGTGTGGGACAAGCGCAAGTCAATGGTTTTTCTTGGTGATGCCGGTGTCGAGTGTGGCAATAAAGTGTTGAATGGCCCTTATGCCAAGTATTTGGATTGCGACTATATGCAGATGGCCCATCACGGGCAGCGAGGTTGTGACGAAAACTTCTACAAGACGGTGAAATTCCGTGTCTGTCTGTGGCCTACGCCTACTTGGGTCTGGAACAACGATCAAGGTAAAGGCTACAATACCGGTGGCCTCAAGACCTTTGAAACCCGCCGTTGGATGGATGAAAAAGGCATCAAAGAGCACCACGTTTCGACGGTAGAAGGGCTTTGGCATCTGGCTTGAGCAAGTAGAAAGTTTCTTGGTTCGCTTTTTTTCTCCTTGCAGACCAACTTTCTTGTAGGCGTATTGTCTGCCAAATATAAAAAAGTCGTAATTTTGCACCCGAATTTTTTATAGCCACAAATATGGATTGGATACAATCGCTGTTTACGAATCTTACATCATCGGCTCACATTGTTTTTATCTACGCCATCGTCATCGTGTGCGGTTTCAAGTTAGGTAAAATCAAGGTAGGCGGAATATCTTTGGGTACAACCTTTGTCCTCTTTATGGGCATTGTCGTGGGTCATGTCTACAACATGCTGGGCATACAGACGCAAGAAGGCTTTGCCTGTCCTGCTGCGGCCTTGAATTTTGTGCAGGATTTCGGCCTGATACTCTTTGTCTATTGTATAGGTCTGCAGGTGGGGCCCGGCTTCTTCTCGTCTTTCAAGCAGGGAGGCATACGTCTCAATATGCTGGCCATGACGCTTGTGTTGCTGAATGTGGGTGTGATGTTCGCCCTTTATTTTCTGGTGTTCGACACCAACAATCCGTCCAATCTTCCTATGATGGTGGGTGTGCTCTGCGGTGCGGTCACCAATACTCCCGGTCTTGGTGCCGCCAACGAAACGCTAACCGAGGTCTTTGCCAACAATGCGGCATTGAAAGATGCAATGAACGGCCATCAGCTGGCATCGGCTTATGCCTGTGCCTATCCCTTGGGTGTGCTCGGAATGATAGGGGCTACCATTGCCATCCGCTATATTATGCGCATTTCCTTAAAGTCAGAAGAGGATGCCATACAAAAGCAGATGGATGCCAATCCCCATGCCCGTCCTTTCCATATGACCATAGTTGCATCCAACAAGTCGCTCAACGGCAAGTCATTGTTTGATGTAAGCCGCTTCCTTGGCCGCACATTTGTCTGCACACGTGTTGAGCATGACGGCCAGATTTTGCAGGCCAACAACGATACGCTCTTTTGCACCGGAGACAAGATGCGCATTGTTTGTGCCGAGGATGATGCAGAGGCCATTACGGCATTCCTTGGGGAACGCATTCAGATGGACTGGGACGAAGACCATTCTCCGATTATCTCCAAGCGTGTAGTGGTGACGAAGCCCGAAATAGAAGGCAAAACGTTCGGACAGATGCACTTTAACTCTGTTTATGGTGTCAATATCACCCGTTTCACCCGTTCAGGCATGGACTTGTTTGCCAATAGGGATTTGCAGCTTCAGATCGGTGACCGCCTGATGGTGGTGGGCACAGAAGCCAAGGTAAAGCGTGTGGCCGACCTGGTAGGCAACTCGGTAAAGCGTTTGAATACCCCCAACATGGCACCTATTTTCATTGGCATCTTGTTGGGCATCCTGCTGGGAAGCCTGCCCATTACTATATCGGGCATCCCTAATCCTGTGAAGCTTGGTATTGCCGGAGGCCCCTTGATCGTGGCCATCCTCATCGGCCGCTATGGCTACAAGCTGCATCTGGTGTCGTATACAACCACCAGTGTGAATCTCTTTGTGCGCGAACTGGGACTCATCCTGTTCCTGGCAAGTGTGGGCATAAAGGCCGGTGCCAACTTCTGGAACACTCTGATTGCCGGCGACGGTATTAAATATGTATGGACGGGAGCCATCATAACAATTGTTCCGATACTTATCATCGGTGTGATTGCGCGCCTCAGATATAAGTTGAACTATTTCACTTTCATGGGATTGATTGCCGGTTCCAACACCGACCCTCCCTTGCTTGGCTTCTCAAATGATTTGGCCAACAACGATGCACCTGCAGTGAGCTATTCTACGGTTTATCCGCTTTCCATGTTCCTACGCATCTTGACGGCACAGTTGATCATTCTGTTCTGCTGCTCATAAGCCGAAAGACTGTAGCAATGATGAGGTGGAAAAAGAATTTCAATCCCGTGGATGCAGGACGTAGACTGTTCCATGAGTTCGAGCAAGGCCACTGGTTTCGCGAGGCACAAAGCTATCTGGCCGACAAGAAACGGCTCGACGGACTTTTAGGTCTCGTGGCCCGCATGTTCAACAACGGTGCTTTGGCTTCTGTGCTCAAAGATTTGTTGCTGCTCTATCACTATGTAAACGACATTTCACACGGGCGTTACAAAGCCTATAATCCTGCCAAGCTGATCTTGATTGTAGCGTTGCTCATCTATGTAGTCACCCCTATCGACATCATTCCCGACTGGTTGCCGGGCATCGGATTCCTGGACGATGTGGCATTGCTTGGCTATGTCATGCGCATGGTAGGTGCAGAGCTTCAAACCTATTATTCTTGGGTCAAGAAGCAATCTAAAGATGTCAAATAGCGCACTTTAGTGCCCCTCAGAAGTTAAATAAAGCATAAACAGACTCTAATTCTGCTCTTTGTGATGCATCAACAGGCGAAAATGTGTAACTTGCGCCTCATTACTTTAACATACAGCCTTAGGGCTGTGCAAAACATACAAAGATGAAACACCAATCATTATTATTAGTGACATTGTTGGCAACTATACTTGTGAGTAGTTGCGCAAGTAAGAAACAGTTTCAGGCTTTGCAGGCTGAAAATGCCAAACTGAAACAATTGAATGAAGATACTCGCGTAGAGTTGGCTGAGTGCAATGCAACCACAAAGAACCTACAAGACAGAATTGCAGCTGAGCAGCAGCGTTTGAAAGATGAAAAGAAGCGGGTTGACGACCTGCGATCCGACTATCAGAAGCTGCAGGGCTCTCTGGATCAGAGCTTACGTCAAAACTCTCAGGGCAACATTAATATATCAAAGCTGGTTGATGAAATCAATGCCTCTAACCGCTTCATCAAGCAACTGGTAGACGCAAAGACCAAGAGCGACTCTTTGAATATGGTGCTCACCAACAACCTGACGCGCAGTCTGACCCGTGACGAGTTGCAGGAAGTAGACGTGAAAGTGCTGAAAGGAGTGGTATATATCTCCTTGGCCGACAACATGCTCTACAAGTCGGGCAGCTATGAAATCAACGACCGTGCCGATGAAACACTGAGCAAAATAGCCAAAATCATCAAGGACTATCGCGACTATGACGTGCTGGTTGAAGGCAATACCGACCCTGTGCCCATCTCGCGTCCCAATATCCGCAACAACTGGGACTTGAGTTGTTTGCGTGCCAGTTCCGTGGTACAGGCTCTGCAGACACGTTATGGAGTGGAACCCAAAAGGTTGTCAGCTGCCGGACGTGGTGAATACAATCCCATTGTCTCCAACGATACCGAACTGGGCAAGCAGCGCAACAGACGCACGCAGATCATCATTACACCGAAGCTCGACCAGTTCATGGACTTGATCGACAAGGCTCCCGAGACCGAAACCACTGCAACGTCAGACTGAAAATGCCTGTCAGAGACATAAGTGAAGAAGCCTTTCGCCCATGGGCGAAAGGCTTCTTCGGCTTTGTAGACCTGTTTTGGAACTTCTGATGGCAGTGGTGCTGCATTAATAGCCAAGATGTTGTTTGTTAGGTATATATGTATTGCGTATTTCGGTCTGTATAGATTGAGAAAACGATCTGTACACATCGCAGGTTGCAATGTGCCGCATTGCAGGTTACGATGTGTACAGATCGCACAATGCAACCTGTACACATCGCATGCCACAACTTGACGCATCGCATGCTGCGATCTGTACACATCGCACGCACAAGCTATACACATCGTTTGGACGAATTAAACTTCATCATGTTTAAATGGTCAGTCAAAGGTAACACGAAACGTAAATACTCATGTCATCAACCCCAGTCATAGCAACTGTCATCATGCTTGCAAAATGGTGCAAGCGTGTTTTTTTGCTTAGCGTCATGCTGCAGTTAGTGACCCAAGTGGCTGCATTCAATCCTGCTGCAACCGATACCCTTGGAAGCATTCAAGGCCGTGTGGTCAATGATGAAGGCAGGCCCATGGCCGGCATCTCTATGAGAGTGATGACGGCCAACGACAGTATTCTCCGTGCCGGAGTCGTGACCGATTCCACGGGAAACTATCGCATTGCAGGTCTGGCTGCGGGCAACTACGTGATGAGCTATTCGATGGTGGGATACCAAAAAGGCTTTGTCAATTTCGCCGTAACGGCTTCACGTCGTGCAGTCTCTGCTCCCGTGCTGAAAATGATGCCCGACGATCTGATGCTCAATGCGGCTGTTGTCACTGCAAGTCTGCCACCGGTTACAGTCATCGAAGACACGGTTTCGTATAACGCAGATGCCTACCCAACCCCCGAGGGCTCTATGGTGGAAGACCTGATTGAACGCATACCCGGAGCAGAAATCACCGACGACGGTAAGATAACCATCAATGGAAAAGAGTATAGCAAAGTGTTGGTCAACGGCAGGGAGTTCTTTGGTGATGACCCGCAAATGGCACTGAAAAATCTTCCGGCCAACATCATCAAACGTATAAAGACCTACGACCGCAAATCCGAACAGGCGCGTCTTACCGGCATTGACGACGGAGTGGAAAACAATGTCATCGACCTCGTGGTAAAGCCTAACCTGCTAAAAGGCCTCGTAGGCAGGGCAAGCGGTGCCGCCGGCAGTGATGATAGGTATAGCACAGCTTTGAATGTCAATCGCTTTCGTAGAGACGGACAACTGTCGGTCATGGGAGGAATGAACAACATCAATAACCCCGGTTTCTCTGAAAAAGGCAACGATGCCATGAACTTTTCGCGAGCAGCCCGGCCCGGATTCACGGCATCCAAGTCGGCAGGCATTACATATGCAAAGGACAAAAAAGACAAATATCGCCTGTCGGGTAACGTGAGATATGGCCACACTGATGCGGAAAACAGCTCGCAGTCTCATTCGGAAACATCCTACAGTGACTCAAGTTATCGCTACAACGACAACGAAAATCATTCCGGCCGCCGCCGCAACGAACTGAGTGCCGACTTTAGATGGGAATGGAAACCCGACACGTTAACCTCGCTTCATGTCCAGCCCTCTTTTTCCTATTTCAGGACTGACAATTGGACCACCGGCAAATCTTCGGCCCAACGCTGGAGCGGCAGAATGGATGCAGATACAGTAGACATCAATCAACGCCTTTCGGCCAGTGCTTCAGACAATGAGGGCTCTAACGAAAGTATCCGTCTCAATGCCTCACGGCATCTAAGTCCCACAGGTCGCAATGTGGCTGTGAACGCATCCTATGGTTACAGTTCGTCTGCGTCGAACTCCTATTCCCGCAACATCACCACCTACTACTTGCAGATGCGGCGCAATAGGAATTACAACCGCCACTCCGCCGCAGATCGCTTCAGCATGAACTACAGCGTGGGGGTAGCCTATAGTGAACCCGTGTTCAAGGGCGCATTTCTGCAGTTCAGGTATAATTACAGCTATCGCCATGCTCGTGCCAACCGTTATGGCTATCAGGTGGAATATGCCCGTGCCGACTCTGTGGGTTTTGATGCTACTGAGGTGGATTGGGCCACTGTCCCCGTAGACACCTCCTTGAGCTCTTGCAATGAAAACACCTATATATCACACACATTCAACCTTAACATGCGCCACGTGTCGAAGAAGGTAAACCTGAGTTACGGCATCAATGTCAATCCCCGTCACAATGCAACCAACTACATCTTCGGGCCGAAAATGGATAAGGGACTTGTCACACAAGACGTGTTGAGCTGGTCGCCCGGCCTGAACTTTCGTTATCGTTTCAGCAAACGCACATCGCTGAATGTCAGGTATCACGGAAACAGCAATGAGCCCGACATAGAAAACCTGCAGGAAGTTATCGACAAGACCAATCCCCAAAACGTGCGCTATGGCAATCCGGCACTGAAACCCTCATTTACCAACCGCATGGAAGCCAACTTCAACCATTACGGAGAAAGAACCCACCGCAGCTTGTCGGCCGGCTTCAGCTATGCAGTGGTAAGCAATGAAGTGTCGAACATGTCGCTCTATGAATCCTCGTCGGGCATACGCGTCTCCAAACTGATGAATGTTGACGGCCGTCATAGCCTGCGTAGTAACCTGAATTTCAACACACCACTCGATTCATTGCAACGGCTCAGCCTTTCCACATCTACGCAGATGGACATGAGTGACGACATCAACTACAATTCCACACCGCTGACATCCAATGAACTCCTGTTGGCAGGCATACATGCGGATTTCCAGGATTTGCAGCCCGATGACGTAGACAAACTTCAGGCATATGCCTTGAAAAACCACACACGCAGCTTGCGCCTGCGCCAAAACCTACAGCTGCGCTATCGCTATGAGACATTTTCAACCGGTATTAGTGCAGGCCTGGTATACTATAAGATTGACAACAGCATCCGTACAGCCAATAAGCGCGAGACTTTCGACTACCATTTGCGGGCCATGATGCAAATGGACTTGCCCTTGAACTTCCAGCTTGCTTCGTCGATAAACTTCACAAGCCGTCACGGATATTCGGCCAACATTCAGAAAAATATTGCATTATGGAATGCACGTCTGTCCATGCGTTTCCTCAAGAAGAGCGCAGGCCTGCTCACCTTTCAGATATTCGACATATTGCATCAACGCTCGGAAGTGGAGCGGAGAATCAGCAACTTAACCATCACAGACACACGTTCGGCCGCCTTGCGCGACTATTTCATGCTGGGATTTCAATACAAAATCAACACAATGGGTGGCAATCGCGTGAAAGGAACCAAAAGGCCGCGTCCGCAAGGAGCTCGGAAAGCCCGTCTTTTCTACTGAATCCGTCCCTATGCAGCGGCTTTCTTTGCTGAAAGTTCGATAATATTGGTCAATACTTCCTCATAGAACCGATTTTTTCATCCAAGAGAGAATACATGCCCATTAAACGTACTAACTTTGCACCAGTTTTGAGATTGATAAAACATAGTGTTTAATTTAAAATCAAAGTAAGATGAAGAAATTATTATTAGTATTGGTCGCAGCTGTAATGACCGTGACAGCAAGTGCTCAAGTTTACTTGGGTGGTGAGATGAATTTCTGGCGTGATTGGCAGGACGGAGCCAACAATACAACGTTCCAGATTGCTCCTGAAATCGGCTATAACTTGGATGAGAATCTGTCTATCGGTACAACTATTGGCTACGCCTATTCATATCTCGGCGGCAGAGTCGACACAAAAGTCAATGCAATCGTTGTATCTCCCTATGTACGTTACACATGGTTGAAGTTGAACAACGTGAACCTGTTCCTCGACGGCGGTTTTGGCTTCGGCACCTATAAGACAAAGGTGAATGACCATAGCGGCGATGCTCAAAACGCATGGGAAGTAGGTTTGAAGCCCGGTGTGTCAGTAAATCTCACCGAACAGCTGAGCTTTATCGCTCATGTAGGATTCTTTGGCTATAGAACAGCTGACGACAACACCGCAGAAACCTTTTTCGGACAGAACGGTTTTGGCTTGAAGCTCGATGGAACAGACCTAAGATTCGGTCTCGTTTGGAATTTCTGATAAGACATTATCAAGAACATAGAAGAGGGCAGGTGGCTTGTTGAGCCACCTGTTTTTCTGTTATATGCTTTTGCCATGACGCAACTTTTCCTTAAGTTTGCAGTACGTAAACAAGAAAGCAATGAAAAAGGCGATATTATTATTCATGTCCGTAATGATGATGCAAGTGAAAGCAAATGACAATGTAGTCAATGTCTGGCCCGAAAAACGCCCGGCCGATGTGGTGCTGGGCAAAGGCTCTATGGAGCAGGAAATGGGCAACGACGATATATTGCGTATAAAGCAGATGCCAGTACCCACGCTTGAAAAGTTCAAGGTTAAGAATACAAACAGAGATAAAGTAATCATCGTATGTCCCGGTGGCGGTTATGGCATCCTGGCTGTCAATCACGAAGGAACTGAAATAGCACAATGGCTCAATGCTCTTGGCTATACGGCTTATGTGCTGCGTTACAGAGTGCCCGACAATCGCGATGGCGCGCTGCAGGATGCCCAAAGAGCCGTTAGGATGGTACGTGCCGAAAACCCCGGTAAAAAAGTGGGAATAATGGGCTTTTCTGCCGGAGCAAGCCTTTCTGCACGTGCAGGCACACGCTTTGGAATCAGTTCCTATAAGGCCGTTGATGACATAGACCGCGTGTCGGCCCGTCCCGATTTTGTGGGATTGATATATCCTGCTTACATGGATTTAGGCGAAAACCACACGCTAACTCCCGAACTGACCATTACGGAAAACACTCCCCCGTTCTTCGTCTTTCAGACGGCCGACGATGATTATGGCAACAGTGCGTTAGTCATTACCCAGGCTCTGCGTAACCATAAAGTGCCGGTTGAGATGCATTTCTATCCAACCGGAGGCCATGGCTACGGCCTTCGTGCCAATATTGCCAAGGTAGGTGCGGTGTGGCCCAAACTGATGGAAAAGTGGATGGAAACATTCTGAAGGACTCGTAACTATTCAGCGGTAGTAAGAATGGTCTGATTCAGTCCTTCCTTTCTGCAAGATTTTCCTTGAAGATTATTTAAG
>CAKRYD010000018.1 GCA_934426255.1 uncultured Bacteroidaceae bacterium | reverse complement strand
TTGAGCCGTTCAGCCAATGATTCATACTTCTTTTCGGCATAATCTGTAATGTTCGTTATGAGCAGCAAAAGGTAATGATATAAATCATATGTCTTCGAGAGGCTGAACATCAGCTCCTTCATTGCTGCATCCATCTGCTTACCACCGTTTTTATAATCAGCATATGCCAATTGAACGACTTTCAATCTTGCTATTTCTCTATTAATCATTCCGCAACCGAATCGATGATTTGTATTTGTTGCAAAAGTAGGTATTTATTTTCATTCCTATTGCGGCCACGCCATGTTTTTTTACGAACTAAGAAGGAAAATATCGCATCTTCTTGCTTAAACCGAAACGATTGCGTAACTTTGCAGCCGCTTCAGCCCCATCGGGCAAAATCGGTTTCACATCGTGTGATGGCGAATTAGCACTTTTCAACTAATTTAGAGTAACACTTAAAAAGACAATGAAAGAATTCAATTTAACAGGAACCAAAAGAACAGATTTTGGTAAAAAAGCATCTCGTGACCTGCGCAAGAGCGGCAACATTCCTTGCGTTATCTATGGTAGCAAAAAGGACGCTGACGGCAATGTCGCAGCAACCCATTTTGTAGTGCCTTTCGAAGGCATCCGCAAGCTCATCTACACACCCGACATCTTTGTCGTAAACGTAGACATTGACGGTGAGAAATGCAAAGCCGTAATGCGCGAGATTCAATTCCATCCCGTAAAAGACAATATTCTCCACGTAGACTTCTACCAAATCACAGAAGGCCAGCCCATCACCATGGAAGTGCCCGTTGTATTCACCGGTCATGCCGAAGGTGTACGCGCCGGTGGCGCATTGTTCGGCCATCTTCGTCGTTTGAAAGTACTTGGTCTCTACGAGAACATACCCGAACGTCTGCACATAGATGTAACTGCTCTCACAATTGGCAAGAGCATCAAAGTTGGCGACTTGCAGTATGACAACCTTGAGCTTGTCACCCCTAAGCAGGCTCTCGTATGCACCGTCCGTTCTACACGTGCCGCTGCATCAGCCGCAGCTGCAGCCGCAGCCGCAGCTGCCAACAGCTAATCAAGCAGTAGGATAGAAAAACTTTTCAAACAATTAAGATGAACTACCTAATTGTAGGTTTGGGAAACATCGGAGATGAATACGACGGAACCCGCCACAACATGGGATTTAGAATATTGGACGCTCTTGCAAAAGCGTCCAATATTGTTTTCCAGGACAAACGCTACGGCTTTATAGCTGAAACACGAATCAAGAACCAAAGCCTGATACTTCTTAAGCCCTCCACCTATATGAATGCCAGCGGAAACGCAGTGCGCTACTGGGCCGAAAAGAAAAAGATTCCCCTTGAGCGCATACTCATCGTAAGCGACGACATTTCGCTGCCCTTTGGCTCATTGCGTATGAAGCCCGGAGGCAGCGAAGGCGGCCACAACGGTCTTAGAAGCATCACACAATGTCTCGGCACCAACCAATATGCCCGCTTGCGCTTCGGAGTAGGCAGCAACTTTCCCCGTGGTGCCCAGGTAGATTGGGTGCTTGGCAGGTTTAGCGATGATGAGCTTGCCCGCATGGACGAACGTGTAGAAACAGCCTGCAACATGATTGCCACTTATTGCCTGTCGGGCATACAAACCGCCATGAACCAATACAATGGAAAATGAGCAATGAAGCACGCATAGACAAATGGCTTTGGGCAGCACGCATCTACAAAACCCGAAGCATGGCAGCTGAAGCCTGCAAAAACGGCAGAGTCACCATGCAAGGGCAACGCCTAAAGCCGGCACGCACAGTTAGAGAGGGTGATATCGTTGAAGTGCGAAAACCACCCATTACCTATCAATTCCGCATCAAACAGCCCATCGAACATCGTGTCGGTGCCAAGCTCTTGCCTGAAATCCTCGACAACATCACACCTCCCGAACAATATGAACTGCTTGAGATGAGCCGCATCAGTGGGTTCATAGACCGGGCAAAAGGCACGGGAAGGCCCACCAAGAAAGAGCGAAGAGATTTAGATCAGTTTACCACTCCCGTCTACATCGACACCGAAGCATTCGACTTTGATGACGACGGTGACGATGATTTCCGGTCACATTAATACTTTCGGCGGGGCAGCATATGAGCCAAATGCCGCATGGCCGTCAGTCCTATCACCAGTCCCAACAGTACACCGCACGAATTGGCCAAGAAGTCCATCCAATCGCCACTACGTCGTCCTCCTGTACAATAGGCCTGCAGCAATTCTATCAAGCCGCTCATCAATATAGGAAAAACAACAGCCAAAGCCAATAACTTTCGCACAGACCATTTCTTATTTGCCGCCTCAAAGCGCCAATACTCCAGCCAGAAGACGCTCGTTGTCCCTCCATACATTGCCATATGAACCCACTTGTCAATAAAAGGAACTTCATCGAGCGAAGTCGATGGCGGAGTGCAAAAACACAAAAACCATATCAAAGCCACGCATGCCAGCGTCAATGGAAAACACTTCAGATACTTCATTGAAAAAAGCATAATAATCAATTCGTCTGCAAAGATACAGCAAATAAAAGCGTAACTTTGCATCCATCACATCCAAAAAAAAGAAACAAAAGCGACATGTACAAGTTCAGGAATCATTTGACAGCAGTTTTTTTGCTGTTATCCATGTCAACCGCCACAGCTCAATCGCAGTCGTTGCCTCGCGTCACACTCATGCTCAAAAACGGCCAGTCCATACGGCTCTGCCTCCCTTCTCAGAATTGGAAGCCATCATTGCCATGTCCCTTGGCCAATCCTGCAACGCAAGAGCTCACCCAATATCCTGACACAGCCATCTCATCCATCAGCCTCGACGCCGGTGAGTCTCCCATCAACGGCTGTTCGCGCTGGGAAGCCTGCCGCATAGCAACACCCTCGCTGATCTTCGGCAAGCAGCACACCGAACTGCGCCTCATCGGCGTTGTAGCCTCATCGGCCGGACGCGGAACCGTCTACCGTTGGTTCCTGCCTTCACGCCGTTCGCCACAGGATGTCACTGCCGCCTGGTATGGCATACGTCCCGAGGGGTCAACGACAGTTTACCCCTTTATCCAAGACGGAAAACTGTGGCTACGCGACCTTTCCATGGTATTTGGGAAAACCCACCCCGAATTTGTCAATGCCGTAAAAAGCTACTATCAAAAAGGGAAACGCAGCGAAATAGAAGCGCGCACCAAACATCTTATGGAAAGTCCTGCCGACATTCTGCTCCGCTTTTGATATCACACACCTTCTTTCATGAGAAAACTTTGCAGCATCATCCTTTATAAAATTCTGGGATGGAAGTTACACGTAACCATCCCTTTGCGCAAAAAAAGCATCATTTGTGTTGCCCCTCACACCAGCAATTGGGATTTTATCTTAGGTATTCTTTATCGTAAAAGCATGGGCTTTTCATCCCATTTTCTGATGAAAAAAGATTGGTTCTTCTGGCCACTCGGCATTTTGCTCCGCCACATGGACGGCATACCCATCAACCGAGGTTCCAAGCACCATCTCACCGACAGCCTTTCAGACTACGTGCGCCACTGCAACAACATCAACATCGCCATCACGCCCGAAGGCACCCGCTCATTGTCGCGTCATTGGAAAAAAGGCTTTTACTTCATTGCATTGAAAGCCGGAATACCCATTCAGCTGTATGCCTTGGACTATCGCAACAAGACCATCGTCTGTACGCGCGAGATTATACCGAGTGGCAACCTTGAAAAAGATTTCAAGGATATATGCAATTACTATGCACCATATGGGAAATGCGCCAGATTCCCTCAGAAGTTTGCCATTGACAATGAAGCGGTTTAGTCTATTTGCGCTATTACTCCTGCTTTTCAGCGTTTCATTGCCGGCATTGCCTTCACAAAAGGCCGTCAAAGACGATGCAACCACATTGGAAAAAGCCTTGCAGCGTTTCTTTTCCGATTACACTTTGCCCGGCTTCAGGCCGAAACTCGTCATCGGCCTCGATGATTACGAATTAGACGAGGACGCACATACCTTGGATGTATATGGCAACGAAGGATTCTCTTCCCAATTGTTTACACCCGACATCAACAAAGCCATCTACCACCGGCTGCGCCAATCGCTCCCGTCGCCCTACAACGACTACAGGCTGCGCCTGTTCGCATTCGGTCTGGAAATTGATTCGCTCATTCCCAACTTGATGCAAAACAACAAGCATCCCGAACGTCTTTGGGGGACCCACAATTATGCCGACAATCCATGGCATGAAAATCTGTCTTCGCCCCACCGCCCCGGCCAAGGTTTGCAAGGCAGACATTTAGCCGTATGGGCCAGCCACGGACGCTACTTCAGCAGCAAGCTCGGCAATTGGATATGGCAGCGACCGGCCTTGTTTTGCACCACAGAAGACTTGTTTACACAGTCGGTTGTGGTGCCCTACATCATTCCCATGCTCGAAAACAGCGGTGCTATAGTGTATACGCCCCGTGAACGCGACTGGCAGACGCGCGAAATAATCATCGACAACGATGCCGGTGACAAAGAGACCTATATGGAGCACAACGGGAAAGAATCATGGAAAAAATCTCCACAAAACGGTTTTGCCTGTCTAAAGGATACCTACCTTACCAACGAGAACCCTTTTTTCGATGGTACGGCACGCCGCATCGCAACAACCGACGATGCCTCGTCGGCATCCTCTTGCCATTGGATTCCGCGCATAGCCGAAAGCGGCAACTACGCCGTCTATGTAGCTTACCAGAACCTGCCCGACAATGTCAGCGATGCCGTCTATACCGTAACTCACGGAGGCATTGAAACCCGCATTCGCGTCAACCAGCAAATGGGCGGTGGGACATGGGTCTACCTCGGCACTTTCCATTTCAACAAGGGACACAGTCCGAAAAACAGTGTGAGCCTCACCAATCTCAGTTCCCAAAAAGGAAACATCTCGGCCGATGCAGTCCGTTTGGGCGGCGGAATGGGAAACATCGCACGTGGTGACGATTTTGAAAGCGAGCAGCCCAGCGGCCTGCCACGCTATCTGGAAGGGGCACGCTATTTTGCCCAATGGAGCGGCATGCCCGACGCCGTATTCGACACCAAAGACGGTTTCAACGACTATGCCGACGACATCAATGCCCGCTCCAATTCATTGAACTATTTAGGCGGTGGCAGCATCTACATTCCCGACAGCCAAGGCACGCACGTTCCTTTCGAACTTTCGGTGGCCGTACACAGCGACGCCGGCATAGCTCCCGGTAATGAAGTCATTGGAACCTTGGCCGTGCACACCACGGAAAACGACTCCGCCGCCGTGACATTCCGATCGGGCATTTCACGCTATGCTTCTTCCGACTTGGCCGCATTGCTGCAATATACCGTCTGCAACGATCTGTCACAATCGCTGGGGCGCACCTGGACCCGACGTGAAATCTTCGACCGCAATTACAGCGAAACACGATTGCCCGAAGTGCCATCGGCCATCATCGAAATGCTTTCCCATCAAAACTTCACCGACATGCGATATGGGCATGATCCGAATTTCAAATTCCTCATTTCGAGAGCCATCTACAAAGCCATTCTGAGATTCGTTTGCAATCAGCACGGCAAGCCCTGCACGGTTCAGCCTCTTCCCATCCGCAATTTTGCCGCCTGCCTGCAGCCCGACGGCAAGGTGCTGCTTTCGTGGCTTCCCACAGAAGACAGTCTGGAACCTTCGGCATGCCCCGACGGTTACATTGTCTATATGCGTCGCGACGGCGAGGATTTCGACAACGGAACGATTATCAGGGGAACAACAGCCGCTTCCATTTCCATACCCTCCGATGTCATCTACAGCTTCAAGGTCTGCGCTTTCAACGAAGGCGGCAAAAGTTTTCCCTCAGAAGAACTCTCCGTGATGCACGCCTCGGACGCCACAAAAGAAGTTATGATTGTCAACGGCTTTACCCGTCTGAGCGCACCTGCCGTTGTCAACGATTCGCGAGGCATGGGGTTTGACTTGGATGCCGACCTCGGTGTTGCCTACAGGCAAAGTCCCGAATATTGCGGCCGCCAGCTCAATTTTGACCCGTCGGCAACCCGCAGAGAAGGCCCCGATGGATTCGGCTACAGCGATACCGAACTGCAAGGCACAATGATTGCCGGCAACACTTTCGACTATCCCTATCTGCACGGCCGCGCCATTGCCCACAACCGGCATTGCTCGTTTTCTTCATGCAGCATGGATGCCCTTACCGGCGGCGGCATCGACCTCAACAGCTACAAGGCCGTAGACCTGATTTTCGGACTGCAAAAAGACTGCGGCGAAAGCAGCATTGTCTCCTATAAGACTTTCACTCCGCAACTGCGCACCTTGATAGAGAACTATCTGAAACAAGGCGGTAGCCTTCTGGTTTCGGGTTCCTATCTTGCTTCTGACCTGAAAAACAGGCACGAGCACGATTTTGCCGCTCATATCCTGCATTATGCGCCATCCAAAGACGACGGCCTGCCCACCGACTCGCTTGTAAAAGGCAACGACTGGAATTTTTCTATACTTCGTGCCTTAGGCCGCGGGCACTATGCCGTGACCCATCCCGAACGGCTGGCTCCTGTGGGCGAAGCCTTTCCCTGCCTCACCTATTCCGACGGAACGTGCGCCGGCATTGCCTATGCCGACAAGCAATCCACGGTTATGGCCCTCGGTTTTCCATTCGAAAGCATCAACGAAGAAGAGGCACGCAACAGACTGATGGGCGCATTTCTCAGCATGTTATCCCAATAACCCATAAAGACATCTGTTTATGACTTACAAAATCCAACTTAACCAGACAGGCACACACTGCATGGACATTTCGGAAGACGCTTTCCGCACCATTCGCCGCTATTCCTTGTTCAACCAATTGGTCGGCAGCAACGGATATGTCGATGAAACCGTGCTTGAAAAGCTCAAATACAACATCCGTTCCCTCATTGCCGCCAAAAGCAATTGCAAAGACCTTCTGGATCTGTGCATCGACGTTATCTATCATGACAAGATGAAGGCCTACGGCCTTAACCGGCTCATTGAAGCCTACAAGCAATGGGAAACGACACAGACTCCCGAAAACGACGGCAACATTGATTGACATCATCGAGCACAGTCTCGTACCCAAAGCACCCGACATCCCCACGGAAGACGCCATCGTGGTCACCCCATGCTTTTGCGCGGTCATTGATGGTGCCACCAGCAAGGATCATACATCCGCCTATGGTTCGGAAACTCCGGGACAAGTAGCGGCACGTCTGCTTTCAACTTCCATCAAATCGCTGCCGCCCCTCAGCTCTGCCGAAGAAGCCGTATGCCACCTGACACAATCCATTGCCGGTTATTGCCGTGCCCGCTTTGGTGAAGCTGCCGCCCTACGGCATCCCTCCATCCGCCCTACAGCCAGCGTGGCCCTCTTCAGCCTGCACCGGAAGGTCGTATGGCTTTTCGGTGACTGCCAGTGCCGCTTCGGCGGACACACCTACACCAACAACAAGCTCATCGACAGCATCCTGGCACAGATACGTTCCGACATATTGTGCTACCTGCTGCAACGGGGACGCAGCGAATCGGAACGGGAGCGCATCAAATCCCAACTGCAACGCAGTGATTTGGGACGGAAATTCATTGCCGACGCGCTGCATGACCAGCAGGCTTTTCAAAACGGCACCCCGGACAATCCCTACAGCTATGCCGTCATCGACGGAACGCCTTTCCCCCTTTCAGCCATCAGGACGTTTCATGTCGATTCGGGTGAACTTATCCTGGCATCCGATGGCTATCCGATGCTCTGCGACTCCTTGCACGAAACCGAGGAAAAACTGCATGAGCTCAACCAAAAGGATCCGCTTTGCATCCGAGACAACAAGCAAACGAAAGGAATCTTGCCGTCGGCCAACAGTTATAATGACCGTTCTTACCTCCGATTCAGGTTCCAATGAGCTTCCGCCAAACAATATTTGCAGAAAAAAATCACCGACGCATCAAAAAAAGCCGCATTTTCTTTTTGCAATTAAAAATAAAGCACTACTTTTGCAATCCGAAAACGGGTAAGTGCTGTACGGCTAGCTCCCTTCGAATCCTCCAGGGCTTGACCGCAGCAAAGGTAGTTGGTTGTAGCAGCGCGATGCAGAGAGCTTGCCCACCCGCCTCTTTAGCTCAGTTGGCCAGAGCACGTGATTTGTAATCTCGGGGTCGTTGGTTCGAATCCGACAAGAGGCTCAAAACAAGAGAACAAGGACATCTTCAACGAAAAGGAGATGTCTTTTTTTGATTGTTGCCAACCAAATCAAAAAAGGCCTATGGAAGAAATTCACCTTTACCCAGCCGATTTGCAACAGCCATTGGAACTGCCATTCGCTGAAGGTGGCATCCGTGCCGGTTTTCCATCGCCTGCCCAAGACTTCATCGGCGAATCCATCGACTTGAACCGCGATTTGATAAGCCACGCCGAGAGCACATTCTATGCAAGGGCCGTGGGCGATTCTCTGAAAGACGCCAACGTATACGAAGGCGACATACTGGTAATCGACAAGTCGCTCGAACCCCGCGATGGCGACATGGCCGTTTGCTGTGTCGACGGTGATTTCACGCTGAAGTTCATAGAAAAACATCCCGACCATCTGCTGCTGCGCCCTGCCAATGCAGCCTATGAGCCCATCAAGGTACTTCCCGACGATTACTTCATGGTGTGGGGCATCGTCACGTATGTAATCCACAAGGTGCGCCATCGGAAATGATCGGAGTAGTAGACTGCAACAATTTCTTTGTAAGCTGCGAAAGGGTGTTCCATCCCGCTTTACGCGACAAACCGGTCATTGTGCTTTCCAACAATGACGGCTGTGTCATAGCGCGCAGCAATGAGTCGAAAGAGATGGGAATCAAGATGGGCATGCCGTTCTTTCAGCTCAAAAAGCTTGTGGAAAAGGGCGAACTCCATGTATTTTCAAGCAATTTCGCCTTGTATGGCGACATGTCGCGCAGAGTGATGTCAGTGGTGCGCGGAATGGTAGGACACATCGAAGTCTACTCCATCGACGAAGCCTTTTTAGACCTCAGCGGAATTTCCGACTTTACAGCATTCGGGCTGGCACTTTCTGAAAAGGTGGAACGATGGACAGGCATTCCCGTCAGCGTCGGGATAGCGGCGACTAAAACCTTGGCAAAGATGGGAAGCCGCTACGCAAAAAAGTACAAAGGCTATCGCGGATGCTGCGTTATCGACACGCCCGACAAGCGCCAAAAAGCCCTCGACCTGTTTCCCGTAAAAGATGTATGGGGCATTGGCCGGCAATATGTAAAGCAGCTCGACTATTATGGAATAAAGACGGCAGCCGACTTCCTAAAATGGAACCGACAACGGGTGGCGCGTGAGTTTGGCCAGCCGGGTGTGCGCACATGGCTGGAATTGCAAGGCATTCCATGCTGCGATTTTGAAATGTCGGCCGAGAAAAAAAGCATCACGCGCTCACGAAGTTTCCACGAAGCCATTTCCGACTACGAACAACTGCGTGCCGCCATTGCCGACTTCGCAGCCATTTGTGCCGCCAAGCTGCGCACTCAAAAGGGATATGCCGCCGAAATCTCGGTATTCATTCACACCAACTACTTTCGCGCTGACCTGCCGCAATATAGCAATTCGGCACGGATAACATTTGATGTGCCGACAGCCGATGCGCGCGAATTGATCAAGGCTACCGCTGCCGCTTTGAAAAAGATCTATCGCCCCGGATTTTCATACAAACAAGCCGGCGTCACCATGTCGGGCATTGTAAACGGTGCAGTACAGACGGCCTTGTTCGACCCCGTAAACCGTGTGAGACAGGAAATGCTATTGAAGAGCTTAGACAGCATCCGCAACAAGATGGGCGACAGTGCCGTTCGTATAGCCAGCCAGGGAAACAGCTTTGAGATTTCAAACCGGCAATTCACCTCGCATCGCTATACTACAGACTTGAACGACATTATTCAGGTGAAATTATCTTAGCCCATGACCATGCCCAAACATACTGACAGTATACAGCAGGAAGCCCCGACGGAACGTTTGCAGGCAATCGACTATTTCGATACGCTTTTCAGCCTGGCATCATTACCGGCTACACCGAAATCTTATTTGTCGCTATATTCGCTTTTACAAAACATCTGCGAAAGCAAGTCGCCGCAAGCTGTCTTCTCCAACTTGTTCTCGCGGCTCAGCTACGTTTGTCGCCACTCCGGACTCACGCCTGCCGAAGCGCAATCCATGCAGAGCCTACGACGCAAGTGCCATCATCTGTCAGAAACGGCCATAAACAGCATAATGTTTTTGTCCGACATCAGGCAAATGGCCGAATTCGTGGGGAAAGTGTTCAGATGCGGCATACCGGAACGATTGCGAAACTTGTTTCCTACCAAAATCGGGCAGGAAAAAGTCTTTTCAAGAAAAGCCTTTTATCCCTACTTGCGCGTAGAAGTAAAAAAATGGGACAAGCAATTTATCTATGCAGAAAAAGACGAAACGGCCAATGACGCACAAATAAAAATCGACTACAGAAAAGGAGGCTTTGACGGGGATCTGGAATATATCGGTGGCTTGCTGAAAGCCGAAATATCGTTGAACTTATTAAAGACTACGGTAACGGAAGATGATATTTACCTCCCTGAAACCATCGTGGTGCATCCCGACTACCTGATAGAGGTTTCGTCGCTCGCAGCCTGCTTCAAGGAATACGGGCACAGTCCCGTCAACTATATCCTGAACCGCCTGCAAACGCACCGGAACACGGGCTACACGCTTTTGGGACAAGTATCGGGATTGTTTCTGGACAATCTGATAAACCCTCTACCCGGCAAAGAGCCTGCCTATGCAGATTCAATTCGCAAGGCATTCAGGGAGATGCCACTGCCGTTTGCGCTGGTCAATCTTAACGAGCATTTCTGCTTTCATGAAGAAGCACGAAAGCAATTTGCCAACCTGCAAAAATTGGTACATGAGCAACTGGAACAAGACTACGGCTTTCAACTGGCAAAGACATTGATAGAGCCTTCATTCATTTGTGAAGCATTGGGACTGTCGGGCCGTATGGACCTTTTGCAAAGCGATTACAGCAAACTGATTGAGCAGAAAAGCGGCAAAATGGACGAATTCAGGCAAACCCATCGCGAAGCACATTTTGTGCAGATGATGCTCTATCAGGCCATACTGGAGTATGGCATCGGCGTTGCGCCATCACGGACTGACACCTATTTGCTGTATTCGAAATATGCAGGCGGCCTGATGCACGAGCAAACCTACAAGAAACTGCTGCGCGAAGCCATCGCCTTACGCAACAGGATTGTGTCGCAGGAAATGGCATGCGCAGAAGGGGAAACCGGTAAACTCTTGTCGGGATTGGCCCCCGACAAACTTTGTACAGAGCCTGTCGGGAAACTGTGGGTACAATATCAACGGCCGGAATTGGAAAAACTGCTGCGCCCATTCCAAAAACCGCACACAGAGCGGGAGAAAGTCCTGCAAAGTTACTTCTACCGTTTCTATACATTCCTTTGCCGTGAAAGCATGATGAGCAAAACTACCGTTCCCGGCAATGCCGGTCGGGCCTTTTCGGATTTGTGGAACCTGCCGGAACAATTGCGTCACGAACTTGGCGGAATGTACTGCAATCTGCGGGTGGAGAGCATCTCGGGAACAGATGCGAATCAGACAGATGCCACCTATATTTCACTCGCGGACGAACAGAAAGACGACATGTGCCTTTCTGATTTTCGCATAGGAGATGCTGTATTGCTCTACCGCCACGACAAGGCGAAGCCTGACGTGAGGCATCAGTTTCTGATGCGGGGAAATATCTCCGAACTAAAAGAAAACGGAATCGTCGTCAGGCTGCGTCATCCCCAATGCAATAAAAACGTGTTTGGCAGCAAATACGCCCGCTACGCCGTTGAACACGATTTGGTGGAATCGTCGGCCAATCGCCTGTTTTCCTTTTTGTATATGTTTTTAACCGGTTCAGAAGACCGGCAGGACCTTTTGCTGAACCGGCGCAGGCCATATCACACGGAGGAAAAGGAGCTGAAAGGGAATTACGGTGCTCTCAATGATCTGATTAAAAAGGAACGAAGCAGCCGAGACCTGTTTTTTGTAATAGGACCGCCGGGATCGGGCAAAACAAGCCAAGCATTGCGGTATATGGTTGAAGAGGAGTTGCGAAACGATACGCAGCATCTGCTTCTTATGGCATATACCAATCAGGCCGTTGATGAAATATGCGGCATGCTTGACCGCATTTGTGAAGAAGAGCCCGATTTGCTGAGCGATTATCTCCGCATAGGTTCCATGCTGACGGCAGACAAACGCTATCATCAGCGTTTCTTGGACGAGAGATGCACCCACATTGAAAATACTGAAGGCCTCCGGTTGATGCTGTCAAGAACAAAAGTATACGTTGGCACAACTTCTTCCATCTCGGTTCAGGCAGAATTGCTCGAAAAGATGCATTTTTCAGTGGCATTCATAGACGAAGCCTCACAAATATTGGAACCGCAAATGCTGGGACTGCTCTTTGCACGCCAATGGAAGGATGGAAACTGGCAAGACAGCATCGGACGTTTTGTCATGATTGGTGACCAGAAACAATTGCCGGCAGTGGTTCAGCAGAACACGGACGAATCGGCAGTCAAAGAAGTATGCCTGTTGGAACTGGGATTGCATAATTGTCGCAATTCACTGTTTGAACGCCTGCTTGCCGCTTGCCAGGCACAACACGATACCCGCTCGTTTGCATTACTTGAGACACAAGGACGCATGCATCCTCAATTGTTCAAATTTGTCAACGAGCAATTCTACTCAAATCGCCTGCGTTGCGTTCCTCTTGCCCATCAGACACGAGAAATCAATGAGCTTTATCCTCATGCAGGCAACCGGCAACCGGCTCTTGCGCTGTCGACCAACAGGATGGCATTCTTTCATTGCCTGCCAGACGAAAAGGGCGTCAACAACAAGCAGAACATGGCTGAAGCCCGCTTTGCAGTGCGTTGCCTCAAGGAACTGCAATCGCTCTACAAGGCTCGCCGGCAAACTCTGGATGCAACCGATGTTGGGATGATAGTTCCATACAGAAACCAAATAGCTGCCATTAGAAAAGAAATGGAAAATCAAGACGTGCGCGGCCTTGAAAACATCACGATTGACACGGTAGAACGCTTTCAAGGAAGCCAACGGGACATCATCTTTTATTTGTTTACCGTGCGTCATGCCTGCCAACTGCAATTCTTAGCCGCGTCTACCTATTTGGAACAATACGACAATGAAACATCCTATTGGGTAGACAGAAAGCTCAACGTGGCACTGACACGGGCACGCGAACAGATGTTCTTGATTGGGAATGCCGGGTTATTAAGCCGCAATACAATCTATCGTCAACTTATCAACTTATTGAAAGAACAAGGCTGTTACTACGATACCAACACCTTCTAAAGTTGACACAAGTCTTGCCAGACAGCTATCTGGCTACTCCATAAGCATCATTGAAGTTCACAACATGGAACTGAGGCGGATTGGCTGCATCAGCAACCCACAATCCACTTACTGCCGGGAATGAACGACAGCAATTTGGTAGTGATATAGCTGCTTACAAAGGTGCTCGCAGCAATGGCAGGGATGGCTGCCACAGTTGGCAAGGCAAGAATCTGCTTGAAAATGGTGGCCCACATTCCGAGCCAGAAGATGTGCATGAGATACATGCCGTAACTCATCTTGGACAAATCGGTAATGAACCGCAATGGCTTGTCTATGCAGGTAAATATGATGAAGGTTCCGGCAGTAAGCATCACACAGTTGATGGTGCAGAAGCTCCACCCTATTTCAATCTCGGGTGTAACGAGGTTGACGCCGGGAACAGCCTGTACCCAGAACGACCATATGGTAAGAGCGGCTCCAACAAACATCAGCACGAAGCCAATGGCCATACGTTTGGAACGACTCCATGTGAGATGCGTGCGAATATAATGTGCCAGCACAAGATAACCGAGATAACCAGAAAAATACCACAGCATGTGGTATTGGTTCCAAAAGCATTCACCCCATATTTCGCCACACCAACGGTTGAGAAATGGCATACAGGTGGAAATGAGAAACAGGATGATGAAGAAAAGCTCTTCCTTGGCTGTTGCCTTTTGCAACCAAGGCGAGATAAACGGTATAAACAGATACAAACTGAAAAGCGGATACATAAACCACAAGTGTCCTGCCAATGTAGGGAAATTGAGAAGGATGCGTGACAGGTCGCGCAGCGATGTATCACCGTCTATCTGTCCCCACAGCATGGGCAATGTGCCGTAGAGCACCATAAACACGAAAAAAGGCGGCAATATGCGCACGACACGCTTTAGGTAGAACTGCCAGATGGTTTGTCCGGGCTTCATGGGTGCAAGCAAAAATGCGGATACAATGATAAACAAGGGAACTGACATGCGGGAGAAGCCATCGTAAATTGACACCCACAAGCGGTCGCTCTCATTATGGAGGAACGATATAGGCCCGGCCATATCGGTAGAGCCTTCACCACCATAAAAATTCTCACTGGCATGCACCAACATTACAAGGAAGCATGCAAAGACGCGCACATAGTCAAGAAAAACAATTCTTTGCTGTTGCATAACTCTATCTATGGCTTTAATAATGAAATGAGCTACCGCCTAAAAATTCTCTCAGAAGGGATGTAGGAGGCAGATCATCAATCTGCATTGGCTGAATATACTGCAAGAACTTTTTCAACCGGTAAGCTTCGCTGTGCTCGGGCACGTTTTCGGGAACCATTTCCAACAATGGTAAAGCTTGATTGCGCAGTCCGGCCAGCTCAAAGAGGAGAGCCGAATTAAACATGATATCAGCATTTTCCTGATAAGGGAATATCCATTTCTGTTCTCCAGCTGTAACACTCGGCCAGCGACGAATGGTATCCAAGGCCGAGTAACCGCGATATTTATAGTCGCGCACAATGCGACGCAACAACCTGTTATCTGTCGTTGGTATATAGTTATGGTCATCGAGCAGAATGGTTGTCAAGGCAGATACGTAGATCTTGTATTTCAGCAAATCGCTGATATTTTCAGTAAGTTTGGGATTGAGCCCGTGTATGCCCTCCATAATAATGATGGTGCGCTGGCTCAATTTTAGTTTCTTGCCACTTGCTTCACTTTTACCTGTTTGAAAATTATATTTGGGCAGTTCTATTTCACCTCCGGCAAAGAGTTCTTGCAAATCATCTTCAAGCCTTGGCAAATTTAATGCATCAATGGATTCAAAGTCGTATTCGCCATTTTCGTCACGTGGTGTCTTGACACGGTCAACGAAATAGTCATCCATAGAAAAGGCAATGGGATGATATCCGCACACCATCAATTGTATGGCAAGACGTTTGGAAAATGTAGTTTTACCGCTTGATGACGGACCAGATATGAGCACGAGCCTCACTTCGGGACGACGTTGTATTTCTTCTGCGATGTGGCAGATTTTCTTTTCCTGCAGAGCCTCTGCTATATTAATCAAATCGGAAGTATAGCCATTGGAACTGGCGGCATTGAGGTCACCTATGGTGCGAAGACCTATGATTTTCTGCCATCGTTGATGTTCGCGAAAAATATCGAGCATCTTGTCTTGTTGGATGAGCGGCTTCAGAAAAAGAGGATTATTGCTGTCGGGAACGCGTACAAGCACTCCGTCATGATAGCGCATAATGTCATACACTCGTATATTGCCGGTACGCGGCAGCAACGCACCATAATAATAATCTGAATAGTCTTCCAACGTGTGATAGCTGGAATAAAGCGTATGAAGCGAGCGGAGCAACCTCACCTTGCTCTCCATGCCTTTGCTTTCAAAGAGCTTGATGGCATCTTCCGTATGGCACACCGTGCGCCGAAAAGGCAAGTCTTTGCTGATAACCTCGTCCATACAATGACGAATGCTGGCAATATCTTCCTCTTCAAGGGGACGCCCGAGATCAAGCCGGCAATAGTAACCGTTCGATACGGGAGCTTCCATACAGAAGTCCTTTCCGGGAAAGAGTTTCTTGATGGCATATCCCATAATGAAAAACAGAGAACGGGTATAAGTGCGCAGTCCGGAAGGTGAATGCAGGTCGAGAAACTCCACATCCTTATTGGTGTATACCACGAAGTCCAAGCCTTTGATAACATTGTTGACCCTCGCAACAGTTACATCGCCAAGACCTTCGACAGATGCCTGCTTATAGATTTCTTCGAGCGTACTTCCCGCTTCCACCTTGATTTGGCGGTTATTGTTGACGCAGTGTATTGTTATCAGTTCCTGCATAGCGTTTGATTTTCTTCATTTATTATTTCGCACGACAAGCATGTTGCTTCGCCGATATTCCCATATAGAAACGCTTTTCTCGGGTCAGGAAGCCGCGGTTGAATTACTTTTTCAACGCGTTCTGTATTTCCTTGCTCGGCTTATAGCGTTTGTTCAAGCCTTTAATGACATCTTCTGTGATATTGAACTTCTCATCTGCCAGCAAGATATTGTCGCCGGCCTTGCTGATAACAAAATTATATCCATATGTGGCGTTATAAGCCTTCAAGAAGTTGTGAAGGGAGTCGCGCAGGGCATCGTTGTATTTTGTTTGTTCCTTTTCAAATTCTCCTGCCAGACTTTGTTGCAGATTTTGCAGCTGAATCTGCTTCTTTTGCAACGACACTTGTACGCTTTCTGCCTGCTCACGGGTATAGGCTCCCGATTGCATTTTACTCTGGAAGTCAGCAACTTGTTTCTGAAGAGCCAGTCCTTTATTGTTGAGCGTGCTCTGTATAGTTTCTGTCTTCTTTTTCAAGATTTCCGTATAGTCTATGCAAAATTGGTATTTTTTCATGAGCGAGTCCACGTCTACATAGGCTATCTTGGCCGATACTTTCTCTTTGGGTGATGCCGTTTGTGAAGCCTTGGGAGCAGTGGGTTTGTTGCAGCCGGCAAATACGGCTGAAGCAAGAAGTATTGACAGGCTCCATAGGGTGTTGTGATGTTTCATGTCCGTGATTTTTTCTATTTAATGTGTTCTTTGATGCGGAATCCGCTGTTTTTACGTTGGTTTCTATCCTGTTGCTTGGCACAAAATATGCCCTGATTGTTTAAAGCTTTGTTGCCATCGATATGTGAATTGACAAAGTCTTTCTTCCCGCAGAGCAGACGTATCGACAATAACAATATCGACAGAAGTATTATGGGCAAAATCACCAATGCTGTTTGTAACATGTCATAACAAGTTGAGAGGCAAAGTTAGTGCATCTTGCTCGAAATACAAAAGAAAATGAGGGTTTTCTTTTATCGGGCCGTCTCTTGAAATTCATAGCAGCCGGCATCACTACGGCCATCGGCAAGACGGGGACGGCCTAAACGGTCGTTGGGGTAATAGATGGACGTAACGGTTTCATCGCCTAGCCCTATTGCCGGGGATTCCTTTACCAACTTGAAACTATAAATAAGTGCGTCGTTGTTAAACTTCGGGAAATTTCCTTCGCGGCACACCTTATTCTTTGAATTGTCCCATCTGCAGCCCACAATCTGCCCGTCGTCCGTCTCGGGCGTATCAAGCAAGCTATTATAAAAATCGTAGTTAAAAGCAGCTTCAGGATATGCTTCCGACTTGACTCCATAGATTTCATCGTCTGAATATCCCGTAATGACACTGTTTCGGAAAGAAAGCCTTTCAATGGGATACGGCTGTCCGTTGAACTCATTACTATAGTACAATGCACCGTCGCGCCGAGCTTCGAAAGGATAGCAATTGGCAATGGTACAATGGACGAAGTCTGCATTTCCGCCATAAACAGCAATGCAATAATTGGCAGCATTGGTTATTTGCGTGTTACCGACAAAAGCATTGGTTGAAAGGAAGGTGATGCAATTACTCCCCATGTTGTGTACGACGCTGTTTTCTATTCGCAGCTTCTCACGGCTTATATCCGACGAGTCACATGTGATGCCATAGTTACCACTATGCACATCACAATAATTCAATCGGTTTCCATAGCTCGAAGCCGTGAAGCGTATGCCCTGCCACTGGTTGGGGACACGGTCGTAAGGCTGATTCTCAAACATCATGTCGGTGCGGTCACCCCTGAACACTACTTGCTGCTCCAACTTACCTTCTGCTTTCAGGCAGCCTTCCACACGGAGCCCGGCGTTGCTGTGGAAATACAGTTCCGTACCGGCCTGCAAAGTGAGGGTCGCTCCTTCGGCAACCGTCAGACTGTCATAAATAAGGTATGGACGTCCGGATACGAGGGTCGTATCGTGCATAACATGTACATTGCGCATTACATTCACTTTCTGACTGTATGCCATGAGCACTACCGACTGCCGCATACCGTTTGCCAGTGTGAATATGAGGCGGGCCGACACCTCTACAGGTTCATCCCTGTCGTAAGCCTCCGGAGTAAGTTCCACAAATACCCTCAAACTGTCTCCCTTCCTGCGCTCGATGGGCTGCTGAAGACCATTATTAATATACAATCCGTCTGCATTTACCCGAAAGCCCCTGCTTTCACCATTTTCAAAACTGATGTCTGTTATTCTGATTCCTTTCTTGTTATGGTTATAGGCCATGAAATATTCGGTGGGCGTTCCTACATTGGCCAACACCGTATCAAACTTCAATGTGTCTACAGAAAAGTCAAGGGTAGCACCTGCAGGAGTGTCAAATTTCTCTTCGTCCATGCAGGATAACACACTTCCACATAGCAGCGGAAGTATCAGGAATAAGAATTTACGCATTACGATGAATGTAATAGATGACGAGGAGGTGCAAACCTGTTATCTGCACCACCTCATCATTTTATCCGGCTTACACGGCAGGTATATTTCTAAGTATTTCTTTCAGATGATCCCAAACTTTTTCCACAGTGGGAATAAGCAGACGTTCGTCGGGGCTATGCACTCCGCGAAGGGTCGGTCCAAACGATATCATGTCCATCTCGGGATACTTTTCGCTGAACAAGCCGCATTCCAGACCCGCGTGGATGGCACGCACCTCAGGCTTTTGCTTGAACAGACGTTCGTAGGCATCCACGGCAATCTTCAACAAAGGACTTGAGGGGTCGAGATGCCACCCGGGATAGCCGGTGTTGACATCAGCCGTGGCTCCGGCCAAATCGAACACACACCTTACCGCGTCACAGGCAGCAAGCCGTTTGCTGGTCAGGTTGCTGCGCTGCATGGTCTCAATTTTTATCTTGTCGCCTTTCAAACGGATGCTGGCCAGATTTGAAGACGTTTCAACAAAGTCCTTGATATCCTGGCTCATGGCAAAAACACCGTTGGGCACAGCTATAATAGCCTTGATAAGACGGTCGCCAATGTCTTTCCTGATCACCTTTTCGGCCGATGGAACGCTTTCCAGGCCAAACTTCATGTGCTTTTCAGTTGCAAAATACTCCTCCTCAAATTCTGAAGTCATCACATTGAAATCCACACGCACCTCTTCCTTATACTTCGATGGAACACAGCAGACGGCATAACCGTCACGAGGTATGGCATTGTGCAATCCTCCGCTTTGTATATCCGCCAAACGCACTTCATACTTTTTCATGAAACGATAAAGCAGACGGAACAACAGCTTGTTGGCATTGGCTCTTTTCTTTTCTATATCATCTCCCGAATGTCCACCGGTAAGGCCTTCCACCTGAATCTTGAAGAAAAAGCCATCTGCAGGTGCCGGTTCATATTCAACGTCAAACGCAGCATTTGTATTGGCTCCGCCTGCACAACTGATAAAGATCAGACCTTCATCTTCCGAGTCCAGATTGAGCAAGTATTTACCCGTCATAAATCCGGGCTTAATGCCCGAAGCTCCACCGAGACTGGTTTCCTCGGCACGGGTAAAGAGACATTCTATGGGGCCGTGCTCTATGCTGTCGTCAGCCAGCAAAGCCATTTCCATCGCCACACCTATCCCGTCGTCAGCACCAAGGGTTGTTCCCTTGGCATGCATCCAATCGCCTTCGACTACGGTTTCAATAGGGTCTTTTTCAAAGTCAAAATCCAGTCCTGCGATTTTTTCGCATACCATGTCCATATGACTCTGTATGACAGTAGTCGACAAGTGTTCATAGCCCTTTGTGGCCGGTTTTCGGATAAGGATGTTTCCCGTTTCGTCCATAAGAGTTTCCAGACCCAGTTTCTTGCCATAATCCATCAGGAACGCCATCATCTTCTCCTCCTTGTTCGAAGGACGGGGAATGCGATTCACTGCCGCAAAACAGTCGAAGACGATAGCAGGCTTCAGCTTTGATTCTTCCATATTCATCAACTTTTGAGAGTTATTTTATCGGTTATTTTTCGCAAAGGTAGCGATTATCCTATAAATAGATAGCATTTGCAGCAATAACTTTATATCTACAGCAACGTTTGCAACTTGACCTAAGAGTACATAGCTTCCGGGCATCAACGATCTACTATACGGCAACCTCTCATTTTAAATATGAGAAACTCTTATATAGAACATCAGAGCTTCTTATATACTATATAGGAGCTTCATATATACTATGTGGAGCCCCCTCAGATAGTATCTGGGAGCTTCTCATCTACTATATTGCCTTTTCCTGATTTTAATAGACGGTTTTTCTATAGATAAACTGAGTCAATAGACACTTCTTATGATTTCATCATAAAAAGGTTGTCATATCCACAAAATGGCTACTGAAAAGAAGGACGCCTCTCATCTTGCTACTGAAAATTCTAAGGCATCGGATTACTATTGTTGCTACTCCAAAACTCATCGCAGTACCCCCGCTGTATACATCGAAAGCATTGTAGATATTTGCAGAACCAAGACTTGACTCTTCAAAATAGAACGAATACAATCCAAGAGAGGTCGCAATTATCGTTTTAACATATTTTACCCCCCCATCATTTTATTTAAAGCACGATGTCTATCTTTGCAAAAAAATTAATAGCAGCACGATTGAGATTATCATACGCTTTCGGCTGCAGCAAATACTCAAATATATGAAAGTCATAAATGTTGGAACAAATGGCCAACAGTCAATACCGATAAATCAAAAAGACGTGAGCCATAAGCATGCCCGTCTGGTTATTGAAGATAATTATTTAATCATCCTTGAAGATTGCAATTCCAAAAATGGGACATTCGTAGACTTACATAAAATCGTACGAAAACGCGTGACATTAGATACCACCATCCGCTTGGGTGAAAAAACGACAGTAAAAATCGGCCAGCTATTGCCACCGACATTGCTGGAGATTATCAAAAACAAAGAAAACGAAAAGGTAAGAAAAGACTTTCTAGAGTTGGAACCCATTTGGAACACATACCAACAAAAAAAGACCGAAATAGAAAAGCGCAAAAACAAAGGAAGCTTCATAAATCGCTTGCCAGTATACATAACGTTATTAACTGGTATCGTCATGGCCTATTTCCGAGGAAAGATTTATGCAGTGATTGCTGTACCTGCCATTTCATTCATTGTTACGAGTTTAGTAACACGTCATATTGACAAGCGTAATGAAAAAAAAAGGGACTTGGCCAGTCTTGAACTGATTGAACTTGACAAACAGCTGAAAGAAGTATATCTATGCCCGAACCCTCGATGCAGGGCATTTTTAGGAATAATGCCTTTCAGCAGTTTGAAACGAACAGGACATTGTTATCGGTGCAATTCCAAATGGGTATAATTACTAACGAAAAAGCAACTACACCATGACTATTATTGTAAAATTAGAATGCCCAAAATGCAATGCGCATTTGACAATAAGCAACCATACTGATCTTGAAGGGAAAAAGGTAACATGCCCACGTTGCAAAACCACGGCTTTCATTACAGACTTTAAACCTCAATATATCGAATCGGATTTGTCCACAAAAATTTCAGAAAGTTGGTATAACCCCACCTATAAGATAGGTTATTTGGTTTATTCTCAAAGTGAAGAAATTCAGATTTTCCGCTTAAAAGAAGGTTTCAACTGCATTGGCAGGCAATCAGACAGCCATTGCACAGAAACAATACAAATTCCAGATGCAAGTATGACTTTAAGCCGAGAGCACTTCTACATAAACGTTGTAAAAGTAGGAAATTGCTTCGAGCATCGCATCAGCTTGGCTTCAGACAGCGTCAACACGACATTATTAAATGGCCAGCCACTATTTCCAGAAGACATAATAGTACTTAACTATGGCGATACCATATCATGCTACAACCACAGGTTTGATTTTATCGAACAATATTGAACAGAAGCCATGCCACTTAAGATAACAAATCCATATGCCTTTTCGGAAATTGGAAAAAAGGCAAAGCAAGAAGACACCATTGCGCCAAGCATCAACAGCCTAAATGCTCATACACAATGTTTTGTATTATGTGATGGCGTTGGTGGAAATGAAATGGGCGACATAGCCAGCCGGACAATGGCCACAGAAACTGAGAAAGAATGCCGGAAATTAACTACAGGAAACAAAAGCTACAATCGTAAGCAATTAGAAATGGCCATTGAAACCGCATGGAAAAAGCTTGACACTTACAAAGACAAGACATCACGCATCCGCCCCATGGCAACGACCTTGGCTATGGCCTTGATTAATTCCAAAGCCGAAAAGGCTTACATTGCCCATGTGGGCGATAGTCGGGTATTTTTAATTCGACCATCGGAAAATCGTATTGCTTTTGTTACTACCGATCACTCTTTGGTTGCAGAGCTAATTGCGTTGGGACAACTCAGCAAAGAAACCGCATTACAGCATCCTAAAGCAAAAACTATTACCAAAGCTATCATTCCCGGCATCAGATATGATGTAGACATTGAAGAAGTCAGTTTAAAAGCAGGCGACTACTTGTTTATATGCAGTGATGGCATGCTTGAAAACCTGACCGAAAAAACGTTGCTTGACATCTTGTCAACCCGCAAAACCAACGAAGAAAAAATGGAAGAAATACACATGAACGCCCTAAACAAGACATATGACAACTACAGTGCGATATTAATTCCTGTAGAAAATCGGAAAGAAGAGAACTTTTGGGCTAAATTGAAAAAGCGACTATACATAGCACTCTTCTTGTTCGCTTTTTCCATATGCGGAACAGCGCAAAACAACATTGCACAAATGCGCAAATTACTGATGGATGCAAATTCTTTAGAAAAAGATGGGAAAATCGCAGAAGCCGTCGCAAAATATGAAGCTTTTTGTTCTATAGCACCGCAAAACGCCTTTGGCTATCTAAAACTGGGTGATTTATATTACAAAGAAAACAGCATACAAAACATCCCAAAAGCACTGCAATATTACAAGAAATATGTAGATTTAGGCAGTAAAATCGCTAAAGAATCGCAAAGAATCAAGTCTGTAAATAATACAATTGCCGAAATTGAAAAAAGCCTGGCAAAAACAGAAACCGAGACAGAACACAAAGAAGAACAACAACCGCCAACCGCAGCAATCGTTTCTAACCAAGTCGCAGACAGCACAACTGCCAATGAAGAAACACCGCCTGAGCTCAACGAAAACAGTGACCACAAAAAAGAGGAACAATCTACCAACATGGAAGAGATGTTTGATTCCTCAGATTCAGATGAAAACGAAACAACTGAGCTTTTGGCAGCTTTTGGCATAGGAACAAGGACCGAAACTTCACAAGAGTCCAACAATACAACGGAAGCATTAGCTGCTTTCGGACTTTCAGTCTCCGACAATGCACAGCCAGTAAGGCCGTCAAATGAAAAAATAGACATTTCTTTGAAGATAGACCCGCAAAAAGATTTCTTGAAATACTTTGAGCCCTATAATATCCTAAAGAGCGATTTGGACATGTTACCAACAAAAGCCATTCAGACATCCGATTTACGGTATGTATCATCTTTGTTCAGCCATGAAACTGGACGTGATGCATTTGTAATCAAACTCGATGAAAAAGGCATACCGGCCCTTGATACATCAAGCGGTATAGAAATTGCCTATAGAGAACTATTGGGAAACAACTATAATTTGCCCAATCTCAACCATGGATTGTCAAAAACGACCAAAATTGGAGGAAATGAATGGCAAATCAATTTTGAGTACAGTTTGCCCGATGACTTATGTTCTACAAGCAAGTGCAAGGATATTGTAAAGAAGATGATTGGCAACTTCCTACATGAATTCCCAGCTAAATCGCCCGAAGCAGGTGCTCTGATCAAATACGAAATGGAACAAATAGATGCACACAAAGGTATATTTAAAATCAGTTATCATTTCAAGCTTACTCCGATAAATGGCATTCTGTATGGAACAGGCAACTTTAAAGTTGCAAAAACTATAGGAGACCAAGATTACTTATTAGTTTCATTTTCTTCGGATAAACAAATCTTCGCCCCTGAGCCAATGACCTATAAAGTCGAAAGCATTTCACTTGATAGGAAAAAAGAAGAAATAGATTATGCTCTATACAACGACTATTTTGAATTTTGCAAAGTTCATGGAGACTTGCAAGAAAGAAACATAAAAAGCAAGCTAAGAGCGTTATCAAACATGTATCATCCCGAGGCCATCTACACTCTATATGTTAGCATCCAATGCGAGTTATGGAAACAGCGCAAAAATCCGAAATTCATGAACGATTTGAAAAGGAGAATGATGCAATTACATGATAATTTATAGAACAAAAAGATATGAAAAGAGTTAGAAAACCATGCTTTGCTATGGCCGTCATAATGCTCTTAATGCAGAATGTCATGGCCGCAAATTACAAAACTGAAAAACTGAAATGTATTGCCAAGCAATTGCCAAAAGAAATCCTTGAAATAAAAGACAGCATCGTTACCATTGACAAATATCCTTGCCAACTGATAAAGCGAATGAACAATGGGAATGTTGTTCATCTCGGCTTTTATCTGTTCGATGACGAATCTTTCCGCAATAAAGAAGTGCAACAAGTTGTTGATTTTTTAGAGCGTTCTACATTGGAATTGTTCTTATGTGGAAATGAGCGGCAAATGGCAGCCAAACAGATGGAATTAAAGCTAAAATTCAAAGTCAATGGCAAAAATGCCGTACAGCCTTATCGCTCTTTATGTCAAATGCTGAAAAGACACAACAAAACAAGATATTTTTCGCTCAACTGTACAGACAGGCAGTACAAAGCAAAATGGAACTTTGGCTCTGGTTCGTATTATGAGTTGTCATTTCCAGCTATAAGAGAGCTGATCCAGGGAACAGACCTTGCTGAAGCCGAAGCAATCTTTATAGAAGAAATGAAAAATCTTCATGTTCAAGACAGAGATGTTGCAGCAACAGCTCCAATACGCTATCTTAAACAAATCAAGGGCACATTATATCGAATGCCAGGAATGGTATATGCACATCAATCATCCTATACAACAGATACTTACTATAAAAAGAATCACGATAATAATGATAAAGCCACTGCAATCTATGACGAACAATATCCAGCAGAAAGCATGATCAACTTAATGGCGGGTATAGTTCCTTCCGGACACAGAAAATTACAACTGAGAATGCATCTTTATGGTGGAAAAATACAACAAATGGAAGTGCCATTTTCTATGGTTCATTCCTCCTTGCTAAGACAAATGGATTGCTACATGAAATATGACCGTTCAGATCAATTAAAGCATTATGCTCGTTTTTTGTATAATGACGAAGAATTGCAATATGTACATGTAATGGAAATAGAGATAGCACCCTCGCAGATGTTTGACAAAAATGCTGTATTAACAGCACATCTATATTGTTTCATACCTCAACACGATCTAAAGAAGCAACTAAAATAAAACAACAATCATAACCCAAAAGCATGAAAACAACAAAAGTCTTTCTATACATTTGCTGGGTATTCCTTATGAGTACCGAAGTCCACGCACAGGATAACCTGTGGCAAGCACCCGTGATAACTTTAAATGGAAAGATTCCGGCACCCAAGACAGGGGAAGCGAAATTAAATGATCCAAAACTGAGAGCAACAATTGAACGAAATGTAAATGAACTATTTAAATCATTTCACAAAGCATTAGAGACCAAAACGAAGCCAGTCTTTTCTGACAAGGTTATGGACAAAACTTGTCAGGAAGAAGTGCAGAAATTATGGGAAAACAGCCAGATTTCAAGTCCCGATTTGGAAGTACAAGCCAATCTAGTAAAAATCTACAACCCCAACCCGAAAGATAAATCCGGAGCAGTATTGGAAGTCAGAGACATACCAATCCTTCAGGAACGTGCAACAGACCAATTACAAGCCTTGAATGTTGATTTCAATATACGTGGTACAATTTGCGGTCTTTCTATAGGACTTGACACGAAATCTTTCCGTAACATTAATGACAATCCCAATTTAACGGAGCTTGATGCTGTACGCATGCAAATCATCAAAAGTTTTCTTGAGAACTTTCGTACAGCATATAACAGACGCGACATAGACTTATTAGAAAAGATCTACAGTGATGACGCTCTCATTATTACAGGCCGAATGGTCACCAGAAAAACAAACGGTGATAAAGTCGAATTGAAAAAAGATGTGCAGTATACCAGGCAAACCAAATCTGCTTACATTAGAAACCTACGGAATCTGTTTGCTAAAAAAGATTATATCAACGTTGACTTCAAAGACGTTCATATCTATCAGCATCCCAACCCCGACATTGGATCACGAGGTGTGTATTGCGTAAGTCTTGATCAAGACTGGACATCGGGTAACACAAAGAGCAAACAGGCATACCAAGATCAGGGGCACCTGTTCTTAGTCGTTAATTTTGAAGACCAAGAAAGGCCTCTCGTCCAAATTCGAGTATGGCAGCCCGAAGAAAGTTTAAAAGACCACAACAAGATTGATGAAACCAATTTAAACTTCAAATACTAAAAACAAATCATGAAAAAACTGTTATTATTCTGTGCCGCTGCAATATTTTCAGGGATAGTACACGCACAAGGCATTTTAGAATGCAAAAAGCAATCCGTAACCAATTATTTAGGAGAGGGAAAACGCTCCGCGATAATGGTAGAATGCGACACTTTGTTACCTCATTTATTTTTTTACACTTCGGGTAGGGGTAGCCTTGCGGCTCAAGAAAGAGTCGTAAAAGGCAAAAAAGTATATCTGATCCAAATGGACATGACTGAAAAGAAACATGGTCTTGACGAAACAATCGGTGTCTATACTGATGGATACGATGATTTCGAGTTTCCGGTTCATTTTGACAAGCCTAACATATGCGTGACGTATAGGATTTTCAATCCCAACGTAAGCACTATACCTGATGGTTACTTGAAATACCGAATACAAGGTGACAATTATTTCAAAAACAGCATTTATGACTCTGCACGCGACTCATACAACAGAGCCGCAGGATGCAGCGATACCAATAAGGACGAAATTGAAATGAAATTGCAAAAAGTATCAACCATCACACAATTATACAATTTAGCCAATGACTCAGCTAAAGCCCATAAATACATCCCGGCAATAAATCTATACAAACAAATTCTTAGTGACAATCTCAATCCACATGACAGCATTGCCCAAAACCGCGTATCAGAATTAACAGAAAAAGTAAAGAACCTCGATATCGAAAATTTCAAATTGGCAGAAGCTTATTATGCGGATCACCGTTGGAGTAAAGCTGAAGAACGTTATTTATTAGTACGCGAAAACAAGGGTGACAATTATTTAATGGCCAATCAAAGGCTGATAGAAATCGAACGCATCAAGCAGAGAAAGCAAGTATTGCCTAAAGTGTTCAGCTATAATTTTGACAGTGACTCTCCTCTCGGATTCGGATATGGAACTTTCAATCAAGCAAAAGGCGGAGGTTACATAAACATTCGTACAAACGAGGCCGCTTTTGATGTAGCAAGAAACAGTTGGGTACCTGAAATTGAAGGAATCACCGTTCCAGAAAATGAAACAGCCTCGAAGAAAGATACCCTTTCAAATATAAAAAATATACCATCACTAACCGTTGCCATCGGTTTTACAATTCGTCTGTTTTGTCCGAATGCAGCAAATAAAAATCATTACTTTCAAGCGATGGGACTAAACTTGCCCAAATATCCAAGCGCGCACTTGATGCTTACTCCTTTTGGATATACCATGAACTTTTTGTATGACAAGATTAAAACGGAAGAAGTTGATGGTGAACTAAAACAAAAATACAAAACCAAAATTACTCATTTATGGACTCCTCAAATAGGACTTATGGTAAAATGGAGTCGTTTGGCTTTATCTCTGATATATGAGCCACATATTGCCATTGATAAAGATAAAAAAGACTACACGACTAAATCGAAAGTAATGTTCGGGTTGGGTATTGCTTTCTAGAACAAATGTCATGAAAAAATATATACTTTCCATTTTCAGCATCTCGCTTTGGCTATTGGCATTCCCTCCAGAATGCCATGGTCAAAGCCGAGATTATGTCAAGCGATTCAATAATGGGAAAAGATGTTATTCTGCAGCTGTAAACGCTTGCAAAAAAGGCGATCAGCAAACAGCCACATCGCAAATGAACACGGCCTTAAACTATTTCCAATCTGCCAAGCACTATGCTTCTCAAAGTGAAAAGGCAAATGTGAATACCTGGATAAAACGATGCAAGGCTTATCCCTTTAACTGCACTATTGCATCAAAACAAAAGCCTGAACCCTCTGACCCTTTACGCCATGCAATGTCACGAAAATGGAACATTGAATGGCAAGACAGCAATCGCAGCATTGTTATAACTAGTGGACAAGGCCAAAAATTCACATACCAAATGAAGCATGTAACAACGGCCAAAGATGGTAATTCTGACTCGGATTTCTTCATAGGAGCCACAGAAGTTACCATGATATTATGGAACGTTGTGATGAAAAGGATAGGATCAAGCCAACCATACTACCCCATATCAGGTGTGTCATGGAATGATTGCATGACATTCATTGACAAGCTGAACAAAATCACCGGCAAACAATTTCGCTTGCCCGAAGAAAGCGAATGGGAATTTGCAGCTAAGGGAGGAATCTATTCAAAGGGTTATATCTTTTCGGGTGCAAATGACTTGAACAAAATCACTTGGTGCGATTTAAAAATACACAAAGTAGCATCTCGTGAGCCTAATGAACTGGGCTTGTACGATATGACAGGCAATGTTTGGGAATGGTGTACCACACTATATGGCAACGATTACATAATGAAAGGCGGCAGTTGCGCCGATGCAGGTTTTAATGTAGAAAAAAAGCTGTTAGTATCTCAAAAAGAGCACCAGCCGGCAAACTATAAAGGGCCTTATTGCGGATTGAGATTATGTATGTAGAACTTTATTCTTTCTATTGATATGGAATTGAAAGCAGGCACTCTATTGCAAGGTGGGAAATATGAAATTATTAGCACTTGTGGCCAAGGAGGCTTTGGTATAACCTATAAGGGAAGGCAAAAGCAATTGGGTTATGTAGCCATCAAAGAATTTTTTGTCAAAGACTTTTGTTTCCGCGATGGTGACACACAAAATGTTACTGTCGCTACACAATCCAAGCAAGAACTCATCGAAGTACTAGAACAGAAATTCGAGAAAGAAGCTCGTAGCCTATTCGAAATGCGTCACAATAATATCGTAAGAGTAACTGACATTTTTTCTGAACATGGAACGACCTATTATGCTATGGACTATATTGACGGCCCAACTGCCTCACAATTGATAAAGACATCGCCTAACGGACGAATTGCAGAAGAAACAGCCATAGCCATGTTCTTACAATTATGTGATGCCTTGAAATACGTGCATCGTAAGAAAATGCTTCATTTGGACATAAAGCCCAACAACATTATCGTACAAAAGACTGAAAACAAAGAACGAGTTGTCCTCATTGACTTCGGGGTGGCCAAACAATACGATGAAGTAAATGGTGAAAATACATCTACCCTCTCGGGACAGTCTCCGGGTTATTCGCCAATAGAACAATTGGAAAATCGTGTACAACATTTCAAGCCTGCTACCGACATCTATGCTTTGGGAGCAACTTACTACAAAATGGTTACTGGAAAGAATCCACCTACAACATCTGATCTGCTAGCTCACAGAGGGCTTTTAGATCTTCCTGACTATTTAAGTAAAATGAGCAAGTTGCTTATCATGAACTGTATGAAGCTCAACATACAAGATCGTCCGCAAAACATAGATGAAGTATTAACTATAATAAGTAAGTTCATACCGATACCTTCATCCATTGCACAAGATGAAGAAGCTACACATATTATAAATACGATCCCTACTATTCTAAAAAAACAAGAAATACGAACACCAACTTTAACACACAAGAAACGTAACAAGAATGAATGGATCAACAAGCTGAAAAAGTTTTCCAAACCAACATATTGGCTATTTGCAATCATCACAATATCGACTATAGCTTTATTCATCAGCAACTATTGTTCAAAGAAACTGTCAACTTCTATACATGATACATCCAAAGAGATAACAGAGCCTCTTTTTAAAAAGGAAAAATTTGACAGTCTCATAATCTTAGCTGATGGCGACATGCCATTGAAAGACGATGCCGAATGTCAGCATTCAGCATTGGAAAAATATAAAGAAGCACTACAGCTCAATCCACCGTCAGACTTACAAAAAGATGTACTAAGAAAGGTTAAAATTGTAGAAGATAATATCAACTCTTTGAAAATCAAGTAGGACGAAAAATGAAAAAGATACTTTTGAGCTGGTTGGCACTATTATGCATTTCAATATCGGCATACGCACAATTATCGAAAGTCTATTTACTGTCTGTCGGCATCACTGATTATTCTGTGGTGCCAAAATTGAAATTACCTATTAATGATGCACAGGCCATTGCCGATGTATTTTCTCGCCGCAACAGTGAGGTCATACTGCTGACAAATGAGCGAGCAAAAACTGACAGCATTAAATTTTATATGAGAAAATTATTCCGCAAAGCTACATGCCACGACATCATTATCTTTTTCTTTAGTGGTCATGGATATCGCGGAGGCTTTTGCCCATACGATTACAACTGTTATCCTAAATACACTCTTTCATACGATACAATCCGCAACATTTTCAAGGAATGTACTGCTTTTGGAAAAATAATTATCGCGGATGCCTGCCATTCGGGTGGTTTGCGAACGAACAAGTCAACCGCTGCTACTGATTCGGCAACATTGCAACGTATTATCGGAAAAGAGCAAATACTCTTATTTCTCTCTTCTCGCTATAACGAGTACTCATATGAACTGTTCGGTGGCAAAAATAGTCTTTTCACATCCAGTCTCGTGAAAGGACTAGACGGTGCCGCTGACTACAACAAAAATGGTAAAATTACAGCAATAGAAATCTACAAATACGTATATCACAGTATCCTAAATATATTTCCTGACGGGAAACAACATCCTGTCATGTGGGGAAACTTTAACAAGGGACTCATTCTTATGAATTTAGAACAAAACAATAAAAATAAGAACACATGAAAAAGAACATTATTCACAAAAACAAAATGAGTATTGCCACTGGCAGTATAGTGGGCACTAGCATTGCATATGCGGCAAATCGGATATATAAAGAGGATTCAGAAGACGTTTCAGAAGAGAACAAAAATAGTGATGTACAAGCAACTACTATCGTAACAACAGATAAACAAGAATCAAAGCTAACGATACCACAGAAAACTTCAAACGAAGAAGTTTACAAAGCCGATGTTATTTTAGATGAACAAAATTATCCTTCAGCCGATTTACATATACCGATTTCAGACATCGAATCATCATCTACAATTGAAGCGGATGAGGATATGGCTGATGAAACAGATATCAGCACTATTAACGATGAGATGCTCGAATGCCAAGTTGAAGATACCAATACACACGCTGGAACAAACAATGATACTCCCGAAAACAAGATTGAAGATTCCAGCGCAAGCAACAATACAGACAATGGCATTCCCGAGAATGAAGTTGAATATGCCGACGCAGACACTGAAAAGATTGTTTGGGCTATTGTAGATGATTCGGAAAATATTGACCCAACTGATGAAGCGAATTCAATTGATGTATTAACTACTTGTGATGAAACCTATTATAATGAAGAGAATGACTCTCCTCTGATTGATAAAACAGACGATTCTCTTCATGAAAGCAAAGGACAGGATGAAAATGGCTATGACGACAATCTACCGGATTTTGACAATCGGGCGGATGTCAGTATGTTCTAAAAATCGACAACATACAACTACAAGGGCGGGAGAAAGCATTGAAGCTTCTCTCCCGCCCTTTTCTTGCGTTAAAACCAAGGGTTATGCGCCCGGAGATATTGCACCTGAAGGGCAAACATCTGCACATGTGCCGCAATCTACGCAGGTGTCGGGATCTATTACATAGATTTCACCTTCAGAAATTGCTCCGGCAGGACATTCACTGATGCATGTGCCACAAGCGACACAGTCGTTTCCAATTACATAAGCCATAATATTCTTTCTTTTATAAGTTAAACCGCTGCAAAGGTAATGCAAGTTGAGCAAAGGCCAAAGAATTTCATGAAGTTTTTGGCCGCTAAGTCACGAAACGAAAAACCGACTCGAAATTCAGGCCTCACTGAATAATAAAAGTGCAGGAATGCCGTTATGAAAATAGCATGAATACATCTACATTACAGTTCTTGAGAAAGTGGTGGTCACTTGCATTGCTTTTCACCTGCCTGACGGCGGGAAAAGCTTTGGGACAAGAGTTGAAAATACAAAACAAGCCTTATATCGACTTGCGCAAGTTCCATTACGGGTTCATGATAGGTCTGCACAACGAAAGTCTGCGATTGAAGAATAACGGGCTGATCGACCCTGAAACCGGCAACCAATGGTTGGCCAGCAACAACCGTTTTGACCCCGGGTTTACGGTGGGAATATTGGGAGAATGGCGGTTGCACAAGCATTTCGGACTGCGCATCCTGCCGACCATGCATTTCGGAACAAAGCATGTGGCTTTTCGCAATCAGAAAACCGATGAAAGAGTTTTCCAGGACGTCAAGTCCACCTATATATCTTTTCCTTTTGACGTTAAAGTCAGTGCTCCGAGGTTCAACAATTACCGTCCTTACTTCATGGCCGGTGTCAACCTGATGTATGACCTTACTACGAAAAACGACCAGTATATCAAACTGAAACCTTTCAACAGTTTTTTTGAGATTGTATTCGGTTGCGACTACTACCTGCCGTTCTTCAAGCTAATACCTGAGCTGAAATTCTGCTTCGGGCTGAACAATATATTGGAAAAGAACCGCAAGGATTTGCAGGATAAGACGAAAGAGATATTCACGCGCTCTATAGACAATGCGCGGACAAACATGATTGTGCTGACCTTATATTTTGAATAAGCGTTATTGGCTTTCCCTATACTTGGCTTCGTCCTTATCGCCCAGCATGCTCAGATAGGACTGATAGCGTGAGGCGGCTATTCTGTGTGTTTCGACAGCCTGAGCGACAGCGCACCCGGGTTCTCCGGTATGTGTGCAGTCGGAATAGCGGCAGTCGTGCCCCACACTGAATATATCTCTGAAATAATGAGAGACTTCGTGCTTCTCAAAATCGAATGTGCCAAATCCCTTTACGCCGGGAATGTCAATCAAAGCTCCACCGAATGGCAGTTCGAAAAGCTCGCTGAATGTTGTTGTGTGCATTCCTGCATCATGAGCTTCCGAAATGGGAGCGGTGCGAACCCGGGCATCGGGGATAAGGAAGTTAAGCAATGCTGATTTGCCCACTCCTGAATGGCCTGCCAGCAATGTGGTCTTTCCGCGCAGCAATGAGGGGAGTGGCTCCAAGCCCAGCCGGTCTTTCACTGAAACAATAAGACAAGTATAGTGCATGGATGCATAAAGATGGGAAAGACTATCGGCCTCCTTGCGGTCCTGCTCCGTATACAGGTCAGACTTGTTGAAGAGCAGGATGACGGGTATGCGGTATGCTTCGGCCGTAGCCAGGAAGCGGTCTATGAATTTCGTTGATGTTTCAGGGTGGTGCAAGGTGACTACAAGAAGAGCCTGGTCGATGTTGGCAGCCAGGATGTGGCTTTGCTTGGACAGATTGGAGGCTTTCCTGATGATATAATTACGGCGTGTTTCGATTTCGGTGATAAATGCCGTTCCCTCTTTGTTCTTTTCAAAGACCACGCCATCGCCTACCGCGATGGGGTTGGTGCTGCGTATTCCCTGCAGTCGAAACTTGCCTTTTATCTTGCATGGTACGGAAGTGCCGTCTTCACCGCGTACTTCATACCAGCTTCCTGTGTTTTTTATGACGATTCCTCTCAACTCTTATCAGATATTTCAATGGCGCACAAGAATAGCTTTTGTTTCCATTCTCATGCGCCATCTGTTCAAAACGAGACCTTTCAGACGGTCATAATTTCCTTATCCTTATTTGCCAAGGCTTCATCAATGCGCTTCATGAACTTGTCATGTATCTTTTGCAGTTGTGTCTCGGCATCCTTTTCAACGTCTTCGCTCAGGCCTTCCTTGATGGCTTTTTTCAGTTTTTCTATGCCTTCACGACGCACATTGCGCACTACGATTCGGGCTGACTCGCCGGATTTTCCACATTGTTTGGTCAATTGCTGACGGCGTTCACCGGTCAATGGCGGTATGGCCAAACGTATTATTTCACCATTGTTATCGGGAGTTATACCAACTTCGGAGTCCATGATGGCCTTTTCTATCGGCTTGAACATTGATTTATCCCACGGTTTGATGGCTATGGTGCGTGCATCAGGCGTAGTGATGGCCGATACGTTATTCAATGGAACCATACTTCCATACGAATTTACCCGGATATCGTCCAGTATGTGGACATTGGCCTTGCCGGCGCGAATGTGCGAAAGCTCATCCTCTAAATACAGGACGGCCATTTCCATCTTTTCTTCGCATTCGCTCAAACATTGTTTTACGTCGAACATATCTCTTTTCTTTATGATTTTGATAGCACTACAAAAGTAAGTAAAAACATCCGAATGCACAAAAGGTTCATTCAAAATGTGACTTATTGCTTCGGCTTTTGTCTTTTTTGTCAGAAGCAATAAGGGTGCTTTTACCATTAAAAGTAAAGGCACCCTTGGAGTAGCGCGGCCCAGGATTGAACTGGGGACCTCATGATTATGAATCATGCGCTCTAACCAGCTGAGCTATCGCGCCATTGTCCACAACCCTTTCAGATTTGCGAGTGCAAAGTTAAATAATCTTCTTTCTTTCACCAAATCTTTTGCTGTCTTTTTTCCTTATCCGTCTATTTTTTCTGCTGCATTTATAGTATCGGGGCTTCGGCGGCGCTGCATAAAAAACACGAATCAGCACTGAGTTACCCCTGAAAAATAGTAATTTTGCAGCCAAATTGCGCGGATATCTTGCCAATGGCCGTCATTAAGAAAATAGACCTGTTTGTTCTCAAAAAGTTCATTACGCTTTTTGCGGGTTCGTTTTTTGTCTGCCTGTTCGTCCTCATCATGCAGTTTCTTTGGCGATATGTCGACGAGCTCATCGGCAAAGGCTTGTCTATGGAGATTCTGGCCAAGTTTTTCTGGTATGCCAGCATCACTCTTGTGCCCATGGCATTACCGCTTTCGCTGCTGTTGGCCTCGCTCATTTCGTTCGGCAATATGGGTGAACAGCTGGAGCTGACAGCCATGAAAGCAGCCGGAATCCCCTTGCGTCGCATCATGGCCCCTATAGGCATCTTCAGTGCCATCATGGCCTGCATATCGTTTGTGTTCCAGAACGACACATCGCCAAAGGCGCAGAAGGAGCTGACTCGTATGATTGCCACGATGAAAGAAACCAGCCCGGCCATCGAGATACCCGAAGGCATGTTCTATAACGGCATACCTAACATCAACATCTATGTTGACCACAAAGATGCTAAGACGGGCATGCTCTATCATGTCATTATATATAAGGTAGACCAAGGTTTCCAGAACGCTCAGATAGTAGTTGCCGATTCTGCGCGCCTTGAAACCACCGCAGACAAGCATTTTCTGAGCCTTACCATCTTCGACGGCGAGCAGTTTGAGAACCTACAAGCCCGCTCCACTGCCCTTTTAGACAAGACACAGGTGCCTTACGACCGCGAGACCTTTCACGAAAAGAAGCTGCTTATCAACTTTGACTCCGGCTTTGACTTGATAGATGCCGACTATTTTGCCGGAATGGCCAAGGTGAAGAACCTGCGCGAGCTGTCGCGCGGTGCCGATTCAATCACCAGAGTCAGCGACAGCATTGGCACAACCTACTATACAGCTCTGAATGCACGCTACCTGAGCAATGGCATAGTGAGCAAAGCCGACTCGCTCAAAGCCAGCAAAGGTGCGGCTCTCCGCTCACTGCGCACCGACAGCTTGTGGGAGCACCTCTCTACAGAGCGCAGGCTCAATGTTATAGAAGATGTACAGGCCACTGTCAACGGTGCACTCACAGACCTACAGTTTGAGAAGCCCATCACCGAGGATGGCTACAAGAACGCCCGCAAGCATATGATAGAATGGCATCAGAAATTTGCCCTTGCACTGTCGTGCCTTATATTCTTCTTTATAGGTACCCCTCTCGGTGCCATCATCCGCAAGGGAGGCCTCGGCCTGCCCACTGTGATATCGGTGATTATCTTCATTATCTATTACATCATCAACACTTCGGGAATGAAGCTGGCACGCGATGGTTCCGTCACCATGGAATATGGCATGTGGATCAGCACCGTTGTACTGGCACCTCTCGGAGCATTCCTCACCTACAAAGCCAACAACGACTCCGTGGTGTTCAATCTTGATGCCTATGTTTCGCGCATACGCCGCTTCCTCGGCCTGCGCAGCGGCCGTCTCATCCTGCGCAAGGATGTCATCATCTACGCACCCGACTATCAGGCCGAAGCAGACAATGTCGCTGCCTTGACGCAGCATTGCAACGAATATATCCAGCTTCACAAGCTGCCCCATGCACCAAGCTATATCAGGCTGTTCTTCAAACAAAACGTCAATGACGATTTGCATGCCTTGCAGGCCGAGATAGAAGGACTCATAGAACGCCTGTCCAACAGCCGCGACCTGCATCTGCTTGATGCGCTCAACAAGTATCCGGAGATTCATCTCGAGGCCAACACCTCGTTCAAGCAGCACTGGCTCAACCTGCTCATAGGGATTCTGCTGCCCGCAGGTGTCTTTTTCTGGTTCCGGATATGGAGGTTCCGCATCCGTCTGTATCGCGACCTGAAGCTGGTCATCAAGCAAGACGGACTGGTAAGCAGTCACATTCAACGCATTCTGTCAGAACAAAAGAACTAAAGATAATACATGACAACCATGGATACATTTAAGCTCAGCACCATCGAAGATGCCCTTGCAGACTTCAAAGAAGGAAAGTTTGTCATCGTTGTTGACGATGAAGACCGTGAAAATGAAGGCGACCTCATCATTGCAGCCGAAAAGATTACACCCGAGAAAGTGAATTTTATGCTCAAGCATGCCCGCGGTGTGCTTTGTGCTCCCATCACCATCAGCCGCTGCAATGAACTTGACCTGCCCCACCAGGTGGTCAACAACACGTCAATGCTGGGCACGCCCTTTACTGTCACCATCGACAAGCTGGAAGGCTGCACCACGGGAGTCTCGGCTCACGACCGTGCAGCCACCATCAAAGCCCTGGCCGACCTTTCGGCCACACCCGAGACATTCGGACGTCCGGGCCACGTCAATCCACTCTATGCCCAAGACAACGGTGTGTTGCGACGCAGCGGACACACCGAAGCAGGTGTAGACCTTTGCAAATTGTGCGGACTGTATCCTGCGGCTGCATTGATGGAGATCATGAACGACGATGGCACGATGGCGAGGTTGCCGCAACTATACATCATGGCCAAAGAGCACAATATCCGCATCATCAGCATCAAGGATTTGATAGCCTACCGTCTGCGGACCGAGTCGCTCATTGAAACCGGAGACATGGTCGACATGCCAACCGAATACGGCCACTTCAAGCTGATACCCTTCCGGCAGAAAAGCAACGGGCTGGAACACATAGCACTCATCAAAGGCACATGGGACAAGGACGAGCCCATCCTGGTACGCGTACATTCATCGTGCATGACCGGCGACATCTTTGGAAGTCTGCGTTGTGATTGCGGCGAACAGCTCCACAAATCCATGCAGATGATTGAAAAAGAAGGCAAAGGTGCCGTGGTCTACCTGCAACAGGAAGGACGAGGCATAGGGCTGATGGCCAAGATTTCGGCCTACAAACTGCAGGAAGAAGGCTACGACACGGTTGATGCCAACCTGCATCTCGGCTATGATGCCGACGAACGTTCCTATGGTGTAGGAGCACAGATATTGAGGGAAATAGGGGTACGCAAGATGCGTCTGCTCACCAACAACCCGGTAAAACGGGCAGGACTCGAAGGCTTCGGGCTCGAAGTGGTTGAAAACGTGCCCATAGAAATCACTCCCAACCCCTACAACGAGCGTTACCTGCACACTAAAAAGGAAAGGATGGGGCACACCCTGCACTTCAACAAATAGCCCGTTCAGGCATCTTGAAAGATTTTTACAAGTCATCATACGTTGCACTCCTGCACATTGCTCCCTGCGATGTGTACAGATCGTAGGTGTTTCCTGTACATGAAACAACGTGTTTCCTGTACATGTCACTATGTGTTTCACCTACATGAAACAACATGTTTCCCTACAAGAAACAACATGTTTCATGTACATATCGCAACCTCAAGGTATACACATCCATCCGGCAAGCTATGCCGAAAGCAATGGTAAGCTCTCGGTCAGGCCACCGGACGATAGCGCGTTACCTGCACACTAAAAAGGGAAGGATGGGTCACACTCTACACTTCAACAAATAGCCTGTTCAGGCATATAATAAGAAATTCATAAGTGGCTACAAACCACACTTATACGCATTGTCGCCTGCCATGTGTAGAGTTGGGGCGTGTACTCAACACATCGCACGCTGCACTATCAATAATCTGGGGACAATTACTTTATAAGACAAAAGTAACGGCCGCCGTACTTGAAATACAAGTAAGCCGGCGGCCGCAACAAGTTACATTTTGAAAAGACTAAAGATGTTTATAACATTGAGTTATTTACATTTTAATATCTGCCCTATACGCAGCTTGGAACGTCCCGAAAGTCCGTTGAGCCTGCAAAGAGCTTTTACACTAAGCCCGCACGCCATGGCAATGGAATAGAGCGTATCTCCCTGCTTCACTTTATGATAGGTGGGAGCTGACTGGCTGTCGTCTGCGGCTTCATTTCCTGCATTGCCGTTATCGGCCAGGCGGTCAGACTTATTGTCGTTGGATGCCAGCAGGGCTTTTTCGTTACGATAGATATAGTAGTCGCCCGTAACATCCTGACGTGCAAAGTCGAAGAGCAAGGCAGGGTTGATGGGTTCCCCCAAGAGGCGGGTTTCGAAATGCAGATGGCTGCCAAACGAGAATCCTGTATTGCCACCCAGTCCGATTGGCTGCCCCGACTTGACATACTGGTCTTGTTCCACCAGATGCTTGGAGAGGTGACCGTAGACTGTTTCGAGTCCGTTGGGGTGACGCACCACTACATATTTGCCAAAGCCGCGGCGATCGTAGTCCACAATGCGCACCTTGCCACTGAAGGCTGCCACCACGGTGTCGCCGGTATAGAGCTTTATGTCTATTCCCTTGTGTTCCCTGCGGAAACGACGCCGGTAACCATAGTTGGAAGTGATTGTACGGCTTGGGGTAGGCATGGTGAAGTCGCGCAGGTCAATCTTGAAGTGGGCAGGCTTGGGTACGCCTTTATAGGCATCGACATGATCGTTGGTCCATGTCGGATACAGGCTGGATACCATCTGCGTCATCTCACGATGGATGGCACGTTGCAAGCTAACGGAGTCAACGGCCTTTAGTTGTCTGTCCATATTGGCCTGCCGGGCCATCAGGTCTTGCCCGCTGACATTAATGAAAGATGCCCCTGTCAAGACAAGGGCTATAGCTGTTTTGATTATTTTCCTCATTATCTTCTCTGACAATGCAAATATAGGAAATTTTGTTCACTAAAGCAAGCAAAACAGCATTTTTATTGGTTTTATGATATGGAGGACCAGTCAACACTGTCTTTTCGCAGCTGTTGTAACTGTTGCCATATCAATTGATTTTGTGGCTGATTGGCTGCAGGGTCTTCATCGAGCAGCCTGAGTGCCGCCTGACGTGCCTTTTCCATCAGGTCGGCATCTTTGGTGATGCAGGCCATTTTCAAGTCAAACAAAATGCCGCTCTGCTGTGTCCCCTCCAGGTCTCCGGGGCCTCGCAGCTTCAGATCCTCCTCGGCAATTCTGAAACCGTCGGTGGTTTCACACATGATTTCGACACGCCTGCGGGTGTTTTCAGACAACTGGCAGCCTGTGACAAGTACACAATAGGACTGCTCAGCCCCCCTACCTACCCTTCCGCGTAGCTGGTGCAGCTGGGCCAACCCGAAACGTTCGGCATTGACAATGACCATGACCGAGGCCGCAGGTACATCGACCCCAACCTCTATCACGGTGGTTGACACCAGTATCTGAAACTCTTTGTTGACGAAGGCCTGCATAACTGCATCCTTGTCTGTGTTTTTCATCTTGCCATGAAGCATACCGGTCTTCAGTTCGGGCAACAGGGAGGAAATCCTTTCATATCCCTTTTCAAGATTCTTAATGTCAAGCTTTTCGCTTTCCTTTATCAAGGGATAGACAAAGTATATCTGGTGCCCCTTGCCTGCTTCGCTGCGTATGAGGGCCAGCAGCCGGTCGATGCCGGAGTCATAAAAATGCAGTGTTTTGATGGGTTTGCGCCCGGGTGGCAGTTCGTCTATCACCGACACGTCCAAATCGCCATACACAGTCATGGCAAGGGTGCGCGGTATGGGAGTTGCCGTCATGACGAGCACATGCGGCGGAACATTGTTCTTGAGCCACAAACGCGAACGCTGCACCACACCGAAGCGGTGCTGCTCATCGATGACTGCCAGTCCCAGATTGCAGAAGTTGACCACATCGCCCAGCACGGCATGCGTGCCTACCAGTATCTGTACGCTGCCGTCGGAGACCCCTCTCAGGATGTCTTCGCGCCTTTTGCCCTTGACTGCCGATGTGAGCAGCTCCACCCTGATGCCGATATCTGCCAGCATCCTACGCAACGTAGCGCAATGCTGGCCTGCCAATATCTCGGTAGGAGCCATCAGGCAGGCCTGAAAGCCGTTGTCGACAGCCATGAGCATGGCCATGGTTGCCACGATGGTCTTGCCGCTTCCCACGTCACCTTGCAGCAATCTGTTCATCTGCCGGCCGCTTCCTACGTCACGTCTTATCTCACGAACCACCCGCTTTTGGGCTTCGGTGAGACTGAAAGGCAGTCTTTCATTATAGAAACGCAGGAAATACTGCCCTATGGCTTTAAAAGGAAGACCGCGATATTTGCGGGTACGGTTTCGGGCATAGCTGGCAATGTTGAGCTGCAGGTAAAACAATTCTTCAAACTTCAGTCGTTCTTCATAGTGAGGCAGCTTGTGCAAATCATCGGGATGGTGAATCTGCCTGAGCGTGTCTTCAATCGGAGCAAGGCCATACCGGTGCAGGAAATAATCGGGCAATGTCTCGGGAATGTCGCCCTTGCCAAGTTGCTGCCATACACCTGCGATGAGCTCTTCCATGACATGCGAGGTGATGCCCGCGCGCCTCATGGCCTCGGTGACGCGATAGACGGGACGCAGCCCCATGACAGGCCGGGGCTTTTGTACGTCAATTGCTTCGAGCTCCGGGTGGGCCATGTTGAACGAACCATTGAACAAGGTGGGCTTGCCCAGCAACAGATAAGTGGTATGTAACTTAAGGCTTCGCTTAACAAACTTCAGGGCATTAAACCAAACCAGGCGCACCGTGCCCGTGCCATCGGTAAACACAGCCTCGATGCGCCGCGTACGTCCTTTGCCCTCCTCGCTCACATCTATGATCTGTCCGCGCAATTGCACATACTGCATCTCCTCAGACAAGGCACTGATGGTATAGACTTTTGAGCGATCTATGTATCTCAGCGGAAAGCAATGCAGCAAATCGCCCACCGTGAACACGTCGAGCTCGTTATTCAGTATATGGGCTCTGGCAGGACCAACCCCGCGCAGGTATTGTATGTTCTGGGAGAGCAGATGATACATTCTTTCTTTCAGCTAACGGGGATGTTGCAACAAGGCATTGGCAATGAGCAGGTCGAAAGGTGTTGTCAACTTGATATTCTCCCTGTTGCCCTCGACAATCGTGATGGTTCCTCCGCAGGCTTCGACCACAGATGCGTCATCAGTGAACGATGGATCATAAGGCATTGCATAGGCCTTCTTGAGTAGCCCGATGGGAAAGGTCTGCGGTGTCTGCACCAGCAGGCAGCGGCTTCTATCGGCAGCCTCCGTCTTGTCCGAATTTCCAATGCGCCACCTCACAGACTCCACTGACTGCAGAGCCGGTACAACTGCTTTGCCTTCGCGGGCTGCCTCGTAGCAATGGCGGATGACCTCCACACTGACAAACGGACGCACACCGTCATGGATGCCTACCACACCTGTGGATTCGGGAATCAGGCCCAGCCCGTTTCTGACCGATTCAAAGCGGGTTGCACCTCCCGCCACTATCTGATGTGGCAACGCAAAACGATATTTTTCACACAGCAATTTCCATTGGTCGATGCCTTCGGCAGGGAGTACTACGATGGGAACTATGCCGGGCAATGCTTCGTGAAACCGGCAAAGTGTCTGCATAAGCACCACCCTCTCGCCCAAGGGTAGGAACTGCTTAGGCACGTCTGTGCCCATTCTGCGGCCCTGCCCACCGGCCACCACGATGACGTAGTCTATATTGCTTACAGACACGCCAGGTACTTCTTGATGGTTTCTTCCAGTCCCAGATACAGCGCATCACAGATTAAGGCATGTCCGATGCTTACTTCATCGAGCCACGGAATAGCCTGATGGAAATAAGCAAGGTTCTGCAACGACAGGTCATGTCCGGCATTCAGGCCCAGCCCCTGCCGCCTTGCTTCCTCGGCAGCCTCGACAAACGGAGCCACGGCTGCCTCTCTATCGGAGGCATACATCGAGGCATAGGGCTCTGTATAGAGCTCCACACGGTCTGCACCTGTCTTGGCTGCATAGTCCACCATTTCCTTATCGGCGGCAACAAACAGGGAGGTACGTATGCCGGCATCCTTGAAGCGTTTCACGATGTCACGCAGCATTTCCTCGTGAGTCTTGGTGTCCCACCCCGCATTTGAGGTAATCTGGTCGGGTGCATCCGGCACAAGGGTCACCTGCGTCGGCTTTACCGACAGCACCAGTTCGGTGAAACGCTCTGACGGATAACCCTCAATGTTGAACTCAGTGCGGAGCACCGGCTTGAGGTCTGTCACATCCTTGTATCTGATATGTCGCTCATCGGGACGAGGGTGCACTGTAATACCTTGGGCTCCAAACGACTCACAATCGAGTGCCACACGTATGACGTCAGGGTTGTTTCCGCCGCGTGCATTGCGCAAAGTGGCGATTTTGTTGATGTTAACGCTTAGTCTTGTCATTTCTCATAATCTTTAGCGAAAAGCACGATACTTGGCTTTTTATTCGTAACTTTGTTTGCCGCAAAAGTACGAAATTCTTTAGGAGCGTCGCTACTTTGGCACAGAAAAAAACAATGATGGAAAAGGGAAAAACCAAGTTTGCCATATTCGGGAACACCTTTCATGCCACAAAATCGGCATCGATAGGCCATGTCGTCGATGTGCTTCGGCGCACTTCATCGGTCATTGCCATGGAAGCCGAGTTCTACCAGTATATACGTTCTGCATTGAAAATCGACTTTCAGCCGGATGAACTCATTGAAGGTGATGATTTCGATGCGTCGTTTGCCATCAGCATAGGTGGCGATGGCACATTCCTCAAGACGGCGGCCGCAGTAGGGCGCAAAGGCATACCCATCATTGGAATCAATACAGGGCGTTTGGGTTTTTTAGCCGATGTGCTGCCCAAGGATGTTGAGACCTGCATTGAATCCCTCAAGCATGGCGACTACTTTATTGAACACCGAAGTGTGTTGCGTGTCACTGACAGCCATGATTCGATGGAGGTATTTCCGTTTGCACTCAACGAGGTGGCCATCCTGAAGCACGACAATTCTTCGATGATAGGTATACGTACGCTCATCGACGGTTCCTATCTCACCACTTACCAGGCCGATGGTCTCATACTGAGTACGCCCACAGGTTCGACGGGCTATTCGCTGAGTGTGGGCGGCCCTATAGTGGCTCCCACATCGCGTTCTTTGGTGCTCACTCCCGTAGCTCCCCACAGTCTGACCGTGAGGCCGGTGATTCTTGACGACAATATCACCATCCGTCTGCATGTGCAGAGCCGCAACCACAATTTTCTTGCCTCGATTGACGGCCGCAGCCAAAGCTTTACTGATGATGTGGAGCTGATGGTGCGACGTGCTCCCTATTATATAAATATAGTCAAGCGGCGCGACAATCATTTCTTCGAGACCCTGCGTCACAAGTTGCTGTGGGGCGCAGACACACGCATTTAGCCTCTATTCTTCGTTGCTGTCCTCATAGGTGTCATACAGAAAATCGTTATAGGGATATTTCTGTACATGCAGTTCGCGCACTTTGAGATAGAGCTTTTTGCGGAGCTCTTCAATGCCTTGCCGCTTTTTGGCCGAGACAAAGAGGCAGTCTTCGTCGTGGTGTGCCATCCAGGTTGCCCGGAGTTCTTCCAGCGAATAATTCTCACGTTGCTTGGGAGTGAGGTCGGATTCATCTTTCTTTATATAGGTATAGGCATCTATTTTGTTAAAGACAATGATTTCAGGTTTGCCGCCTGCGCCTATCTCGGCCAGTGTATTGTTGGTTACGTTCAGTTGTTCTTCAAAGTCGGGATGCGAGATATCCACAACGTGGATGAGCAGGTCTGCTTCCCTCACCTCGTCCAGGGTGCTCTTGAAGGAGTCAACGAGATCGACCGGCAGTTTGCGGATAAAGCCTACGGTGTCACTGAGCAGGAAGGGCAGGTTCTCTATAACCACCTTGCGCACAGTTGTGTCGAGTGTGGCAAAGAGCTTGTTTTCTGCAAACACTTCGCTCTTGGCCAGCAGGTTCATCAGTGTGGATTTTCCCACGTTGGTATAGCCCACCAGTGCCACTCTTATGAGTCGTCCGCGGTTCTGACGTTGGGTGGTCTTTTGCCTGTCTATCTCTGAGAGTCGTTTTTTCAGCAACGACATGCGGTTCAGGATGATGCGGCGGTCCATTTCCAATTGGGTTTCACCGGGGCCGCGCAGTCCCACACTGCCTTTTCCGCCTCCCGAACCTGAGCCTCCTCCCTGGCGTTCAAGGTGGGTCCAGAGCCTTTGCAGACGTGGCAACAAGTATCTGTATTGTGCCAGCTCCACCTGGGTCTTGGCGTTGGCAGTCTGCGCACGCATGGCAAAGATGTCGAGGATGAGTGATGTGCGGTCCAACACTTTTACGTTGAGCACCTTTTCTATGTTGCGCAGCTGTTTGGCAGAGAGCTCGTCATCGAAGATGGCCATGCCTATCTCTCTCTCGGCTTCGGCCTCGTCCTTTATGTAGTTGCATATCTCTTCCAGCTTGCCTTTGCCCACATAGGTGGTGCTGTTGGGGCCGCCACACCGCTGGGTGAAACGTTTCACCGTGCTCACTCCGGCTGTCTCGGCCAGGAATTCGAGCTCGTCAAGATACTCCTGTGTCTTGCGTTCGTCCTGCTCCGGGGTAATGAGTGCCACGAGCAGGGCGGTTTCGGTCTTGGCTTCGGTCAATACGAATTCTTTCATTGCATCTTCTTTATTTCTATGGCAAAGGTACTAATTATTTATTGATGACGGGCAGCACCACACGCGAGGCTTTCCTGTTTTGGTGATAGAGGGTTATGGTGGCAGGGATGAAGTCTTCCTTTCGGCAGGTCCATGCATTGAGAAGCTGCTGAGGATTCATTTCGGCCAGCGGGAACCAGCTGCTCTGTATCTGGACTATGATGCGGTGACCCCTACAGAACGTATGTGCCGCATCGGGCATTCTGAAGCTGACACGTTGGGGCTTTCGGGGTTGGAATGCTTGGGGGCTGACGAAGCCCTTCCTATAGCTCCCGCGCATGATGTCGAAGCGTACAGGCATCTGGTATCCTGCTGTTTGGCTTCCATCGTCGGGAAATTCATCTATCAGTTTCACCACAAAGTCGGCATCGGTGCCGGTGAGGCTCACCCACAGGTCGGCCATGATTTCGCCGGCTATGGTGAGGTCGCTGCCGAGCACTTCGCTGCGAAAGGTGAGCACATCGGCACGTTTTTCCACAAACCTTTGGTCTTCTATCATATAAGTGGCCTTGCGGTTGACCGAAGAGGTGGCTGTATAGGGCACGGGGTTGCGCGGATCCGACACATAGGTTGAGCTCGATATCTTCTCGTTTGGGCGTGAAAACGAGAGCTTTCCCTGCCCACTGAGATAGAGTGGCTGCCGTTTCACGTCCTTGGAAGGCCATTGTTTGAAGGTGTGCCATTGGTTTTCGCCCGTAAAGAACACCTTGACAGGCCGGGCCGTTGCTGCAAAGTTGCCCCGGTTCATCAGGTAATAGTCAAAGAAGGCCTGCTGCATGTTGCGATAGACAGCCCCCAGATCGTCGTCGGAAAATCGCATGCCGCCGAGTGCATTGGCCTTGCCTGCATTCCATCCTCCGTGGCTCCAGGGTCCCACAAGCAGGAAGAGCCGGTCTTTCATGTGCCGTTTCAATCCGTGATATGCGTTCCATGTGCCATAAAGATCTTCGGCATCGAAGAGTCCGCCCACCACCATTACGGCAGCCTTTACCCTGTCAAGGCAGCGTGTGTAGTTGCGCATCTGCCACCACGTATCGTAGTGGGGATGGGCTGCCATGTCGTTCCAAAAACCTATGGAATCGCCCAACACCTGCCTGACTTCTGCCAGTGTGCCCTTTTCAAGGAAAAAGGTGCGTTCGTCACAGCTGTAATAAGGCTTGTAGGGAGCATCGGCAGTTGAGGGGCCTTTGCGCGGACGGTCAAATCCCGATAAGAAACGAAAGGCATCCGAAAGCATCAGAACGCCGTTGTGATGCGTGTCATCGCCCATAAACCAGTCGCCTATGGGAGCCTGCGCACACACGGCCTTGATGGCCGGATGCCTACAGAGCGAGGCCACCAGGGCATAGTAGCCGGGATAGGAGCTGCCGGTCAGCCCTATGTTGCCGTTGCTTGATGTGTGCCCAAGCAGCCACTCGGCCGTGTCGTAGGCATCACTGGCATCGTCGGCCGGAGAGCCTTTGGCAAAGCTCACGGGACGCACATTGACAAACGTACCCTGGCTCATGCGGCGTCCGCGCACGTCTTGAAACACAATGATATATCCCTTTTCGGCAAACGGGGCCATGCTTTTCCACAGCTGGCCACTAAAGGCTTTGCCATAAGGACCACAGCCATACGGGGTGCGCTGCATAATGATGGGATGACGGCCTGCAAGGCCCACGGGCTCATAAACGGCCGTATAGAGATGTATGCCGTCGCGCATGGGTATCATCACCTCGCGTTTGCGGTAGTTCTGCTCCACCCATTCACGGGTGACGCCCCGGGCCATTGCCTCACCGGCATGCACAGAGAGAAGCAGCAACAACAGGAGTGCCTGCCTGAGAAGGGCAGCACGGCAACGTAGGGCATAAATGATTGACATGTCTGACATAATGGCTTTTCAGATATTTGTAAGTTGCAAATATACAGCAATCTGCCCGTCCGGCCAAATCAATCTGCCATATGGCTACAATAGATCTGTATAGAAAGAAAGTGTTTCATGTAGGTGAAACACATAGTGACCTGTACAGGAAACACACTGTTTCATGTAGGGGAAACACGTTGTTTCATGTACAGGAAACACGTTGTGATATGTACAGGAAACAGGTAGTGATATGTACAGGAAACAACCTGCGATGTGCAAGACTGCCCTTGGGGACGACACAGACGGCCGCCCCACAGCGGCGGCAATGGGCCTTATGGCCTCAAAACTGTTCCGTTTGACCTCGGCACCCGAAAACGGAGAAACGGGGACTGCCGGCCTGACATGCAAAAACATTACTTTTGCACTTCTTACACACACGACATGAAGAAATCACACCGGGCAACCGCTTTCCTCCTTATCCAGGCTCTCCTCATGGGGAGCTGCGACATGATAGAATACCACCCCTACGACACACGCCTGCACGGAGACACCGGCCTGACCGCACGGATGACAGCCCAAATAGAGCAGCAGTGCAGGGGCAAGGCCAAGATACGCTTTGCCGTTATCTCGGACACCCAACGATGGTATGACGAGACCGAAAAGATGGTAGACGACATCAATGCACGCGACAGCATTGACTTTGTGGTTCACCTTGGCGACCAGTCGGACTTCGGGCTCACCAAAGAGTTTGTGTGGCAACGCAAGATACTGATGCGCCTCAGCCGGCCCTTTGTGTGCATCATAGGCAACCACGACTGCCTGGGCACCGGAGAAGACGTCTATCACAGGATATACGGCGACGACAACTTCAGCTTCAATGCCTCGTTTGTGCATTTCGTGTGCCTCAACACCAACGCATTCGAATATGACTATTCGCAGGCCATCCCCGACTTTGACTATATAAAAAAGGACATAAGCCGGACAGGCTCCGACACCGGCTGCACCATTGTGGCCATGCATGCCGTGCCTTTTTCGGAACAGTTCAACAACAACGTGGCCGACTACTTTGACTACATGCTCAGGCAATATCCGCAACTCCTGTTCTGCCTTGGCGGACACGACCACCACACCTCCGTGGACCACCTCTTCAAAGACAGTCCGCCCTACTACAAATGCGGCAACGCAGGAAAAAAGACCTACCTCATCTTTACCGTCACCCCCAACGACTACCGGTATGAAACCATCCGTCTGTAGATATCTCCTCGTGGCCCTGTGCCTCATGGCCGCCGCAGCAAAGGCACAGACAAAAAGCCCGGAAAGCCCCAACCGGTATGAACGCTCCACAGAAAAATACAAGAACTTCTGGCACAAGCTCATCCCCAACCAGACCAAACTGCAATATGCCGGAAGCATAGGACTCATATCGGCCTCGGCAGGATGGCACTACGGACACAACCACCACACATGGGAAAGCGACCTGTTTATAGGATACCTGCCCCGATACAATACACGCCGGTCACGGCTCACCGGTGCATTGAAGCAAAGCTATGTACCCTTCAGAATCAACATCAACGAACATTTCGACATCGAGCCCCTCACATGCGGCATCTTCCTGAGCACCATCTTCGGCGAAGAATTCTGGGGCAACCAGCCCTCAAAATACCCAAAACACTATTACGGATTCTCGACCAAAGTCAGAGCCAACCTGTTTGTGGGGCAACGCTTACGCTTTCCCATACCCGACGAAAAACGGAGACGCTCCAACAGCATCACCCTCTATTACGAACTAAGCACCAGCGAACTCTACCTCATCAGCTACTGCACCAACCGCTTCCTCTCGATGAGCGACATACTGAGCCTGGCCTTCGGCTTGAAATTCGATCTGTTCTGACATCCGCCGTCAGCATCTTTCAGGCTCTGCCACGACAATAGTTAAAAAAAAGTCAGCATTTTCTTTGCCGCAAATAAAAATAGTACTACCTTTGCAACGCATTTAGCGAAATGCCCATGCGGAAATAGCTCAGTTGGTAGAGCACGACCTTGCCAAGGTCGGGGTCGCGGGTCCGAGTCCCGTTTTCCGCTCCACAGTTGCCCAGGTGGCGGAATGGTAGACGCGCACGTTTCAGGTGCGTGTGTCGAGAGATGTGCAGGTTCGAGTCCTGTTCTGGGCACATACTATTGATTTAATGCAATGATGGAGAGATGGCGGAATTGGTAGACGCGCTACTTTGAGGGGGTAGTGACACTATGTCGTGGGAGTTCGAGTCTCCTTCTCTTCACGATTCAAATGAACAAGCGGAAATAGCTCAGTTGGTAGAGCACGACCTTGCCAAGGTCGGGGTCGCGGGTCCGAGTCCCGTTTTCCGCTCT
>CAKRYD010000017.1 GCA_934426255.1 uncultured Bacteroidaceae bacterium | reverse complement strand
GCTTTTTCTGCCACCGCTGAACACTTTTCGCTTGAGTTTATAATACTGTACCACCATATCTGCAGTATGTTTGTAAAAGATTTGTCGAGTGTCTGCAAGCAATTGCTCGACAACTGCCGAAGAATTGCTTGACAACTCATGACTGAAATAAGTCTTTTCTTGGGGCAGAAAAAGTCTTTTTTGCACCCGAAAAAAGTCTTTTTTCGCATCAGAAAAAGACTTTTTTGTACCCTGAAAAAGACTTTTTTCGACCAAAGAAAAGTCTTTTTCCGATCACAACTTGTCGAACAATCCGTTACGAATTGTCAGACAATCGTTCGGAAACTCTCAAGGATTTTCGTCTTGCCTGTCGGTGCAAAAGGTTTTTATCGAAAAGAAGAACTGTTATATTAGAGACATTGCCCAATCGGGAATGTTATCAGTATATTTCTTATAAATATTTCCATCTGATGTACGATATAGCAACCGGGGAAGTTCATTGTCACGTGAATTATCGTAAACATATGCCCGGTCAACAAATTGAATGGCCTGAGCTGAAAGTATCAATGATTTGTAATATCTGCTGAAAATCTTGGATATCGGAACCTCGTGTCCGCCATTAAGATAACGTTGGGCTATTCGCAGTACATTTATTTCAGGATTGTCCGTACATACATAGAAGAAACGGATAAAGAAGCCGGCTTCATGTGCTTTACGTAAGAATTCCAACTTTTCTTGAGACGAGAAAACCGTTTCAAAAACAAAACTCCGTTTATTTTCCAAACATTCATAACGTAAGCGTGTGGATTCCTTAGCAGCCTTTAATATAGCATCTTCAGAGTTCCAATCTCCAAACTTTTCCTGTGCAATATTATCAGGATTGATATACACACTATCTGCCGTCCACTGATTGGCAAGCAACTTCTCGGTTGTGGATGTTTTGCCAGATCCATTAGGTCCGGCAACGACACACAAAACTGGGCGAAGAGGCTTTATCATATTCTTTAAATGCCTGACAAAGAAGATTTACGTTGTCGACGAATCAGCTCAATTGTTTCCTGCATCTTTTTTTGCAGCACTTGTTGGGCATTGGCGGAACTTTGCCTGGCAGAACTCGCTACCTGACTCATCAATTCATGAAGCATTGCGTCTGTAGGTTCTTCCATTGATGTCAAACGGTAGTCTTTAATACTCATGCTTTTGATCTGTTATCCGAATTTTGGCATAAAATTACTGCTTTCTTATGAAACAGCTCCTACGTTATGACGGAAATCTGCTCAGCGGTCTGCTTTTCTGTAGAAGGTAAAAAACAAAATCGGCGATTTTCCGTTCAAGAATCGGCGATTTTCGGTTGTCTTGCCTTGATGTAACGGTTGATTAGCAACTGCAAAATTGTCCACAACAAGATGTCGCACACAAACATCCACGTGAATCCTATGCTTTCGGCCATTATCACGTTCAGGATGATAAAGATGACGGAAATGCTCAGAATGGTAGCCATGGCCTTCCGCGGCGACAGACCTGTACGAAGCAACTTGTGGTGAATGTGGTTCTGGTCGGGCATGAAGGGATTTTTCCTTTCACGCAAACGGCACAATACTACACGCACTACATCGAACAGGGGAACCAGCAGGGTTGAAAATGCGAAAGCCATGTCGGAGCATGTGCCTAAGGTGGTCGAGTCGCTGCCTTTCGACAGATGGATGGCCAAATAGCTCAGCACGTAGCCCAAGGTGAGACTGCCGGCATCGCCCATGAACAACTTGTGGTGACGCTGCACGTTGCCGAACACGTTGTAGATCCAAAAAGGAACCAGCACGCCCAAAAAACTGAACGACAACAGGGCGTATACATACTCCCCACGGACGGCAAGCAGTGTGCCCATGGCAGCAAAGGCTATGGCACACAGACCGGAAGCCAGGCCGTCGATGCCGTCGATCAGATTGATGGCATTGGTGATATAAACCACCAGCACTACCGTAAAAGGCATGCCCAGCCAGGCGGGAATCTCACAAATGCCCAACAAGCCGTCGAAGTTGTCTATCCAATTGCCCGACAGCACAAACAGCAATGCCGTGGCCAACTGAACCACAAACTTGCTGCGATAGCCTATGCCCACAAGGTCGTCGGCTATGCCTGTGAGATAGAGCAATGTGCTGCCAACGGCCAGCAACAGAAGTTCATAGGGCGAACCCGATAGGAACAGCCCTGCCGTGCCGAAACCTGCATAATAATGGAAGCCCGTGACCATGCACACAGTGACAAGCACCACCGGAAGGAACGAGAAACCGCCCAAACGGGGAACAGGCACCGAATGAACCTTGCGGGCATCGGGCAGATCGAACAGCTTTTTCTTGTACGATATGACCAGAATGTTGGTTATCAGCACCACACCCAGCAACACCGACACAAGGAAGCCGGAAAATATAAAAAGGATTTCTGTCATTGCTATTATTTTAAGAGTACACGCACACACATCAACAGGACGACAGACATTCGTCTTTCCATCGGGCATAAAGACGCGGATCATAGGATGATGCCGACACTACACGATAGCCTTTTTCGCGATGGAGCACCTTGATGCCGCGACACAGGCACGACAACGCAGCCGAAGGAATGCCTTCCATGACCATAGGTACGCCCGAACCGTCTTTCATGCGAAGCACCGAGGGGTAGCCCGAACGATAGAGGCGCGACAGAAAATAGGCCGAACGGTCGAAGGCCACCCACCAACCGCCCATGTCGTAAAGATGCATGGCACAAACTTCTGAATTCTCGCGACTGGCTATCTCGTCCGAATGCAACGACAAGAATGAGTCAAGAGTTTTAAGTACTGAAATCATATCTTTTGTAAATATTGACGAGGTATATACGACGTGGCCACAGCACAGACTCCGCGGATGGAGACGAACAGACGGTGGTTGCCTTTCACGCGCCGGATGTAGCCCTCGGCACCCTTGAAAGGGCCGTCGATAACACGAACATGCTCACCCTTGCGGAACTCCGGGCTGTCGGCTCCGAAGTATTCCAACCCTTCTTCGCCCGATGAGGCCACCAGACGGAAACGCTCCATCTCAATGTCGGGAATCGCTACTGGCTCACGACTGTAGCCTATGCGCTCAACATACAGAATCACACGGTCGGTCAGTTCACGCTGCTGCTCCAAGGCCACTTGGCGCGAAGAGCGGAAAAACAGGAGAGAGGATATTACGGGACGACGCACTTTCTTTTTCTTGCCGCCTTTTTCAACCACCACGGTCTCTGTCGGAAAATAGCTTTCTATTTCCCGGCTCTTCAAGTGATCCTCTATCTCGAACACCTTGTTGAAAAACACCTTGAGGGCATACCAATGAGGTTGTTTGTCCAATTCCAACACTCTGCTTTTTATTCTATTTTACACTGCAGTCAAATCGCGAAAAGCACGTTCTTTCCATTCCCCGTACCATTGCTTTTATGCTTTCGGAACAGGACATGAAAAAGGTTGGTTCGCTTATCCTCTCTTTATGGAGAACTCCGAATCACAGCGCGTTACCTGACCCAAGAACGTGATGCCGCAACCCCGGATGCTCACAAAAGACAGTGCCTGACGGCAATGATATCTTTCGGTTTACATCCTGTTTCGAGTCGGTCTCTTACTAAGAGACCGACGAAGTCATCTTTAATACTATGAGCCAATACTTTACGTAATATCATAAATAACGAAAATGCGACTACTGTGCTTGACTCTGCATTTTTTGAATAGCTATTAATGAACAGACATCCTATTATTGATATGCTTTCTACACATAAACATTACGAATATACTTCGGCTTTAATGAATATCAAAGCACATTGTATCACATTGAAAATTAGATGTTTGAAAAATGGGGGGGGTAATTTTAAATGCGCTTTTGCTATAAAATTGTTGTCATCAATAAATGTTTTTTGTATCTTTGCAAACGTTTCGAGTCGGTCTCTTAGTAAGAGACCGACTTTCGCATAACAAAATTCTGATTATAAGATATATACACAAAAAAGCCGGCTACTATTAAAAGTAACCGGCTTTTTTATGACTTAAAGAAGCCTGTTAATTCAGGAATCCGAGCAATACGCCTGCGGCCAATGCCGAACCGATAACACCGGCTACATTCGGTCCCATGGCATGCATCAGCAAATAGTTCTTGCGATCGTATTCCAAGCCCAATTGGTTGGAGATACGTGCGGCCATAGGAACAGCCGAAACTCCGGCGTTTCCAATCAGCGGATTGAGTTTCTTGTCCTTTGACAGGAACAAATTCATGAACTTGACAAAAAGCACACCCGAAGCAGTAGCAATGATAAACGAAATGGCTCCAAGTATGAAAATCATAATCGTATTCATGGTGAGGAACTCACTGGCCTGTGTTGAGCAACCCACCGTCAGTCCCAGCAACATAACGATAGCATCGTTGAGAGCCGAGCCTGCCGTTTTGGCCAAACGTGTGGTCTTTGTACTTTCCTTCAGCAAATTACCGAAGAAGAGCATTCCGAGCAATGGCAAACCTGAGGGTACCAAAAATGCAGTCATGAGCAAACCTGCGATGGGGAATATGATGCGTTCGGTCTGCGAAACCTGACGCTGCGGCTTCATGCGGATGACACGTTCTTTCTTGGTAGTGAGCAAACGCATCAACGGCGGCTGAATCAACGGGACGAGAGCCATATAGGAATAGGCGCACACAGCGATAGCTCCCATCAGATTGGGTGCCAACTTGGACGACAGGAAGATGGCCGTAGGTCCATCGGCACCACCGATGATGGCAATGCCGGCAGCCTGATTGGGCTCGAATCCCATCAGGAGTGCTATCATGTAAGCACCGAAGATGCCGAATTGGGCAGCACCTCCCACCAAAAGCAGCTTAGGATTGGCCAAAAGAGCCGTAAAATCGGTCAAAGCACCAATGCCCAAAAAGATAAGCGGCGGATACCATCCATTGCGGACTCCCGAATAGAAAAAGTTGAGCACAGAGTTGTCTTCATAAAGTCCTATTTCAAGACCGACAGCCTTGAAAGGGATGTTGCCCAAAATAATGCCGAAGCCTATCGGGATGAGCAATAAGGGTTCGAAGTCTTTCTTGATGGCCAAGTAGATAAAGAGAGCTCCGACCAGAATCATGGCGATGTTGCCCCACTCGGCACAGGCAAATCCCGTGAAAGTAAGGAAATCGCTGAACTTGGTAGTCAGAAATGACCAGGTATCCATTTTATCCTATGGTTAAGAGCACCGTACCCTCCATCACAGAATCACCCTTGTTGACGGAGATGGCTGTAACGGTTCCGTTACACTCAGCAGTGATTTCATTTTCCATTTTCATGGCCTCAAGAATCAGCACCACCTGTCCTTCTGTCACCTGATCGCCAACAGCAACCTTTATGTCGTTGATGACACCGGGCAGCGGAGCCTTGAGAGCCTTTCCTCCGGCAGCAGGAGCAGGAGCTGCAGCTGGTTTGGGAGCAGCAGGAGCCGGTGCAGATGCAGGAGCGGCCTTGGGTGCTTGTGCCGGAGCAGGTTTGGGAGCGGCAGGTTTGGGAGCGGCAGCCACCGGCTTCTCCATTTCAATTTGGTAAGAAACGCCATTTACAGCCACGTTGGCAATATTTCCCTCTACTGAGTTGATGTTGACAGTATAGTCCACACCGTTTACTTTATACTTATATTCTTTCATCTTTGTTTATGTTTTAATGGTTAATGTCTTTTGATTCCTTGATTTAATCCGAAACTTTTCAAGCTCCACTCCGAATGGCGCGGCAGTATGGTGATACGCCCGCTTTCATCATCGTGCAAGCCCAGACTGTCGCGATAGCTGTCGAGAGCCAAAGCGATAAGGGCGATATCGACGGATACATCGGAGGCTTGCGGAAGAACATGCCCGGGGCTTTTCACCTCACCAATCTCTTTGCCGTCAGAAATAAGTTCGAGCTCGAAATTGCTTGATTTGATTTTAAGGATACTCATTATATATAATGTATACTTGTTTAATGGTTAAAACGATTTTCCATGGCGATTCCGCGCTGCGGCCAAGGCGACTGGGTCGGTTGGATTGTAATCACACCGCTTTCATCATCATGCATATCGTGCTCATACTCATAAATGGCCATTGCGATTACTGCTTTTACGGCATCGTCGGCATCGGCCATTGCCTCATGCAAGGCCATGGCTGCTACAGCCACGTCAACCGAAGCATTCGCAGCGGCTTTTTGTGGAGCCTCAGGCTGGGCAGATTCTTTTTTGTCGCTGAGCTTTCTCATCAGATTGCCAAACAAGACAAATAGGATGGAAAGTATAATCAATCCTGAAAAGACAATGCCCATACCCAATATGGTCATTACGAATCCGTATGGATCGCGCTCCTTGAACTCGGCCACCTTGTCGACTTTCTTGGTAGTATTGTCGTTGGGCGAATCGGGAGTAACCAATGAAGGCTCGCACATGCGCCATCCGTTTTCAAAAAGCGCCCACGAACAATTCTCGGACAGAGAAGCCGGCACCGTGACCGAATCTATCAGCACTGTTCCGTTAGCCTCATAGAGAGCGATGAAATTGTCCTTTCCCGGCTGCAACCGAAAACCGGCGTGCAAAGTTCCCATATTGGTACGACCATCGGCAAAAATCACGATTTGGCCTTTGGGAGCCAAACTGGTTCGCTCATCGCCACGCGGAATCTGAGACATCCGTGCGATACGCTGGGGAGCCGACATGTCGGGATTCAACACTGAGCGGTCGTTGGTGATATAGCAACCGCCAACATTGGTCGTGCTCCAGGATGTATTGCCAATTTCAATCCATGCAGAGCGGTTGTCATATTCATCGACAAGGCCGTCTGCATTGTCAACAACGACTTCCGTCAATTTCAAGTTGGCCAATCCTTGGGCATATCCGCTTGTCACAGATGCGCACAGAAAGAATGAAGCCAAGATTTTATTGATTTTCATCTTTGCAAAGATTTACAAAGGAATATTCCCATGCTTTTTGGCCGGGCGCGTTTCGCGCTTGGTGGCCAATTGTGCCAAAGCCCTGCAAATGCGGAAACGTGTATTGCGCGGTTCAATCACATCATCGATATAACCGTATTTGGCTGCCTGATAGGGATTCGTAAACAATTCGTTGTATTCTTCTTCCTTTTCGGCAAGGAATGCTTTCGGATTCTCGGCTGTCTTGGCTTCTTTGCCATACAGGATGGAAACTGCACCGCTGGCTCCCATCACGGCCATTTCGGCCGACGGCCATGCATAGTTCAAATCACTCTTGAGCTGCTTGCAGCCCATCACGATATGAGAACCACCATAGCTCTTACGCAATGTAACGGTCACTTTGGGCACAGTTGCTTCGCCATAGGCAAAAAGTAGTTTTGCGCCATGGTCGATAATGGCATTGTATTCCTGACCTGTTCCGGGCAGGAAGCCGGGAACATCAACAAGTGTCACGATAGGAATGTTGAAGCAGTCACAAAAACGTACGAAGCGGGCTCCCTTACGGCTTGCGTTGCAATCGAGCACTCCGGCAAAAGCTTTCGGCTGGTTGGCCACGATTCCCACTGTCTGGCCGTTGAAACGAGCAAAGCCTACGATGATGTTTTTGGCAAAATCCTTATGGATTTCAAACAATTCGCCGTTGTCCACAATTGCATGAATCACTTCATACATATCATAAGCGTGATTGGGATTGTCGGGCAAAATTTCATTCAAGGAATCTTCTTTGCGATCAACGGGGTCGTTGCATTCCACACGCGGAGCTTCTTCCAAATTATTCTGAGGCAGGAACGACAATAATGTGCGGATTTTCTGCGCCAGTTCTTCTTCCGAGCCTACTGCGAAATGGGCAACACCGCTCTTTGTGCTATGTACAACGGCACCTCCAAGGTCTTCAGCCGTAACATCTTCACCGGTAACGGTCTTTACCACTTTCGGACCGGTAAGAAACATATTGGAAACGCCCTTAAGCATAAACACAAAGTCCGTAATGGCCGGTGAATAGACAGCACCTCCGGCACAAGGGCCGCAAATGGCAGATATCTGGGGAACCACGCCGCTGGCCTCGATGTTGCGTTGGAAGATTTCAGCAAATCCGCCCAATGCAGTAATTCCTTCTTGAATACGGGCACCTCCCGAATCGTTCAAGCCAATGCAGGGAACACCCATCTTCATTGATTCGTCCATCACTTTGCAGATTTTCTGAGCCATGGTTTCCGAGAGAGAGCCTCCATTGACCGTAAAATCTTGCGCGAATACATAAACAAGACGCCCGTTGATGGTTCCGCTTCCGGTTACCACACCGTCACCGAGGTATTGTTTTTTCTCCATTCCGAAATTGGTGCAACGATGCAGCTTGAACATATCCATTTCTTCAAAGCTGCCTTCGTCCAAAAGCAAATCGATACGTTCACGAGCGGTCAGTTTTCCTTTCTCGTGCTGTTTTGCGATTGCTTTCTCTCCTCCGCCCAAACGGGCTTTGGCACGCAATTCCACCAATTTCTTGATCTTTTCCTGTTGTACACTCATATCTATATAAAATATTTTGTAGTTATATACGTTTCAAAAATCCTGTGACATAAACGCTACAAAGATACTTCTTTTTTACACATAAACGCCATTCGCAGTTGACATTCTCGGAGTTTTTTTGTTTATTTTCATGATGGGCCAAAAACCTGACTTTACAGGCAGATTTTCACCGCGGTTATCATAAAAAAGTCGTAATTTTGCACGCTCTAACAGAAAGTCAACCTGCAAAGTCAATGGCACTCAACACATCTTTTACAGAACTGGGAACAAAACCCATAGGGCCACTCCTGCTGCAATATGCCACACCGGCCGTAATAGCGATGACCGCATCTTCGCTATACAACATTATTGATGCCATCTTTATTGGCCAGGGTGTAGGACCGTTGGCCATTGCCGGCATTTCCCTGACTTTTCCTGTGATGCAGCTGACAGCTGCTTTTGGAGCCATGGTCGGTGTGGGAGCTTCCACGCTGCTTTCCGTGAAATTGGGCGAAAAGGACTACGATTGCGCCCGCAAGATTTTAGGAAACGTCCTTATCTTGAACATCATCATGGGTATCGGCATCGGTGCGCTGATGCAAATTTTCATCAACCCCATTCTCTATTTTTTCGGTGCAAGCGAAGCGACCGTAAGCTATGCCCGCGATTTCATGCGCATCATTCTGGCGGGAAACGTTATCACGCACCTTTACTTAGGACTCAACGCTCTGTTGCGCGCAGCCAGCCATCCGCACGAAGCTATGATGGCCACCATCTACACGGTTCTTATCAATCTGGTGCTGGCACCACTTTTCATTTACGCATTCAAATGGGGCATACAGGGAGCGGCCTTGGCCACTGTTCTGTCGCAAGCCTTCGTATTAATATGGCAATTCAAATTGTTCAACAACAAATCCGAACTGCTCCATTTTGAAAAGGGAATCTACCGGTTAGACCGCACCATTGTCAACAAGTCCTTCACCATCGGACTTTCTCCGTTCCTCATCAACTTGTGTGGCTGCCTAATTACGATTGTTTTCAATTGGAGTCTGACGCGTTATGGAGGCGACCTGGAAATCGCTTCTTATGGCATTGTCAACCGTTTGGGCTTTTTCTTTTTCATGATCATCATTGGTCTGAACCAAGGCATGCAGCCCATTGCCGGCTACAACTTCGGTGCCCGCCGTTACGACCGCTTGCGCCAGGTACTCATCAAGACTATTACATATGCCACCGTCATATGCATCATTGCGTTTATCATCGGTGTGTTTTTTCCGGCGTTGTCGGCACGGGCATTCACCACTGACGAAGAACTGATCGCCCATACTGCACACGACATGCCCATCTATTTTGTCACCTACCCTATCATCGGCTTTCAAATCGTAACGACAAGCTTTTTTCAAAGCATCGGCATTGTCAAGAAAAGCATTTTCCTTTCACTTTCACGCCAGTTGATTTTCTTACTGCCCCTGATGTTGGTAATGCCTTTGTTTTATGACATAAACGGTGTGTGGTATTCCATACCTTTGGCGGATACACTTTCCACATTCGTCACGGCATACATGCTTTACAAACTCATCAAAGAATTCAAGCAACAAGATAAAATCGGAACTTATGGAAAGCAATGAATTTTTCTCCATTTGTCTGGGACGACAATTAGGCAGTGGCGGACACGACATCGCCAAAGAATTGGCCGAACGGCTTAACCTGAAGTTTTATGACAAGGAACTCATCTATGTAGCCGCTTCAAAAAGCGGATACAGCCGCGAACTTTTTGAAAAGAGCGATGAGGAAAAAAGCACCATACACACTTTCTTCACCAATTTCATACCTTTCTTGGGCAGCACAGACTTTTATGGCAACCAGGTTGACGAGGAATCCCTGTTTTTCATACTGAGCCAAACCATCCGTGAACTGGCCGAAGCAGACAACTGCATCTTCGTAGGACGATGCGCCGAGTATATCCTGCGCGAAAAAAAGAGAATGGCCAGTGTTTTCATCTCGGCCGATGATTCTGACCGCATAGCACGAATATGCCAATCGAAAAGCCTTAAAAAAGAAGAGGCTAAAAAGGCCATTATCAACAATGACAAGCACCGTTCGTCGTTCCACAATTTCTACAGTGAAAAGCGTTGGGGAGAAGCCTCTACCTATGATTTGTGCATCAATTCGAGCAAACTTGGCATTGAAAGGACTGAAGATTTCCTTGAAAACTACATAAAAGCACGTTTCGACCTGCCATGACAAAAATAGGATTGCTTTCCGACACCCACGGCTACTGGGACGAACGATACGCAGAACATTTTGCCGAAGTTGACCAGATATGGCATGCAGGCGACATAGGAACCATGCAGGTGGCCGAGCGTTTGGCAGCCATCCATCCGCTCACCGCTGTACATGGAAATGTCGATGGAGGCGACTTGAGATACCTGTATCCCGAAAAGATCCGCTTCCGCTGCGAAGATGTCGATGTTCTCATGAAACATATCGGCGGATACCCGGGACATTACGACCGAAGCATCGTGAACAGCCTCTTCGCACAACCGCCCCAGCTATTCATCAGCGGACATTCGCATATTCTGAAAGTACAATTCGATCGAAGGCTCAACCTGCTTCACCTCAATCCCGGAGCGGCAGGACTGCAAGGATGGCAGAAAGTGCGCACCCTGATGCGTTTCACCATTGACGGGAAAGAAATCAAAAACCTTGAAGTGATAGAATTGAACTGACGCTATCCCAAAATAAGGCCTACGGATAGCAACAGGGCAAACAGAAGCATGTTGCGCGAAGTCTCTCCCAAAATACGGTTAAGGGCTTTCCCTTGACGTATGCGCGACATGCTTTTCCATGTAATGACATGAAACGGCAAATAAGCCGCAGGCAACAAGGCGGCCCACACGCGTCCGTCGAAAAGCAACAACAGGCACAAGCCACACCCTATAATACCTGCCATCAAATAGGCATAACGGCCAAACCGCTCTCCAAGAATTGCCACCAGCGTGCGTTTGCCATCACGCCGGTCGGTATCGCGATCACGATAATTATTCAATATCAGCAAAGTATCTGTCACAACACCGCAAACGACCGCTACAAGCACAGCATCTGACGTTATCGTTCCAATCTGGACATAGTATGTTCCCATGACCGGCACCAGCCCGAAAAACAGCAGCACCAATACATCGCCAAGACCGCAGTAAGAAAGCAACGTTGTATACAGGAAGGCAAACACCACGCAGCCCAAACCGATGGTCACCAAAACTTCGGGGCGGCCAAAAACCAGCAACGACAATCCGCAGGAACAGGCCAGAACCAATACAATGGCGATACCGGTTTTCATGGCATTGACCGAAATCCAGCCTTGAGCACAAGCGCGTTCAGGTCCCAAGCGATCGGAACGGTCGCTCCCTTTGAGAAAATCGTAAAGATCGTTGATAAAGTTAGCTGCCACCTGCATCAGACAGGCAAACAACAGGCAGATAAACATTGCATCCGCCTTGAACTTACCATCCGACCACGCCAAGGCCGATGCCGATGCCACAGGCATGCACGCCGCCGTAAGCGTCTTGGGGCGTGAAGCCAGTAACCAGGCTTTCCAACTATTTTGCTTTATCATTTTGTCTTACCATTTTGTTCCAATATCAATAAGCATCCTTTTCTGGCTTTAACGGAAATTGCTTCATCCGGACGAAACGAACGATACTCCTGGAAACGCTCAATGTCGGGAGCATACAATTGGGCCTTGCGCGGATTCAGCTTGAGCCTTTTCCAATCGTATTCCAAACGAACATCGCAATCGTGCTCACTGAAGTTGCCCACGGCTATCATCACCTTGTTTTTTTTCAAAAAGGCCGTGGCCTTCACGTCACCTTGTGCTTCGACTCTGACAGGGCAGTCATCATCCCAATAGCCTGACATCCGAGCTTCCGAAATACCGAACTGCTTCCACAATTTCCACATGGGTGCCGGATCGCTGCGACCATACGAATGACGTCCCGTAGCTCCATAAACCGCGCCCAAATAAGGGTTGCCGCCATCCTGAAGCATTTCACTCATCGGCCCGAACGGTATGCCCGAAAAAGTTACGAGCCATTCATCCGACGACATTTTGTTGTATTTGAAATCCTCCCCGAACCACAAACGGTCCAGATACGGGAAGAAATCGGTATACTGGTTAGCCGGTCCGATAGAATAGGATGTATTGGAATGAAGGTCTATCAAAGCACCGGGATTATGGCGCAACAGGATTTTCCGAATCCGCTTCATCACGCTCCTGTCAAATGAGACATCGTCCATATATAAGCCGTCAATTTTATAATGACGCATCATCCAGTCAAGCCCCTCCAAATAATAGTTGATCCATCGCGAAAAGCCTGTCTGCACAAAGGCTGCATCAGCCGTTTGCCCGTTGTCCAATGAGACATACCAGGCCGGACGATAGTTTTCAATCAGGTGCTCGCACAGCCAAGGAGCTCCCTTTCCTATTCCCGGAGCAATGATTTCGCCGCCTAAGCTCTTCAGCATATAAATCTCTGAAACATAATTGGTCAGTTCGCGCACTGTATAGTAGATCTTCACTTTCCGCCCTTCCTTGTGCTCATGTTCGATAAAGGCCTTCAACGAATCCTGCACAATAAACGGATAATTGATGACCGGATTCAGCGGAGTTGCGTGATGAAGGTTGATGATATTGGCTCCGTCCTGCGCCGCCTTGTCGAAGTTCCTGTAATTGGCATGATAGAAGCGCATGGAAAACTGTTTTCGCGTGTCTACCGGCTTCACCGGGGTAATCAGCAGGTCAAACTCCATGACCTTTCCATCGCGTCCCAACACGGTTTTTCCCGTTGTTGCCATCACTTCGGCCGCACCGCCGTGCTCTTGTGTTTTTTGCAAGGACAGGCTGCCTTTTCCCTCATTTGCCCAAAATGCCGGTGGCTGGTAATTATAATCGTTCAGCAACGGGCCATGATAAGTACCGCCACGCAGCTCGATATGCAACCCGGCTTCGACCCCGCCTATCCAATAACTGTCATAAGGACCCTGCCAATTCCATTTATAATTGGCCGGACAGGCTCCACCGCCATAGCCGGCTCCCATGAAACAGGTCGAAGAATAAGGCGTATACGATGCCTCCAGACGTATGTCTTTCACCGTAATTTCATTTCCGTTGGCCGGACGCATGTCTACACGGTAACGCATAAAGCCATCGTATTCCATATGGGCCGTACACGAAAAACGGATGCCATCCACGGTTCCCGACGCGCTCCAAGCTACTAATCCGTCGGCACACTGCCTTACACGCACGTTGTCGGCACGGAATGTAACGGTCTTGTCGTCCAGCTCAGCGACAATGGCCAATGGCCGGGCCAACACGTTGCGTCCGTTAAGCCGGATGGAAACGGGCAAACCATTCCCACCCAAAGTGACCTGCTTTTCGGTCGCCACGATTTTACGGCCTTTCAACTTCATTTTCTTATAAGGTGCCACAGGATTATCATCTGTCCCGATGCACGAATTAAGCCACCGCAGGCGCGACAGCCTCCAAAGGTCATTGTCGCCATGTTCGGGCAATACGTTGCTATCGACCCGCAAGACTACATCGATCCGACGCGGTTCCATCCCGTCAGCCTCAAGCGTGGCATGACCTCTGTAAGTCCCGGCAACGATTTTCCCGGGAATCTGAACGCCACACCACAATGCCTGTACATGTCCTTCTGGCACATTGACAGAAGGATGGATCAGGCTACCGTCCCAATCAATGCCTTCCAGATTAAAGCAGGTCATGGAGTCGCGGCTGATGACAGCTGTTCCTCCTGTCTGCTTCAAATCGGAAAAACGGAGCTTCACGTTGGTCAGAGACTTACGAGCCGCCCAAACGCCAATCTGCCACACGTAATATTCATTGCTTTGAGCCGTGCCCTCAAAAACCGATGACGGCCCGCGCTGTACCCAACGCACCGGCAAATGACGCGTAAGGCGTATAGGAAAAGCACGGTCTTCCGTAAACAAAAGCGGAGTTTCGGAATATGTTTCTTTCATTTTCCGTTCCTCTTCGGCCGTAGCGGTATTTCCCATCTGCGTAAAGAATTCAAAACGCGTACGTGCCTCAAAACGTTCCACTGAGGCCCAAGATGAAGTCGGCTCGTCACAAAGCGGTTCCGTCTGGAATGAAGGGGCAAAATAATCGTTCCAATGTATGTCATGCCTTCCGCTATGAGATCCTGTGCGCATTCTAAAGGGCATATAATAAACATAATACAGACCCGGACCGGCAAACGGGACAAACTCAACCCGAGCCCGTTCGGCCGACAGCCCCACAACAGCAATGCGTTGGGCCTTTCGCCCATCGGATGAATAAACCAGCACATCCTTTGCTTCAGGATTCAAATCGGGACGACGCCACGGCAAAACCACGGAAACCGGTTTTTCAAGGGGAGCATCGGCCGACACACGTACTACTGCACGATGATTGCCCAAACCGTCGACAGGCCATGGCTCGGCGGCCACAGAAAAAGGTATGCCGTCGGGAGCATAAGAGCCATATTGGCTGTTTCCGTCATAATTGGCAGCTTTAGAGAAAGCTGCAGACAAAATCCAAGCCCACAAGGCTGCAATTGCAACCGGTCGTATTCGAAAAATCATCTTCGGTAATCGTAATTAAAAGGCTCAATCATAAAAAATCTGCGTCCGACATTCAATTTACAGCACTGCATTTTCGATTTACAGCGTCAGGAACAAGGCTAACGCGCCTTTACAAGCGACGAACGCTTGTTTCGTGCGTAACTGCGATAGGAATCGAGCTCTATCTCTATGTCAGGCTCACGCAACTCTCCATCGCAGGGCAGTGCGAAAGACAGATACTTGATAGGAATGCCGCGGCCTATCCATTGCTCTTCATAGTATGTCTTGATTTGCAGCAGTGACAACAACTCCGGTGGCAATGTGGCTACGGATTCGGGTGCATACAAGTCTGAAGTGCAACAAAGCGGCTGCAAATTGTTTTCCTGCAACAGGCAGCGTGTATAGGTAAAAAGAAAATTGCTGTCGGTCTTCACATGCACAATGCCGCCGGGCTTCAAAAACGCGCGATAACGCTGCAGGAAATAAGAGGATGTAAGTCTTTTGGTAGGCATCTTCATTTGCGGGTCACTGAATGTAAGCCAGATTTCTGACACCTCGGAACTGTCGAAATAACGTTCTATAAATTCAATGCGGGTACGCAAAAATGCCACATTGGCAAGACCTTCGTTCAATGACTGCGTGGCTCCCGTCCACATGCGCGCCCCCTTGATGTCAACACCTACATAATTGCAATCGGGGAAAAGACGGGCAAGCCCCACAGTGTATTCGCCACGCCCGCAGCCTAACTCAAGCACAATGGGATTGGAGTTCTTAAAAAAATCACGCTGCCAACGCCCCTTCAGAGGAAAAACGGCATCATTTCCATCGGCATGAACTTTCAAATCGTCAGGCTGGAAAACATGGGGATAAGTAGCCATATCGGCAAACTTGGACAACTTATTCTTGGACATGAGAATGTTTTTGCCTGCAAAATTAAGCAAATCAGGCAGGAATGCCCCATAAAAACCCGAGAAATGCCTTTGCGCGCCAAAAAGAGGCTGCACTTTGCCTTGGAAGATGACATAATTCGTATATTTGTAGACGAAACACAAATACATTCATCTTGATTAAACAAAGGACATGAAAAAATTAGGTATGAAAGCCGCGCTGGTAATAATGGCAGGCGGCTTATTGTGCACTTCGTGCGTGGGTTCGTTCGGTTTGTTCAACAAACTTGCGGCTTGGAACAAGCAGGCCACCGGAAATAAGTTTTTGAACGAACTTATCTTTATTCTCATTTCACCGGCATACGCCGTATGCAGCTTAGCCGATGTGTTGGTTCTGAACACCATTGAGTTTTGGTCGGGAAACAACCCGATGGCATCGAACATAGGCAAGACCAAACAAGTCAAGGGACAAGACGGATTGATTTACGCGGTAACCTACTTAAAAGACGGTTACGAGGTGCGCAATCCAAAAGGAGAAGCATTCTTATTTCTCTATGATAAGACAACAGATTCATGGTCGATGACAGCCAACGGTGAAAAGAAAGAAATGTTCCGTTTTAACGAAGACGGCACCATCAAAGCCGTTCTGCCCAACGGAGATAAAATGGATGTCTCACAAAACGAAGGCGGTCTCTACGAAGTACGCATGGCAATAGCCAACGACACCTATCTGTATGCACAAAGATAACAGCATATGATAAGGAAAAGCGGCTCGTCATTTTTTTGAACGAGCCGCTTTTCCTTTTTTATAGATACCGAATACCGAAAAGTATCAAGATTCTACTGAAGCAAACGAGAAAGATGCCCTGTCTTCATTTACTAAATCGTCATAGAACAAGGCGATGGAAGTCTGCATATATGGCGACAACAACAAAAAGCCTACACCAAAAGTAAGAAGGCATAGTAAAGCCCAGCCGATAAAGCTCAGGATCAACAGAAACAGCTTCATCTTGTGGCCATCCATCAGGCGCATGCTCTCCGTAATGGCTGCATCATATTTCAAATCGGGATTGTCACGCAACACATAAGGTGTCATGGCATAAGATAAAGACTTGATTATTCCGGGAATCAGTAAAAGCAATGACCAGAGAAATATGTACAGCAATTGTAGAAAGTAGGTAAAGAAAATACGTACGAAATCCTTGTAACCGCTGAAAAGCATCGGAAGACCGGCTTCCTCGTCACGCGAAACAGACAGGAAATAAACCGAGAAGCCCCAGCCGAGAGGAAGACACAATAGCGACCACAAATCAAACAGTGGATAATCCCAACCTAATACTGTAGTCCCAAGTGGCACACTGGAAGTTATCAAATAGTAAATCAAGACGGCAACGGCTGAAGTGCCCCAACGATTATCAAGGGCATTACGCGCCATCTTGCGAAGCTCGGAATTCGTTTTATTCATTGCCTACCTTATATAATTATTACAATACCGTTATCCAGCCATGAGCATCGGGCTCAATTCCATATTGTATGTCGCGCAATTTATGATAGAGCTTGGTACAAACAGGACCCGGCTTGCCGTCTTTACTAAAGACGTAGCTTTTGCCGGTCTCTAAATCGTCAATCTTATGGATAGGCGCAATCACTGCCGCCGTTCCGCAAGCACCGGCCTCCTCAAATGTTGGAAGTTCTTCCTCGGGAACTTGACGAACTTCGACTTTCATACCCATATCCAAGGCCAATTGCTGCAAACTTTTGTTGGTAATGGAGGGTAGAATGGAAGTTGACTTCGGAGTGATATACGTATTGTTCTTAATGCCGAAGAAATTGGCTGCTCCACATTCGTCAATGTACTTTTTCTCCTTGGCATCGAGGTAAAACTCGCAGGAATAGCCCTTTTCATGAGCCAATTGGTTGGCTTTCAAACTTGCGGCATAGTTGCCTCCAACTTTATACTTGCCTGTCCCCAACGGAGCCGAGCGGTCATAATCGCGGACAATCACATAATCGGTGCAGGCAAAGCCTCCCTTGAAATAAGGGCCGACAGGAGTAACCAATATCAAGAATAAATATTCGTCAGAAGGATGCACACCGATTCGTGCGCTTGTCCCTATCAGCAATGGACGTATATATAAGGACGCTCCGCTCTCGTAAGGGGGCACAAAACGCTCGTTGAGCTTGACCACCCGCTTTGCCATTTCGACAAAAAGCTCCGTCGGCACTTCGGGCATGACAATACCGCGCGAAGTGCTTTGCAAACGCTTGGCATTCTCGTCTATGCGGAAAATGCGTATTTTCCCGTCAGGGCAGCGAAAGGCTTTTTGCCCTTCAAAGGCCTCTTGTCCGTAATGCAGACAAGTGGCGGCAATGCTCAGATTGATGGTATCTTCCGAACTCGTTTCTATTTCGCCCCAATGTCCGTCGCGGTACCAACAACGCACATTATAATCGGCTCGGATGTAATTAAAGGGTAAGTTGCCCCAGTCAAGATTTTCCATATTATGTTATAGTTACTTGGTCTTCAAATAATCGTCGTGCAAAAATAAGGAAAAAACGCGAGAAACGACATTACACCTTAAGGAAAATGCGCTTGCGATAAAGGAGATAAAGGAATATCCAGCACGTTGCTATCCACGATATTTCTTCAGCTACACGGCGAAACTCTTCAGGCACAAGGTTGATGCAACCATCGAAGACTCTGTGTTGTATGCCGTCCAAAAGATTGAAACGCTGCGCCATATATATGGTAATGGAATTGAGACCTATCACGACGAAGAACTTTGCCCATTTGCGCCATCCACGCACGTCTATGATATAATAGAAAGCTGAAAGCATTAGAAAGGAATAGCCTGCAACGGCACACACAAACGAACTTGACCAAAGAGCTTTGTTGATGGGAAAAACGAAGTTCCACAACCAGCCCAAAACAGCCATGCCGATACCGGCAAGCAACAAAAGAAGAGACTTGCGGTTCCCTGATAACTTTTCACACCTTATCAACTCACCGGCAAGCATTCCAAGCAATGCCGTTGCTATGGCAGGAATGGTAGAGAAGAGCCCCTCAGGATCGTATTCTGGACGATAAGAGTGAGCTCCAAGTATTGTCTTGTCTATCCAACAGGCTATCGAACCTTCCTTACTAAATATATCGGCTCCGGCCGGAGCATCAGGTGCAGGAACAAAGGCCATAACCAACCAATAGCCAACCAAGATAGCGGCTACAATAGACAAACGGATCTTATTACTTTTTACCGCTGTATAGATGAGAGCACCAAACATCCATCCAAGTCCAATGCGTGACAGCACGCTGCAGAAACGCAATGTGTCGAGATGAAGATTGAGCAGGCCATTGTAAAGCAGCCCGAGAAAAACAAGCATCAAACCACGTTTCACCACCTTGAGATGTATCTGACGTGGCGTTTTGCCTTTATCCAATTGGTTTTGCAACGAAAACGGCCATGTCACGCCGGCAATAAACAGGAAAAGCGGGAATATGGTATCATGATGTTTCAATCCTGCCCATTGGGCATGGTTCATCTGATCTCCAAAAAAACTCCAAACTGATGAGTCAGGAAAGAGTGCAGCCACTGCTGCTACCAAAGAGGCTCCGCCCATAATGAAAATCATGTCAAAGCCCCTAAGCGCGTCAAGTGATTCTAATCGTTTCATACTATATTTATATGTGTAATCGCATTATGATATCCCGGCGAGTCCCTAAAGCCGGAAGTTCAACATTGCAAAAATACAGAAAAAACCAGTAGAATAAAACATTTTGCACGAAAAAGCACATCGGGAAGCAACATATTTCTTCTTATATTCTTAAGGGCAATCCACAGATTTGAATCCAATCAGAGAAAAGCACTAAAAAAAGCATTAGGCCCCGCCGGTACAATAAACAAGCGGCATCTACTTGAATGTTCTTACCGCTTATCCATTGCGCACACAAGAAGCACGCGTACTAATACAAATACGAGCGACAACAAGAAAATGTGCATGACATAATAACTAAAATGACGAATAAAAAGCGACAGATGGTAGCTACATTCAAATATTATTTCTATTTTTGCAAGGGAAATCCTTACCCAACAAGGATGGACACTACGAGGCATGAGCCCATAGGAAGAAAAGACATATAAACTAATAATTTCAAATTCAAATCATTTCAATTTTAATTCAACAAAATGGAAACAAAAGACAACAAAGCTACGGCAAGCACAAAAAAGCCGGTAGCAAAGAAAAAGACCGGTTTTACAGGTATTAAATCCGCATTCATTGTGATTATTATCTGTTTGGTAGTATCATTCTTGAACTTCTACCTAAACTTCGGTAACGGCGTTCACTTCCAAGGAGGCGACAATGCCAATAACCCCGTCGACCTGCTCGGTACAATTTATAAGGGCGGTGTCATCGTGCCCATCATCCATGGTTTATTCCTGACTGTAGTTGTATTAGGTATTGAACGTGCATTGGCATTAAAAACCGCATTTGGAAAAACAAGCCTTTTCAAGTTCGTTCAAAACACACGCGCAGCCCTCGCAAAAAATGACTTGGGTGAAGTTCAGAAGATTTGCGACAAACAAGGCGGAACTGTTGCCAATGTAGTATCAGCAACTCTTGCAAAATACAAAGAAGTAGACACTGATACTATCCTGACAAAAGAGCAGAAGGTATTGGCTATCCAAAAGGAGCTCGATGAAGCAACAGCTCTCGAAATGCCGACCTTGCAGCAAAACCTTCCGATTCTTGCAACTCTGACCACATTAGGTGTGTTGCTCGGACTTCTCGGTACGGTACTCGGTATGATCACCTCATTCCAAGCTTTGGCAGGTGGTGGTGGTGCTGACTCTGCAGCACTTTCAGTTGGTATTTCTGAAGCCCTTATCAACACAGCATCAGGTATTGCCACATCTGCATTGGCCGTAACTCTTTACAACTACTTCACCAACAAGATTGACCACTTGACATACAGCCTTGACGAAGTAGGCTTCACATTGGTACAAACATTCTCAGCAACCCACTAATCAATAAAGAAGGTAGATAAAATATGGGACGTTTTAATATCAAAAAACACGACACATTCATAGACATGACGCCTATGAGTGACGTCATGGTCCTATTGCTTACCTTTTTTATGCTTACATCTACTTTTATCAAGCCGGAACCAGTGAAAGTCAATACACCAGGTTCAGTATCGGAAATCAAAGTACCCGATAAAAATGTATTGACTATTCTGGTAGAAAAGACTGGTCGCATATTCATGAGTTTTGACAAGAAAGGCGATGCCATGACAACACTTGACGAAATCTGCGAAAAATACAGTCTGACACTCTCCGCTAAAGAAAAAAGCGAGTTCGGCCAGCTTCCCGCATTCGGTTTGCCCATTCAGAACATTCCTGCACTTTTGAAATTGCCGGAAGATTCGCGTGAGGCTGCTATGAGTAATGAAAGTAATAAGGGTATTCCCTGCGATAGTACGAACAATCAATTCAAAGACTGGGTATTGTGTGCAAAGGATGTCAATCCCGATCTTCGCATCTCCATCAAGGCAGACGCAGCCACACCATACAAAGTTATCAAGCAAGTGATGACCTCTCTACAAGACATCAAGGAGAATCGTTACAACTTGATTACCAGTTTGAAGAAAGTCGAATCAGTAGATGAATAAAGGGAGGTATAGACAATGAAGACCAAACAGAAAAAGAAAGTTGTCCGCGTGGACTTTACGCCTATGGTGGACATGATGATGTTGCTCATTACCTTCTTTATGCTTTGTACCTCTTTGATTAAGCCCAAATCGATGGAAATCAACATGCCATCGAATAAGGATGACATCAAAGAAGAACAGCAGAACAAGGTAAAAGCTTCAGAAGCTATCACCCTCGTCTTTGACAAGGACAACAAAGTATACTACTATGAAGGCATTCCGGAATTGGGTTCTCTGAAAGAAGCAAACTATTCAGACAAAGACGGAGGTCTGCGCCAAATGCTGCTTAAGCGCAACATGGTGGCCATTCAGAAAGTAAAAGCCGCACGTCAAAAATACAATACTGAAGCCGTTGGAGCAGACGCATTCAAGGAGAAAAAGCTGAAAAAGGAACTTGATGACAAGATAGAAGAAATACGTGGTGAAAAAGGTGTTCCTAATGTCATCATCAAAGGTACCGATGGAGGCTCGTACGAAAACCTCATTTCATGCTTGAACGAGATGCAAATCTGCGACATAGGCAAGTACGTTATTGTCCCCATTGACGACTTCGACAAGGAAATGATAGAGTATTACAAGAAAAATGGCACAAAGCCTGCTGGTGCAGCCGCCAACTAATAAAGGTATAGAATTATGGCAAAAGTAGATTTATACTCAAAAGATTGGTGCGAACTGGTATTCGCCAACCGCAACAAGGCATACGGAGCGTATGTTTTGCGTAAAGAAGTTGGGATGCGTAATGCAAAGGCTCTAATAGCAGTAGCCATCGGTATTGTTGCAATATTAGTTATCGTAGTACTCAAGAACACTGTATTCTCACGCAAAGTCGACACATCTGTCACGACTGTCACTCAGCTGGCAAAATTGGAAGAAGCCAAAGTCAAAGACAAGGCAATTATCAAAAAAGTTGAGCCTAAGCGTGTAGAACCACAAAGAATCAAGAGCTCTATCAAATTTACCGCTCCAAAGATTGCAAAAGACGAGGAGGTTTCAGAAGATGATGAGATGAAAACCCAGAAGGAATTGGGTGAGAGCAAGCTCTCCATCTCTATCGCCGACGTAAAGGGTAATGATGATGTTCACGGAAAGGATATCGCCGACATCAAGGAAGTAATTACTTCCAAGCCGGACGAAGAAAGTAAGATTTACGATTTCGTTGAACAACAGCCTACATTCCCCGGAGGTGAAGAAGCACTTCTGAAATATATCACTGATCATCTTAAGTATCCTTCTGTTTCAGCAGAAAACGGAACTCAAGGACGCTGCGTTGTTCGTTTCGTTGTAACCGAAACCGGTGAAATCGGAGATGTTCAATTGCTAAGTCACGTAGACACCTATTGTGACCGCGAGGCTATTCGCGTTATCAAGTCTCTTCCGAAATTCTCACCCGGACGTCAACAGGGTAAACCCGTAAAGGTTTGGTTCCAGGTTCCGGTAATCTTCGAGTTGATGTAAAAAGAGTTTCTGCAAAACATAAGGGAGTCGAAATATTTCGGCTCCCTTTGTTGTTATCTACATATCAGGAACTGGCATAGCGCATTGCTAAATATTTTTGCTAACTTTACAGCCCAATAGAAATAACAAATCAAATGAAGAGCATTCTTATCCCTCTACTTGCTACAAGCTTCATCATCGCAAAGCCATGCAAAGCCATGAGCGCAGGCATATATTCTGCACCACAAGGGCATTCTGCGGCATCAGCTTTTTGTGCTGATACAACTAATACCCCAACTAATTTCGTAGAAATACTGCCTGAATTTCCCGGTGGCACAGATGCGCTATTGCGATATATCGCGGATCATATAAACTATCCTAAAGCCTCGCAAAAAAAGGGTGTTCAAGGATGCTGCATGGTACGCTTTTTGGTAAACAAGAAAGGAAACGTCAAAAAAGCTTCTGTCTTCAAGCATCTTGACGACGATTGCGACCGCGAAGCCATCCGCGTAATCAAATCGCTTCCGAGATTCGCCCCAGGACGAAAAGAAGGAAGACCCACAGACTCATGGCTCACCATTCCCATCATCTTTCAACTGAAACGCTAAGCTATCGTATGTCAAAACATTAAAACACATATTAGACATGAAAGGTATATCACTTATTATCACATTATGTACGGCCTTGCTCATTTCGTGCGGACAGAAAAAGTCAGGAGAAGATAAAGACTACTACAAAGTAGATATTGCCGTAGACGAAACTTTTCGCCCCATCATTGAAGAAGAGATGCGTGTGTTCAACGCCAAATATCCGGAAGCTATTCCCGCACCACGCTATATACCTGAGACAGATGCCATCAATCTAATGCTAAAAGACAGCGTACGCATGATATTGAGCACCCGCCCTCTTAGCCAACAGGAAACCGATGCCATCTTCGCCACCTATAAATTAAAGGTGCGTTATAAGCCTATAGCTTATGATGCAATAGCACTCATCATCAATCCCGAAAACAAGGATTCGCTCATTTCCGTATCTGAACTTCGCAGCATCATGACAGGAAAGATTACCCAATGGAAGCAATTACAACATGCATCAAATAGCGGAAATATTGAAGTCGTATTCGACAATGCCAACTCAAGCACTGTACGTTACATCCGTGATTCCATATGCGGTGGAACACAACTAAAGGGCAACATGAAAAGTGCGAAAACAAACGAAGATGTAATCAAATACGTAGCTCAGACAAAAAATGCATTAGGTATCATCGGTGTAGACTGGCTGCGAAACATCAATGACTCTACCAACCTCTCTTTCAATAGAAAGATTAGGGTAATGAGCGTAAGCCGTTCCACTGTAACCGAGCCCAGCAACAGCTACCAGCCCGTCCAATACTACATAGCAACAGGCGACTACCCGTTGACACGTTGCCTGTACATGATTACCACAGACCCACGTACACGTACAATGGGACTCAACTTTTATTACTTTGTAAGTGACCAGGCTGGGCAACTGATTATCACAAAGTCGTCTCAGCTACTTCCCTACATGCCTGTTCATGTAAAGGAAGTCGTATCAGACTAATCTCAAGCATCGGCTTAAATACAATTGCATCATATACTTATCATTGTAGCATCGCTTTTTGCGATGCTACAATGCGTAATTCACCTTACGGCTATCCACAGTTTTCATGATAGAATGCTTCCAAAAAGGAAATAAACACACCGTATTTCCGTCATAGTGCCATAATAATGTGAACTCTTTGTTACAATCTGCACGTCAATCCATTTTTTTGTTTTATCTTTGTGGCATAATAATTACATACAAAGGATGAAGAAGAATAGAATGTTATCGTTTGCTGCAGGAATGCTGTTGGCTTGCAGCATTAATTTCGCTTATGCGCAGACAGGAAATGAAGTACCTCCAATAACACCTGAGGCACAACAAGACGCACAAGCCTACCTGTCCGCAGTCAAGAGCAACGATGAAAAAGCCATCGCAGCTCAGAAGAAGGCCATTGTCAAGAAATACAAGAAAGAGGAAGCCATGCTGCTATCCATCGGCCACTACTTCTTACAGAATAAGAACTATAACGAGGCCATCACGTTCGCCAAGGAAGCTTTCGACCGCAACCGCAAGTCTGTTGCAGCCACATTGCTTGAGGGTGATGCCTACTATGAAATGAAAAAATATGGTGAAGCCGCCGGAAGCTATGAGCAGGCCCGTATGATTGACGAGAACGACAAACGTGCATATTTCAATCTGGTAAAAGTATATAAGTTCATCGATCCGGAACTTTCGTTGGAAATAATGAACACAATCAAGGAAAAATATCCTGACGATCCGGCCATCGCCAAGACCATGGCGTCCATCTATTACCACCAGAACGATACTGCCAAAGCCAATTCTACCTACAAAGAATACTTTAATAAAGTGAAGTTGGAAGACGATGTTGAAGCTGCAACCGAGTATGCAGTTGTGCAATTCCTCAACAAGGACTACTCCGGTTCTCTGCGCATTGTCAATGCCATTAGTGCCAAAGCTCCCAAAGAGATCAGCCTGAACCGCATGAAATTCTACGATAATATCGAGTTGGGAAAAGTACAGGATGCCGAGGCAGCATCGAAGGCTTTCTTCGGACAATACGCCGATACGCTCTACAACTTCAGCGACTACAAGTATGAAGGTCGTCTGCAAACCGAGTTGAAAAACATAGACAAGGCTGCTGCAGCCTATGCTAAAGCTTCCGAAATGGCTCCCGATGACAAGAAGGCAGGCCTTCTGAAAGACCTCAGTGATGCCTATATGAAAGTAGGAAAATATGACGAAGCTGCCAATGCTTATCAGAAATACATTGACAAAGTAAACCCTGAAAGCATCGTTGAAAGATACAACAAAGGAAAGATTTACTATACAGCTCTGAGCGACACTACTCTCACTGCCGACCAGAAGAAGCATTTCATCGAAGCCGGTGATGCCCTGTTCAAGGAAGTGGCAGCCAAGGATGCCAGCTACTTAGGTTCGTTCTGGAGTGCACGCATCAACTCCATGCTTGACCCCGAAAGCCCCAATGACATCTCTATGCAACAGTATACCGAATCATTGAAACGTCTGGAGGGCAAGGATGAGTCCTACAATTCCAAGCGTGTTGAGTGCTTGCGTTATATGACATTCTACTACTTCAAGAAGGATGACTATACCAACAGCCTGGCATATGCCGAGAAGGTTTTGGCCTTGTCGCCCAACGATGGTTTGGCCACACAGATTAAGAACGTATTGTCCAAACTTAAGAAATAAGGATACTGCATTACGACTTTTACATCAAGCGGGCTTGGTCAACGACAGACCAAGCCCGCTTGATGTATGTTCATGTCAGACATGTCGGGTAGATCATGCACCCGTGTCATCGCCCATCACTTTCCTTACGTCTTCTTCTACCTTGTAGAGTTTTTTCTTGCAAAAGGCAATCAAGTCCTTTGCTTCCTTGAGCAATAAGGACAGACGATCGATGTCTTCAGAGTTTTCCTCTATGTCTTTTACTATTTGTTCCAGGCGTTGTTGTGCCTGCGCATAAGTAAGTTTTTTTGTTTCCATCCTACGTGTGTTTTTCCGCCCTGCGTCACCAGAACCTGTTGTGTGTGGCATCATATTCAAAACCGGCCTGCTGCAATTTTTTTTCAATGCTGCTGCGTTCAACCCCCATGTCGTGACACAAGTCATCGAGCGATGCATATTCGTCGCGCAATTTTGCGTTGACAACACTATACAGCATCATGGGGTCTTCGGGGAGTGTCAATTTCATCTTTTCTTGTGTTATAAATCATTCAAAACTTTCACCTTGCTCATTTCTTTTGAGCTTTCTTGTCTTCTATTGGGCAATGCTTGTGATTTCACCGTCGGCCAAATGCGTCACGAGCTTGTCACCGCTACGTATGCCGGCTACGGTTCTCACCAGTCTGCCATCCTTTGTAGTCATGCTGTAGCCCATTTTCAGGATGCGTTGCGGGTCGTGCATACTTATTTTCTGTTGCAACAGTTCCATGTGCAGACGTTGCCTTTCTATGTTTCCGACGATGCCGGCCACTATGATGTCGGCCAAATGCTCAGTCTTCAGCTTTTGCATGGCCATGGAATTCAACACTCTACGATGCACATCGGCCAACAGGCTGTTTAGACTTTGCTCCCGGCTTTGCCTGAAGTTTTTGAAGAACCATTCAAGACGCATAGCCATATTGTCCAATTGTTTCCTTTCATGTTGCAGCACTTCTGCCAGTGCGTCATGAAGATTTCTTTCTGCATTGTCGAGCATAGCAGCGGCCATGCTCATACGCGAAATGAGGAAATCTCCCACGGCTGTGGGTGTCTTCAGATGCTCATAGGCCACCATGTCCAATACAGTTTGGTCGCGCAGATGCCCTATACCTGTAATGACAGGCAGCGGGAACTGTGCACAGTGGTTGGCCAGTTCGTAGGTTTCAAACCCGCTTAGGTCACTTACGGCTCCTCCACCGCGTATGATGGCCACGACATCCCAATTGTCGCTTTCTGCGGCAATCGTGTCGAGGGCTGCAATGACCGAACGCTCTGTTTCCCCGCCTTGCATCAATGCGGGAAACAGTTTGTGGACAAACCTGTATCCATATTGGTTCTCGTCAATCTGGTGACAGAAGTCGCCATATCCTGCTGCCGTTGGTGATGACACCACGGCTATGCGTTGCGGCAATAGGGGCAGACTGAGGCCTTTCTGCAAGGCTGCCACTCCTTCTTTTTCCAAACGTTGCATGATTTCCCTGCGCTGGCGGGCCATGTCGCCGAGGGTATAAGTCGAGTCTATGTCGACAACAATCAATGAATATCCATAGATTTCGCTGAAGGTGGGCTTCACTTCGAGCAGCACTTCCATGCCTGCTTGAAAGAGCTGTCCTGTGGTTTCCTCGAAATCCAGCTTCAACAGTGGGAACACATCGGCCATGATGACCCCCCGGGCCTTGGCAACGGGCACGCTGCTCCCGCGCCCCTTTTGTATCAGCTCTATAAAGCAGTGACCTTTGGCCGATACTCTTACTTCGCTCAATTCCGCTTTTACGCGGCACGTCTCTCTGAATGCGCCATCTACCAGGCTGCGCACCATTGAGTTGAGCTCATACAGGGTCATTGCTGCCGAATCTGTCATCACTGCTTTTTCTTGTAATCATCAAAAAAGCTCATACCTATAGGCATGAGCTCTAAACCACCATATGTGGTGCCTCCCTGAATCGAACAGGGGACACACGGATTTTCAGTCCGATGCTCTACCAACTGAGCTAAGGCACCTGCATTTCCATGATTGCGGGTGCAAAGGTAATACATCTTTTTCAAAGAACAAAGTTTTCTGCGTTTTTTCTTTCCTGATATTGGCAATTCAAAAATAAAGATGTACCTTTGCACCCACAAGACGGAAAGTAGCGCAGTTGGTAGCGCACTACGTTCGGGACGTAGGGGTCGGGCGTTCGAGTCGCCTCTTTCCGACTTATAGAAGCGGTCAGCGAAGCATTTCGGCGGCCGCTTTTACCTTATAATACATACATTGCTACACCTGTATCATCATGAACCCCGCCATCATTCTGTTCACCTGTTTCGCATGGCTCAGCTGCCTGTCACATGCAGCCGCCACGCATGGAAGCTCCCAATTTGAGAAACCCAAATATCTGTGGTTTGATGCCGAAGCCAACTTTGAGCGTTTTTCACACAAGGACTCTATACGTTACTATCTTGACAAGACCAAAGAGACAGGTTTCAGCCATATAGTTGTCGACGTGCGCCCTATCTATGGGCAGGTGCTTTATAAAAGGACAAAGCGCATGCAGCCCATCAGCCACATGAGGGGCAATAGCGTAGATCGCCAATGGGACTATCTGAAATTTTTCATCAAAGAGGCACGGAAGCGCAAGCTCAAGGTCATTGCGTCGGCCACCATTTTCCCGGCTGGCAACCCTTCAACACGTGAGGGTCTTGCCTACGAAGACAGCACATGGGCTTCGAAGACCGTTATCGAATGGACTCCTGATGGCCTTAAAGACATCAAGGATGACAAGACAAAGGTGGCTGCATTTCTCAACCCTTCATTACCGGAGGTGCAGGACTATGCCCTGGAATGCATCAGAGAGATTGTTTCGGGCTATGACATCGACGGCTTCGCTCTTGATTATTGCCGCTATCCTGATGTACAGTCCGACTTTTCCGAAACGAGCCGCAGGCAGTTCGAAAGCTACATAGGCGAGAGGGTGCCAAGCTTTCCTGCCGACATTTTTCAGTGGAATGGCAAAGAGCGAATCGACGGGCCGTATGCAAAAAAATGGTTTGAATTTCGTTCTAAAGTCATACACGACTTCATCCAAAAAGCACGTACTGCCATCAAGGCCATCAAGCCCCGTGTGCAGGTTGAACTATGGTCACCGTCGTGGTATGGCGGCCTTTACGAGAACGGTCAGAATTGGGCCGACAAGTCATATGACCCCTCTATGGAATACCATTGGGCAGGAAAAGGCTACAGTCAGACAGGCTTTGCCGACCTTTTAGATGTATTTCTGCTGGGCACTTACCTGAAGGTGGTCTACGGCCTTGACAATCCCGAGTCGATCGAATATGGCATTGCACGTGCAAAAAGGCTGACCAAGGGCAGCTGCTCCCTGTTCGGCACCATCATGGCCACCATCAACCGGGCCGACCTGCCGGATGCCGTTGCCGTATGTCTCGAACAAACTGACGGTCTGATGGTGTTTGACATAGTGCATGTCATTGAACAAAACACCTGGGAGGAGCTGAAGAGTGGCATCGAGCGTGCCGAACAACGTCCATAGAGCAGCCCGTTTGACAGGTCACGGATTGCATATTTACGCCTGAAATGTGCAATTTTCGGAATAAGTTATTAACTTTGCAGCCTGTAACAACATTGACACCCCGGAATCATGGACAAGAGTTTTCTAAGGCAACTGTCAGAGTCTGTGCGCGACAACTGGAGTCGCCCGGCCTTTTCAGACTATATGGGCCGCACCTATACCTATGGCGATTTTGCCGAACGCATCGTACGTATTCGCCTACTGCTTGAGGCTTCGCGGGTAAAGCCCGGCGACAAGGTGGCCATCATTGGGCGCAATTCGGCCGGATGGGCCATGGACTTTTTCAGCATCCTGTCGTATGGCTGTGTGGCAGTGCCCATACTTCACGACTTCAAGCCTTCGAGCGTGCAGCACATCATCCGCCACTCGGGAGCCAAAGCCCTGTTCGTAGCCAACAGTGTATGGGAAAACCTTGACCCCTCGCGTATGGAAGACCTCGACATCATCCTCCGCATCGACGACCTGCACATCCTTCACGCCAAACGCAAAAAGCTCCATGTAGAAGGCCTTGCCGACGCCATCTACTCGCGCCAGCATCCCTATGTGCTGCGCTTCGAAGACGTGCGTTTCCACCAAGACAGTCCCGACGAACTGGCCGTCATCAGCTACACTTCGGGCACAAGTGGCTTTTCCAAGGGGGTGATGATTCCCTACCGTGCCCTTTGGAGCAATATGAAATTCGGCATGGACCACCTGGATGTGCTGCGACCCGGTGCCGACATTGTGTCAATCCTGCCAATGGCCCACATGTATGGTCTCGCCTTCGAAGTCTACACCGAAGTATGCCTCGGATGCCACATCCACTTTCTTACGCGCAACCCCAGTCCGAGAGTCATCGGCGAAACCTTTAAGACCTATGCCCCCGTCCTCATAGTAGCCGTGCCACTGGTATTGGAGAAAATAGTCAAGAAAAGCATATTTCCCCTGCTCCAGACAGCCAGGTTCAAGGTACTGTCGCATATACCTCTGCTGCGCGAACGTCTATACGGCATCATCCGCCAAAAGCTGGAAAAGGCCCTCGGAGGTAACTTTTATGAGGTCATCATCGGCGGGGCTGCCTTCAATCCTGAGGTAGAACGCTTCCTGCGAAGAATACACTTCAGATATACCGTAGGGTATGGAATGACCGAATGTGCCCCACTCATCTCATATGCCGACTGGCACAGTTTCAAGGAAGGCTCCGTGGGACGTGCCATCGAACGCATGCAGGTTCGCATCGATTCTGCCGACGCTTGCAACATACCGGGTGAAATACAAGTACATGGCGATAACGTGATGCTCGGATACTATAATGACGCAACGGCCACACGCAATGCATTCACCGAAGACGGATGGCTGCGCACCGGCGACCTCGGAACCATAGACAGCGAAGGCAACATCTATATACGAGGACGCAGCAAAAACATGTTGCTCGGACCCAGCGGCCAGAACATCTATCCCGAAGAAATAGAGGGAGCTCTCAATGCACGTCCCTACATCTCAGAATCATTGGTGGTATCGCGCGACGACAAACTCGTGGCACTCATCCACCCGGAGCTTGAGAAAATGGACAGCGAAGGCATCACATCGGAACAGCTCACCCAAATACTCAAGCACGACATTGCCGAAGTAAACAAAGAGCTGCCCGCCTACTGCCGCATCAGCAATTTCCAAATCTATCAGGACGAATTCGAGAAAACACCCAAGAGAAGCATCAAACGCTTCCTCTACCAATAGCACACCTCAGCAACACATCCGGCACACCAGAGTGTGTTTCATGTACATGAAACACACTGTGCTATGTACAGGAAACACGTTGTTTCCCCTATAGAGAACAGGTTGTTTCATGCACACGAAACAACCAGTGACATATACAAGAAACAACGTGCAACCCTACAGACCGTCACCAACAATATTCCTCGGAAAAACGAGAATAATGAGGCTCCTCTTCAAAACCATAGCGACGGAAGAGATCGGCAACATAGTTCATATCCTCCTCGCGCAAAGGCAACTCCTCACGATAGAAGCGATAGTAACGTGGCTGCGTAAAGTGCCTGATGGCCTCAGCCTTGGCACTTGCAGCCTTGCGCAACGGCAAATTGTCCCACAAATGACACACTCCCCAGGCAACCCTCTCCTTCACCTTAGGACGGAAAGCCCGACACTCATTCAAATCTTCAGGCAGTGCCAAAGGGTTGACTGCCTTAGCATACAAATCCTTACCTCCCTCACTGACAGCAGCAAAGCGACGCAGGCACTGCTCTGCCCGAGGACATGCGGTCTGATAACAACGCGCATAAAAAACATTAGGAAAACTGTTCATGATGTATTATTTTTAATTTTACAACGTTTGATAATGCAAAGATACACATTTATTTTAAATTACACAAACTAAGTTGCGACATTTTTAAAAGAACTGTCTGCAACATAAAAAACACAAAATCCAACAAGCAAGTTGGCCGTTACTGTAGAAATTCGTAACTTTGTCAGATTACAAGACATATAATAAACACATCATACAACATGGGAAAAGTATTGATCATCGGCGCAGGCGGCGTAGCTACAGTCGCAGCCGTAAAGATAGCCAAGAACAGAGATGTATTCTCTGACATCATGATAGCCAGCAGAACCAAGCAGAAATGCGACGCAATAGCAGCACGCATCGGCGACCCCGCCATCCGCACTGCACAAGTCGACGCCGACAAAGTTGACCAACTTGTGGCTCTGTTCAACGATTTCAAGCCCGAGCTCGTAGTCAACCTCGCCCTGCCCTATCAGGACCTCACCATCATGGACGCCTGCCTTGAATGCGGCGTAAACTACTTGGACACAGCCAACTATGAGCCAAAAGACGAAGCACACTTCGAATACAGCTGGCAGTGGGCCTACAGGAAACGCTTCGAAGATGCCGGGCTCACAGCCATCTTGGGTTGCGGATTCGACCCCGGAGTCAGCGGCATCTACACCGCCTATGCAGCCAAACACAAATTCGATGAAATACAATACTTAGACATCGTAGACTGCAATGCCGGCAACCACCATAAGGCATTCGCCACCAATTTCAACCCGGAAATCAACATCAGGGAAATAACACAGAAAGGACGATACTATGACAACGGCAAGTGGGTTCAGACAGGAGCACTCGAAATACACAAGGCACTGACATATCCCAACATCGGCCCCCGCGAAAGCTACCTCATGTATCACGAAGAGCTTGAAAGCTTAGTGAAAAACTTCCCCAGCATCAAACGGGCCCGCTTCTGGATGACCTTCGGGCAGGAATACCTCACCCACCTGCGCGTCATACAAGACATAGGCATGGCAGGCATCGAGCCCATCGACTACGAAGGCAAGAAAATAGTGCCCCTGCAATTCCTCAAAGCAGTGCTACCCAACCCGCAAGACCTCGGCGCCAACTATGACGGCGAAACAAGCATCGGCTGCCGCATACGCGGAATCAAAGACGGCAAAGAGCAGACCTATTATATATACAACAACTGCAGCCACCGTGCAGCCTACGAAGAAACCGGCATGCAAGGCGTAAGCTACACCACAGGAGTGCCCGCAATGATAGGAGCACGCATGTTCATGCTGGGACTCTGGAAAAAGCCAGGTGTATGGAACGTAGAAGAATTTGACCCGGATCCCTTCATGGAAGAACTCAACAAACAAGGACTGCCCTGGCACGAAATAATCAACGGAGACCTCGAACTGTAAGTCACCCACCACCCAACAAACATACCAACATCAGCAAATGGCAAAAAAAGAAGACAACACCACAGCAGCGGACAACAAAGAAAAGCTCAAAGCCCTCCAGATGGCTATGGACAAGATAGAAAAGAGCTTCGGCAAAGGCTCCATAATGAAACTGGGCGATGAAAAGATAGAACAAGTCGACGTCATACCATCAGGCAGCATCGCACTCGACGTAGCTCTGGGTGTAGGCGGCTATCCCCGCGGCCGCATCATAGAAATCTACGGCCCCGAAAGCTCCGGAAAAACAACACTGGCCATCCACGCCATAGCCGAAGCCCAAAAGGCAGGAGGCATAGCAGCCTTTATAGATGCCGAGCACGCATTCGACAGATTCTATGCGGCAAAACTCGGGGTCAACGTCGACGAACTGCTCATATCACAGCCCGACAACGGCGAACAGGCACTCGAAATAGCCGACCAGCTCATCCGCTCATCGGCCATCGACATACTCGTGGTCGACTCAGTGGCAGCCCTGACCCCCAAAAAGGAAATAGAAGGAGACATGGGCGACAACGTCGTAGGTCTGCAGGCCCGGCTTATGAGTCAGGCACTGCGCAAGCTCACGGCTACAATCAGCAAAACCAACACTACCTGCATATTCATCAACCAACTCCGCGAGAAAATAGGCATCATGTTCGGTAATCCCGAGACCACAACAGGCGGAAACGCACTGAAATTCTATTCAAGCGTGCGCCTCGACATCCGCAGAGTCACATCACTGAAAAACGGCGAAGACGTCATAGGAAACAAAGTACGCGTAAAAGTAGTCAAGAACAAAGTGGCACCACCCTTCCGGCGCGCAGAATTTGAAATCACCTTCGGAGAAGGAATTAGCCGCATAGGCGAAATACTCGACATAGCCACCGAACTCGACATACTCAAGAAAAGCGGCTCATGGTGGAGCTATGAAGGCAACAAAATAGGTCAGGGACGCGACACCGTCAAAGCACTGCTGAAAGACAATCCCGAACTATGCAGCGAACTGGAAACAAAAATCTATGCAGCACTGCAGGACGAAGCACTGCCCACACCAGAAGCCAACGACACAGACAACACAGAAGAGACCGAATAAACACCACACACAACACTCGTAAACCATGAAAAAGACCATCATCGGAGCGGCAGCACTATCACTGCTACTCGCGACAACACCTGTCATGGCACAAGACAACATGACCCATCTGGAGCAAAACTTCAGGAACATATCCGACAAACAACCGCTGGCCGTCTATTGGTATTGGATAGGCGGAAACATGTCAAAAGAAGGCGTAGTGAAAGACCTGCAAGCCATGAAAAAGGTAGGAATCAACCGCGTACAAATAGGCATGATAGGCAACGACCAAGGCATTCCGCAAGGCCCCGTCAGAATGTTCACACAAGAATGGTGGGACATCCTGCACACAATGTTCAAGACCGCCGGCCAACTCGACATAGAAGTAGGGCTCTTCAATTGCCCCGGATGGAGCCAGTCCGGCGGACCGTGGGTAAAAACCTCACAGGCCATGCGCTACCTTGGCTATGTTAAAGACACCATATCAGGCCCCCTGAAACTTGCAAAGAAACTGCCCGCAGTAGGCAAAGACGCACAAGAAGTGAAAGTGCTTGCCTACCCTTTGATTGAAGACAAGGCAGCTTTCGTGACCAATGAAGACATAACCAAGGCCACAACCATCAACTTCAGCAACGACAAACCGGCCAAAGTGCGCAGTCTGGTCATCACACCCGTAGAAAAGAAATTCAACACCGAAGCCGAGCTCTTCGTCAACGAAGGAGGGCAATACCGCAGCATAGAGAAGTTCAGAATGGACCGCAGCAACAGCGAAGTCAACGTAGGCTTCGATGCATTCGCACCCATCGTCATATCACTTCCCGAAACAGAGGGGAAACAATTCCGCCTGACGGTAAAAGAAGCCGGCGTCATCAAAGATGTCAGGCTCTCTGACGTGGCCGTCGTAGAACGCTATCCTGAAAAGACATTCGCAAAGATGTTCCAGACACCACTGCCCATGTGGGATGCCTACATGTGGCGCGACCAGCCCGGATACCAACAAGCCGAATACGTGAAAGAAAGCCAGGTGACCGACATAACATCCCACATGAGTGCCGACGGCACACTGAAATGGGACGTGCCCAAAGGCAAATGGGTCATCATGCGCACTGCCATGCTGCCCACAGGCTCCATGGACGGGCCTGCACCACCCGAAGGACAAGGACTTGAAACCGACAAAATGAGCAAAGAACATATCCGTGCCCATTTCGACAATTATATAGGACAAATACTGAAACGTATCCCGGCCGAAGACCGCAAAACATTCCGCATCGTAGTAGAAGACAGCTATGAAACAGGTGGGCAGAACTGGACCGACCACATGATAGACGACTTCAAGAAAGCCTACGGCTACGACCCCGTGCCCTACATCCCCGTATACAGCGGCGTAGTTGTAGGAAACCAAGACATATCCAACCGCTTTCTGTGGGACATGCGCCGCCTTGTTGCCGACGAAGTAGCCTATAACTACGTTGGCGGCTTGCGCGAAATCAGCAATCAGCACGGCCTGACCACATGGCTCGAAAACTATGGCCACTGGGGCTTCCCCGGCGAGTTCCTGCTTTATGGCTCGCAGTCTGACGAGATAGCAGGCGAGTTCTGGAGCTTCGGAGACCTTGGAAACATAGAAAACAGGTGCGCCTCCTCGTGCGGACACATCTATGGAAAAAAGAAAGTATGGGCGGAATCCTTCACCTGCGGCGGCCCAGACTTCACACAATATCCCGGACAAATGAAGCAAAGAGGCGACAGATTCTTCACCGAAGGCATCAACGCCACCCTGCTCCACCTGTACATACAGCAGCCCGACGACCGCGTGCCCGGATTCAACGCTAACTTTGGCAACGAGTTCAACCGTCACAATACGTGGTTCTCACAAATGGACTTGTTTGCCAAATACATGAAACGCTGCAACTTCATGCTTCAAGAAGGTCGCTACATCGCTGACGTAGCCTACTTCCTCGGAGAAGACGCACCCAAGATGACAGGCATACGCAACCCGGAAATACCCCAGGGATATTCATACGACTATGTCAACGCCGATGTGCTGATGAACGCTCACGTGTCTAACGGCAAACTGGTATTGCAAAGCGGCATGGAATACAGCCTGCTCGTCTTGCCCAAGATAGAAACCATGCGTCCCCGCCTGCTGACCAAGCTGAAACAACTGGTGGCCGACGGACTGGTGATGCAAGGACCGGCACCTGTCAAGTCACCAAGCCTTCAAGACTATCCCAAAGCCGATGCCGAAGTGCAGGCCATGGCCAACGAAATGTGGCAAACACTTGACGCGCCCTATGCCGACTGCGTAACCTACGGCAAAGGACGCATCTACAAATATGCCTCCATAGAACAAATCATGAACAGCCTGGGCATCATACCCGACTTCGTGTCAACCGATGCCACCAGTCCCGTATTGTTTATCCACAAGCGGCTGTCTGACGGTGACTACTATTTTATTTCCAACCAAAGCGACAAGCCTATCAGCTTCGACGGTGTATTCCGTATCAAAGGCAAAACACCGGAACTCTGGAATCCTCTGACTGCCGAAGTACGCCTGTTGCCCGAATACAAGAAGCTCGAAAAAGCCACGCAGATACCTCTAAGCCTGCAACCATTTGAAAGCTCGTTCATAGCATTCAGAAGCAACGACAACACATCCGGCCACACGGGGAGCAACTATCCCGAAGGCCAAGTGCTCTGCAACATAGAGATGCCTTGGACCGTTTCGTTCGAAGCTGGCCGGGGAGGTCCCTCCGAACCTGTCACATTCGATACGCTCACCGATTGGAAAAACCATCAGGATCCGCATATCAAATACTTCTCGGGTACGGCAACCTATACCAACACTTTCAAGGTTGGCAAACTCCCTGAGCAGCCCATCTACCTCGACCTGGGCAAAGTGATGGTCATGGCCAAAGTAAAAATCAACGGCACATATGTAGGCGGCGTATGGACAGCTCCCTATCGTCTCAACATCACGAAAGCCTTGAAAAAGGGGAAAAACAGTATAGAAGTAGAGGTTGTCAACTGCTGGCGCAACCGTCTTATCGGTGAGAAGCATCTGCCAGAAAACGAACGGTTCACGTTCCAGACCGTAACCTACTTGGACAAGGGCTCCGAGCTTCAATCTTCCGGTCTTTTGGGACCTGTCAAGATAGAGAGCTACAACTACACAATGATTCCCACGCACTAAGCCATCGCCACAGAGATGACAAATCCACACCACATACGTATGGCATGGGGCATATTCCTTTGCTGCATATTGCTGCCTGTCAGAAGCATGGCCCATACGTCCGACATAGTTCCGGCCTCCTACGAAGAAATCAACATCTTGGGAGAATTGTCGCAACGCGTTCACAAGAACTTCGACCGCCTGGAAGAGCAGAAATACCAGCCCGACCATGTATTCCTGACCGAGCAGCAATCGGGCGACTGGCCCGGCGACACCGAAGGACGCACCATCCTCGGCCTCACACTTGATGCACAGGCAAGCCACCGTACGCCCAAATATCTTGATGAAATCATACGCCGCATTCCCTCCAACCTTAATCAAAAAGGCTACATGGGAACTATTCACGAAGGAAAGGCTCATGAGCAACAACTATCGGGAAACGGATGGCTGCTGCGCGGACTTTGTGAATATTACCAATGGAAAGGGCATCCCGAAGTGCGCAAAACCATTGCAGGCATAGCCCACAACCTATTTCTCGAAGCCGCAGGACAATATGCCTCCTACCCTATCGACCCTGACAAGCGCAAACAAAACGTCGGAGCCGAGTCGGGAAGCATTGCCGGCATCGAAGGCAACTGGATTCTGTCTACCGATATCGGATGTGTCTTCATCGGAATGGACGGCCTTATACATGCCTATGCCATTCTCAAGGACAAAGCCCTGAAGGCACCTATCGAGACGCTCATTGACAAGTTCCTGAAGGTTGACCTTACCGGTATCAAGGCACAGACCCATGCCACCCTCACGGCCTGCCGCGGACTTGTGCGCTATGCCGAGATAACAGGCGAACGACGCTACATTGACGAAGCAGCCAGACGCTTCCGCCTTTATGTCGACAACGGCATGACGGAAAACTATGAGAACTACAATTGGTTTGACCGCTTCGAAACGTGGACCGAGCCATGTGCCATTGTCGACTCGTATATGCTGGCCATGCAACTGTGGCAGCACACCGGCGAAGCCTATTACCTGGAACAGGCCGAACGCATCTACTATAATGCCATCTGCCACACACAACGCCGCAACGGCGGCTTCGGGTGTGACAATTGCCCCGGACTGACCACCAACACCACCCTGCTGGGCGTTCATGCCGACGAGGCTCATTGGTGCTGCACCATGCGCGGAGGCGAAGGCCTTTCGTGCGCCGTACGTTACACATGCTTCAAGGACAAGAACGGAGTATATCTCACCTCTTTCCGCCCCGGCCGATTCATTACAAAACGAGGCCGGAAAAGTCTGTTGGACTTCAGTGTAGACACACGCTACCCGTTTGGCAGCAACGTTGTAATCACCATTAACAAGAGCACGGCAAAACCGACAAGTCTGCATCTGCCCGCCCTCTCGTGGATTGCCGACCTGAAAGCAAGTCTCAACGGACAAGAAAAGAATGTGACGGCAACCAATGGCTTTATCACCCTGACCGAAAAATTCAAGGCCGGAGACAAAATAACACTGACTTTCCGCCAACGCACGGGATTCGAGCCCGTACTCAACAAAAACAACACCCGTTCCACATGGCGGCGTGCATTCAGCGGACCACTGATGCTGGGCATGGAGACAAACGCTCCGGTTTCGCTGCCATCGGACGCCCGCTACCAACAAACGGGCGAACAGGAGTGGACCATTGTAGGAACCGGCCAGAAACTCACCCCCGTCTACCATCTGATGTCACCCAAAGTATGGAGTGACGGCAACTATCACAAATGCATCCTTTTTCAATGAAACACTAAACATCTCATAAGCATTTTCGCCAAAGGCGGATGCCACAAGCATTGTCCTTGTGGCATCCGCCTTCGCTTTTGTCCCGAAAGGAAGGCGGCCATTCATAAACGGAGGCTTGCAAATCAGATGCCAGGGCTTGCGTTTTCGCAACAATCCGTAGCACACAGCCGGCCGCACAAGCCTTTGCCGCACAAGTACTATCACAGCGGCTTCTTTTGTCAACTTAAAAAAAAGTGGTAATTTTGCCACACCAATAACAGAGCGTACTATTATGAACATATTAGAACTTTCAGAACAAGAAATCAACCGCCGCAACGCCCTGGCCGAGCTCCGTTCACTGGGTATCGACCCCTATCCCGCCGCAGAGTATCCCACCAATGCCTTTTCGACCGACATCCGCGCCGAATTCAAGGACGAAGACGAGCCTCGCCAAGTCTGCATAGCAGGACGCGTGATGAGCAAGCGCGTCATGGGAAAGGCCAGTTTCATGGAGCTGCAAGATTCAAAAGGAAGAATACAAGTCTATGTAACCCGCGATGACATTTGCAACGGCGAAGACAAAACAATGTATAATACCGTCTTCAAACGTCTGCTCGACCTTGGAGATATTGTCGGTGTAAAGGGCTTTGTATTCCGTACGCAAACAGGCGAAATCACCGTACATGCACGTTCGTTCACCCTGCTTTGCAAAAGTTTGAAGCCCCTTCCCGTAGTGAAACAGGACAAGGACGGAAAGACCTATGACTCGTTTGAAGACCCAGAAATGCGCTATCGCCAACGCTATGTTGACCTTATCGTCAATCCTGAAGTCAAAGGAATCTTCGCCAAACGCGCCAAAGTGCTGCAAACCATGCGACGCGTATTAGACGAAGCCGGCTACACAGAAGTGGAAACCCCCATTCTGCAGAACATACCGGGCGGAGCCAGCGCACGTCCGTTTATCACCCACTTCAACGCCCTGAACGTCGACATGTATATGCGCATCGCCACCGAGCTCTACCTGAAACGCCTCATCGTAGGCGGATTCGAAGGCGTATATGAAATCGGCAAAAACTTCCGCAACGAAGGCATGGATCGCACGCACAATCCCGAGTTCACCTGCATGGAACTTTATGTGCAATACAAGGACTACAATTGGATGATGTCGTTTACTGAGCAACTGCTCGAAACCATCTGCACAGCCGTCAACGGCAAGCCCGAACAGATGATAGACGGCAACCTTGTCAGCTTTCGCGCCCCCTATCGCCGGCTGCCCATACTGGAAGCCATCAAAGAAAAGACAGGCTACGACCTGACCGGCATGGACGAAGACGGAATACGCGACGTATGCAAAAAACTGGGCATGGAAATCGATGAAACCATGGGCAAAGGAAAACTCATCGATGAAATATTCGGTGAATACTGCGAAGGCAGCTACATACAGCCGACCTTCATCATCGACTACCCCGTAGAAATGAGCCCACTCACAAAAATGCACCGCTCCAAGCCCGGACTCACAGAGCGCTTTGAACTGATGGTCAACGGAAAAGAGCTGGCCAACGCCTATAGCGAACTGAACGACCCCATCGACCAGGAAGAACGTTTCCAGGCACAAATGGCATTGGCCGACAAGGGAGACGACGAAGCCATGATCATTGACCACGATTTTCTGCGTGCCCTGCAATACGGAATGCCACCCACAAGCGGCATAGGCATAGGCATAGACCGACTCGTGATGCTCATGACAGGAAAGACCACCATACAGGAAATTCTGCTCTTCCCACAGATGCGTCCCGAAAAGAAAGCCCCCAAAGATGCCAACGACAAGTATACAGCCATAGGCATCAGCGAAGAGTTGATTCCCATCCTGCAAAAATGCGGCTATAACACGGTGGAAAGCCTCCGCGACGTGAATCCGCAAAAAATACAGATGCAGATAGGCGAAATCATCAAGAAATACAAGTTGGAAACAAGCAAACCAAGTGTAGACGATGTAAGTGCGTGGCTGACAAAGCTCTGACACCTAAACAACAAGAAACAAAAAAAACAATCATATAACACAAAACAATCATGGAAAATATTCGTTTGGAACTATCCAAAGCCGTTTCATTCCTGAAGGCCGGCACCGTAGAAAACTATCTGCCTAAAGCAGCTGCTGCCGTGGAAGCATTGGAAAAGGGAACCTGCCCCGGCAATGACTTCCTGGGTTGGGTCAACCTGCCCTCCTCCATCACCGCAGAATTTCTGAACGACGTAGAAGCAACAGCGCAAACATTACGCGCACATTGCGACACCATCGTGGTAGCCGGAATAGGCGGCAGCTACTTAGGAGCACGTGCCGTTATCGAAGCCCTGCAAAACAGCTTCCAATGGCTGACCAACAATGGGAAAGACCCCAATATCCTTTTTGCCGGCAACAATATCGGCGAAGACTACTTATATGAACTTTGCGAATATCTGAAAGACAAGAATTTCGGCGTTATCAACATATCAAAATCCGGAACAACGACCGAAACAGCTTTGGCCTTCCGCCTGCTCCGCAAACAATGTGAAGATCAGCGCGGCAAAGAAACAGCACGCAAAGTAATCGTTGCCATCACCGATGCCAAGAAAGGTGCAGCACGCATCACCGCCGACAAAGAAGGCTACAAGAGCTTTATTATCCCTGACAATGTGGGCGGACGCTTCTCAGTACTCACACCCGTAGGACTCCTGCCAATCGCTTGCGCCGGATTTGATATCCGCCAACTCGTTGCCGGAGCCAAAAGCATGGAAGAAGCCACGAAAAGCAGCATAGACATCAAAGACAACATCAGCGCACAGTATGCAGCCGTTAGAAATGCCCTTTATCAGCAAGCCGGCAAGAAGATAGAGATACTGGCCAACTTCCAACCCAAGCTCCACTTCATGGCCGAATGGTGGAAACAGCTCTACGGAGAAAGCGAAGGCAAAGAAAACAAAGGCATCTTCCCGGCAGCCGTAGACTTTACCACAGACCTTCACTCCATGGGACAGTGGATACAAGAGGGCGAACGCACCATCTTTGAAACAGTCATCAGCGTAGAAGAAACCAACCACAAAGTGCTCTTCCCACACGATGACGAAAATCTGGACGGGCTGAACTTCCTGGAAGGAAAGCGCGTGGACGAAGTAAACAAAATGGCCGAACTCGGAACACAATTGGCCCACGTAGACGGTGGAGTGCCCAACATCCGCATCGTGATGCCAAAAATCAATGAATACTACATCGGACAACTGATCTACTTCTTTGAAAAAGCCTGTGGCATTAGCGGAAACATTCTCGGTGTAAACGCTTTCAACCAACCCGGCGTAGAAGCCTACAAGAAAAACATGTTCGCACTACTCGACAAACCAGGCTACGAAGCCGAAAGCAAAGCCATCCGCGAACGCCTCGACAAAGAATAAGTACGCCTAGACGAATGTTCGAAAAAAACATCAGCAAATACCTTCAACAATACGGCTTTGAGCACATTTGGCTCAAAGCTGTATTGTTTGATATGGATGGAGTCCTGTTCGACTCAATGCCCATGCACGCCAAGGCATGGGCCGAAGCAGCACAACGCTTCAACTTCGACCTGACAGAAGAGGAAGCCTACGAACACGAAGGACGCACCGGAAAATCCACTATAGACATCCTGGCACAACGGTGCTGGGGCAGACCAGCCACCGAAGCAGAAGAGCAGCAAATCTACGAAGTAAAAAGCAACATATTCAACACCCTGCCCAAGGCAAAGCCCATGCCGGGAGCCACCGGCCTATTACAACAAATCAAGGAAGACGGATTTCAAATAGTGCTCGTAACCGGAAGCGGACAAAAAAGCTTGTTGCAAAAGCTCAACAAGAGCTACTCCGGAATCTTCAAAAGCGACTTGATGGTAACAAGTTTCGACGTAAAACAGGGGAAGCCATCGGCCGAGCCCTACCAAATGGCACTCAAAAAGGCCGGCATCAAACCCAATGAAGCCATCGTCATAGAAAACGCCCCACTCGGAGTACGCGCCGGAGTAGCAGCCGAAATCTTTACCGTAGCCGTCAACACCGGACCACTGCCCGACAAAAAGCTATTGGACGAAGGGGCAAACCTCCTGTTGCCCTCCATGCAAGAATTGGCAAGGCAATGGGCACAACTGAGAGACGAGCTACAATAATGCCCAACCAAAACAAAGGGATGACAATCGCAACGATTGCATCCCCTTCTTTTGCTTATTCAATTGGATGTGGTTTTAACTTTCTATCTTACGTCCTCTATTTTACATTTGCAAAATTACGATATTCCGCCAAACGGAACAATCACAAAAACTAAGTATTCGCAGACTGCTGCTACTGCATACAAATGAAAAACGAATATAATCGAAAGCCTATCCACGCATTCAAAATCACCATCTGGGCGGTGGGCCACCAAAACCGAATCCTCTGAAACGCTGGTCACGCGATTGCTGTGCCTTCTTCGATTTTGTATATTTCTTATACTGGTCTTCTGTAAAAATGCCTTTGAGATAGCGTTCATAATTGGCCGAACGGGTTCCTGCCTGCTTGGCAAATTCTTTGGCCTTTTCAGTCATTTCCATTCCCGAAGCATCGTCAAGAGTGATACTCTTGCGCTCGGCAATCTCAGCACTCACTTCCGCAATATTCAGAGCCAAAAGCTTTTCTTGCTGCTCATTGTCCAATTTATACTTGCGAACCATGCGACTGGTAGCCTCTTGGGCAATTTTGAGCGAATCAGCGATATTACTGTTCCAGCCTAACAAGTTAATGTTATTCTCACCCAACATACGAGTGGCAATATTGGCCATCCAATTGACGTTACCTTTGATTTGTTCCTTCTTTTCGGCTTCATCTGACAAATACTTCTCATACTGTTTTTCCGAGAAGAGATCTTTTATGATTCCGTCGTATTGAGATTGAATCTCGGCCTTCATTTTCTTAATCTCGGCCTTTTGCGCTACGTTGGCCTTCTTGATATCCATGGCCGCATCTATAGCAGCAATGTCTTTCATGCGCTTCAAGTTCAGTTGCTTCAAGGCAGCAGATTGTTCGCTACTCAAGCCATATTGCTTTGTCATTGTCTTGGTCAATTCCTCAACCACCTTCATTTGAGCCTCTTGAGCCGGTGTTTTCTTCTCGCTCTGTGCCATGGCACTCGGACTGGCCATAAGGAAAAACGCCAACAACGCAGATGCAATCATTCTCTTTTTCATATAATGGTCTATTATGAATTATTCTATTTGATCAGCCATCCACAATATTGGCTATATCAGGCAATTCATCCTTTTGAATCACCATATTTCCTGCTTCATTGATTGTAATTGCCAGCGGCATATACAAATCGCTGCGCGGATAACACACACTGGTGGCAAACCGCAGACCTGCAGGAGTTACCACATCGAAAACGAGCCCTTCCAAGATTGCATTCTTCTTGAAATCGGCATTCAGATACTTGTCGAAGGATGACTTTAGGAACTTCTTGTTGAAAAATTCTTTTCCGTCAAGAGTAATTTTCAACACAATAACATTGTCATAAAAGGTGTCGCCTGAAACTTCGTCATGAACGCTTGGCAACGTAGTATCTGCCTTTCTGACAATGTCATATCTATAGACTTTTCCGTTCCACGTTACGGTGTCGTTTACATGCGAAGGTTGTAATTGCACTATCCCTGCATGAATGGTTTCATCGGGAGAAAGACTGTCTGTCACTTCATTTTCCGTTTTCGTTGTGCTATTGTTTCCACAGGCACTCCACACAAAAGCCGACCATAACAGTAACAATGGTATTACCAATTTGACGTTTTTCCTATTCACTGCCTTTCTATTATTCTAATACGCTGCAAAGATAATGGAAAACAAGGATTCGGTTTCAAAATAATCTGTAATTTTGTGTTGCCAAAGCTCCGGCTATATTATTTAATATGAAAAAACTGCGATTTGCCTTTTTCGTGTTCCAGAGCGCACTCATTGCCATTTCATGCAGTAGCCCGCATGAAGAAGAAGCGTCACTGCCGCGTTTTCGTCGTACGGTCATTATATACATGGCAGCTCAAAACAGCTTGGGGACGACTTCACTGGCAGGATTCTCTCCCTCGCAGTCTGATTCGGCCGAAATTGCAAAAGGCATTCAGTACCTGCCTTCGACAGCAGACAACATTATCCTGTTCATTGATGATGCTCAAGCTCCACGCCTCTACCGCTACTATAAGTCGTTGAACGGAAAGACCTTTTATAAGGTCTTGAAAAAATACACTACGGACGTTTCTTCTACAGATCCTGAAACCTTAACCGAAGTTTTGAACATTGCTTCAATCTATTGCCCTTCACAGAGCTACGGTTTAGTGCTTTGGTCGCACGGATCTTCGTGGCTTCCCAACATGTCGTCCGGGCAATCAACCAGAGCCTTCGGCATTGATACAGGATTGGGAGGTGACATGGAGAATGATTTGTCTGCCGACGGCAGTCTGGGCAGGCAAATGGAAATCAATGAAATTGCATCTGCCATTGCCGCCAGCGGACTGCATTTGAACTTTCTGCTTTTCGATGCCTGCCTCATGCAGTCGGTTGAAGTTGCCTACACGCTCCGTCACACAGCCGACTACATCATAGGGAGCCCGACCGTTACTTCCTCTCATGGGTTTGTTTATCACGACCTGATCAGGCACGCACTTTTTGCCTGGCCTGCTTCAGATCAAAACATAAGCCTCATTGCCGACACTCACTACCAAAGTCTTATGGAAGACCCTGCATGGGAGCCGCTATACGAAGATATGGGATGCGTCATCTCCGTCATAAAGACATCTGAAATAGAACAATTGGCACAATCCACCGCACACTATATCTCGCAATACGCCTCACCGACCAATATCTTAAGCCTTTCCGCTGCCACCGGCTATATAGATTTCCGAACCGAGGGTTATCCCGATTCATACGACATGTCCGACAGCATGTCACGTCTGCTACCGCTGTCAGACTATCAGGCTTGGTGTAAAATGCTGAACCGCTGCGTCATCCACAAGCGCATTTCCGACTATTATTACTGGGGTCAGAAAGGCTCTCGCATTCTGAAAGCTTCAAGCAATCCTGCCACCTTCTGTGGCGTATCCATGTTTGTTCCACAAAAGAAATACGACAGTTACGGCAACATCAACTATAACCACGCATTCAAACTTACCGAATGGTACAAGGCTGCCGGATGGGAAACCGCCGGATGGTAGCCGTCAAGACAGACTAACTGCCATCGTATTGCAAATTTGTTGCAAAACCGACAGTGAAAGTAACAATTTCTATACTTTTCCATACTGTCTTTCGACAACATGCCCAAAAATCAAAGTGCATACAGAAAAGATATGAAACAAAAGTCCTACTTTTGCACATTGATAATCAGACAAGCAAAGAATATAAACAGAAAAAACATGAATGTTGCAATTGTTGGCGCCAGTGGTGCCGTAGGTCAAGAGTTCCTGCGTATTCTCGCAGAACGCAATTTCCCCATTGATAATTTACTTTTGTTCGGTTCAAGCCGCAGTGCAGGAACCAAATACACATTCAAGGGAAAAGAATATACTGTCAAATTGTTGCAACACAATGACGACTTTAAAGATGTTGATGTGGCTTTTACTTCGGCAGGAGCCGGCATATCGCGCGAATTTGAAAAAGACATCACGCGCTTCGGGGCTGTTATGATTGACAATTCAAGTGCATTCAGGATGGATTCAGATGTGCCGTTGGTTGTGCCCGAATGCAATCCCGAGGATGCCCTTGAACGCCCGCGCAATGTCATTGCCAATCCCAACTGCACAACCATCATCATGGTTGTTGCATTGAAAGCCATCGAAGCCATCAGCCACATCAAGCGCATCCATGTATCCACCTACCAGGCTGCCAGCGGTGCAGGTGCAGCCGCCATGCAAGAGCTGTATGAGCAGTACCGCCAGGCTCTTGACGGCAAAGAAATCACGGTCAAGAAATTTCCGCACCAACTGGCTTTCAATATGATTCCGCAGGTCGATGTTTTCCTCGACAACGATTATACAAAAGAGGAGATGAAGATGTATAACGAGACACGAAAAATCATGCACAGCGACGTTCAGACGAGCGCGACCTGTGTACGTGTGCCTTCGCTCCGTTCCCATTCCGAAAGTGTATGGGTTGAAACTGAATCGCCCGTCAGCCCCGAAGAAGCCCGTGCCGCATTCGAAAAGGCCGAAGGACTGCAGGTAGACGATGACCCCAAAAACGGCCGTTATCCCATGCCGCTGTTCACTTCCGACAAGGATGATGTCTACGTAGGGCGCATCCGAAAAGATCTGGCCAATCCGAACGGACTTACGTTTTGGCTTACCGGCGACCAGATACGCAAGGGAGCAGCTTTGAATGCCGTTCAAATTACAGAATATCTCATCAAGGTAGGAAATCTGAAGTAGTCACCTTCATCATTCACACATTGCTTAAGAAGCCGCATTCCATTGAAAGGGATGCGGCTTCTTGGTCTATCATAAAGAATCAGTTTACTTGTTTACTGAAAACTTGAAAATCGTATGGTGACTGTACACTTCACCGGGTTTCAAGTAGGCCGTTGGCCATCCCTTCACACCCTTGGCAAATTTGTTGGGGCTGTCGGGGAATACCTGCGTTTCCAGACAGATGGCACTGCGTCGCGGATAGGCGATGTCCTTTTTGCCCACAACAGTTCCGTCAAGGAAGTTGCCGGTATAGATTTGAATGCCGGGCTGGTCTGTATAGACTGACAATACTATGCCTGTCACGGGCGAAATGACGCGTGCGGCAAGCGAATCGATGCTGCCATTCGTGTTGAGCACCCAGTTATGGTCATATCCGTGCCCGTTTTTCAGCTGTTGGTTGTCTTCGTCTATGCGTTGGCCTATTGTAGTGGGCTTGGTAAAGTCAAACGGAGTTTCGAAAACCGACGCAATCTCGCCTGTCGTCATAAACGTGCTGTCAACCGGTGTAAACTTATCGGCATTGATGTAGAGCGTATCGTTGGTGATGGGCTGCAACGGGTCGCCGTTCAGATTGAAATACGAATGGTTGGTCATATTGATGACGGTTTCCTTGTCGGTCGTGGCATTGTAGGCAATATCGATGGCATTGTCGTCTGTCAAGGTATAAGTTACCTTTGCCGTAACCGTACCGGGGAAGTTCATTTCTCCATCGGGCGACACCACTGTGAATTCCACGGTCTTCGGATCTTTTTGATCGGCCTTGAAAAATTTGTACTGCCAACCTTGGGGACCACCGTGCAGGCAGTGGCCGTAATTGTTGACAGGAAGCTGTATGGTTTTTCCTTCTACCGTAATCTGGCCTTTGTCAATGCGGTTGGCATAACGTCCTATGGCGGCACCGAAGTCGGAAGGGATGCGCTCATACTTGCCTATGCTGTCGAAGCCAAGCACTACATCGGTCATTTTTCCGTCTCTGTCGGGCACCATAACCGATACGATGCGCGCACCAATGTTTGTCAGCGTCACTTCCATGCCTTGCTCATTCTTCAACACGAAGAGCTGCGACTGCACACCGTCTTTTTCAACCTTAAAATCTTCCGGATTCAATCCTGAATCTGTAATCATGCCTGCGGGCTTCTTATCGCACGAAGCGAACAGTGCCATTGCTACGCCGGCCAACAAAAATAACTTTTTCATCTGTATGTGTTTATTATAAATAATCGACTCTGGCAAATGTTTTCAGCCTAAAAAGACTACAACGTAGCAAAATTAGCAATTATTTCAACAATGCCGGTATTCTATGGCTGCTTTTTTCTATCTTTGCCAACAAATATGGTTGCCGGCATTGCCTGTCTCAATTTCAGACGAATATGCACACGGCCCACTAAAAAGCATTTTTATATATGAAAGGAATCGTCTTGGCAGGTGGAAGCGGCACCCGCCTCTACCCCATCACAAAAGGAATCAGCAAACAATTGATTCCCATTTTCGATAAGCCGATGGTCTATTATCCCATCTCCGTGCTGATGCTGGCAGGCATCCGTGAAATTCTGATTATCTCGACACCCACCGATTTGCCGTCATTCAAACGCCTGTTGGGCGATGGCAGCAATTTTGGCCTTCGCCTTGAGTATGCCGAGCAGCCGTCGCCCGATGGATTGGCGCAGGCTTTCATCATCGGCAAGGATTTTATCGGTGATGATGACGTCTGTCTGATTCTCGGCGACAACATCTTCTATGGAAGCGGATTGCCCTCCATTCTCCATCAGGCAGTCGAAACGGTTGAAAAGGAACGTAAAGGCACCATTTTCGGCTACCAGGTGACCGACCCGCAACGCTACGGCGTAGCCGAATTCGATGACGACAAGAATTGTCTCTCCATTGAGGAAAAACCGGAAAATCCCAAGAGCAATTATGCCGTTGTGGGACTTTATTTTTATCCCAACGATGTAGTGGACATCGCTCGCACCATCAAACCCAGCAAGCGCGGCGAACTGGAAATTACCACTGTCAACCAAACTTACCTGCACGAGGAACGCCTGAAAGTGGAGACCTTGGGGCGTGGCTTTGCCTGGCTCGACACCGGAACACACGACAGTTTGAGCGAAGCCTCCACCTATATAGAACTAATCGAGAAGCGCACAGGACTGAAAGTGGCCTGTCTGGAAGGCATTGCCTTGGAAAAAGGATGGATAAGCCCCGAAAAAGTGCGCGAAGTGGCACAGCCCATGGCTAAAAACGAATACGGACAATATCTGCTCAAGCTGATTTCTGCAGAATCCCCAAGATAAAAATCCAAACACGGGAAGCACTCAGAAAGGAGGCTTTTGAATCAGAAAAGCAACGAAGAGAATTCAAAAGAAAACGCTCCGAATCAACCATAAATCAAGGCCGGCATTTTGCGATGCCGGCCTTGATTTATACTGGTTCCTATTCAGGAACTATTATTACTTCTTGTGCTTCTTAGCCTGAAGCTTCAACTGTTTTTTCAGTTCCTTTTCGGCAGCTTCGGCACCTTTTTGTTTCAATGTGAGTGTATAGGCCTTGGCTATGGCTGCCGTCTCGGCTTCTTGCTCGGGCGAAGCATAAGCGTGCTTGAAACCTTTCTGTTCGTTCCAATGACCGCGTGTGAAATCGGGAATCGTGACAGAAGCATTATTGTTGTCCATTGAAAGCTCACCCAATTCGGCCAAGCAGCACCACTCTGCCAAATCATAGACATCTATATCAAGAGGCAAACCGTTTTGCAGGCAATAAACCAGACGGCAGTCCATCGTAAAGTCCATACCGCCGTGACCGCCCACGAGCTTGGCCTCTTCGCCATATTTTTTGATTAAGGGCGATTCGTATTTTGCCGTAAGGGCTTTTCTGTCGGCATCCGACATGAAACTGTGTGAACTTAGGTTGTCAACCTTCGGAGCTACCCCTGACTGCTTCATCTGACCTGCACTCAAGGCGTAGCCTTCAATCGGATATTTGTTGGCAAATCCCTTCGTTCCCGTGAGCTGGTACAGACGGCTGTAAGGTTGTGGATTCATCACATCGTGCTGAATCTCTATCACCTTACCCAACTCGGTGCGAATCAGAGTGGTTGTGTGGTCGCCGTTGCGGAACTCCTCTTCCGTACAGTCCTTTCCGGTGAATTGTTTCACGCATTCGGGGCCTGTGAAAGGACGCGTATCCATAGCCACCAGCGTCTTCATGCGGTCGCCACGATGGATGTTGAGCACTTGGGCAACAGGGCCGAGGCCATGGGTGGCATAAATATCACCACGATGTTTCTGGTTGAAATCAAGACGCCAATTGTGCCAATACTCATGCCAAAACTCGGAAAGATTGTGCAGATAAGCACCTTGCACACGAATCACCTCGCCAAACACACCATGCTGAGCCATGTTGAGCGTATTGAGTTCAAAGAAATCGTAGCAGCAATTTTCGAGCAACATGCAATGAAGTTGTTTCTGCTCTGCCAGATTGATAAGATCCCAGCATTCCTGCAGGTTGGTTGCCGAAGGAACTTCGATGGCTACATGCTTGCCGTGCTCAAGGGCATACTTGGCAACGGGCACATGATGCACCCAGTCGGTAGCTACATAAACCAAATTGATATCGTCGCGCTCGCACAGCTTTTTATAGCCGTCGGCACCATAATAGATGTCAGCCTCGGGCAAACCGGCTTTCTTCAAAGTGTTCTGCTGGGCTTCGGCACGGCTTTTTTCATAGTCGCACAGAGCAACGATGCGCACCCCGTTGATGTGTGTCCAGCGCTCTACTGCACCGGGACCGCGCATACCCAGTCCGACAAAAGCCACTCTGACGACAGGGAGAGCCGGTGTTGCCAGATTCAGGGCACTCTTTTGCCCCGCAGGACGTTCGGGTACGTCAACAACGATTGTGCCTTTGTCCCAATGCCATTTGGTTTCTGCCCCGGCCGTTTGAAAGGCAAAAGGAGCAACCATTGACACGAGAAGAAATAGATGTAAGAATTTCCTTTTCATGTTAATTTAATGATTATAGTTCTGATATTTACTGTTTAAGCCACAAAAATACGGTTTATTTTCCGAACGGGGCGAACTTTTCCGCTTATAAATTACAATAAGCGGAAAAACTTTCATTCAATGCTTTTGCAACCGAGCCTTTCTGAAATGCTTTATCAAACTGTAAGCCGAATAGAGCCCCAGCTCACCGGCCTTGCTAAGATCGAGGTCGGCTTTCTGGAAATCGTTCAGGTCAACATAGAGCAAACCACGGTTATAATAAGCCTCGGCCAAATCGGGCTGCAGGGAAATGGCACGGTTGTAGTCCTTCAAAGCCTCGTCGGACATTTTCATCTGCTGGTAAATGCAACCGCGGTTATAATAGAGGTAAGCACAATCGGCATCCTTAGAGATGGCCTTGGTCAAATCGGCAATCAAAGGCCTATAGCGCATGCGAAAGACTTCGATGTTTTGAACAGGCTGCGACTGCACGTTTTGCGATGCATCTTGGGCCTCAAGCTGCAAGGCTCTCACTCCGGCACGCAAGAAAAGGGCGGCTTCGAAAAGGGAATCCTGCCGGAGCGTTTGGTCGAGCAAGGAAAGAGCCGACACATAGTCGCGCTTTGAGGCAGAAAGCATGGCCAGGGCAAACGACTGGGCAGGCGAAGCAGCATGAGTGCCGACTTCGGCTGACAAGCGCCGGTTTTCAGCATCCAACTCGCGTATTTCCTGCTCGGAAGCGGCTGACGAGCGCGAAGCTATATAAAGTTTTCTTGAAAACAGATGAGAAGTATTCAGATGCTCGACAAATGCAGCGAAGTCCTTACGGAAGACCACATCACCGACTGCCGGATGAAACGTAAGTACATATAAAGGCTGAGGAGCCACATCGACTTGTTTGTTTTGAACACGGCCGCGATAGTCACTGGCATAGAATTTTGCGATATTGTCGCTCTCCTCCTCGACTACAAGGTTTTGATACTCGTCAATATTTTGTTCTTTAGGCTTGCGGGTATAGCGTTTGGAACGCTTGCGCTGGCCATACATATCGTCCAGCTGAGCAATGGTCACCTTGCGCTCGTCCTGCAAGGCACGGGCATTGTCGCCTATTTTTCGTCTGCATCTCGCACGGCTTTCATAACCGGCAGTAAAATCGGGATAGTCCTTTAATACTGCCGTATAGTCGTCGATGGCGGCACGATAATTGCCTGTTTTCTCATGCAAGACGGCACGATTGTACAAGGCCAGCCTGTCGTCAGGCACTTTCTTCAAGACAAAATCAAAATCTTCTATAGCTAAATTATTCTCGCCGACTTGCATGCGAAGCAAGCCACGGTTGTAATGACCGGGATAGTTGTCGGGGGCCAAATCAAGCGCCACATTGTAGTCGTCCATGGCTCCACGCAGCTTGTTCTGCTGATAACGTGACAAAGCCCGCCCAAGAAAAAAACCGGCCTGACGGGGCGACTGCACAATAGCCTTGTCGTAATACTGCTCTGCACGCACAAAACTGTCCTTTCTCATACAGAGCATTGCCTTAGCTGCCAGAGCATCTACATAAAAAGAGTCGATTTGCAAAGTCTTGTCGATAAGACGATCGGCCGAAACTGTATCTTTTTGCTCCATGGCAATCTGAGCCTTTAGCATGTAGCAGCGAGCGTAATCGGGCCACCTGCCAATCATCTTGTCGAGCACGGAATCGGCCTGTGCAAACTGTTTTTGCTGCGTCTGACACAGCACCAAATTGTACCAAACGGCCTGATCCTCGCTCTTTCGCTGTATCAACAGCCGATAGTCTTCGGAGGCCTTCTGATAATCACCTGTCATTATCAGACATATAGCCCGCAAACGGTAACAGTCGTCAATGAAAGGATCGCGCTCTATCGATGCCGTACAGTCATTGACGGCACCCACATAATCTCCAAGGTAGTACTTGGCTACAGCCCGGTAGTAATATGGAGCATACAAATAGGGCTTTGCCTCTATTGCTTTGTTGAAATATTGTATAGAAAGTACGTAATCTTCATAGTAAAGCGCATTACGCCCCATGGAGATTACCCCGTCTGCATTGATTTGCGCCTTGGCGGCAAATGGCAGCAAGAGCAGCAAAAGAAATAACCTTCTCAAGCTTTCTTTAAGGTCTTTACTTTATAGGAACACCTGGCTTTGCCTTTCAGGAAGGCCGAAAGCTTGCTCTTAAGCATTTGACGGCGGAATGTTGAAATACGGTCAATAAACATGTGCCCATCCAAATGATCGAACTCGTGCTGCATGACTCGCGCCAGATAGCCGTCAACCCACTCTTCGTGCGGCTGAAATTGTTCGTCAAGATACTTTACACGGACGCGTATGGGGCGTGTCACTTTTTCGGATATGCCTGGAAGGCTCAGGCAGCCTTCTTCCATCGTGGAGGTCTCTTCACCATATTCAAGGATGCGGGCATTGTAGTACACATGCCTGAAGTCCTTGTACTCGGGATAGTCTTCGGATAGCACATTCAAATCGATGACTACAACGCGCAAGGCCTTTCCTATCTGCGGAGCAGCCAAACCAACACCGTTCGAAGCCGTCAAGGTTTCAAACATGTCCTGAACCAACACGCCGAGAGCATCTTTTTGCTGCAAGTCGATGTCTTGCGCGGTTTCTCTCAGAACCGGCATTCCATATATATATATAGGTAGTTTCATATAGTTTTGTTCTTAAATAATTGTGCCCTGCCTTACGGATTCCATGTAAGACTGAAGGATGATTGTCGCACTTATTTCGTCAACCAGGGCTTTGTCTTGCCGCGCGACCTTTCTTAACCCACCATCCAACAT
>CAKRYD010000016.1 GCA_934426255.1 uncultured Bacteroidaceae bacterium | reverse complement strand
ATGTGGTGCTGGTGCATGGCGACACCACGACGAGCATGGCGGCCGCCCTGGCTGCTTTTTATCAGCAGATACCGGTGGGGCATGTGGAGGCCGGTCTGCGTACGGGCAATATCTACAGTCCGTGGCCCGAGGAAATGAACCGTCAGATTACGGGCCGCATTGCTACCTACGACTTTGCCCCGACTCCTTTGAGCCGTGACAACCTGTTGAAGGAGAATGTGGATGCGGCCAAGATTACGGTGACGGGCAACACGGTGATAGACGCCCTTTATCTGGTGGTGGACAAAATCAAGAAGGACAAGGCTTTGGATGCGCAACTGGAGGCCGTGCTGTGCAATGCCGGCTATGACGTGAATCGTCTTGACAGCGGCCGCAAACTGGTGCTGATAACCGGCCACAGGCGCGAGAACTTCGGCGAGGGCTTCATCCACATGTGTACGGCCATCAAGGATCTGACGAAGAAATATCCCGATGTGGATTTCGTCTATCCGATGCACCTGAATCCGAATGTAAGGAAACCTATTCACGAGGTGTTTGGCGAGAACCTGCAGGGATTAGGCAATATGTTCTTTATCGAACCGTTGGAATATCTGAGTTTCGTTTATCTGATGGAGAAGAGCACGATTGTATTGACCGATTCGGGCGGTATTCAGGAAGAGGCTCCGGGATTGGGCAAGCCTGTGCTGGTGATGCGCGACACGACGGAGCGTCCCGAAGCCCTTTCGGCCGGTACTGTGAAGCTGGTGGGCACGGACTATGACAAGATAGTAAGTGAGGTGTCGCGGCTGATTGACGACAAAGAGTATTATGATGCGATGAGCAAGGCTGTCAATCCCTATGGTGACGGTCTGGCCTGCGAAAGGATTATCGATGCTTTGAGATAGAGCTTTCCGATTCGTAAGAACCGGTGGCTGATTGGTGTGGCCGCATTTGTTATCGAACAAGTGCGGCCATGATTGTATTTGCAGAAATATAGGTACCTTTGCATCCACAGTGACAATCTAATATAGACCATGGTGACAGAAGAACTGAAAAAGCTATTGCTGGAATGCGACTCTCTGAAAGCACGTTTGGCTGCGCTTCGTCCTCTTCCTGCTGATGCTCTGAAAAAAATAGATGAGGCTTTTGCCATTGCATACACATATGAGAGCAACAGAATTGAGGGGAATACGCTCACGTTGCAGGAAACAGAACTTGTCGTGAACAAGGGTGTAACCATTGCCGGCAAGTCAATGCGAGAGCACTTGGAGGCCATAAACCATGCCGAGGCCATAGATTATATCAAAGATTTTGCCAAGAACGATTTAGAGATAACAGAGCGTACAATAAAGGAAATACACGCTCTTGTCCTACACGGTATCAACCGCGAGTATGCAGGGCGTTACCGCACGGTGCCCGTGATGATTTCGGGTAGCCAGCACGTTCCGCCACAGCCATACCTCATTGAAAAGCAGATGGAAGACTTCATGATAAGATTCAAAGAGATGGAAAAAGAAAAAGTGCATCCCATGTTGATAGCGGCCTATCTTCACGATGAACTTGTACGCATTCATCCATTTATTGATGGTAACGGACGCACTTCAAGATTGCTGATGAACCTTTGCCTGTTGCGCCACGGCTACACCATCGTGAACCTCAAAGGAGACAATGACACGCGCCGTGCATATTACTTCGCACTTGAAGCCTCACATACAGATCCTGTGCCATTTCAAAGACTCGTTGTTGAGGCCGAAATATTCTCATTGAAAAGTTATCTGTCAGTTCTCGGCGTTGAGATTTGAGAGAATGATTGGCACATTCAGCTTGCTTTGTTTTGAATACGTCTAATCTACGATATCTTTTTGTCTGATTGCCTGTCAGGATATTTATGCTGTTTGTAGTTTTACCGGACAGCAATAATTAGTAATAATGTTGTTAGTAATAATTTTATTACCTATCTTTGCCTCTGATTTTGTATGAATAATGGAGAATAAGCCTTTTGTCTTCGGTATTGCCACTTCGGGCGATAACTTTACCGATCGTGAGAAAGAAACAGAACGTTTGCTGTTGAATTTCCATAATGGAGTGAATACCGTATTGATTTCACCCCGTCGTTGGGGAAAAACATCGTTGGTCAGAAAAGTCTGTGGTTTAGCGCAGTCTGATCAATTGAAGATGGTATATCTTGATGTCTTTTCTTGTCGTAGTGACAGTGATTTTTATGAAGCTTTTGCTTCTGCCGTTCTAAAGCAAACATCATCTAAAGTGGACGAATGGCTGGAATATATCAAATCGTTTCTTTCGCGTATCAGTCCCCGAATTTCGATGGGTGTCGATCCGATGACTGATTTTTCCATATCACTTGAAATAAATCCAAAGAACAGCGATGTGGAGGAAATTTTGCAACTTCCCGAAAAGATAGCCCGAAAGAAGGGTTGCCGCATTGTTGTTTCCATTGACGAGTTTCAGCAGATAGCCGAGTTCAAGGATTCAAAGATTTTCCAAAAGCGGCTTCGCTCGGTATGGCAGTTGCAGAAATCAGTATCTTATTGTTTGTTTGGAAGTAAGAAACATTTGATGAATGAATTGTTCGAGAAAAAGAGCCTGCCGTTTTACAAGTTTGGTGATGCCATCTATTTGCAGAAGATAGCAACTACTAATTGGATTGACTATATATGCGGTCGTTTCGAGGCAACAGGCAAACATATTTCAAAAGAGCTTGCCGAATTAATTTGTCACAAAGTCGATAATCATTCTTCATATGTACAGCAGTTGGCCTGGCTGGTCTGGATACGTACGGATAAAACGGCCACAGAACAAGATTTTGAAGCAGCCTGTCAGGATCTTATAGACCAGAATACGCCCTTGTTCGAGAAGCTGACGGAAAGCCTCACGACCTATCAGATGAATTTCCTGCGAGCTGTGACAAATGGGATTCACAGCGAATTTACAACGCAGGCTGTTTTGCAAAAGTATCAGCTCGGTTCTTCGGCCAATGTCAACATCATAAAGTGTGCATTGATTAAAAAGGAACTTATTGAGATTGAGAAGCGCCAGGTCGCGATTACAGACCCGGTGTTGCAAATATGGCTGAAACGGGAGCTGATGCTCTGAAAAATAGATGAGGCTTTTGCCATTGAATACACATACGAGAGCAACGGAATTGAGGGGAATACGCTCACGTTGCAGGAAACAGAACTTGTCGTGAATAAGGGCGTGACCATTGCCGGCAAGTCAATGCGAGAACACTTGGAGGCCATAAACCATGCCGAGGCCATAGATTACATCAAAGATTTTGCAAAGAACGATTTAGAGATAACAGAGCGTACAATAAAGGAAATACACGCTCTTGTCCTACACGGTATCAACCGCGAGTATGCAGGGCGTTACCGCACGGTGCCCGTGATGATTTCGGGTAGCCAGCACGTTCCGCCACAGCCATACCTCATTGAAAAGCTATCTGTCAGTTCTCTGCGTTGAGACTTGAGAGAATGATTGGCACCATTCAGCTTGCTTTGTTCTGAATGCAGTTGTTTACAATATAAAAAACGCCAATTGTATCTCTATATGCAATATCATTCAGGCAAATAGTTCGGGTTGCTACTTTATTAGTCGACCGCAATTTTGCATGACCGCTTCTTTCTATTGAATAGTAGACGAGACTATTTATCCTCCAATTCCACCCCATAAAGAATTTTATTGATCTTGCTGATCTCAATCGGTGCAAGAGTGCAATAACTGATCTCCCTGTAATCAAAGTTATCCCACAATAAATGCCAGTCTTCGTCTGACAATTTGTCCCAATCTTTATAGACATTTTTCTTGTGCTTCCTCCAAATGGCCTTTATCTCCTTGCGATAGGCCTTTTCACCATAAGCGGCCTGTATGCATGCGGCACGATTGATGGCATGTGTATATATCGTATCCGCGCCCAAGGAATCATAGATTAAACATGCTTTGCGGTAATAGTGGACAGCCCTGTCCCTATGACCTTGCCTCTCCAAAATCAATCCCTTGCTAAAGATGATTTGTGGATCATCAGGCGTGAGCAATTGCAGATAATTGGCCAAAGTAAGAGCTTCGTCCAAACTGTCGGCATTGATTTTTGCCGCCATAATATTGCTAAGAATGAATTTGAAACGTTTGAGCTTGTATTCAAGCGAATCATATTTTGCATCCTTGCCTTGGCTGACTGACGATGACTTCGTTTGCTGCACTTTGGCACTCTTGTTCTCCCTCGTACATGAGGCACAAACAACGCCTATACATAATGAAATAAGAAAAAATGTAAGTTGTTTAAACATAGCCGAGTATTATTGGGTTTCACTAAATAAAACATGGTTTTAATTGTTGCTCCATTCTGCCCGCATAGCTTTCAGGTTGATATAGGACGGGCAATTACCCTCCCGCAACGACTGTTCTGTAATTTTACCATCCTGTCCTATGCTGAATAGCGTTGTCGTCACTTTCGGATGCTTCGTGGCTTCATTTACTTCCCTGCCATCAATTTCCCATTGTCTGACGGCTAAGGCCAATGGTTTTGCCGATGCATTAATGTCATCCTGCCAAATGTCTCCTTCCCGCGAAATGCACCGGCTGTCTATTGGCTTCCCCTCTTTTGTATAGGTCATTATACGAAATTCACAGCACGGATAGCTTGGGTTGCATATCCTTGCTGCGAACAGGACATACACCGAATCCAACTCAATGTATTGTCCCGGTTTCCACCATATTTCTTCCGTCTCACTCGTCCTATTTAGAAATCCCGGAATCAGGTGCTCGTATTCTCTGCCTATTTCCAAACGGTTTTCTTCTTCAGATGGAGAGCAGAATACAGACCTGTCAAGGCCGCTTTTTTGCCAGCGTTGGAACAAGGCCAAAAGCCCTTTGAATGGTGCGTCCTTTTTGGCCGGGAATCGGGGGTTCCTTATTTCCTTTTTCGGTGTTCCTACAACTCTGTCAATGATAAGCCCTTCATCGGTGAAGGTATATTCATGAGTGGTGACGATGAAAGGCAAATCATTATACAGCGAATATTCGGATAAGGGCAAATACCCCTGTTTGCATATGAGTTTGTTGATATGTCCCCTAATGTCTGTGAAGTCAGTCCATCCGTCTTTTCCGATAATTTTATGGTCGGTCAATTTACCTTCGTTTGTAAAGACAGCCATGATATATTCAATGAGGTCATCTTCTACAAATTCCTTGCGTCCCATATCAAAGATAAGGTGGCGTATGAACAGGATAGTAAAACCTTTATACGTAACATAATGCGCCGGCTCATAAAGGTTGTCAAACTCTACATGGTATGGAAGGAATGCAGAAATACTAGAGTCTGCAGCTGCGTATCTTTGGCTATCATCGCCATCTCTGACTAAGACCTTTCCTGTGAGTTCCTTTTGGATCCAAGGTTGGAAATGTCGTAACAGAGTAGTCCTAAAGCGGTTCGAATCAGCACAAAGTAATTGAAGGCTTTCTGCAATACTATTGGTATTACAAAAAGCGACCATCCATAAAAATAGGATAAGTGTCTTCATTCTTATTTAATGTGAGTTCGACGAAATACAATCATTTGTAATTTTGGTGATTAGCGAAAATTGTTGTATCTTTATAGTTACGAAAACAAAGAAATTGAACAATAATCGCTATGATCACCGAGAGCAAAGTTATAGAATTGTTTTGTATGGCAGATGATTTCTGCAAGTTTTTTGATGCAATGATGGCAAGATATACGCTTAAGCCTGCAAACAAGCGTGCATATCACCGTGATTCAACAATGTCAAAGGCTGGAATCATGCTCATCATGATACTTTTCCATGACTCGGGCTACCGTTGTCTGAAGCATTTCTATCAAGAAAAGACAATATACTGAGTTGAGGCTTCTCATGTTCTATCTGAGAGCTTCCTATATACTATGTGGGAGCCTCTCGGGTAGTACATGAGAGCTTCTCAGATAGTATATCGCAAGTCATCAAATAGTAAGGAAGAGGCTCCCGGATAGTTCTCGGGAGCCTCTCATGTTTAATATCGGCATTGCCAATCTCTGACACCTGCAGCGCAAATACCGGAGGTTGGCAATGTTTGTAAAGTATTTGGGTTGAATTGAGTAGGTTGGTTAATTCCCTACAGCACGGACACAGGCTCCTCCGCAGCGGTTTATAGAAGAGACGACAAAGTAGGGCGTTGCATCGTGCCACGACAGATGGAAACCGTAGGCTGTGGGCCAGCTGGAGCTGCAAAGGTTGCCCGTCCAATAGGAAAGTGTTATGTCGGACAGCGGAAATTTGGTGTTTACGTCCTCATCCAAAAAGCCCGGAGCCGAACCTGCGGGAAGAAATATGGAGTTGCCGTTAGGACCGGTAAGCATCAATCCTTTTACACCTTTGTAGACAACGAGGTTTTTTTCGCACTTGTCGAGAAGCTCAGCCATTTCTTTTTTCTTGGGCATACGATAGCCTCCACCCATGTTGACTTTGGCTGCATCGAATTCTTTATTGTAGATAAGGTTGCTGTTGCCCGGCAGTGTAAAGTCGGACTGATAGAGTCCGGCATGCTGGTGTTCTATGGGTTCGTAGAATTTGTAGTTGGCTATGGAAAAGCTGCTCTTGGTGGATACTTCGCCCCATGCAAAGAGGTCGCCGCGCTCTTCGGGCGAGTTGGCTCCCACATTGTGTGAGGCCCATTTGACACTGAGCCCGAGGTCTATCAAGCTGCCGGAGGTGGGCGGTCTTACTTCGCCGTTGCCGTTGATGACGACTTGTTTGATTATGCCTCCGTTGCCGTTGTAGAGTGTTGCAGTGAGCTTGTCCTTATAGGATGAGGGAATCCAGTCGATGCTTGCTATTCCGTTGGATGTGATGGCATAGGCGGCCGAAATCACTCCATCGCCTTCAAACTTGACGAGTTGCGGAAGAAGGGTCGGGGTAGGTTCTCCGTTGATGACTTTGTCGTAGACTTCCACTTGCACCTTATTGGTGATGCCGGGGCACATTTCGGCTGTGGTGGGATGGAGCACCTGCATTCCCGATGGCGATTCGAAAAGGGTGTAATTGCAGGCGTTGATGTTTTTCAATTGGTAGTGATACAATTCGTGAGAGAAAAACATGGGGCTTAATCCTGCAGCGCAGTCAACTCCGGCATTCAATGAAATCTGGTAGGCACTGCCGCCATCCTTGCCCGTTGCCGTACCATCAGCATAGTCGCCTACGCTGTAGCCGCCGCTGAGCGAGGAAGAAAGGTAGGGGCAGATGTCGAACGTGACGGCTGCCGATTCGTATAGTGTAATGAATATGCGCGGCCAGATGGATGCCTTGATGTCTATGCTTCCGGTGTTTTCAACGGTGGGGTGGGAAAGTTCGTTGGTGATGTCGAGGCTGCGCACTTCGGTCATGCCGGAGCTCTGTGCCCATTCGAAACCGAATTTGCCCTCGATGTTTGTGGTGACACCGAAGTTCAGTTTCTGCTTTCCGGTGAGTTTGCCGCTGATTCCTCCGAGCAAATCGGCACTCAGCGTTATCACTACGGGTACGCCTCCGGGATAGAAAACCATGCGGACGGGCTTGAACATGTTTTCCCACAACTTGGTTTCTTTGCTGACGGAAGCAGAGGCATGCGTTTCTTCCTCTATGGAATTGAAAGCATTGATATTGCCGTTGAGCACGGCTTTCATGGCCAGGCTATTGCTGCGATATTGCCTGTAGGCTTCTTCTTTGGTGGCTTCGAGCGTGCGTTCGCCAAAACTGAAATACAGGTCCAAATCGAGGTCTGCACTGTAGCGCGCTTCCTTGATGCCGATTTTGCTTCCGGCCGTTTCGTAGAGCTTGAGACCGTAGGAGACGGGAGCCACCCAATCCCAAAGTTTGTCGGTCCACTTGCTGCCTCGTGTGAAGCTGACGGCTTTCATTCTGTGGGTGGCATCGTCGCGGCAGATGATTTTTTCGGGATAGTAGACGGCACAGCCGGCTGTTCTCGTCTTTTCTGCGTCGGCGGAAGTGCTAAGGTAAAAGTCGGTATTGGCAAAGATGTCGCACAAGGCTCCTTCGCTGCCTGTGATTTCCACATTGCCGTTTGAGCGTTTGACGTTGTTTACAATCGTAATGCAACCCACGGTGTCGGCATAGATGGCAAGTACCGAACCTTTTTGAATCTTTTCGGTTTCTGCGGTTTGCTGCAGCGTGAAAGTCCAATCTTTGGTGTTGAAACTTTTCACTTTCGTATTGTCCCAATCGACAGATACGAAATGAGGATTCAGTTTTGCCGCACGCTCTTCTTCGCTTTTCCAACCGCTTGATTCGTCAGGCGTGTCGTTGGAACATGAGAATAGCAATGCGCAGATAAAAAGCATTAACAAAGAGCATGGTTTCATGGCTGCTTATAAAAGTTGGGATTTGGAAGATTCAATCAAAGCGAATGGCCTTGACCGGATTGATTTTTGTAATCATGTAGCTCGGTCCTATCATGGCAAGCAGGCACACGGCAATGGTGGACACGCTGACGATGCACAACAGGACGGGGTGGAACATGATGGGCACATGGTCGACATAGTATTTTGTTGCATCGAGTGAAATCAGGTGGAAGCGTTGCTGTAAAAAGGCCAACCCCAGACCTATGATGTTGCCGAGAATGATGCCGCGCGACATGATGAATGCACTGTAATTGATGAATATGTGGCGAACAAGTTTGTCGCTTGCTCCCACGGCCTTGAGTATTCCGATGGTGGCGCTCCGCTCTAAAATCAGAATGAGCAAGCCGCTTATCATCGTGATGCAGGCTACGCATGCCATCAGGCCAAGGATGACCCACACATTCAAGTCGAGCAGCTTCAACCAATCGAAAATTTGGGCATACAACTCTTCTATGGTGTAGACAGAATAGGTGTTGCCGTCGCTGTCGATGGCCTCGCGGGTTATGTCCAAAAGTTTGTTGTAGGTTGTTTCTGTGTGAGGAAAATTATTGGTAAAGATTTCCAGTCCACTGCTTTGGTCATTGCGCCATTTGTTGAGGCTGTTGACCGTATATAGGTTGGCTATGACAACGTTTTCATCGAATTGGCTCATATTGGTTCGGTAGATGCCTACGATGTTGAACCTGCGCATGCGTATGGTGTTCTCAAAAAAGTAGGCGAAAATCCTGTCCCCCACTTTCAGACGCATTTTGTCTGCTATCAAATCGCTAATGACGATGTCATTGCGGTGCTCCTCAAGAGTAAAGCGAGGGATGGTGCCCTTCAAAAGATGACTGCGTAAGAAATTTGTGTCATATTCTTCACCGATGCCTTTCAATAAAATGCCCTTGAAGTCGCTGTCGGTTTTCACGATTCCAATCTTTCCGGAATAACGCTGCACATGGGTCACGCCTTCTTGCTGGGCTACATTGCCAACGAAAGCGTGATCGGTTACAATAGGGTAGCTTTCGGGTGAAGCACCGGATTTGGAGTTGAGAATCTGTATGTGCGAACCGAAACCGACTACTTTTTCGGTCAGTTCGTTCTTGAAACCCAACAGGACGCAAACGGAAAGAATCATCACAGCCAGCCCTATCGTTACTCCGATGGTCGCTATCTGTATGGCCAGCCGCGATATGCGTCGGTCATGATGTTCGTTGGAATAAAGACGGCGTGCAATGAACAGCGATAAATTCATATGGAAATGTCGGATGGTTCTTGTCAGATGGTTTTTCCGGGATAGGCTTCCAATGCTCGTGCAAGCACATTGACGGCTTGTGCCAAATCATCTTTTTTCAAGACATAGGCCAAACGTACTTCGTTATGTCCCATGCCGGGAGTCATGTAGAAGCCCGATGCCGGTGCCATCATGATGGTTTGGTTTTCGTAGCTGAAGTCGGTGAGACACCATGCGCAGAATTTTTCACTGTCATCAACGGGAAGTTGCGCCACCGTGTAGAAAGCTCCCATAGGTATGGGCGAATAAACACCGGGGATGCGATTAATGCTGTCGATCAAGAATTTGCGCCGTTCTACGTACTCATCATAAACATCGCGCAGGTAGTCTTCGCCGGATTGCAGGGATGCTTCTGCGGCTATCTGGCCTATGAGTGGCGGACTGAGGCGCGCCTGACAGAATTTCATGACGGTCTGTCTCACTTGCTCGTTCTTTGTTATCAAGGCACCGATGCGTATTCCGCATTCACTGTAGCGTTTGGAAACGGAATCAATGAGAACAACGTTTTGCTCAATGCCTTCCAAGTGCATGGCAGATATGTAGGGCGATCCTGTATAGATGAAGTCACGATATACTTCGTCGGAGAACAGATAAAGGTCGTACTTCTTGACAAGGTCACGTATCTGATTCATTTCTCTCCTTGTATATAAGTAGCCGGTAGGATTGTTGGGGTTGCAAATCATAATGGCTCTTGTGCGCGGAGTAATGAGTTTTTCCATTTCCTCCACCTTGGGCAGGCAAAAGCCTTCGTTGATGGTAGTGGAGATAGGCTTGATGACTGCGCCGGCCGATATGGCAAAAGCAAGATAGTTGGCATAAAACGGTTCTGTAATCAGAATCTCGTCGCCCGGGTTCAATGTAGACATGAAAGCGAAGAGTACGGCTTCCGATCCACCGCTGGTAATGATGATATCTTCCGGTGTAGTGTGGATGTTGTAGTGGGCATAGAAGTCTACAAGCTTTCTTCTGTAGCTGAGAAAGCCTTGGCTGGGAGTATATTCCAGCACGGTGCGCTTAAAGTTTCTGATAGCATCGAGTGCAACGGTCGGTGTCGGCAAATCCGGTTGTCCTATATTTAAATGATAAATATGTATGCCGCGTTCCGCCGCTCGCGCTGCCAGAGGTGCAAGTTTGCGAATCGGTGATTGTGGCATGTTCGTGCCTCGTTGTGAAATCTGTGGCATGATATTTATGTTTGGTGAATAATATAGGTTGCTTTCTTCCTTAATGGATTTTCAGGTTTGCTTAATGTTCGGGTAGGGGCGCGGGCCGAAGATGCGAGTTCCTACGCGTACCATGTTGCTGCCCTCTTCGATAGCTATTTTGTAATCGCTGCTCATGCCCCATGAACGGCATGAAAAATGTTCATAATCTTGAAAGTAGTCGCTTTTGAGCCGTTCGAAAAATCTGTTGACGCTTCCGAATTCTTCGTGTATCTGTTTTTCATCGGGTACGTTGGATGCCATGCACATCAGTCCGGAGATGCAGATGTTTTCGAGTTGTGTCCATTGTTGTTCGTCGAGCATCCGAAGGCATTCGTCAAAGCTGAATCCGAATTTTGTTTCTTCTTTGGCGACATGGATTTGCAGCAGACACGGTATGGTGCGTGCGGCTTTTATTGCGTGATGATTGATTTCTGAAAGCAGTTCAAAGCTGTCGACAGAGTGGATCAGGCTGACGTAGGGCGCGATGTATTTAATCTTGTTCTTTTGCAAGTGTCCGATGAAGTGCCACCGGATGTCTTCGGGCAGGTTTTCGTGTTTGCGTCTCAGCTCTTGCGCTATGTTTTCACCGAAGTCTCTTTGTCCGGCCTCATAGGCTTCCATCACTTCTTCTTCGGGATGGTATTTTGACACTGCTATCAGCTTGATGCCTTGTGGCAGTTCTTCTTTTACGGCTTGCAGTTTGTCGGCAATGCTCATGGCTGTTTCCCTTCTTGTTAAGCCTTGTCGGGTTCCTGGTAGTGGAAAACGTCCAATAGGGGCGTTTCGATAATTGATGTTACTTCGTAGTCTATCTGCGTGGTTTTCATTCCTTCTTCCAGGTGCTGCAGGGCAGTTTTTATGTTGATGGCCTTGACTAAAACCAGGTTGACGGCTTTTTTTTCTTTGCCGCTTTTTTCATCGATTACTATGAAGCTCAGTTTGCATTTGTACCATTTGTCATCTTCTTCCTTGCTGCTTTCAAAGAGTTCGGCAATTTTGACGCGTTTGATGTCGTCTACTTGAAAATCGCCTCTTATGAAAGGTGCCATTTCTTCGTTCATGCGTTTTTCGGCTTCGGTAAAGTTGATGGCGTCTACCAGATAGGGTTCCGTAACTTTTTTCTGAAGACCGTTTTCCATGGTCTTATCGTATTTTACTTTGCATTCAAACCAAGTGTACATAATGTGATTCTTATTTTCGTTCTATTTTGAAGTGCAAAACTACTACTTTTTTGCGTCTTTTTCTTGTGTCGCCATGTTTTCTTTCATGGTGACGGCACAAAAACAAGTCCTGGGCAGTGGCTGTTTTGCTGTAGTAATATCAGGGGCGTTTCAATATTTCGCGTTCGATGCTTTCAACTTCCGCTCGAAAGCTTTTTTCCACGCTGATGCGCTTTTCTATCAGGTTGCAAGCGTGGAGAACTGTAGAATGGTCGCGCTTGCCTATCAGCAGGCCTATTTGCGACGACGACAGGTTAGTATACTTTTGTGTTAGGTACATTGATACCTGACGTGCCTGTACTATTCCGTGCTTGCGGCTGGCCGAGAATACTTCTTTGTTGGTTATATGATAGAATTTGCAGACCTTTTCCAATATCCGGTCTGTTGATATGGGATCATTATTGATCTTTACTGTGCGCGCGATGGTCTTTGTGGCCAAATCCATGTCGATATCGCTGTTGTAGATGACGGAGTAGGCCATGATTGAGTTGATGACTCCTTCAAGTTCGCGGATGCTGCCTGTGACGTTGTTGGCTATGTAGTTGATGACGTTTTTCGGAAACGGCAATCCGTTGCTTTGTATATGATATTCGAGGATGTCTTTTCGCAGTTTTGCGTTGGGGCGTTCAAGTTCCCCGATGATTCCCCAGTTGAAGCGTGTGAGCAACCGTTCCTGCATCCCTTCGAGCTGCACGGGCGGGCGGTCGCATGTGATGATCAATTGGCGATGGTTGTGCTGCAAATGGTTGAATATGTTGAAGAAAGCCTCTTGTGTTCCTTTTTTTCCGGCAAATTCCTGAATATCATCAATGATGAGCGTGTCTATCGACTGATAAAAATTCATGAAGTCGTTGAACTTGTTGGCGTGAACCGAGTCTGTGTATTGTATCCTGAGCAGATGTGCCGATACATACAGTACTCTTTTGTCGGGGTGCAGTTCTTTCATTCTTGTCCCGATGGCGTTGGCCAAATGGGTCTTTCCCACGCCCGATGCGCCATAGATGAAGAATGGATTGAACGAGTCCTGAAATTTGTCGGCTATGGTCAGTCCTATCATCCGAGGGAATTTGTTGCTGTCGCCTTCGATGAAGTTTTCAAATGTATAGTTGGGGTTCAGGCGCGAATCCAAGCTGTCGGCCACATGATTGTGACGAGTGGCCGAGAATATGTCGGGTGTTTTGTTGGCACCTTCACAGGACACGCTTTCCACTGCTGTGGAGTGGGGCTGGCTGGATATGTCGGTAGTTATATTGTTGGTGCTGTCGGTCTTGACGATATAGCGCAGACGAACATCGCTTCCGAAATATCTGCCGATGGCGCTTTGCAGCAAACTCAGGTAGTGCTCTTCCAGGTATTCGTAGAAGAAGTTTGACGGAACGATAATCCTTAGTTCCTTCCCGTCGAATCTTTGGAATTTGACAGGTGTGAACCATGTGTTAAATGCTTGTTCATCAATATTGTCCTTGATGTATTTCAAGCATTTGGCCCAATGTTGTTCAGGATTGTGTTCTGTGTTTTGTATCATGGGTTACTAATGTAACTTCGTGCAAAATTGCAACTTTTTTTTTGCTTATGCAAGTAGTTTTTGCCCGCCACATCCATTTTGTTTTGCAACGGGTTATGTGTAAACCTTTTGTGATGCGATTTTTATTTGTCTTTTTTCCCGAAGATGGAGAAATGGACGTATCTCTTTGGGTGACCCTTAAGATCGCGTAGGAGAGAGTCTGACGATACCAGTGTGTTGTTCAAGTTGTCATACATGGTGCGGTCGTTGAGAAGCAGTCCCAGTGAGCCTTCTTTCGAGTTGATTTTTTGGTTCAGGTCTTGAGTAAATTGCCGTGCCTCGCTGATGGTGCGGTTGATGTTTTCTATGGTTGTGGCGTAGTCAATGTCCTTGAGCCGTCCGGTCAGCTGTTCCACATTGTTGCCGATGCGATCCATTTTGGCCATGAGCGATGGCAAGTCGTTGCGAATCAGTTTATTCAGGTCGCCTGTTCCTTGTTTCAGGTTGGCTGTGAGGGCTTCGGTGTTGTGCAGTGTGCGCATTATCGAGGAATCGCTGAGCAACAGGTTGATTGAAGCCATGATTGAATCGAGCTTGGGCAGCATTTGCTCTATCTTGGGCACCATTGCGCTTGCCATTTCCAATGCTCCGAGGTGTGGGCCGCCTTTAATGGAGTCACCGGGTTGAAGATAGTCGGTCGAGGGTGCAAGCAGGAGGTTCATCGTGGTGGTGCCGAGCATGCTCGATACGAGTTCGGCTGTAGAACCTTTGGGCAGTTTCATCTGTTCGTCGATGACTACACCTACTACGATATGTCCGGGATGGTCATAGTCGTAGTTGATTTCGTGAACAGTTCCTATGGGATAGCCTCCGGCATATACGGCATTGTTTTTAGACAGACCGGTGATGTCGTTGAATACAACATAATACATGTTGCTCTTCTTGAACAAGTTGACGCCTTTCAGAAAGTTGATGCCGTAAAACAGGAGCACCACGGCGCATATTGCTGCCAAGGCTATTTTTATTTCTTTTGCAATGGGTTTCATGTTTTTCTATGTATTGTTGGGTTATTTCTTTTGCTGTTGGATGGCTTCTTGCACTGTTATCCGGTCTTTTCCTTGGAATGCTACGATGAAGCAATCGGGAAATTTTTCCAGAATTTCTTTTCTCGTCTGGCTGATGCTGCTGTACGATGATGTTGAACCATAGGTGTATTTGTAGACGTTCTTTTCTTTGAAATGGTCTACGCCTTTTAGTCCTTTGAATTGTTGGGCGTCGCTGCGCAGCATGCGCGATGCGGTAAGGATTTGTATCTTGTAGGTGATTTCCTTGCTTTCTGTTTTGTTTTCCTGCCCTTCTTTTTTGATTTGCTCCTTTTCTTTTTCAATTTCCTGCGTCTGTTTTTCGGGCTTTGGCTCTGCACTTTTTTCTACAACGGCGGGTGCTGTTTCTTCAGGCTTGTCTTTTTCGCCCGGTTGCGGCTCTTCCTGTTCTATGACGGGGATATTGGCTTTTTCTTCGGTTTTGACGGCTTGCTCGTCGGCTTTTTGTTGTGCGGCCTGTTCTTTTTTACGTGTTTCTTCGGCTTCGCGTGTGTTTTCAGCTTCTTCTTGTTGAACTTGTTTATCGTCGGTATAGTCAAGAATGGGCGATTTGTGGCGCTGCTGCCTGTTTTTGTATTCTACGAATCCGTTGTAGATGCTTCGGGCCAGCTGGTCGGTTCCTTTGGCTGAGTTCAGATATTGCTCGTCGCGCGGTGTCGTGATGAAACCGAGCTCGGTAAGGACGCTGGGCATGGACGTTTTGCGCAGCACAAGGAATCCTGCCTGATGTACTCCCTTGTTGGGGCGACCTGATTGTGCGTAATATTTTTGTATGGAGTTGGCCAATTCGGCGCTTTGCTTCATGTATTGATCTTGCATGAAGTCAAAAATGATATAGCTTTCGGCCGAGTTGGGATTGAAGCCGGCATAGCGTTTCTGATAGTCTTTTTCGTAAAGAATGACGGAGTTTTCGCGCTTGGCCACATCGAGATTTTCACCGGCGCGAGCCATTCCGAGCGAATAGGTCTCGGAACCGCTGATCTGGCGCCCCTTGGGCAATGCGTTGGTATGGATGGAAATGAAAAGGTCTGCCTTGGCGTTGTTGGCTATTTCGGCGCGGTCGTCTAACTGTACGAAGACATCGGTCTTTCTTGTGAAGACAACTTTTACGTCGGGGCAGTTGCGCCGCACCAGTTCGCCTACTTTCAAGGCGACATTCAGGTTGATGTTCTTTTCTTTGGAATAAGTTCCCAGTGCTCCGGGGTCTTTTCCGCCATGGCCGGGGTCAATGACCAACACGAAGTCTTTGGCTGCGACTGTGCAGGGAAGGAATAGGAAAATTGTTATGATGAACAGCAGTCTGTGAACTGACAGAAAAAATCGCATTGCATTCTTTTTTTGCAAAAGTACGATATTTCTTTTGTTCTACGCCTTTATGATGCCGACTTTTCACCTTTATCGACAGCAAAACCCGAATTGCGGTTGATGTGTCAACCTGCAATTCGGGTAGGATGCTTTTGTGAATGCAGCCTTGATGGGGTATGGCTGCTGATATTACTTTCTCAGGTAGTCAAGAATGTCTCTCGAGGCTTGCTGTCCGGATGCTATGGCTCTTACCACGAGGCTGGCTCCGTTGGCAGCATCGCCTGTAATGAATACATTCTCGGCAAATTGAGGCTGCTGCGGGCGCAAGAATCCCATTGCAAGCAGCACGAGGTCGCAATCTATGATTTCTTTTTTGCCGTCGAGCTTCATGATGGGGTGTCCTCCCTCTGGATTGGGCTCCCAAACGACGCCTTCAACTTCTGCGCCGGTCACTTTGCCGTTTTTGCCTATAAATTTGTTGGTGTTGAGCAACCAACGGCGGTTGCATCCCTCTTCATGGGCAAATGTAGTCTTGAGAATGACGGGCCAATAGGGCCATGGTGTGGCCGGATTCATGCCTACCGGAGGCTTTGGCATGATTTCAATTTGTGTCACGTCGACGGCTCCCTGACGATGGGCCGTTCCTATACAGTCGGAACCGGTGTCGCCGCCACCGATGACCAGCACTTTTTTGCCTTTGGCCGTGATGCGCTCGCTCGGTGTGAACGTTGCTCCGGCCAATACGCGGTTTTGCTGGCCGAGATAGTCGAGTGCCAGATAGATTCCCTTCAATTCGCGTCCCGGAACATTGAGGTCGCGTGCCGTGGGCGTTCCGGTGCATATTGCATAGGCATCAAATCCTTCAGGCAGTTTGTTTACGTCGATGTCCTTGCCGTATTCAAAATGCACGCCTTCGGTTTCCATCAGTTGTATACGCCTGTCAATGATGGCTTTGTTGAGCTTGAAATTGGGGATACCGTAGCGCAGCAGGCCTCCGGCGGCTTCGTTCTTGTCGAATACGGTAACTTCAACTCCGGCATGGTTCAACCGGTTGGCTGTTGCCAATCCCGATGGACCCGAACCGATTACGGCCACGCGCTTGCCGATGCGTTTGGGATGGCATGGCTGTATGTAGTTTTCCATATATGCGCGCTCAATGATGGCGCACTCGTTTTCGCGATTGGTGGTAGGCTCGTGCAACACTTCGTTGAGCACGCAACTTTTCTCGCATAGGGCGGGACATACGCGTCCGGTGAATTCCGGAAATTCGTTGGTCTGTATCAATCGCTTGAAAGCCAATTCCCAATCTCCTTTATACAAGGCATCGTTCCATTCGGGTATTTTGCTGCCCGTGGGGCAAGCCCAGTGGCAGAAAGGAACGCCGCAGTTCATGCAACGCCCGGCTTGTTCCTGGCGGTCTTTCGAGTTTAATGTTTGCTCTACTTCACCATAATCGAGTATGCGGTCGTGTATGGGACGATAACCGGCTTCTTTGCGCGGTATGGTCATAAATGCTTTTGGATTTCCCATATTGCTTTATATTTTTGTTTACTGAACCAATTGTTCAGCCGGTTGTTCTGATTTTGTCGGTTGATATTTTAAAATTCTCTCCAAATGTTGTTGATGCGGTCGCGCAGCTTGCGGTCTTTTTCTTCCTGCATCACTTTTTTGTATTCGATGGGGATTACTTGAATGAACTGCTGGATATAGTGCTGCCAGTCGTCGAGCATTCTGCGTGCCAGAGCCGAATCGGTATACTCCCAATGGTTGTGAATGAGTTCGCGAAGCTCGTTGCGTGATGTGCTGTCCTCTACAAGACTGAGTTCTACCATTTCCATATTGCAGAAATAGTCGAAACGCCCTTCGGTGTCCCACACATAAGCAATGCCACCGCTCATTCCGGCAGCAAAGTTGCTTCCGGTTTTTCCCAGGACAACGACACGGCCGCCGGTCATGTATTCGCAGCAATGGTCGCCGGCGCCTTCGATGACGGCAATGGCACCCGAGTTGCGCACTCCGAAGCGTTCGCCAACCTGACCGTTGATATATAGTTCTCCACGGGTGGCTCCATAGAGTCCGGTGTTGCCTGCAATAATGTTGTCCTCAGCCTTGAATTTGCTTCGGCGTGGCGGGAAGATGGCAATGCGTCCGCCGCTGAGTCCTTTGCCGAAATAGTCGTTGGTTTCGCCTTCAAGACGCAAGCTGATGCCTGACGACAGGAAAGCACCGAAACTCTGGCCGGCCGATCCCTTGAAGTTGATGTTGATGGTGCTGTCGGGCAGATAGTCGTTACCGTAGTTCTTTTCAATCATGCCCGATAGTTTGGTGCCGACAGCGCGGTCGGTATTCTTGATAATGTATTCCTGATGAGTTACGGTGCGGTGTTCTATCGCTTCACGGCAGTCGGCAATAATCTTGTCGTCGATAACAGCACCTATCTGCTGATAGGGGCGACCGTCGTAATGGAGCGCTTCGTTGCTATCGCTCTTTAATAGCAAACGGCTGAAATCGAGTGTTGCGTATTTGGTATCGTCGGTCTTTTTCTTCGTCAGCAAATCGGTGCGGCCAATGATGTCGTCAAATTTGCGGAAGCCCATTTCGGCAAGGTATTCGCGCACTTCTTCGGCAAGGAACGTAAAGTAGTTGACAATATAGTCGGACTTTCCGGCAAAATACTTGCGCAATTGGGGATCCTGAGTTGCCACACCCATCGGGCAAAGGTTGGTGTTGCACTTACGCATCATGACGCAGCCAAGCAGAATGAGCAATAGGGTTCCGAAACCAAACTCGTCGGCTCCCAACAGACCTAATATAATAATGTCACGGCCGGTTTTGATTTGTCCGTCGGTTTGCAAGCGCACGCGAGTACGCAAACCATTGGTGACAAGTGTCTGTTGTGTTTCCGAAAGGCCTATCTCGGGCGAAATGCCGGCATAACGGGTCGACGACATGGGCGAAGCACCCGTTCCGCCCTCTGCACCGGAAATTACTATAAGGTCGGCTTTGGCCTTGGCGACTCCGGCAGCAATGGTACCTACACCACTTTCGGCAACAAGCTTGACACTGACGGCGGCTTGAGGATTGACATTCTTAAGGTCGAAGATCAATTGGGCCAAATCCTCGATGGAATAAATGTCGTGATGGGGCGGAGGGGAAATCAGCGAAATTCCGGGTATGGAGTGACGCGTCTTGGCGATGATCTTGTTGACCTTGAAGCCGGGCAACTGGCCTCCTTCACCGGGCTTGGCTCCCTGTGCCACTTTAATTTGTATCTCTTCAGCATTGACAAGGTATTCGGTGGTTACCCCGAAGCGGCCGGAAGCAATTTGCTTGATTTTACTGCTGAGCGAAATACCGTTTACTTCTCCTTTGAAACGGTCGCTGTCTTCACCGCCTTCGCCCGTATTGCTGCGCGAACCCAGCTTGTTCATGGCCAAGGCTATGGCTTCGTGGGCTTCGATGCTTAAAGCACCGAAACTCATGGCAGCGGCGACAAAACGCTTGACGATGGATTCTGCCGGTTCTACCTCCTCAATGGGAACAGGAGTGGCAGAGCGTTTGAACTCCATCATGTCGCGAATGAAAATGGGCTTTTCCTTATTGTCGACAAGAGAGGTGAATTGCTTGTATTTCTTGTAGTCGCCGGTACGGGTGGCCAATTGCAGTGTCGCAATGACTTCGGGAGTCCATGCGTGGCGTATGCCATCCTTGCGGTAAGAGAACTGTCCGTTGTTGGGCAGCAAGTCGCTATCATCGGTTGTCTCATCCAGACTGTAGGCCTTGGAATGGAATGCTATGGTATCATGGGCAATTTGTTTCAAGCCGATACCACCGATGGTCGATATCTCGGTTCCGAAATATTGGTGAAGCAGTTCTTCGCTTAAGCCGATGCTTTCAAACAACTTTGCACCGCGGTAGCTTCGAATGGTGGAAATACCCATTTTCGACATAATCTTATAGAAGCCCTTGCAAGTTGCTTTGATGTAATTCTTTTCGGCTGTTTCATAGTTCTCCTGGATTTTCCCTTTCTTGACAAGGTCGTCAATAACGGCAAATACCATATATGGATTGACCGCAGACGCTCCGTAGCCCAACAAAAGAGCTGAATGCATGATTTCTTTTATTTCACCGCTTTCAACAATCAGTGCTGTTTGTACGCGCTTGCCGACAGCAATCAAATAGTGATGTACGGCACTTACTGCCAATAATGAAGGAATCGGCGCGTGTGTCTCGTCAATGAAACGGTCGCTCAGGATAATATAGTTGAAGCCCTGTTCTACACTTTCTTCGGCCTTGTGGCAAAGATCCAACAAGGCTTGGCGCATGCCTTCTTCGCCTTTTGAAATTTCGAAAGTAATAGGCAGTTTGATACTGTTAAATCCCTTATAACGAATGTTACAAAGCAAATCCAACTGCGTGTTGTTCAAAATGGGATAGGGCAGACGCACCATCTTACAGTTGCCCTCGTCGGGATGAAGGATGTTGGAACCAACAGCACCGATGTACTCCGTAAGACTCATGACAAGCTCTTCGCGGATAGGGTCAATAGCCGGATTTGTTACCTGTGCGAACTGTTGGCGGAAATAATTGAAGAAAATCTGTGGTCTGTCGCTCAATGCCGCCAAAGGTGTGTCGTTACCCATGGCTGCACTTGGTTCTGAGCCGTTAACACACATCGGAATGATGGTGCGGTCGATGTCTTCCTGACCAAAGTCGAAGCCGCGCAATTGACGGCCGAAGTGAGGAACTGTATTGTCAATCTTACGTCCGCTCTTGAGCTTTTCGAGCTGAATGCGATTGGTACTAAGCCATTTCCCGTAGGGATGCTCATTGGCCAATTGCTCTTTCAATTCTCCGTCATAGTAAATCTTTCCTTCTTGGGTATCAACAAGAATTATCTTGCCCGGTTGCAAACGGCCTTTTTGGGCGACTTTTGCAGGATCGATGTCCATTACTCCGACTTCGCTGGCAACAATCATGAAACCATCGGTGGTCACAGTATAACGAGCAGGACGCAATCCATTACGGTCAAGCATTCCGCCGGCAAAGCGGCCATCGCTGAAAATCAAGGCGGCCGGCCCGTCCCATGGCTCCATTAGAATACTATAGTACTCATAGAAGTCTTTTAATTCCTGGCTGATGGGATTACGGTCGTTGAAGCTTTCAGGAATAAGAATAGCCATGGCTTGCGGTAAGCTAAGGCCACTCATTACAAGAAACTCCAACACATTGTCGAGAGATGCGCTGTCGCTCATGTTTGGTTCGACAATCGGGGAAATATCTTTCGTTTTACCTAAAATGGAAGAAGAGAGCACATTCTCACGCGCGGCCATCCATGCGCGGTTGCCGCGGATGGTATTGATTTCACCATTGTGCGCCAACAACCTGAACGGTTGTGCCAATGACCAACGAGGGAATGTGTTGGTGGAAAAACGCGAATGAACCAATGCCAGTCCGCTTGTAAGATATGGGTTTTGCAAATCTTTAAAATATCGGCGAAGCTGAAGACTCGACAACATACCTTTGTAAACGATATGCTTGGAGCTCAGCGAGACAATGTAGAAGTCGGGATCGGAAGTGCGCCGTTCTATTTTTTTGCGCAATAGGTAAAGCTGGCGTTCCAGGTCGTCATCTTTTACATCGCTTTGGGGTACGATGAATATCTGTATGATATTCGGTTCGGTTTCTAAGGCTGTCTCTCCCAATTCAGACGAATTGACCGGAACTTCGCGCCAATGAGATATTTGCATTCCGGCACGCTGGACTTCCTCTTCTATAATAGCTGTGAAACGCGTGCTGCGCTCTTTATCTTTTGGCATAAAAATAAGTCCTGTTCCATACCGCCCTCTCTCCGGAACGGCAATGCCTTGTAATAGGATGAACTCGTGAGGTATTTGAATAAGGATGCCGGCACCGTCGCCAGTCTTTTTGTCGGCTCCCTCAGCACCACGATGACGCATGTTTTCCAAAACTGTCAAAGCTTGGTCCACGAGCAAATGACTTTTTGTACCATGTATGTTTACAACCATGCCGATGCCGCATGCATCGTGTTCTTGTGAACTTTGGTACAATCCGAATTGTTGTCTGATTTTGTCTGCCATATTTCAAATATGTTTGTTTCTACCTACTAACTTGCCGTGACGAATTGTTTTTCTCTTGTGTAAATGCACTGTTGATATGCCGAGCGGCAAGATTCTATCTTTTTGCTTGCAAAATTACGCATTCTGCGTCATTTGTCAAAAAATCGAGCGAAATAATTGAACAATTGCTCGATTTGGATGCATGGTAATGCTCATTTGCTAACTCGAATTGCAAATAATGACATAGCTATCATGAAATGACTCTTTACCATAAAGTGATTACTCATGTCTGTAAAATTCAATATAAATACGTATCTCTAATCTTTTTGCTGTAATCGGACGGAGTTTATAGATTTATTTTGTTACATTTGCAAAATGCAAAATAGAATTTTATGAAAGATAGAACTATAAGCGTTGTAAAGTATTATATAAGGAGAGCTTTGTTCCTTTTATTGCTTTTTGTTTCTGCAAACAGCATGCTCATATCTGCGGCTTCTCTGGCTTTTAATCCTAACAGTAAGTATAAATTGGTTTGTCGCCAATATATGAAAGGCGGTATTGCCTTGGGAGCAGAGCAAAATCGTCAAACTGCTCTTTACTATGTAACCATGTCAGAAGATAAAGAAGATATGCTATGGTATATTGATGAAAAGTCTCCCGGAGTCTTTTTCATCCGAAATGCCAAATCAGGGCAATATATAACTTATGACGGGGTCTATTCGGGAAGTATGAAGCGGTATGTTACTTTGACTTACCAGGCCAAGGGGGATTCTTCGCTTTGGCGAATAACCAAAGCGAATAGTAATAACTCATATTTTATATCCTCTGCATTGGATGTAAATGCCAATTGTTTCAATGTTCGTTCCAACTATGTTGTAGGAACTTTCCCCGAGCAACAAGCTTCCAACTCCATGTTTTGTTTTCGCAATGAAGACGGCAGTGAATACGTGCCGATAGAAAGGAATGACAATAGTTGCGGAACGACTTTGGACAACAGGTATTGGGAAAATACAGGTCTCGGAATGCCTGTAGCGTTTACTACTGATATTCAAAGGCCTATTCTATATAGTATAAAAAACACCCGTTCAGGAATGTATGTAAAGGCGGATGCCAATCATTGTCTTATACAGACAAATGAAGCCACGGAGCAATTTTACTTTATTGAAACTTCTGAAGGAGTCAATATTTATACAAAAGACGGTAGTTACGTAAGCGGATTTATTCCCGGAACGGGCAGCAATACTGTGGGTACAATCGCAGGAACAACCGAAAAGTCCGATAATGTTTGGGGCTTCAAGTATGCTTCCATGTCTCCTTATTCAGGATATGGCATTTACGTGGCCAAATGCTCGGACAATAAGAATGGCAGTAGCACTATTGAAACCAATAACAAATATTGGAATGACTATTGTCAGACCAATATCTGTTTTTTTTCATTGGATAGTGGTTCTACGTTCATTTTCTATTCATCCGATGAGCGTCATCGTCATTTTTTATCGCAAAATGGTATATATGTTCCGCAAACAGGTTCGTCCGGGAATGTTTTAGATGTCTTATCTGCTTTGGAAAACTTTTCGATAAACCGTAAGGCTGTGGTTTTCGACAAGAAGTATAGCAATTATATGCTTCCATTGCCTGAAACTTATCGCGGTAGTGAAAAATTAGTAGCTGAAGTTTGCTATACGCCCAAGAACAATGAAAAATTCCAACTCTATATTGATGGAACGTCTGTAGAAAGCGGACAAGATCACACCTTTAAAGGCATCAGCGGAGGGCAAAGTCATAAATTATCCATCGTGAAGGACGGGAAACAAATAGGTTCGGCTCAATTAATATTTACGTTTATGCCCATAGTCGAGTTGAATGGAACAAATTTCAGTTCTGTATATCGTGCAGCTTCCATCCGTGTAAACGATCCCAACAGCATCGATGTTCAGGATTCGCTTTATAATGCTAATGTCCGCTACCGCGGAGCAACGGCAATGGGAAAACAGAAGAAGGCATACGCCATCAAGCTGAAGGATAAAGCCGGTAACTCCATCGACCGCAAATTGTTGAATCTGCGCAATGACAACAACTGGATTCTGGATGCGATGGCAGTCGATGCTGGAAGAATGCGTAACCGCATTGCAACTGATTTGTGGAACGATTTTTCCACCGCGCCCTATCATTCGGCCTACGAAAAGAAAATCAGAAACGGAACCCGTGGAAAATTTGTGGAAGTGCTTCTGAACGGCTACTATGCCGGAATCTATTGCATGACTGAGAAAATCGACAGAAAGCAATTGAAACTGAAAAAGTTTGCCAAAGCCTCGGTAGCAGCTGCCCCAGATACCGTGAAAGGTACATTGTATAAGTCGAGTGAATGGACCTATGAGATTTTTATGGGTCATGATTTGGGACAGCGCGTATATCCCTTAAGAGCTCCTTCTTCATATAGTAACAATTCCGAGATATGGTGCAAATGGGAAAACAAGTATCCCGATTTGCAAGATGGTGAGCCTATCGACTGGAATCCTTTGTATTCGGCCGTCAGTCTTGTTGCCGCCGGCTCAAAATTCAACTTTTCAGCGCGCGCACCCATCTATTTTGATTTGCCTGTCTTCTTAGACTATTATCTGTTCATCGAGTTGATGCTCGCAACCGACAATCACGGTAAGAACATGTACCTTTATAATTATGACAGTTCCAAGTACAAGAAAATCGGTGTTACTCCTTGGGATCTCGATGGTGTGTTTGGCAGGCGGTGGGATGGCAGTAAAAATATTACAGCCAATGCTTCCCAGGATTTTATCACCTTCCTTTGGGCTTATGAACATGGCGAGCATGTACTTTTCAAGCGTTTGATGGAATATGATGTCAACAGTTGGAACAAAAAGCTGGCCGCGCGTTATGCCCAACTGCGTGCAACGTATTTTTCGCATACATCTTTGTTGAACCGTTTCAAGAGCTATCGCGAATTGTTCAGGGATAGTGGTGCCGACAAACGCGAAATCAAGCGTTGGCAAGGTTCAGATGGCATTACAATGGACTTTGACGGTGAAATTGACTATATGGACAATTGGTTGAGACAGCGCCTCAAGACATTGGATGCGCAATATAATTATGAAGTTCCAGATGGCATCCACGAACAAAAGGCAACATACGTGGGAGTGTCGGGTGCAAGAGGAAAAATATACGTTCATACGACATCGTCCGGAGTTGCCATAAAAGTTTATGACCTGGCGGGTCATCTGCTGAAGAGCTCCGTTGTAGACGAGGGGGTTACATGTTTCGACAACATGGCTCCCGGCATATATTTGGTCAACAATAATAAAGTAGTAGTAAGATAAAGTGAAAAATCCAAGAACACCTGCCAAGGTAAGACCTCATGCAGGAAAAAACAAGAAAACTGCCAAGGAAATTTCATTTCCAAAGAAAACGTCTGGAAAGCGTTTCGTTTTTCTATCCAAAGTACCTCCATATTTGCTCTTGTTGGCGATGCTTTGGTGTTTTGCCGCTTTCGTCTATAAAGACGTCTTCTACATGGCAGAGCAAAACAGTTATTTGGCCTTTGACCGCGTATTGATGAAAAATGTCACCGACATGCCGGGTGGTTTCCTGATACTTGTCGGCCGTTTCTTCTTGCTGTCATTCCATTACCCGTTGTTCGGAGGCTTTATATGGGCTTCTATATTAACATTATGCGTGTATTTGATAAACTATACCTTTCGCCTGCGGGGTTACGCCTGTATCCTGACATTTGCCGTCCCTTTTCTTTTTGCAGGCTATTTGGTTTTCAGAGGGCTGAACCTGTTCTATCAGAATGACCCTCACTATATTTTCTCTTACCCCTTGCTGGTGCTTGCCGCAATTGCTGTAGTGTCCGTTGTCGTGCGCATCGTTTCAAAACGTCGTTTCCTCCCCTTGTGGAAATGCGGGCAAGGTTCTTCATCCAAGCTTCAGGTATTAACGTCCTTTGCTCAAGTAGTGTTATTCATTGCATTGCTGGTCTATGCCATTCCTTTCCATATCAATGAGCGCACAGTTACAAAGATGCAACGCCTCATGGAAGACAATGAATGGGATGCAATGATTGAAGCGGCCCTCAAGGTTGAGCAACCCAGCCGGAGTGTTTGTGCTTACTATGCCATAGCACTTTCACAAACAGGGCAAATCGCATCACGCCTGTTTGACTTGCACTATCAATACCCCAACATGCACCTGACCAACCGTGCCGGCGATCCCGACAGCGGAACGGAATTTTATGTATCGGATGCCGATTTTTATGCCGGCCTTATCAATTCCTCCTATCACGGTTGCATGGAGCGAAGCGTCATTGACGGAATCAATACCGTGCGCCTGAAACGCATGTTTTTCTGTGCCATACTCAACAACGAGCTGCCTTTGGCCTATAAATACCTCAGCCTGATTGCCAAAAAGCCTTTCGAGTCGGCCTTTGTCGACAAATACGGTGATTGGGTGCAATACCCCGAAAAAGTAAAACAGGATGTCGACCTCATGAAGGTTGCCGAGCTGATGCCGGTCGAAGATTCGTTTGAGCAACGCTACCGCACGCCGCTTTTTATCGGCTATAATGTGGCCTTGGAAAGCGGCCGCAGCATTCGGGCGCTTGAAAATTCCCTGGCGGCTTGTCTTTATGCCAAAGAGCTTGATGCCTTTTACCTGCATGCCGCTCTCTTGCGCGGAAACACTCTTCCCAAATCTTTTGAAGAAGGTCTGGCCTTGGTCGGAACCAAGACTCCGCAAAAGTTAGAAGGCTTCACGGTCTCACCGTTGGCGCTCAGTGCCGTAAAGGTCTTTTTGAGCGATGCTTTGGAATATAAAGGCGAAAAAAGGAAAAAGGTCTTTTACGATCTCAATCCGAAATACAGAGGATACTATCCCTTCTATTATTACTTCCAAAACATTCCCGACGAAAACTACGTGTTTGATAAGAAAGAAAAAGGTCGGGTCAACTAACATTTATCCTGTTCGACATGAAACAATCATTCATTTATGCTTTTGTCTGCCTCTGTCTGCTGTCATTGGCGGCTTGTAAGCAGCAATACAAGGTGCCTGCCGATTTTACAAAGACATCAGAGAAAATTCAGATATATCCCGATTATGCCAATGTGGTCATACCGCCCAACATTGCTCCCTTGAACTTCATGGTGCGCAATGGCGGTGATGAGTTTGTCGTTCAAATGAAAAACGGTTCCCATCAGCTGTTGGCAGGAGCCGGCAGCGATGGCAAAATACTTCTCGACAGGATCGAATGGCGCAATCTGTTGAATCATAGTAAAGGCCGCAGTATTGCCGTTACGGTCTATTCGCATGATGCAGACGGCTGGAAAGCATATCGGCCCTATACCATTACCGTGGCGGCCGAGCCCATAGACGCTTATCTTTCTTACCGTCTCATCGAGCCCGGTTACGAGCTTTACAGGCAGCTCGGCCTGTATCAGCGCAACCTGACTACGTTTGACCGGCAAACCATCTATGAAAATAACCGTAAGTATAGCAATGGTGAAAACCACTGTATCAATTGCCATAACTACAAGAACAACGATGCGCGAACCATGATGTTCCACGTGCGCGGCAATATGGGAGGAACGCTCATTGCCAAGGATGGGAAAATTGAAAAGCTGAACATGAAAACAGACTCCATCATCAGTTCGGCCGTCTATCCCTCATGGCATCCGCGCCGCAATTGGCTGGTTTTTTCGTCCAATAAGACAGGTCAGACCTTTCATCTTTTAAATAAGGAAAAGATAGAAGTCATCGACCATGCCTCCGACCTTATTTTCTACAATGCCGACAGCAAGGAAATCAGCAATGTTCTGAAAACGCCTTTCGACATGGAGACTTTTCCTTGCTGGAATCCTGCCGGCGACCGTGTATATTATTGTGTGGCGCATATGCCGTCGTTCGCCCAGGTGCCCGATTCGTTACACTCACTCGAAGTGGTCAACCATTATGACAAGATACATTACAATCTGATGAGCATTCCTTTCGACGAGAGCACCATGACTTTCGGCGAGCCACAGTTGGAATTCGATTGCGACGCAATAGGCAAAAGTGCCTCTGTTCCGCGTGTCAGTCCCGACGGCCGCTACGTGCTTTTCACCCTTGCCGATTACGGACAGTTCCATATATGGCACAAAAGTTCCGATCTTTATGTCAAAGACCTGCAGACGGGCAAGATATATCCTCTCACGGCTTCGAACAGCAAGGATGTCGATTCGTTTCACTCGTGGAGTTCAAACAGTCGTTGGTTTGTTTTTAGCAGTCGTCGCGATGACGGGTCGTTTACACGCCCTTACATAGCCTATTTTGACAAGAACGGCCAATCGCACAAGCCTTTCATGCTGCCGCAGGAAGACCCTGAAGACAATCTTCTGCTTTTCAAGAGCTACAATGTGCCCGAGCTTTCGCGCAACGCCGTTCCCTATACGCACGAACAATTCAAATCGGTCATCTACGGACAGGAAGGCTTGCCGGTTACCTACAAGGAAATCAGAAAGAATCTGAAATAATCATTCTGCCATGAAATACTGGTTTTTGTTTTCACACGGCAATATCGTATTGTCGGCACGAGCCGATGCAAGTCTTGCCATTCCGCTGCAAGACACCCCGCCCTTCAACTCACTTGATTGCGAGATGCAGGTTCCGGCCTTTGGAAACTATGATGCGGTCATTGCCGACATCGGTGATATGCCACTACCACAAGGGTTCCAAAGCATAGGGCTTCGTGCCAGCTACTACAAGCTCGACCACGAGTCGTATCTGCTTGCCGGCAAGGCGGCCGAACTTCTGGATTGGCACAAGTCCACCCGTTTTTGCGGCTGTTGCGGCCATCCTTTGTCGTTTAATACTCCCATCAGCAAGCTTTGTCCCAACTGCCGTCGCGAGATATGGCCCAAACTTTCGCCGGCCGTCATTGTGTTGATTCGCCGTGCCGATGAAGTGCTGCTTGTCCAGTCGCGCTCGTTCAAGAAAGACTATTACGGGCTGGTGGCCGGTTTTGTCGAGACAGGCGAGAGCCTCGAAGAGGCTGTCCACCGTGAAGTGCGCGAAGAGACCGGCCTTGAAATTGACGGCCTGCGTTATTTCGGCAGTCAGCCATGGCCCTATCCGCGTGGCCTGATGATAGGATTTACGGCCAACTATGTGTCAGGCAATCTGCACATCCAGTTTTCCGAGCTCAATAAGGGCGGGTGGTACAAACGCGAAACCCTGCCCGCTATCCCCGAAAAGCTGAGCATAGCCCGTATGCTTATCGACGCTTGGATAGAGGGCAGGGTATAGGCGCGCTCCATCACGACTCTTGCGAGCCGCTATGATCGGCGCATTTCATCCAACAGCTGTTTCTGTTTTTCCGACAGCGAGGACGGAAGCACGATGTTGTAAGTTATAATCAAATCGCCAAAAGTGCCGTCGCCTCTGTCATAACCTTTTCCTTTCAGGCGCACCTTGCTTCCGTTTTGGGTACAAGGTTTCACCTTCAGCCGCAACTTGCTGTTCTGTGTCTGCAAAATGATGGAGCCGCCCAGTAATGCGGTATACATGTCAAGATTGACCGTAGCCCGTGCATCGGCATCGGGTGTGGCCATGTTGTCGAATGCGCTGAATCCGCCCGTGGCGCGTTTGCGCCTGCGGGCACTTTGTCCGAACAAGTCTTCGAAGAAGCTACTGAAACGGCCGTTCATGCCTTCGAATTGTGAGAAATCCATGTTCTCGAATTCGTTGTCACTGCCATTGCCTGCACCTTGGCCTCCGTGCTGCTGCTCATATTCTGACGCTTCTTTCCAGTGTTCGCCATATTGGTCGTATTTCTTTCGCTTCTCAGGGTCGCTCAACACATCGTTGGCTTCGTTCAAGGCCTGAAATTTGGCTTTGGCTTTCGGATCGTTGGGGTGCAAATCGGGATGGAATTGCTTTACCCTGCGTTTGTAAGCATCTCTGATGGCATCCTGCGGTGTATTCCGGTCAATGCCCATTATCTTGTAATAATCTATAAAGGCCATAATCGTAGTGTTTTTAATATCATTTACCCGGTTACAACAAACGAAGTGCCACACCGGTTAAAGTGCCTTTTTGTCAGTTGTTTTTTTGCAATTTAATCACTTCCTGCTGCCATCGCTGCTTGTCGGTGTCAGACAGTATTTCGAATACACAAGCTCATCCGTGCAAGGCTTTTTTGTTTCAAAACATTTGTAAGGGTAGAAACTTTTTCTTACCTTTGCACTGCGAAAATGAAAAAGCCGAAATGGCTCAGTTGGTAGAGCAATTCATTCGTAATGAATAGGTCCCCGGTTCGAGTCCGGGTTTCGGCTCACGGTCAGGATTCCTCATCGGGGAATCCTGATTTGTTTTTCTGCGACTTCGTTGGCTCGAGCATGTTGCCCGATGCCGTTTATTTCAAAAAACAAAGCGTTGCCTTTTCAAAACGCTCCGCACCTTTTCGGATTTGCCCCCTTGCCTTTTCAATCTTTAGCGCGTCCATAAAATGACAGATGCCGCAATAGATGGTTCAGACAGTTCAAAATAGCGAAAGAAACCTGCGAATTAGCATTCAATAACCGTTGCCAATGAACCGTAAATCAGAAGAAATATATATATTTGCAGTATGAAAATTTTGACAGCAGCACAAATGGCCAAACTCGATGCCTACACCATCGAGCACGAGCCGATAAAATCCATCGACCTGATGGAAAGGGCTGCCCGCGCATTGTGCGCAGGCATCAGGAAGATATGCGTTCCCGGAGCCTCGTTCAAGGTTTTTGCCGGTCCGGGCAACAATGGAGGCGATGCATTGGCCGTAGCCCGCATGCTCGCAAAAGAAGGCTATGTAATAGAAGTCTTTCTGTTCAACACGGGCGGTAGGCTCAGTTCCGATTGTGCCACCAACAAGGAAAGACTGATGGAAACGTGCCCCGGTACGGTTTTTCATGAAATTACAAGCCAGTTTGAAATGCCCTGCCTTGAAAAAAGCGATTATGTCATTGACGGATTGTTCGGCACAGGGCTTAACAAGGCACTCAACGGTGGCTACGCCCTGTTGGTGAAGTTTATCAACCGCTCGGAAGCCAAGGTGATATCAATAGATATCCCATCGGGTCTGATGTGCGAAGACAATACTTACAACATACGCGCCCACATCATAAAGGCCGACTATACGTTTACCATGCAGTGCCTGAAACCGTCGTTCCTGATGGCAGACAACCAGGAGTATATCGGCCGGCTGACAGTGCTCGACATAGGCTTGAAAGAAAACGACGTAAAGTTTGAGCAGCAACCCTATCTGCTCGACGAAGAAGAGAGCATGGCAAAAATGCTGAAACCGCGTCCGCCTTTCGGTCATAAAGGCACATTCGGCCACGGACTGCTCGTTGCCGGCAGCTATGGCATGGCCGGTGCGGCAATACTTGCTTCGCGCGCCTGTATGCGAAGCGGAATAGGCAAACTGACCATCCATACACCGAAGATAAACAATTCGATACTGCAGACAGCCGTTCCCGAAGCCGTTCTTCACCACGATGATGAAAACTACTTTGTGTCATCAACCGTCAAGACCGACGAATACGACGCCCTGGCCATAGGTCCCGGACTGGGTGAAAAGAAAAACACCGCCATTGCCTTCATAGAACAGATAAGCCACACGCAAAAGCCCATGGTGATAGACGCTGACGGACTGAATATCCTGGCCGGCCACAAAGGATGGATACAACAAATACCCAAGAACGCCATACTCACACCGCATCCCAAAGAATTTGTGCGGCTTTTCGGTGAAAGCCTGAGCGACTTCGATATGCTCGGACAGGCAAGGGCGCAAGCCGTACACCAGCAAATCTACATCATACTCAAAGGGCACCGCACGGCAATATGCACGCCGCGTGGACAGATTTATTTCAACACAACAGGCAACTCGGGCATGGCAACAGCCGGCTCGGGCGATGCCCTGACAGGCGTGCTACTGTCTCTTCTGGCACAAGGCTATGACGTTGAAGAGGCTTGCCGGCTCGGAACCTATCTGCACGGACTGGCCGGTGACCTGGCCGCAGAAAAACTGACCGAAGAGGGCATGACAGTCAACGACCTGATAGAAAATCTGCCCTATGCCATCAAACAACTGAAAAACAAATAGTATCGTGACTATAAAGACTACCATTACAGCCTGCCTGCTGGCTTGTCTGCTGCAAGGAAAGGCACAAACAGAAGTAAACCGCTATGTTCCCGGTGTAACAGCCGAGGGAGTAACCTATTTCCTGCCCAAAACAGCATTGAAAGTAACCGTGATAGCATCACGGACAACCGTTCATCCCGGCGACTTCAAAGATTATGCCCAACGCTATCTGCGGCTCAACAATGTACCGAAAGCCGAAACAACCACCTGGAAAATAGACAAGGTATATCTCACACCCTATGGAGTGCCCGACACAACAAAGGTTTTTTCCATACCGTTGCGCAAAAAAACCATAGCTCCCCTTGTAGGACTGACCAAAAACGGCATTATCACCTCTATCAACACAGAAGGTCAGGAAGATGCCATGCCGAAAGTGGCCGAAGTAAATACCTTGGAAAAATCGACACTGAAACCACGCGATTACATGACCGAGGAAATTCTCTATGCAGGCAGCCAAAACAAAATGGCCGAGCTCACCGCCAACGAAATCTACGACATACGCGAAAGCAGAAGCGCATTGTCGAAAGGACAAGCCGACAATATGCCCAAAGACGGAGAGCAATTGAAGTTGATGATCAATCAATTGAACACACAAGAAGAAGCTTTACTTCAACTCTTCAAAGGAACTACGGAACATGAGGTGAAAACCTATACACTCAACTTCATACCCCAAAACGAAGGCGACAAACAACTGCTCTTCCGCTTTTCAAGCGAATTGGGACTGGTCGGTAAAGACAATCTGGCAGGCGACCCCGTATACGTCAGCGTGAAAGACGAAAAAACACTGCCGGCCGAGACAAGCAACCCAAAGCCCAAAAAAACAGAGCTCGAAGCAGTAAGATATACTGTGCCGAGCCAGGTGAGCGTGAAAGTTTACGACCGCAGCGCAACCTATGCAACGTTGACAACTCCCATGGGACAATTCGGTCGGACCGAAATACTGAGTAGCGAACTCTTTAATAAACGGACAAGCACGCAAGTGACATTCTACTCAACGACAGGAGCCTTGAAAAAAGTGACCGACACAACAGGAGGGGAATAGAAGAAAATAAAAATTCAACAGCAACAACTTGATATACATATGGAAAATATCGAAAATGAGAACCAGATGAACAGACGGCTGTTCTTGAAAGAACTCGGCCTGATTGGCACCGGCGTGCTGGCCTTGTCGAGTCCTTGGCTGTCAGCCTTTGCCGACGTCAATCATACCGTGAAAGAACGTTGCCGTGTGGGACTGATAGGTCCCGGATCGCGAGGACGCTTCCTTTTAAGCTTCCTGCTACAGAATCCCAAAGTCGAAGTAGTAGCTTTTGCCGACATATACCAGCCCTCATTGGACGAAGCACTCAAAATGGTGCCCCAAGCCAAAACCTACAAGGACTATCGCCGGTTGCTTGCCGACAAAAATATCGATGCAGTGGTCGTTGCCACACCTCTCAACACGCATTGCCAAATAGTATTAGACGCATTTGAAGCCGGGAAAAACGTATATTGCGAAAAAACCATCGGATATACAATGGAAGAGTGCAACAACATGTATAAAAAGCACCTCAGCAGCGGCAAGATATTCTTTACCGGACAGCAAAGGCTTTACGATCCGCGCTATATCAAGGCAATGGCACTGGTGCACCAGGGAACATTCGGAAAAGTCAATTGCATTCACGCCTTTTGGAATCGGAACGGCGATTGGAGACGGCCGGTGCCCGACCCGAAGCTTGAACGCCAAATCAATTGGCGCCTCTATAAAGAATATTCCAAAGGACTGATGACCGAACTGGCTTGCCACCAACTGCAAGTGGGCACTTGGGCCTTAGGAAAACTGCCCGAAAAGGTGATGGGACACGGAGCAATCACATTCTGGAAGGACGGACGCGAAGTCTATGACAACATCAACTGCATCTATACCTTTAATAACGGAGAAATGATGACGTGGGGGTCCGACATATCCAATAAATTTTATGGACTTGAGGAACAAATTCTCGGCAACCTCGGAACCGTTGAACCCGAAAAGGGAAAATACTTTTTTGAAACAATCGATCCCGCACCCGCATTCCTGCAAATGATCAACAAATGGGAAAACGATCTCTTCGGTTCGATACCATTTGCCGGAACAAGTTGGGCTCCTGAAACAGCCAACGAAAATCATGGCGAGTACATCCTGGGAAAACGTCCGGACAACGATGGTACTTCGCTAAATATCGATGCATTTATCGAAGCATGCGTTACAAACAAACAGCCTGAGCGCATAGCCGAAGAAGGATACTATGCAAGCATCCTCTGTCTGCTTGGACATGAAGCCATAACGCGAGGCGAAATACTCGATTTCCCTGACGAGTACAAAATAGATTATTCAAATTACAACACAAAAGCACCTGCCGACAATGAAAGACCTGACAATAACTAAAAAAAGACAGAAAATCGAAATAGCCACCCTGATAATTTGTTTTCTGATAGCATTTGCTTTCAACGTATACGCAGTCATTGAATACAAGGCGCCTGCAAAAGAATTGGTAACGTCTATCTTTTACGTACTGACGTTTGCCTTTGCACTGTATGTGGCTTGGAGTATCATAAGAATCCTATTCTATCTCATCAAAAACACAATCAAAAAATAATCAATATGGCTTCACGAAGAGACTTCTTAAAAGAAATGGGAATGGCAGCGGCAGGCATTGCACTCGGTTCGTCCAACAAACTGTTTGCTAACCCTGTAACATCAAAGGAATGGGCTGCCGCAAAAAATGAAAAGGTGAAAATCGCCTACATAGGCATCGGCAATCGCGGCGAGCAGAATATCGATGAATTTGCCAAAACCGGAATGGTTGATGTCGTGGCTCTCTGCGATGTTGACATTGATGGGAAACAATGCCAGAAAGTGTTGTCAAAATATCCTGATGCAAAGCGTTTTCGTGATTTCCGCGAATTGTTTGAAAAATATGGCAGCCATTTTGATGCCGTATGCGCATCTGTTCCTGACCATATACATTTTCCAATTGCCATGATGGCTATCAAGTATGGCAAGCACGTATATGTTGAGAAACCTATCACACGCACTTTCCAGGAGGCCGAACTCCTGATTGAGGCGGCCAAAAAAAATCCGAAAGTTGTAACTCAGGTTGGTAATCAAGGGCATTCAGAAGCCAACTATTTCCAATTCAAGGCGTGGATGGATGCAGGCATTATAAAGGATGTCACTGCAGTTACCGCGCATATGAATAACTCTCGCCGCTGGCACAATTTCGATTCAAACATGTACAAGTTCCCTGATGCCGATCCACTGCCAAAGGATATGGATTGGCTTACATGGTTGGGCGCGTGCCAATACCATGATTATTCTGAAAAGTTCCATCAGGGGAATTGGCGCTGCTGGTATGATTTCGGAATGGGTGCTTTGGGCGACTGGGGCGCACATTTGATTGATACAGTACACGAATTCTTGGACTTAGGCCTCCCTTATGAAATTACAATGAAGTATGCGAAAGGGCATAACGATTTCTTTTTTCCTTTCTCGTCTACGATTTTGTTCAGGTTCGCAGCGCGTAAGCACATGCCCCCTTGCGATATCACGTGGTACGATGGCTTAGACAATTTTCCGCCTCTCCCGAAAGGTTATGGCAAGTCGGAGTATAATGCCAATGTGCCGTCGACGAATCAGGGTGCTACGCCTGTCACGAAATTGAATCCGGGTAAGATTATTTACACCAAGGATTTGATCTTTAAGGGCGGAAGCCATGGTTCTACGCTTTCTATCATTCCGGAAGAGAAGGCGCGTGAGATGAAAGATAAGTTGCCTGTTGTGCCGAAGAGCCCTTCTAATCATTATGTCAACTTTTTGCGTGCGTGTCAAGGGCTTGAAAAGACGCGTTCTCCGTTTGAAATCAATGGTGTGTTGGGACAGGTGTTCTGTCTGGGCGTTATTGCTCAGCGTTTGAACACTCAATTGTTTTTTGATCCACGTACCAAGCAGTTCACGAACAATGACTTTGCCAATGCTCTGCTTACCGGTTTGCCGCCAAGACGCGGGTGGGAAGATTTCTATAAGTTGTAGTTTTCAATCTTTTTGAATAAATATGAAGATGAACAAGTTAGCTGTTATATTTATAGGCTGTGCGCTGGCGATTCCTGCCGTAGGTCAAAATTGGAAGCCGTTGTTTAACGGAAAGAATCTGAAGGGCTGGCAGCAGCTCAATGGCAAGGCTGCTTACAAGGTGCAGAATGGTGCTATTGTGGGGTATTCTAAATTGGGAACGCCTAATTCTTTTCTTTGCACGCGTCAGGCTTATGGCGATTTTATCCTTGAGTTTGAGTTTAAGGTGGACGATGGTTTGAATTCCGGTGTCCAATTTCGCAGTGAGAGCTTGAAAAGCTATAATAACGGCCGTGTTCACGGCTATCAGTTCGAGATCGATCCGTCTGGCCGTGCCTGGAGTGGCGGAGTCTACGATGAAGCGCGTCGTGGCTGGCTTTATCCGCTTACGAAGAACCCAGCGGCTCGCAACGCTTTCAAGAACAATCAATGGAATAGGGCTCGCATTGAAGCATGCGGCAATGTAATTCGCACGTGGGTCAATGGCATTCCCTGCTCCAACGTTTGGGACGATAAAACACTTTCGGGCTTCATTGCCTTGCAAGTGCATCAAATTGGTAATAAGCAGGATGAAGGAAAGACTGTTGCCTGGAGAAATCTTCGAATCTGTACAGAGAACGTGAAGGATTACCTGACGCCTACCACAGCGCCGCAAGTGAATTGTATTGACAATACACTTACGCCCGAGGAAGAGCGCGATGGGTGGAAGTTGCTTTGGGACGGCAAGACCACAAACGGTTGGCGTGGTGCAAAAATCGCCACTTTTCCGCAGAAAGGCTGGTCGATCGATAAAGGATTGCTTAAGGTGCAGCCTTCCAATGGCGCGGAATCGGCAAACGGCGGTGACATTGTTACCACACGGAAGTATAAGGATTTTATCCTTTCGGTTGATTTCAAAATAACGAAAGGTGCTAACAGCGGTGTCAAGTATTTTGTCAATCCAGACATGAACAAAGGCGAAGGTTCGGCCATTGGCTGTGAATTTCAGATACTTGATGACAACAATCATCCCGATGCCAAGCTCGGTGTAAAGGGCAACCGTAAGCTCGGTTCGCTTTACGATTTGATTCCTGCTCCCGATAAGAAACCGTTTGATATCAATTCTTTTAACAATGCAACCATCATTGTTAAGGGCAACCACGTAGAACATTGGCTCAATGGTGTCAAGATGCTTGAATACGAGCGCAACAATCAGATGTGGAATGCTCTTGTTGCCTATAGCAAGTATCGCAATTGGCCCAATTTCGGTAATACCGACGGCCACATACTTTTGCAGGATCACGGCAATGAGGTGTGGTTTAAAAACGTCAAGATAAAGGAATTATAGAAGGTGATTCAGGCTCTGCCTCATTTGTGCAAAGAATCGTCTGCGGGCAAAAAAATCTATTACACATGGTTTTCGGCCATGCATACCCGGGTGGACTTTCTCTTTGTTGCAAACGAGGCAGAATCTATTCTTAACGAAATAGCACTCAAAGCTTTCCGCAAAATTGCCGCTTTGGAAAAAACGGCCAATGCCTTTGACCCAGAAAGCGAACTTTCTTTTGTGAATGCTCATGCCGGCACAGAGCGCGTTGCCCTCAGCACAGTGCTTTATGAAATGCTACGCATGGCTCTTGACTACAACCGAATGACTTTCGGCTTGTTTGACATCACCACCGATTCGAAGGACTATGATGACAAAAGCGTGCATTGCGTACAACTCGATGAAAACAAGCAGATTAGTTTTACGCGTAGCGGAATCAAAATCAATTTGTCGGGCTTTCTAAAAGGTTATGCTCTTGACCAGGTTCGCCGGTTGATAGCCGATACGTCTATGACCGGTGCCCTGATCAACATGGGCAACAGTTCTGTTATGTGCCTTGGGAGTCGCGATGACGGAATTCCCTGGAAAATTCCATGCGGCGGTGATGCAAGTAGTGAAGTGATTCTCCGAAACGAATGCCTGACCACGTCGGGCAACGACACGGCTGAGCGCAATCATATTGTTAATCCATGTACAGGTAACACAATTTTGGGAAAACGTACGACAGCAGTCGTTACACAGAGCGGGACTCTGGGCGAAGTCTTATCGACGTCTTTTTTTATTGCTGATACAGCGATGCGCGAGCGGCTCAAAAAGCAGTTCGGAATACGCTGTGTGATAGATAATTGAAGGCTTTTTACCGAAGCATTCAGCTCGGATTTGATGTTCGATGAATGCTTAGGTGGGCGGAAAGGCTGCAAATTTCTTTTCGGGCGCACGAAATTGACTTTCAGGCGCAGCAAATAAAAATTTTGACTGTTCCTTTTGCTTTGGAAAAGGAAAAAGGATGTTTATTTTTGGGGTAATGACAGGTAGTAGCCAATTTTATAGAGCTTGAAAAGCAATAGGTTAGGGTGTTTTCCAAGCAAATTGCGACGTTCGCAGCCATGAAATAATGCATGAAACAAGCGGAAAAATCCTGCAAGGCCGAAGCGGCTGATTTGCATGGCAACAGCCGAAATTGTTATTGATTGCTGATAGACAGTATCGAGTTTCGAGAGGTTGCAAAGGGCAGTCTCTGTTTTGGCCAAGAAAGAGGCATTGTTGTCAATGCCTGTGTGCGTAAGCGGATTGTCGATGTGTATGACGGCGATGCCGTGTTGTTGGAGTTGCAAGCCGAATATGGTATCCTCGTAGCCATAGTTGCGCAGGACCTCATTGAAAGAAACTGTGCCAAGTAGGTTTTTGGGCAATACTACGTTGAATGTCGTGAAACGGCTGTATGGATGCAGGCGGCGCATGGAGGCCTTGTTGTGAGCGGCAGCCGCCATTTCGTAGCGATAGCGCAGTCTGTTGTAGGGCGTGGCGGATTGCGGTGATGTGTAGACGCCACCGCAGATTACGGCAGAGGGATGGTCTTCGGCAGCTTTGAGATAGTTGGTTATCAATTGGGGAGTATACATCCGGGCATCGCTGTCAATGCACAATAGCAACGGATATTTTGCCTCGGCAGCTGCATGGTTGAGCACGGCCGACTTGCCGATGTGGTGAGGTAGTGCAGTGAAGCGGCAATGAGGCAGCCGGTTGATGGATTCGGCATGGGCGATTGTTTTCGTGTCGCCCGAGCCATCGTCAATAACGCAGATTTCATAAGCTTCGCAGAGCGGCGAAGCCATGCACATGTCAATGAGCTCGCCAACCAGACTGACAGGCGCGTAGGCATAGGTGGGAATCAGAATGCTGATGCGTGACACGTCGCTCTACTTAAGCCACTTATCGAGCCAATTAAAGAATGTGCGCTGCCACAATATGGCATTCTGTGGCTTCAATACCCAATGGTTTTCATCTGGATAGAGCAGCAATTGTGCGTCTATGCCCCTGAGACGCGCAGCATTGAAGGCCGATTCGGCTTGAGAATGAAGGATGCGATAGTCTTTCATGCCGTGAATGCAGAGAATTGGCGTGTCCCATTTGTCAATGCTGTAATGCGGCGATTGCTCGTAAGCCTTTCGTTCAGTCAGATAGCCTTTATTCCACGGCGCAGACTTGAGGTCCCAATTGGCAAACCACATCTCTTCTGTCTCAACGTATTGCTGTTCTGTGTTATAGATGCCGTCGTGAGCGATGAAGCATTTAAAACGCTTGTTGTGATGGCCGGCCAGCCAATAGACACTATAGCCGCCGAAGCTGGCACCGACACAACCCAGACGATTATTGTCGACAAAGGGTTCCTTTGCCATTTCATCGATGGCCGACAAGTAGTCTTTCATGCACAGGCCTGGGTAGTCACCGCTGATAGCCTCAAGCCATTCCATGCCATAGCCGGGCACTCCGCGGCGGTTGGGGGCTACGATGATATAGCCTTGTGCGGCCATTATCTGGAAGTTCCAACGATAGCTCCAAAACTGACTGAGGGGCGACTGGGGCCCTCCTTCACAGAATAGCAGGGTGGGATACTTTCGATTGGGATCGAAATGAGGCGGATAGATAATCCACGTTTGCTCCTTCTTTCCATCAACGGTTGTAATCCAACGTTCCTCCACTTTACCGAATGTGAGTTGGTTGTAAAGATGACGGTTTTCGTCGGTTACACGAGCCACAGGATAGTTTTTCTTCAGCTTGATGCGGAAAATATCGTCCGCTTCGCTCATGCTATGGCGTTTGGCGTAAAGTTCTTTTCCATCGGGAGAAATGGTCGCAAGCGAATAGTCGTAGGTTCCATCGGTCAACTTTTCGACGCGGCCGTTCAAATTGGTGGAATACAGCATGGACGTTCCATACCAAACGCCTGAGAAATAAAGCGTTTTAGAATCAGTACCCCAAATGTAGGTATCAACACCCGACTGGAACGTTTCCGTTGTGTAGGTTTTCTTTCCGGTTGCCACCTCGTAAACACAGAGTCGGTTTCGGTCGCTTTCATATCCTGCGCGTTCCATGCTTTGCCATGCCACATACCGGCCATCCGGTGAAAATGAGGGATTGGTATCGTAGCCAACGTTGCAATCTTTCTCTTGCTGGTTGATTGGCTGGTTGGCAAGCGAACGGGTATCATCTGTTTCAGGCTCTTTATAACCATCGGGCTTGCAAAGATTGCGTGTCGTTCCCGATGCAATGTCATAAAGAAAGATGTCGCTATCGGTACTGACGGCATATTTTTTGCCGGTCTTTTTGCGACATGTGTATGCAATGCTTTTTGAATCAGGGCTCCAGCAGAGTTGCTCGGTTCCACCGAAAGGTAGCATAGGGCATTCGTAGGGTTCACCATCAAGCAAGTCGGTGAGCGCGCCCAAGCCGTTCAAGGAAAAATCAGCAAGGAAAGGATGCGGAATGGAAGTGATGAACGTATCCCAATGCTTGTACATCATATCGTTGATAACCATTCCGGTAGCTTTGGGAAGGTCGTCATATTTTTTTTCAATGCTGGAATGACTTTCCACCTGGCGTATAACGATAATCTTAGTCTCGTCGGGCGACAAGAGAAAGCCTTCGATTCCTTCAGGCACGTCGGAAAGTTGTTTGCGTTCGCTACCATCGGCATTCATTGTCCATAATTGAGAGCTTCCACTACGGTTACTCATAAAAAGCAACTTGCGACCTTTATCGATATAGACCGCTCCCGTTTCATTGGCGGCATCCGTTGTAAGCAATTTGTGCTTGCCTTCGGGCAAACTCATGGAATAAAGCACCTGGTGTCCCTTGTTTTGCTCAACGCTATAGTAGCCAACGTTATATACAGCCTCGCGACCATCGGGAGAAACGTGAAATTCGCCAACGCGTCCGAAAGCCCATAAAGCTTCTGGCGTAAGCAAATCAGACTTCAAAACCGGCATGTTTTTTCCAATAACGTCGGCTGCAGCCGGAATGGCAGAAGATACTGTCAGTGTCATGACTGAAAAGAATAAGATGGGTAGAAAGTTCTTTGTATGCATGTGATGATTGCGCGTAATGATGTTTTTTGAAAGCAACAACCCGTTAGAATCTATCCATCCCAACGGGTCATTTGCTTGTCGTATCTTTCTTGTTTATTTTCTGTTGAATCTTTGTTTTTGCAATTCCTGCTGTTTCTGCAGAGCTTCAAGGCGAGCAGCCAGACCTTTCATCTTTTGTGGATTGCTCATGTTCTTTTTATAGTTCTCTTCGAGTTTGGCCAAAAGCTTCTTGTCGTCTGTGCGCCACCGTAGCCACCAAAAGGTAACGGCGCTGGCCAAAAGAGAAATGAAATAGTAGTAATTCAAACCTGATGAATAATCATTGAACATGAAGAAGAAGAACAAAGGCATGAGCATCATCATCCATTGCATCATCTTCATTTGCTCGGCCTGAGCGCCGACCATGCTGTCTTTTTGCATCTTCATGTTGATCCAACTATAAAGGAGATTGGAAACACAGAAAAGGAGACAGAAAATACTCAAGTGGTTGCCGATGAAAGGCAGATTGGTGCTCCAATGTATGATATCGTCATAAGTAGACAGGTCATCGGCCCAAAGGAAGCTTTGCTGGCGCAGTTCGATGGCGTTAGGTACGAAATTGAACATGGCAATCCAGATAGGCATTTGCAAGAGGATGGGCAGACAGCCTCCCATGGGACTAACGCCGTACTTGCTGTAGGTGGCCATGATTTCTTGCTGTTTCTTCATGTTGTCTTCCGAATTGGGATACTTGGCGTTGATTTCGTCAAGCTTCGGTTTAAGCACGCGCATCTTGGCACTACTCAGGTAACTTTTACGGGTTGTTGGGTAAACTAAAACCTTCAGCAGGATAGTAATGAGCAATAGCACGACTCCCATCGAGAATCCCAGTTTTGTGAGCCAGTCAAACACGTAAATTGTGAAGAAACGGTTGATGTATTTGAAAAGAGGCCATCCCAAATAAACCAATTCGTCCAGTTCGAGATCTTTTCCCTGTTCCAGGCTGTAATCGTTCATTTGTTGTAGTAGGCGGAACTTATTGGGTCCTATATAGAACTGCATGTTGACGGAAGACTTACCTGTTGCATCGAAAGGAGTCTCCATCTGTGCTTTGTAGTTCTTTAGGAAACCGCTTTCTTCTACCAATGGTGTGCTTTTCAACTTAGCTTTCTCCAGTCCTTCATAGCCGATGAGTACATAGCTGAAAAATTGGTTTTTGAAAGCGACCCAATCAAGTGGCTCCTTTATTTCTTCTTCTTTTTCCTTAGCCTCATTGAGGTAGTCCATTCCACCATTCTTTTCTTTGTATGTCAATGTGGCGTAGCGGTTTTCGAAGGTAAATCCTTTTTCCTGCGGTCTGATGGAGTCTTGCCATTCAATGGAAATGGTTTTTACATTGGGCATTACGTGACGCTCCAGCCCGCTTGTGCGTATAGCTACATTTACCATGTATGTGTGGGGTATCAGCTTGTATTCTATGGCGAATGTGCTTCCGTCTTTTCCGTTCAAGGCCATTGTCACTGTGCTGTCGGTCTGCTTTTCAGCGTTGAAATACATTTCGGCCGTTTTCAGATTTTCTTCTTTTAACGGCAGAATGTAGTGCAAGTAAGATGTTGCTTTACTGAAAAGCTGCACAGGCTTCTTTTTCTGATCTTTATAATCCTTCAATTGAGCGTCCGTGATGACTCCGCCTAATGTGCTCAGTTCAATTTTCAGCAATTCGTTTTGCAATGTAACGGTTCTGTTTTGCCCATTCTTGTGTTTTCCAAACAGTGATATGGTATCTGCCGTAGCCATTAGAGCCGACGAATCAAGCGAAGCCTGTTTTGCCGCTTGTTGTTGTAGCAGGATGCGTTGCTTTTCGGCATTTACGGCTGCGATTGAGTCTTGCCTGCGTGCTTCGGCTATTTGTTCTGCGCTTGGCTGGCTGAAATAGGTAAATCCTATCAGTACCAATGCTATCAGCACAAAGCCAGTGATGGTGTTTTTGTCCATTTATATGTCTTGTGTTGTTTTAAGTGGCTGGGAGTTTATTTGCTGTTTTTGTTGTCTATGGCAGCTTTTACGAAGCTCATGAATAGGGGGTGGGGAGCCAGCACTCTACTGCTGTATTCGGGATGGAACTGTGTTCCGAGATACCATTTCAGTTTCGGAACTTCCACGATTTCTACCAAATGCGTGTCGGGATTGATGCCAGTGCATCGCATACCGTTGTTTTCGAATTCCTCTTTGTAAGCATCGTTAAACTCGAAACGGTGGCGATGACGTTCGGATATGGTTTTCTTTTGGTATGCTTTGTAGGCCAAGGAATTTTCATCCAAGTCGCACTTATATGCACCCAAGCGCATGGTGCCGCCCAAATTCGTAATGTTCTTTTGTTCTTCCATGATGTCAATCACGTTGTGATGTGTTTTCTCATCCATTTCAGAACTGTTGGCATCGGTACATCCAAGGACATTGCGTGCATATTCTATAACCATTATTTGCATGCCCAGGCAGATACCGAATGTGGGAATGTCATGGGTGCGGCAATATTTGGCGGCCACGATTTTTCCTTCTATTCCCCTTTGTCCAAATCCGGGGCAGATGATGATGCCGTCCATGCCCTCGAGTTTTTCGGCAACGTCAGCTTCTGTAAGTTTCTCAGAGTTGATGAAATTGGCTTTTACCTTGTAGTCGTTGTAGGTTCCGGATTGTGACAGGGCTTCCAGAATACTTTTATAGGCATCTTGAAGGTCATATTTTCCTACTAATCCTATTGTTACTACTGATTTTGCATTGTGTCTTCTTGTCAGGAAATCTTTCCAACGTCCCAATTGCACTTCTTCTTCGGGCACTTCCATGCCGAATTTGCCCAATATGATTTTGTCGAGCCCTTGCTCGGCCATCTTTACGGGCACTTCGTAGATGGTGGGCATGTCTATGCTTTGTACAACAGCTTCGGCATCCACGTTACAGAAATTGGCTACTTTTTTGCGGAGTCCCTGGCTGAGCTCCCTTTCGGCGCGCAATACAAGTATGTCGGGCTGTATTCCTACGCTTTGGAGTTCTTTTACTGAATGCTGTGTGGGTTTTGTCTTCAATTCTTTGGCAGCAGCAAGAAAAGGCACGTATGTCAGATGTATGCAAAGTGCTCGTTTGCCCAAGTCCCATTTCAGCTGGCGGATGGCTTCGAGAAAGGGCAGGCCTTCTATGTCGCCGACGGTTCCGCCTATTTCACTGATGACGAAATCGTATTTGTCTTTTTTGCCGAGAAACATGATGTCGCGCTTGATTTCGTCTGTAATATGGGGAACCACCTGAATGGTCTTGCCCAAATAGTCACCGCGACGTTCCTTTTCTATGACGCTTTTGTATATTTTTCCGGTGGTATAGTTGTTATACTTGGTTGTTTCGATGCCTGTAAATCTTTCGTAGTGACCCAAGTCGAGATCTGTTTCCTGACCGTCGGCTGTCACATAGCATTCGCCATGCTCGTAGGGATTTAGTGTCCCCGGGTCTATATTGATATAAGGATCGAATTTCTGGATTGTAATGCTATAACCGCGTGCCTGCAGCAGTTTGCCTATGCTCGCTGATATAATGCCTTTGCCTAAAGACGAAGCTACACCGCCCGTCACGAAAATATACTTGGTGTCTGCCATGATTGTTTATTATATAGTAACGGGATGCAAAGGTACGAAATTATATATCAAAAACGCTTTTTTCAAGCGAAAAACCATTACCTTTGCAAATCGTAAAAAACAACACGAAGATGAGGAAATACGTCATAGCAGTGCTCATGTTGCTTGTTGCCGGTGTGCTTTGCGCGCAAAAGCGAAAAGCAAAAAGCGTGGTCAAGGAAGAACTTCCCGATACTTTCGAGGTTATTGCCGGCCACTATGCCGATTCTTTGCGCCAATTACGGACTTATTATGATTCGGCCTGGACTTACAAGGCCGGCGACCAATTGCGCAATCCATATTATTTTCCTCTATTCTTCAAGCCTACACTCTATAACAATCCTTTGGACCAATTGATGAGCAATACTTGGACGGGGCGTTACAATAAGCAACGTCGCCTGTACAGCATCGGCGACACACGCGATGATGAATTGCAGCGTGATTCGGCCATCAACAATACCCTTGCACAGTTTTATGTTAACTATCCGCAATATATCGAGCAAACGCAGCAGCAGCTGATGGCTAACGACGGTTTACGTCGTGAGGCCGAAAACACGGCTCCTATCAAGCATGAGGTGAGCCTGGCCGAGAAAATCAAGCCCGATGCACCGATTGACGTGGTCGAGCCTGTAAAGCTGGTCAGTCACCGCCCTAATTTCTGGAAATACACCGCCTATTTCGAATTGCACTACAATCAGACCTATTCAAGTGAAAACTGGAGGGGAGGGAAAAACAAGTACAATTCATTGGTAAGCCGCTTTTATGCCACGGCCAACTATAACTTCAATGATAAGGTTATCTTCAACAATTCGTTGGAGTTGCGCTTAGCTTTCCAGACTGAGCGTTCCGATACCATTCATCCCATCAAACCTACGCAAAACGAGTTGAAGATAAACAATATGTTCGGTTTGAAAGCCATCAAAAATGTCTATTACTCCATTTCGCTCGAACACAAAACTCCTGTAATTCCACGCTACAACAGCAATTCGCGTGTTGTCAACCAGGATTTCTTCTCGCCTTATGAAGGTTCTTACGGTGTTGGTTTCACGTATAATGTGAAAGTCCTGAAGAAATATCCCATCTCGTTTACCGCCAACCCCATCAATATCTATTACAAATACATGGATCGCAATGCCCTTGCACGTTACGGCAAAAGCGGAAAACGGCATCATTATGAGGCATATGGCTCCAACTTGCGCCTGACGTGGCAGTGGCAGCTCTTTAAAATCTTGAATTGGCGTTCCGAATGGACCTACGGCACCAACTATACATATGTAGAAACCGAATGGCGCAACACCTATAACGTATCTATCAACAAGTATATAGGTACTACACTTGACTTATACATGCGTTTTGACGATCGCAAGCTCGATCGCCGCGGCCGTCGTCGCATGCAGCTATCCGAGATATTCTCGCTCGGATTTAGCTACAATTTTTAATTCCTACGGCTTCTTACTTTTTTGAAGTGCAAAAATGGCAAAGCATGAGCGATAATATACCACAAGAAGTGTGGTCTCCTTTGCCTTTTTTGAAAGGAGAGCATTCTCTTTCAAAAATAGAATACGACGCTACAGACTTATTGGTAGAATTGGATTCGTTTAAGGAAAAACGGGTTACAAAAATAGTTTTTGCAAATGTATTCTCATACAGAGTAACATTAGAGCATTTTAGATGGGCAGAATTTAGCCATAATCCTAACATTTCATCAACATTGGTATATGTAAAAGAATCTCATTATATAAGATGGTTAGAAACTGCTGGTTTGGAACAAATTTATGAATCCAATTTGGATTTGCGGCATTATCTGTTGCAAACTACAGAACACACAATAGATGTTGTACTTCCAAGTGAATCCATAATAACTATAGATGGGAAAGAAATATGAAACAACCACTTTTTACAATTAACAGCACATTCTCGGAAGAAGAAGTCGTGCGTTTCAATAAGTATGTAGTGTTGCACAAGTCTCCATATGTAAGAAATGTCATCGTTTGCAATATAATCATGCTGCTGTTCGCGATAGCCATGGTATTGAATGATATTACTTCAGAGGGCTTTCCTATAGGTTCGATAATGATGTTTTTACTCATCATTATTGTCAATTGGTCTCTTTACAAATCGCCAATACAAAAAGCCAAAAAACTTTATCGCCATAATAAAACAATAAGAGATGCTGCTTATATTGTTAAGTTCTATGATAATCACTATGAAGTGTTATGCAATGAAATAGAGTCGAGTATTCCTTTCGATAAATTGTATAGCATAATAGAGACTGACTCTAATTACTATTTGATGCCGTCAAAGGTTAGTGGGACAATAATTTGTAAGGCAGATTGCCCTGCTGGTTTTGATGTTTATATTCATAGATTTGTAAACAGATAGCGTGTAATATATTTCTATAACAAAACAATATCGAAGATTTCCACATACAAGGTGGCGGCTTCTCATGTACTACATGGGAAGCCGCCACCTTGTATGTGGGAGGCTCTCAGATGGAATATGAGAAGGTCTTATATTCAAAGTTGGAAGTTCAGAAGTACGCTTTTGCAATCTCTCGGATTTAATGTCAGTATTAACTATATGGTACAAAAAAACTGCCACGTATGGAATTGTGGCAGTGAATAGAGCTATGCAGCTATGAACAAGTGCGCTTTTCAGTGGCTTGTGTTGTGCGCAAAATGTTTTGGCAATCAGCCTTTCAGATTGGAAAATGCTTGATAACGGATGTCTTTTTGAACGTCTTTAAACAATTGTCTGTTGCTGGAGAAACGGATACGGGCATATTTCACTATGTCGGAAGTGCACTTTTCGGCCTCTTCAACGCCTGTGCTCTTCAGCGTAATTCTAAAGACACCGAGGTTGTCAAGCCGCACGCTGTAGCCTTCTACGAGCCATTTGACAATGATGTCATTCAGGTTCGACAAAGTGTTGAGCACGTCACCTTTGGTGAGAGAACTGGCATTTGCAATTTCCTTGCAGATGTCGTCGGTGGTTTTCATCCCTATCTTTACGTTTTGAAGATAGAATTTCGATTGTTCCTTGTTTTGAGGATTCTTTTTCTTTACTACTTTGAATTTCATTTTTGTTTGATTTTAGGTTAATACTAAGGTTTATGTTTTCCATACGCTTGCAAAGTTACAACATGATAGAGGCCATTTGCAAGCTTTTTCATCCGTCCGGTGCAGTCTACGACTCAATTTGATTACAATGTATTGATACATTGATTGTTGCAAAACACATAAAATCACAAGTTTTTTGGAGCTGCATTCTCGGCCGGACTTTTGTGCATTTAAATCCGTAATCTGTATATTTGCAGTTTGTCATAAAAACAGTATTTTTGCAGCTCAAGAACTAACTACCTGATTGAAACAATTATCTAAACTGTAAAATATGTATATCGAAAAACTTCAATCGCCGGCTGAATTGAAAAAGCTGAGCATAGCTGAGCTCAATGTGGTAGCGGATGAAACCCGTGCCGCAGTGCTTAACCGTGTAAGCAAGCATGGCGGACATGTGGGCCCCAATTTGGGATTTGTAGAAGCCACTGTGGCTCTGCATTACGTGTTTGATGCTCCGAAAGACAAGTTTGTATTTGATGTGTCACACCAAAGTTACCCTCACAAGGTATTGACCGGAAGGGCAAAAGGCTTCTTGGGTGATGTTGCCGACATGAATGCGGTCAGTGGTTATTCATCGCCTGCAGAAAGCCCTGCTTACGACAATTTTGAAGTAGGCCACACAAGTACCTCCGTTTCATTGGCAACAGGTCTTCAAAAGGCCCGCGACATAAAAGGGACCGACGAAAACATCATTGTAGTCATCGGCGACGGTTCATTATCGGGCGGCGAGGCTTTTGAGGGACTCGACGAAGCCTCCGAACTCGGAACAGGCATTATCATCGTGGTCAATGATAATGAAATGTCGATAGCCGAAAACCACGGCGGCATATACAAAAACCTGCGTGCGCTGCGTGAGTCACAGGGACTTTACCAACACAATTGGTTCAAGGCTTGGGGATTTGGCTACAAATATCTCGAAGAAGGAAACGACATTGCAAAACTCATAGAGATCTTCAAGAGTGTAAAAGGCACCAAGAAACCCACAGTTGTGCATATCCATACAGAAAAAGGACACGGATATGCACCGGCAGTGGCCAACAAGGAAGCGTGGCATTGGAGCATGCCTTTTGATCCCAAAACCGGAAAGCACCTTGCAGCATCTGACGGTGAATGTTACGAAGAATTATTTTCTAACTGGATGTTGCAGGAGATGCAGCACGATCCAACCTTGATTGCCGTTACCGCAGGAACACCTGCAGCAGCAGGTTTTGACAAGGCCAAAAGAGAACAGGCAGGCAAACAACATGTAGACGTGGGCATTGCCGAAGAACAGGCCACCGCGATGATAAGCGGAATGGCCAAAGGCGGGCTGCATCCAGTTTGGACGGTCTATTCAACATTTATCCAACGTGCCTACGACCAGATTGCCCAAGACCTTTGCATCAATTCCAATCCTGCAGTCATCAACGTCGTAGGTGGAGGCACCAACTCGATGAACGATATCACGCATATCTGTCTGTTTGACATTCCTATGCTTACAAGTATTCCCGGCCTGCTCTATCTGGCACCTGCAACGTGTGAAGAATATTTTGCGATGTTGCGCTGGGCTATCCGCCAAGACAAAAAGCCCGTGGCACTCAGAGTTCCCACCAATGGAGTGAACCATACATCCGAAAAGGTAGACGAAGAATACAGCTACGAGCCGTCCTATAAAATAATGCACAAAGGAAAGGATGTGGCCATTATCGCGGCCGGTTCGTTCTATCAAAAAGGTGAAAACGTAGTGAAACTGCTGTCAGAAAGAAATATAGACGCTACACTCATCAACCCGCGCTATTTCTCTGAAATCGATATTGAAACGCTTGGGGCATTGAAAGCAAATCACCGTTTGGTTGTCACTCTCGAAGACGGCAGCAAAGACGGCGGATGGGGTGAACGCATTGCCGCCTATTATGGAACAAGCGGCATGAAAGTGATGGTAGGCGGCATAAAGAAAGGACTTTACGATCGCTTTGACCTACATCAGCTTCTTTCCGACAATCGTCTGCTGGACGAACAAATTGTTGAAGATATCCTCGATGCCATGAAATGATGGCTTGGCAAATCATCATGCTATTCAACAGGTGCCGGACTTACAATATGTCCGGCACCTGTTTTACCATATATCACCAAAAAGAAAGTATTTAGTCGGAGTAAATAATAAAAATGCAGATTAGAATGTGTATATGTAACGATTTGGCAGGTTTAGGCTTCAATTATTTATAAAACGAAGAATAAGCCATAGAAAAACTTGCGTCTTTTCTTTCCATATTTACACGCTTTGCAGTAACTTTGCAGTCAAAACCGCAACAATGGAGCAACTGAAACATGAATGTGGTGTGGCAATGGTGCGTTTATTAAAACCATTGGAATACTACAAACAAAAGTATGGGACATGGTCTAAAGGGTTAGACGAGTTGTATTTATTGATGGAAAAGCAGCACAACCGAGGCCAGGAAGGCGCAGGAATGGCATGCGTGAAAATGACATCGTTGCCCGGTGAAGAATACATGTTTCGTGAAAGGGCATTAGGTTCGGGTGCCATACAAGAAATCTTTTCCAAAGTTCACGGTTGCATCAATGCCATAGCCAAAGAACATCGCAGCAATGTAGAGTATGTAAAAGAGCACGTACCCTTTGCCGGCGAAATCTATATGGGGCATTTGCGTTATTCCACAACCGGACGCACCGGAATTTCAAACGTTCATCCTTTTTTACGAAGAAACAACTGGCGTGCAAGAAACTTATGTCTTTGTGGCAACTTCAACATGACCAATGTTGACGAGATATTTGAGTCCATAGTGGAAGAAGGCCAGCATCCGCGTCAATATGCCGACACATTCATTTTGCTGGAACAGCTGGGACACTATCTCGACATGGAAAGTGACCGGCTTTATAAGGAAGCAAAACGAAAAGGACTCGAAGGACAAGACATTACCAAATATATCGAAGACTATATCGACATGGCCAACGTATTGCGCAACGCATGCGGAATATGGGATGGAGGCTATGTAATCTGCGGCATGACAGGAAGCGGCGAAATGTTTACGATGCGTGATCCTTGGGGCATCCGTCCCTGCTTCTGGTACAAAGACGAAGAACAAATCGTAATAGCTTCAGAACGTCCTGTGATACAGACAACGCTGTTTGTCGAGGCCGAACAAGTCAACGAACTGAAACCGGGTGAAGCCATCATTGTAGATTTAAACGGCAAAATGAGGCTTGTGCAAATCATGGAGCCGAAAAAATACAATGCCTGCTCCTTTGAAAGAATCTACTTCAGCCGTGGCAGCGATAAAGATATCTATCAGGAAAGAAAAGCTTTGGGACGTCAATTGCTTCACCCCATACTGAAAGCCATCGACGGCGATTTGAAGCATACCGTCTTCTCGTTCATACCCAATACGGCCGAAGCGGCCTTTTACGGCATGCTTGAAGGTTTTAATGAATATCTGAACGAACAAAAGCTGAAAAGAATACGCAGATTGGGAATCCATGCCGAGGAAAAAGAACTTTTGGAAATACTTTCGGAAAGAATCAGAAGCGAAAAAGTGGCATGGAAAGACATAAAGATGCGCACTTTCATTACTGAGGGCAACAGCCGCAACGATTTGGCAGCCCATGTCTACGATGTAACCTACGGTTGTCTGACACCGTATGTCGACAACCTGGTAATCATAGACGACAGCATTGTAAGAGGAACGACACTTCGTGAAAGTATCCTGCGCATTCTGGATCGTCTGCATCCTAAGAAAATCGTTGTAGTTTCATCGTCACCGCAGATACGCTATCCCGATTATTATGGCATAGACATGAGTCACGTAGAGGAATTCATAGCGTTTCGTGCGGCCATAGAGCTCTTGAAAGACAACGGGCTGGAAAGCATCATCGACAAGACCTATCTGAAATGTAAGGAGCAGCAAGAACAGCCCAAAGAAGAAGCCGTCAATCATGTGAAAGAAATCTATCGTCCTTTCACGGCTGAACAGATATCCGAAAAAATGGCGGTAATGCTGCATGCACAAGAAGTGAAAGCAGAGATTGCCATCGTATACCAAACACTGGAAGGGTTGCACCACGCTTGCCCCAATCATCCGGGCGACTGGTATTTCAGCGGCAATTATCCCACTCCCGGTGGAACAAAACGCGTTAACAATGCATTTATCGACTATTACGAAAACGAATATATCAAAACAAAATGAGAGACATAACACTCATCCTTGACGACGGGAGTAAATTCCATGGCAAGTCGTTCGGTTATGAAAAACCCGTAGCCGGTGAAGTTGTCTTCAACACGGCAATGACAGGTTATCCGGAAAGTCTGACCGATCCATCGTATGCAGGGCAGTTGCTGACAATGACCTATCCGCTTATCGGTAATTACGGCGTTCCTCCGTTTAGTGTCGAATCCAACGGAATAGCCACCTACATGGAAAGCGATAAAATTTATGCATCTGCCATCATCGTGAGTGAATACAGCGGTGACTACAGTCATTGGAACGCTGTTGAAAGCTTGTCGGATTGGCTGAAAAGGGAACGCATACCCGGAATCACCGGCATCGATACGCGCGAACTGACCAAAGTATTGCGCGAACATGGTGTTATGATGGGTAAAATTATATTTGATGACAATCCCGATGAAATACCGACAGCTCAATATTCCGGCATTAATTATGTGGAAAAAGTATCTTGCAAAAAAATTATCCGTTATAACGAAGGTGCCGACAAACGCGTAGTCCTGGTCGATTGCGGTGTAAAAAACAATATCATCCGTTGTCTCATAAAAAGAGGTCTGGAGGTTATACGCGTTCCCTGGGACTACGATTTCAATGCCTTGGACTTCGATGCCCTTTTCCTGGCCAATGGTCCCGGTGATCCTGATACGTGTGTAGCTACGGTCGAAAACATACGAAAATTTCTTGGCAATTCTGAAACACGTCCATGCATGGGCATTTGCATGGGCAACCAGCTATTGTCGAAAGCCGCAGGCGCATCTATCTACAAGCTAAAATACGGACATCGCAGTCATAATCAGCCGGTGAGATTGGTGGGTACAAACAAGTGTTTCATCACGAGCCAGAACCATGGTTACTGCGTTGACAACAAAACGCTGCCAAATGATTGGACTCCGCTCTTCCTGAATATGAACGACGGTTCCAATGAAGGCGTAAAGCACAGCAACAAGCCATGGTTCAGTGTACAATTCCATCCCGAAGCGTGCAGCGGTCCGATAGATACGGAATATTTGTTCGACGATTTCGCACACATGTTAAATGAAAACTAACTCTCAACCTGATAAAACAATGAAAGAGCAAAAAATAAAGAAAGTATTGCTTTTAGGTTCCGGAGCATTAAAAATAGGTGAAGCAGGAGAGTTTGATTATTCCGGCTCACAAGCTTTAAAAGCACTGAAAGAAGAAGGCATAGAAACGGTACTGATTAATCCTAACATAGCCACCGTACAAACATCCGAAGGCGTGGCCGACCAAATTTACTTTTTGCCGGTTACACCTTATTTTGTGGAAAAAGTAATTGCAAAAGAACGTCCGCAAGGAATATTGCTAGCATTCGGCGGACAAACCGCATTGAACTGCGGCGTAGCCCTTTCGCAAGCAAAAGTATTCGAGAAATACGATGTCCAGGTACTTGGAACACCCGTCCAAGTCATAATGAATACCGAAGACCGCGAGCTCTTTGTCGAAAAGCTCAATGAAATAAATGTAAAGACCATCAAGAGCCATGCCTGTGAAAACGCAGAAGAAGCACGCAAGGCTGCAAAGGAATTGGGATATCCCGTCATCATTCGTGCGGCTTACGCATTAGGCGGTTTGGGATCGGGCTTTTGTGACAACGAAGCCGAACTTAATACAATCGTAGAGAAAGCTTTTTCGTTTTCTCCTCAAGTCTTGGTAGAAAAGAGCCTCAAAGGGTGGAAAGAAATCGAATACGAAGTAGTACGCGACAAATACGACAATTGCATCACCGTCTGCAATATGGAAAACTTCGACCCGCTTGGCATCCATACAGGTGAAAGCATTGTAGTTGCTCCTTCGCAAACTTTGAGCAACAGCGAATATCATAAATTGCGTGCGCTGAGCATTAAAATCGTTCGTCACATCGGCATTGTCGGTGAGTGCAATGTGCAATACGCTTTGGATCCCAAATCCGAAGACTATCGCGTCATCGAAGTCAATGCCCGCTTGAGCCGTTCATCGGCCTTGGCCTCCAAAGCAACGGGGTATCCTTTGGCATTCATTGCAGCCAAGTTGGGATTAGGCTACGGACTATTTGAACTCAAGAACTCCGTGACACGCACAACAAGCGCATTCTTCGAACCGGCTCTTGACTATATCGTATGTAAAATACCAAGGTGGGATTTAAGCAAGTTCCGCGGAGTAGACAGAGAGTTGGGCTCAAGCATGAAATCGGTTGGTGAAGTAATGGCCATCGGACGCACGTTCGAGGAAACCATCCAGAAAGGACTCCGCATGATAGGGCAGGGAATACACGGCTTTGAAGAAAACAAGGAATTCAATGTGCCCGATATCGAAGAGGCATTGAAAGAACCTACCGACAAACGTTTGCTCGTTATTGCCAAAGCGTTCAGCGAAGGCTTTACCATCGACCGGATTCATACGCTCACAAAAATCGATAAGTGGTTTCTGCAAAGGCTTTACAATATCCGTCAGACCGATTTGGAGCTACAGCGTTGCCCTAACATCAGCCTGATAAATGCTGAGCTACTTAGAAAGGCAAAACGTCAGGGATATTCGGACTTTCAGATTGCCCGCGCCTTACAAATGGAGGCAGACATGGACATTGAAAAGGCCATCATGATAGTGCGCAACCGCAGAAAACAGTTAGGCATTCTCCCTGTTGTCAAGCAAATCGACACGTTAGCGGCCGAATACCCTGCCCAGACCAATTACCTTTACCTTACTTATAATGGAACGGGCAATGACATTACTTACGAGCATGACAAACGCTCTGTCATTGTTCTTGGTTCGGGTGCCTACCGCATCGGTAGTTCTGTCGAGTTCGACTGGTGTGGCGTGCAGGCTTTGGCAACGATTAGAAAGGAAGGCTATCGCAGCGTCATGATCAACTACAATCCTGAAACCGTTTCCACCGATTATGACATGTGTGACCGTCTTTATTTTGACGAACTGACGTTCGAACGCGTTATGGACATCATCGATTTGGAAACGCCCTATGGGGTTGTCATATCTACCGGAGGACAAATTCCCAACAATTTGGCTTTGCGTTTAGACGGACAGCTTGTTCCGATCTTGGGCACAACCGCCAAAAACATCGATAATGCCGAAGATCGCGAGAAGTTTTCGGAAATGCTGAACCGTATCGGTGTGGATCAGCCCGAGTGGAGCGCGCTTACCAACATGGACGAAATCAATCAGTTTATCAAAAAAGTCGGATTCCCCGTTTTGGTGCGTCCTTCCTACGTTCTTTCCGGTGCTGCGATGAACATTTGTTCCAATCAGGATGAGTTAGAGCGATTTTTGAAACTGGCCGCGAATGTTTCTCAAAAACACCCCGTTGTAGTTAGCCGCTTTATCGAGCATGCCAAAGAGATAGAGATGGATGCCGTAGCGCGCAACGGTGAAATCATTGCCTATGCCATCAGCGAGCATATCGAATTTGCAGGTGTTCATTCGGGCGATGCCACCATTCAATTCCCACCGCAGAAAATCTATGTCGAAACCATTCGACGCATCAAGAAAATATCGAAAAAGATAGCGCAGCAGCTACAAATCAGCGGCCCGTTCAACATTCAGTATCTTGCTCGCGAAAACGAAATAAAAGTCATTGAGTGCAATCTCCGCGCTTCACGCAGTTTTCCGTTTGTCAGCAAGGTTTTAAAAATCAATTTCATAGAGTTGGCGACCAAAGTAATGCTCGGTGTTCCGGTCACACCTCCTTCGCGCAACCTTTTCGATTTGGACTATGTCGGTATCAAAGCCAGCCAGTTCTCGTTCAATCGTTTGCAGAATGCCGACCCTGTATTGGGAGTCGATATGTCGTCAACCGGCGAAGTCGGCTGTTTGGGCAACGACACTTCCCATGCCTTGTTAAAGAGCATGCTTTCGGTAGGGCAGCGCATACCCAAGAAGACCATTCTCATTTCAAGCGGTTCTGCCAAGCAAAAAGCCGAATTGCTCGATGCCTGCAAAATGTTGGTAGACCACGGTTACGAATTGTATGCCACAGGCGGAAGCAGCAGCTACCTTACGATGAACGGCATCAAGAACACGCTTGTGTATTGGCCCAACGAAGCCGAAAGTCCGCAAGCTCTCGACATGCTTCACAACAAAGAAATCGATATGGTCATCAACATCCCGAAAAACCTGACGCCTACCGAGCTTGACAACGGTTATAAGATTCGTCGCGCGGCCATCGATTTGAATGTTCCTCTCATCACCAATCCACGTTTGGCATCGGCTTTCATCTATGCTTTCTGCACTTTGAGCATAGACGATTTGGCCATCAAGAGCTGGAGCGAGTACGGCATAGAGGAATAAAATCCCTCTTGTTACAATCCCAAAGCTTTGTTCCGCGTTTCGCGGGGCACAGCTTTGGGATGTTTCAATTTCGCTACTTGTCAAATTCATCATTTTGCAGCTTTTCTGCGTTAAAAGATTTGAAATACAGATTCTATAGTAAGTAATTCCCACGTTTCATCCGTCATCATTTCGATATAAATAAGTATTTTCGTAGCCTACATTAAAAAGAAGCAAGCCATGAAGAAGTTTTTATTATTGATTTCGGCTTTTTCCATGCTGCCCTTTTGCAGCAATGCCCAGAATGATGTTTACTACATTCCTTCCAAGGAAGTAAAAGAAGTTCATGTGAAAAATTTGCCACAGCAACAAAGCAATGAAACCTATACAGCAACTGAAACTGCCCCTCTTCGCAGGAACAATACGGATGTAGATGCCTATAATCGCCGCAGCAATGCGGAGAGCGATGTTGAGTTGCAAGAATCCTCTGTTACGTCGAGTCAGTTAGACAACAACGATGACTATTCTTGTTCCAAACTAATCATCCGCTTCCATTCGCCTGCCGGTGTAATAGTTAGCAGTCCGTATTATTGGGACATCTGTTACGGAAACACCTGGGATGTCTATTACGACAGTTGGGCTTTCGGTCTGCCCAGTTGGGCTTTTTGGTCATATGCCTACGACCCCTGGTATTATAATCGTTGGTGGTATCGATCCTGTTGGGATTATACGTGGGGTTGGTACGACCCGTGGTGGGGCGCAA
>CAKRYD010000015.1 GCA_934426255.1 uncultured Bacteroidaceae bacterium | reverse complement strand
GAAAGGCCGCAAAATAGCTCCCGGACTCATAGCCTGGCTCGTACCGGGAAGCTGGGCCGTGGACAAACAAATACGCGAAGAAAAACTCGACAAAATACTCGAAGAAGCCGGATTCGAAATACGGCAGCCCGGATGTTCGGCCTGTCTGGCCATGAACGACGACAAGATACCGGCCGGAAAATACAGCGTATCAACATCCAACCGCAACTTTGAGGGGCGTCAGGGACCCGGAGCACGCACCATGTTGGCAAGTCCGCTCACCGCGGCGGCAGCAGCAGTAACAGGAAAAGTAACCGACCCGAGAGTCTTTTTATAATCACCAAAACAACAATAACGATGAAAGCGAAATTCGGCATCATCAAGAGCACATGTGTGCCACTTCCACTTGAAAACGTCGACACGGATCAAATCATACCCGCCCGTTTCCTTAAAGCAACCACCAAAGAGGGCTTTGGTGACAACCTGTTTAGAGACTGGCGCTACAATCCCGATGGAACAAAAAAAGAAGACTTTGTATTGAACAACCCTAAGTACAAAGGTCAAATCCTTGTGGCAGGGAAAAACTTCGGCTGCGGTTCAAGTCGTGAACATGCTGCATGGGCCATCGCCGGCTACGGGTTCAGAGTAGTCATCAGCAGCTTCTTTGCCGACATACACAAGAACAATGAACTGAACAACTTTGTGCTGCCCGTGCAAGTAAGCGAAAAATTCCTCGCAAACCTCTTTGCGTCGATCGAAAAGGATGCAAGTGTCGAAGTAATCGTGGACTTGCCCCAACAGACCGTAACAAACACGGCCACAGGCGAGCAGGAACATTTTGAAATCAATGGCTATAAGAAATATTGTCTTGAAAACGCGCTCGATGACATAGACTACCTCCTGAAAAACAAAGACAAGATAGAAGCCTACGAGCGCAAAAGCGTCGGAAAGGAATGAAACAGAATATACAGCCATACATAGAAATAATGGACACAACGCTGCGCGACGGCGAACAGACCGATAGCGTATCGTTTGTGCCCCGTGAAAAATTGAACATCGCCCGTCTGCTTTTGCAAGACCTCAACGTGGATCGCATAGAGGTAGCATCGGCGCGAGTCTCCGAAGGCGAGCGCGAAGCTACACGTCTGATTTGCCATTGGGCCGAAGACAACGCGATGCTCAACCGCGTGGAAGTCTTGGGATTCGTGGATGGCCATCTTTCGTTGGATTGGCTGAATGATTGCGGCTGTAAAAATATAAACTTGCTTTGCAAGGGTTCGTTGAGACATTGCCTCTATCAATTGAAAAAGCAGCCGCAAGAGCACATTGATGATATCCGCCGTTCCATAGACTATGCCGACCGTTTGGGAATAGGTGTGAATGTATATCTTGAGGATTGGAGCAGCGGCATGAAGGATTCCCCTGATTTCGTTTACGCCATGGTCGATACTTTAAGCAAGGAGAATATCCGCAGATTCATGCTGCCTGACACTTTAGGCATTCTGAATCCGCTCAATGTCATTGAGTATATGCGCAAAATGGTGAAGCGTTATCGCGGTCTTCATTTCGATTTTCACGCTCACAATGATTATGATTTGGCCATCTCTAACGTTCTTGCGGCAGTGCTGAGCGGTTGCAAAGGCATCCATTCTACAATCAACGGATTGGGCGAGCGTGCCGGCAATGCCCCATTGGCAAGTGTGCAAGCCATATTGCACGACCAATTTAATGCGCGTACAAGTATAAAAGAGAGCAATCTATACAAAGTAAGTCGCATGGTCGAGACATATTCCGGCATTATCATTCCGCCCAACAAGCCTATAGTCGGCGAGAGTGTGTTTACGCAGGTAGCCGGAGTCCATGCCGATGGCGACAACAAGCATGGCCTTTATTGCAGCGATTTGCTCCCTGAGCGTTTTGGCCGTCGCCGCGAGTATGCCTTGGGCAAGAATAGTGGCAAGGCCAATATCCAGCGCAATCTTGAGGAACTCGGGCTGGAGCTTACGCCTGAGCAGACCAAGCAGGTAACTGCCCGTATCACGGAGCTGGGCGACCGTAAGGAAATTGTCACTCCTGATGATTTGCCTTACATTGTGAGTGATGTGATAAAGCATTCTGTGGGCGAATCGAAGGTGAAGCTCATCAGTTATCTTGTGACTACGGCTCACGGGCTCCATTCGCATGCTTCGCTCCGTATAGAGATTGACGGCCGCGAATATGAGGCAGGTGCCATGGGCGACGGTCAGTTTGATGCTTTCGTGCGAGGGCTTCGTGAAATCTATGTGGAGCGTCTTCATCGCAAGTTCCCTGTCTTGATCAATTACTTTGTGACGATACCTCCGGGCGGACGTACCGATGCTTTGGTGCAGACAGTCATTTCGTGGAACTTTGAAGGCAAGACAATCCGTACGCGCGGTCTTGATGCCGACCAGACAGGTGCGGCAATCAAAGCCACCATCAAGATGCTTAACGTGCTTGAGAGTATGGAAAAGGCTGAAAATGAATAAATGTCTCGTTGTGAAGGCTTATTGTTTAATGAATAGTTTTTTATTAGAATATGAATTTGAAAATAGCAGTATTGGCCGGTGATGGAATCGGCCCCGAGATTTCCGTACAGGGTGTGAACGTAATCAAGGCCATTGCCAACAAGTTTGGCCACGAAGTGTCTTTCAAGTCGGCTTTATGCGGTGCGAGTGCAATTGACGCCGTTGGCGATCCTTTTCCCGAAGAGACGTTTGAGGTTTGCAAGGAGGCCGATGCCGTGTTCTTCTCTGCCGTTGGCGATCCTAAGTTTGATAATGACCCGACGGCCAAGGTGCGTCCCGAGCAGGGGCTTTTGGCCATGCGCAAGAAACTCGGGCTTTTTGCCAATATCCGTCCCGTGCAGACGTTTAAGTGCCTTTTGCACAAGTCGCCATTGAAGGATGAGCTGATTGATGGTGCCGATTTCATTTGCATTCGTGAGTTGACGGGCGGCATGTACTTTGGCGAAAAATTTGAGGGCGAAGACAAGGCCTACGATACCAATTATTACACACGTCCTGAGATAGAGCGCATCCTAAAGGTCGCATTCGAGTATGCCCGCAAGCGCAATAAGCATCTTACCGTGGTCGACAAGGCCAATGTCTTGGCCAGCTCTCGCTTGTGGCGCAAGGTGGCTCAGGAGATGGTACCTCTCTATCCCGATGTGAAAACCGACTTTATGTATGTCGACAATGCTTCTATGCGCATGATTGCCGAGCCTCGTTTTTTTGACGTGATGGTAACTGAAAATACCTTTGGCGATATCCTAACAGACGAGGGCTCTTGCATCAGCGGTAGCATGGGCTTGTTGCCTTCGGCTTCTACGGGAACGGGCACTCCCGTCTTTGAGCCCATCCATGGTTCCTGGCCTCAGGCCAAGGGGCTTAACATTGCCAATCCTTTGGCTCAGATATTGTCTGCAGCCATGCTTTTCGAATATTTTGACTGCAAGGCCGAAGGTGCTTTGATTCGTGAGGCTGTCAATGCCAGTCTCGATGCCAATGTGCGCACTCCCGAGATACAAGTCGAGGGCGGGGCTAAATATGGCACCAAGGAAGTAGGCGAATGGATTGTAGATTATATCAATAAGAAGTAATAGAATACGTTTCTGCTGCTTATCAGGCATAATTAAACGGCCGCTGCGTTTTGTTACGCGTGCGGCCGTTTATTTTTTTCAGCGTTTGTGTTGAAATCTGCTGCGTTTGTGTCTGAATTTACAGCCTAATCGGTGACAGTTATGTCGCCCATCAGGTAGCGTTTCTTGCCGTCAGTCTGGTCGTAGGGCATTTCTATTGTGGGAGTTCCGTCGAGTGTGCCTACAGAAACGTAGATTTTGTATTTTCCCGGGCGGCATGTGCGGAAGAATGTGCCACACGAGTCGCTGATTGCGGGAGCTACGGTGAAGCGCGAGAATAGGGGAACGGCTGGTGCTTTCCCGGGTTTGGATACGGGGAGTATTTTTATGTTGAAATCGGTGGCTACCATGACCGAAACGATTCCTCCGCGTTCGTTCTTGATGGTGAAGCAGGGGTAGCCGCCTTGATAGCATGGTGCAACGCCTGCGTTTTTCCAGTTGGATGCTATCTGAAACGGCTCGTTCTTTTTCACTTTGTCGGGCCATTTGGCGCTGGCCACTTGGATACGGTAGCCGAGGCGGCGGTTGATGCGGTCTATGATTTGGCGGTTTGAGTCAAGTTCTTGCCTTGGCCAACAATGTATCGACATGTAGGAAGCGTGATAGTCTTCGACCGATTTAAGCAGCAATTCGCGGTTCCATGCTCCGCGTTCCATCGAACCGAGCATGTGTTCGTGCTCAAGCACTACGGGCAGGGTGGGCCAGAAGAGCCCGGCCATGCCGCTGTGGTACCAATGACGCGGTGCGGGTTGCACCAATATGCTGTCGTCTCGCAGCGTAACCCCTTTTGATAGAGCGTAGTCTATGATAGGCGAGTGAACGATGGGCGCATCGTGTCCAGCGAAGTCGTCAGAGATGACCAACTGCGTGTGCTTGAAATATTTGCAATAGATATCGATGATTTTCTTTTGTGTCTCGATGCCCCACGAGCGTCCGTGAACTGGGGTGGAGAGCACCGTGTGGCCTTCGCCCCACATGCCGAAATGGCCAATGTCGATAAAAGCGACATTCGGATTGTTGTCGTAGCGCTGGGCCATGATTTTGATAAAATGCTCTACTTTGCTTAGGAACACCGAGTCGGCATAATCGGGCTCCAGGTAGTTGCCTACCTTATAATAATGTGCTCCGGCGTCGAAGACCCATTGCGGTGTGGCACGGCTGAGCCAGTTCTCGGTGGCCGTGACGCGGAAGGCAACCTTTTTGCCCGCTTGTATCCAGCGTTGTGCAGGGGTATCGACGAGTTCCCAGTTAAAAACTCCTTCCTTAGGCTCAAGAAAGCTCCATGGCAGGCGCAGGTAAACAGTGCTGAGGCCGGGAAAGTCGTCTAATACGTCTTCGGCTTCGAGCTTCGACCCATAGTTCTGCAACAGGTTGGAATAAAAGTGCATTGTCCAGCCCATGCCCGGATTGACAAGAGCTTTTCCGTTGTCTTTCGGGACAAACGAACCGGCGTTGGCGGCATGAAAGCCGAAAAGCATAACGCATGCCGCTACAAGGTAACGCAGTTTGAAATAATGAAGTACCATGTTGCGAAAATACAAAAACAAATCTGCACAAGCGGCATATAGATTGTCTAAACGATGATTTGGCGGCATATTTTTTGAAAAGGCGAAAAATATCACGTGCCATTATGTCTGCATATGGGATTTATGGGTATTTTTGCAAGTGAAAATACAAAAATCAAAGAGAGATGAAAATACGTAAGATTGTTTTCGGTCTGTGCCTGCTTCTTTCAGCAAGTGCGATGGCCGATACGCAGGTAGTAGCCCACAGAGGCTATTGGAAAGCTCCGGGCTCGGCTCAAAACAGCATTAGCTCGTATGAGAATGCCGACCGTATAGGATGCTATGGCTCGGAAATCGATTTGTGGATGACGGCAGACGGCCATGTCGTAGTCAATCACGATGCCACTTTCAAAGGCGTGAACATTCAGAGCGCCACTTTCGATGAAGTGCGTAAGATAAGGCTTGACAATGGTGAGCAGATACCTACCTTGGAAGAGTATCTCAAGGTTGCCAAGAAAGGCAAGTCGCGCCTTGTCATTGAAATCAAGAGCCATAAGGATTTGTGGCAGCTCAACCAGTGCGTTGACAAGACGCTTGCTGCCGTAAAGAAATTCAAGATGGAGAAGGATGTCGACTATATCGCTTTCAGCTATGCAGCCGTGCTGCGCATCATTGAAAAAGCACCCAAAGGCACTCCTGTATATTATCTGAACGGAGACCTTCCCCCACAGAAGCTCAAGCAGATAGGCTGTACCGGTCCCGATTATCACGAAAACGTATTCCTGAAGACTCATCCCGAATGGATCAAGGAATGCCACGATCTTGGTCTGAAAGTGAATGTGTGGACTGTTGACGATGAGAACAACCTGAAGCATTTTATCAATGAAGGTGTTGACTACATCACAACCAATGAGCCTGAGCTGCTTCAAAAATTGTTGAAGAAATAGAGAGCGTTTTTACGCAAGCATACAAAACCGGCGCGTCTGCCTTCATCATGTCAAGGCCAACGCGCCGGTTTGTTTTAAAAAACTATTACAGCTGTTTTTCTATTTGTGGCTGTTGACGTATTCTGCCATTCTTGCTTCGTTCTCTTTGACGCTTTGATACAGTTTGAGCTGCGCACGCGTACGCACGAGGTTGTGTTCCGGATACTGAATCTTGTAATAGCGGTCTCCGTCGAGATAATCGGCAAAGAAGCGTACACACTGCATAAAGGGGAACAGTTTGGCAGCGTAAGGAATGTTTTCGCGTTCAACAGGTAGCAGGAAGCTCTTGGTACTTTCAAGGTAGCCGTCGGTGAAGGCCTCGAATATTTCCATGCGGAAGTTCACTTTGTTCAAATCGGGCTCGTCTTCGCGGCTTGTGTTGGCTGCCGAGCGCAAGAAATCGCCGATATCGCTGAAAACGAAATTGGGCATAACGGTATCGAGGTCAATAACGCTGAGCACACTGCCGTCTTTTTCAAACAGGAGATTGTCAACCTTTGTATCGCAGTGGCATATACGTTTGGGCAGCAGGCCCTCGCGGAAGAGGCGTTCGCCTTTGCACATTTCTTCAGCGTCATTTTCTATAGCTTCTACGATGTCGCGTACTTCTGCAAGGCGTCCCACGCGGTCGGCTTTAACGGCATCGCGCAACTGCTGCAGCCGAAATTCCATGTTATGAAAGTTGGGGATTGTTTCTCCGAGCTTTTCAGGCAAATCCGACAGCATGGCCTGGAAATTTCCGAAGGCTATACCGACGTCGTGACTTGAGGCCGGTGTAACTTCCGACTTTGTGACAGCATCGGGGATGAAGTCCATGATGCGCCAGTACTTGCCGTTTTCATCGCAGAAGTAGTATTTTCCAGATTGCTTTGCGGGGCGGAAGTTAAGTACCTTGCGGTTAATGTCGGTTTCGCCTTTTTCTTCGAGTTTCTTACGGATGTGAGTTGTCACGGCAACGATGTTGTGCATCAGCATATCAACATCTGTGAAAATGGCATTGTTGATGTGTTGCAGCACATAGTCGGGACAATTCTTTTCTTGGGTGGTAACTTTGAAAGTGTCGTTGATAAGTCCGTTACCGAGCGGCTTAATGTCGACTACAGTGCCAGGAATATCAAATTGTGACACGATTGAGAGTAACTTTTCTTTTTCCATTGTGAAGCTTTTCAGTGGTTATTATATTTGGAAGCTCTGCTTTTATAACTGCTCAGGCAGTCTATATTGGCAGATAGGTCTTGCAAATATAGGAATATTTTTCGTCATGCTTTGCGTATGCTGTGAAAAAACAGAGTTTTGCGACATTTTCGGTCAGCGAAACAGGCCGTCTTAAATCATGCGTTCGTTTTGAAGGCCCGTGTGCCGTCGATGTGTAAAAAGAGTAAAGACAGTGCGGTTGTTTTCGATGGAAATGACTAACTTTGCAATCATTTAAAACGTTACACATGGATTTAGATGTATTGACAGCCGTCTCACCCATAGACGGTCGGTATCGCAGTAAGGTGGATTGCCTGTCTCCTTATTTTTCAGAATATGCTTTGATTAAGCATCGTGTAAGAGTTGAGATAGAGTACTTTGTGATGCTGTGTGAATTGCCGTTACCTCAATTGACTGGCTTTGACAAGTCGCTGTTTCCGCGTTTGCGTGGTTTCTATGAAAATTTGTCGGAAGCCGATGCCCAGCGCGTAAAAGACATAGAAAAGGTGACAAATCATGATGTCAAGGCGATAGAATACTTTATCAAGGAAAAATTTGACGAGATAGGTGGTTTGGATGAATATAAGGAATTCATTCATTTTGGATTGACATCGCAGGATATCAATAATACCTCCTTTCCGCTGATGCTCAAGGAGGCAATGTCGGCGGTGGTTTATCCGGCTTTGGACGAATTGGTAGACCAGCTTAATGCCTATGCAGAAGAATGGAAAGATGTGCCTATGCTTGCGCATACACACGGACAGCCTGCATCGCCTACGCGTCTTGGAAAGGAAATAAAGGTGTTTGCTTATCGTCTGGAACGTCAGATTGCCGAGTTGCGGCGTTTGCCATATCCCGCTAAGTTTGGCGGAGCCACGGGTAACCTGAACGCTCACCATGTGGCCTATCCGCAATATGACTGGAAGACCGTTTGCAATCGTTTCGTAGAAGAACGTCTCGGATTGGAGCGCGAGCAGTATACCACGCAGATATCCAACTATGACGGGCTGGGCGAAATATTCGATGCACTGAAGCGCATCAATACGATTGTTATCGATCTTGACCGCGATTTTTGGCAGTATATTTCGATGAACTACTTCAAACAAAAGATTAAGGCAGGAGAAGTCGGCTCGAGTGCAATGCCGCATAAGGTCAACCCCATCGATTTTGAAAATTCGGAGGGAAATATGGGAATGGCCAACGCCATACTTGCGTTCCTTTCGACGAAACTTCCCATATCACGCTTGCAACGCGATTTGACAGACTCGACAGTCTTGCGTAACATAGGTGTACCTTTGGGACATATGATGATAGCCCTCGCCAGCACTTTGAAAGGCTTGCGCAAGTTATTGCTGCACCGTGAGAGCATCGATGCCGATTTGAATGGATGCTGGGCAGTTGTTGCCGAAGGCATTCAGACCATTCTGCGTCGTGAGGCCTATCCGCATCCCTATGAAGCATTGAAGGCCTTGACCCGTACCAATAACGAGATAACCGAAGCCACTATCCACAATTTCATAGAAAGCCTTGATGTGTCGGACTCGGTAAAGGCAGAATTGCGTGCCATTACCCCTCAGTCTTACACAGGAATTTAGACACAGTCGATGCATACGTAGTTGCTGATGTTATAAGTATTGATACATGTGTTGCATGTACAATTTAAAGATTATATTCAAACAAAATAAGAGCCGTGAGGCTTTAATATCAATCAAATAGTTATGATAGACGAAGAAAACATTGAACAACAGAAAGCTTCTGTTTCAGAATCGGAAACGCCTGAGAATTCAGCCGTTCAAGCCGACAGAAAACCAACGACGGCTCGTCCGCGCATCCGTCGCCATATATCGCATGGCGAAAAGGTGACAGCCTATACGGCTACCCCTTATCGCCGCGAACAGAACGGATACCAGCCGCGAACAAACAATTACCAGTCACGCGAAAACAATTATCAACCGCGTGAGAACGGCTACCAGCCACGCGAAAACAGTTATCAGCCCCGTGAAAATGGATTTCGCGGTCCGCGTTATGGTTCGTCATTGTCGCAATTTGCACCGCGTGAACAGCGGTTTAACCGTAGTGCCAATGCCAACGAGCAAACACACGGCGAAGAATATGCAGGAAGAGAACGAAACTATAATACAACCCGTTATAATGACGAGAGAAGGGAAAATTATAACAGATTCCAGCCTCAGCGTAATGCTTATCAGCGCGGTGCTTATCGTCCACGTCCTTACCAGTCGCAGCCAGATGCTTTTAATAGGGTTGATTTTGATTATCGCGAAGGCTATAATGGCGGCAGCTATGAAAACAATTATGGCAACAGAGTAGATAATTATAATGGCAATCGTTATTTTGGCGATCGTCAGCGTAATGACCGTGGTGGATATGCACCAAGACGGCAGCCTCAAAAACGTAAACGTCCATATGAATACGATTTGGCGGGCAAGTATGGCTTGAAGAAAGTGCTTCGCTACAAAGAAGCCAATGTAGATCCCAACCAACCCATCCGTCTAAACAAATATCTGGCTAATGCCGGAATCTGTTCGCGTCGCGATGCCGACAGATTTATAACCGAAGGGCTTGTCACAGTGAATGGAAAGGTTGTCACCGAATTGGGTACGAAGGTGATGCGCTCGGATGAAGTAAGGTACAAGGATCAGAATGTGATGCTTGAAGACAAGATCTATATACTTCTCAACAAACCCAAAGATTATGTGACGACGAGCGATGATCCGCTAAATCGTAAGACGGTGATGGATCTGGTAAAAAATGCTTGTCCTGAGCGTATATATCCGATAGGCCGTCTGGATCGCAACACTACCGGCGTATTGCTGTTGACAAACGACGGTGATATGGCTTCGCGTCTGATGCACCCGAAGTATATGAAAAAGAAGATTTATCATGTATACCTGCATAAATCTGTTTCGGAAGAGGATATGAAAAAGATTTTGACCGGAATTGAATTGGACGATGGCGAAATAAAGGCCGATGCTATTGAATATGCGAGCGAAACAGACAAGAAGCAAGTAGGTATTGAGATTCATAGTGGGCGTAACCGCATTGTGCGTCGCATATTCGAAACATTGGGCTATCATGTGGTGAAACTCGACCGCGTGTATTTTGCAGGATTAACCAAAAAGAACCTCCGACGCGGTGAATGGCGGTTCCTGACAGAAGATGAAGTGCGTGTGCTTCGCATGGGCGCGTATGAATAAATAAAGAAATACAGCAATTCGATGAAAGCGATAAAAAGAACAAAAGTTATTGACGTGTTGGCTTCCGAAGCCTACGGCTCTGAAGTGAATGTCAAAGGTTGGGTGCGTACGCATCGTGGCAGTAAGGCTGTTCATTTTATAGCATTGAACGACGGTTCTACTATAAAGAATGTACAGGTAGTGGCTGATGCTGCCAATTTTGAAGCGGAACTTTTCAAGCAGATCACAACGGGAGCCTGTATCAGTGTAAACGGCTTACTGACGAAAAGCCCCGGTGCCGGTCAGGCCAGTGAGTTGCAGGCAACAAAAATTGAAGTGCTGGGATTGTGCCCATCCGATTATCCGATGCAGAAAAAAGGGCAGACTTTCGAGTATATGCGTCAGAATGCTCATCTGCGTTTGCGTACCAATACATTTGGTGCTGTGTTTCGCATACGTCATAATATGGCAATAGCCATTCATCGTTATTTTCATGAGCATGGCTTTTTCTATTTTCATACACCAATTATAACGGCGAGCGATTGCGAAGGAGCCGGCGAGATGTTCCAGGTGACAACGAAGAATCTCTATGATTTGAAAAAAGACGAGAACGGCCGTATTGACTATTCGGATGATTTTTTCGGAAAAATGACTTCGTTGACGGTAAGCGGACAGCTTGAAGGTGAATTAGCAGCGACAGCATTGGGTTCTATATATACGTTCGGACCGACATTCCGTGCAGAAAATTCCAATACACCACGGCATTTGGCCGAATTCTGGATGATTGAACCTGAAGTGGCCTTTATTGATTTGGAAGATTTGATGGATTTGGAAGAAGATTTTATCAAATACTGTATCAAGTGGGCTCTTGAAAATTGTAAAGACGATTTGGAATTCCTCAACAAAATGATTGATAATACGCTTTTGGAGCGTTTGCAATCGGTGATAGCCGAAAACTTTGTCAGATTGCCTTATACAGAGGGTATAAAGATTCTTGAAAAGGCAGTAGAAGAAGGACAAAAATTTGAGTTTCCGGTAAGTTGGGGTATGGATCTTGCAAGCGAGCATGAGCGCTACCTTGTTGAGCATCATTTCAAGAAACCTGTTATCATGACTGACTATCCGAAGGAAATAAAGGCATTTTACATGAAGATGAACAAGGATGGAAAAACGGTTCAAGGTACGGATGTCCTTTTCCCTCAGATAGGTGAAATTATCGGTGGAAGCGTGCGTGAAGAAAACTATGAGAAGCTGCAGGAACAAATACGCGTTCGTAATATTCCAATGAAGGATATGTGGTGGTATCTTGACACCCGAAAATTCGGAACATGTCCGCATGGCGGTTTTGGATTGGGCTTTGAACGTCTTATATTATTTGTGACCGGAATGCAGAATATCCGTGATGTGATACCTTTTCCGCGCACTCCAAAAACTGCAGATTTTTGATATGAATAATTTGCCAAGCAGCCCTTGCGACTGGATGGCAAGCGCATAAAGATAGAGAGCCCGGTCGTATCACCGGGCTTTTCTGTATAATAAAACGTACGCAGCAACGTTATTAATATCAAGAACAATTGTGCGTATGCAATGGATTGATAGGAGCAAACAGGTAAAATATGTGCTTGTGGTGGTTGCTGTGTCGATAGCAACCATATCATTGGTGTTTTCTCACTATCTAGTGAAGACATTGGAAAAGGACACCAAATCAAAAATGGTGGTTTGGGCAGAGGCTATGCGTTCGCTTAATAAAGCTGACGAAAATACTGACTTAAGCCTTGTTTTGAAAGTCATTAATAACAATGACGCAATTCCCGTCGTTGTATTGAATAGGAAAGGTGAAGTCCTTGACTACAGAAATTTAAAGCTGAAGTATGACAGTAAGGCGGATTCTGTAATAGCTCTTCGGCATAAGGTGGAAGATTTGCGCCGGGAAGGCTATAGCATAAAGTTAAGTTACGACCCATCTGATTCGGAAACAAACAATAACTATATGGAAGTGCTCTATGACGAATCCTTGCTGTTGAAGCGTCTGTCGGTCTATCCTTATATACAAATTGGTATTGTAGCAGTATTCCTTATAATAATGGCATATGCGCTGCTAAGTTCAAAGCGTGCTGAGCAAAACCGCGTTTGGGTTGGCTTGACCAAAGAGATTGCTCATCAGCTTGGAACTCCTATCAGCTCTCTTATGGCTTGGATAGAGCTTTTGCGAGAAACATATCCGGGTAATGTGATGGTAGGTGAGATGAACAAGGATGTAGAACGCTTAAATCTGATAGCCGAGAGATTCTCAAAAATAGGCTCTATGCCCGAATCCAAAGAAGAAAACCTGAACGAGGTGATGTGGCATGTGGTCAATTATTTGTCTATGCGTACTCCCGATCAAGTGGAATATGTTTGTAATTTACCTGCAAGTCCGGTTTATCTGAGATTGTGTGCGCCCTTGTTTGAATGGGTAATTGAGAATTTATGCAAGAATGCTATTGATGCAATGTCAGGGCGTGGCCGCATAGTTTTAACAATGCACGAATTGACATCTATGGTAATAATTGAGGTCACAGATACAGGTAAGGGTATAGCTAGGAATCGTTTTAAATCCGTGTTTGTTCCTGGGTATACAACCAAGCAGCGCGGCTGGGGCTTGGGATTGTCGCTTGTGCGTCGTATTGTAGAGGTCTATCATAAAGGCAGGATATACGTAAAAAATTCAGAAGTGGGAAAAGGCACTACATTTCGCATTGAATTAAGGAAATGAATCAATAAGTAATTGGTCGGTAACAAAAAAAATAGTAACTTTGCAAGCCAGAAATTAAGAATATGCCGGACAGAATCAATTTGAAGGCAATGCGCTCAGAAAAAGAAACGTATAAGTATTCGATAAAGTCGGACTTTTTTATGCAGTTGGAGCATTCATTGGCCAAAGGAGGCGATTTGGATGTATGCGTAGAAGTCTGCAAGAGTACGATAGACGATTTATTTAATGTGCGAATCAGCATGGATGGTTGTATTATCACAGAATGCGACCGTTGTTTGCATGACTTGAAGATTCCTGTTAGGAGTGAGAACGAAATTAAAGTGAAGTTCTCGGATCATGATGAAGACACGGAAGAATTCGTGTTGGTAAACAGCCGCGAAGGAATGCTGGATATCAGCACACTGATATATGAGCTGGCTGTTCTGTCATTACCCATTCATCCTGTACACGAGCAAGGAGAGTGTGATGCTGATATGATAAGTCGGTTGAATGGCATATTGGTAAGCTAAGACTGATACATACAATACTGGAATAGATTTAAATAAATAAGAAAATGGCACATCCTAAAAGAAGACAATCAAAAACAAGAACTTTAAAGAGAAGAACGCACGATAAAGCCGTTGCTCCTACATTGGCAAAATGTCCCAATTGTGGTGAGTGGCATGTATACCATACGGTATGCTCAGCGTGCGGCTACTATAGAGGAAAATTAGCAGTAGAAAAAGAAGTAGTAGCAGAATAATCGGTACGTTGAAATGGGAAAAATTCATGCAATAATCACAGGCGTCGGTGGATATGTCCCTGAATACGTCCTTAACAATGACGAATTGTCAAGGATGGTGGACACAAATGACGAATGGATTATGACAAGAATCGGTGTTAAGGAGCGCCGGATATTGAATGAAGAGGGTTTAGGTACCGGATATATGGCTCGCAAAGCTGCAAAACAGTTAATGCAAAAGCTCGATTATGATCCCGATACCATTGATGCTGTTATAGTATCAACTTCAACACCTGATTATCATTTCCCATCAACAGCGTCAATCGTATTGGGGCACTTGGGCCTGAATAATGCTTTTGCGTTTGATATTTCGGCCGCTTGCTGCGGATTCTTATTTACTATGGATGTTGTTTCGTCCATGATAGAGAGCGGCCGTTACAAGCGTGTCATCGTAATAGGTGCAGATAAGATGTCTTCAGTTGTAGACTATACGGATCGTGCAACATGCCCAATCTTTGGTGATGGTGCCGGTGCGGTAATGGTTGAAGCAACCGAAGAAGATTTAGGCTGGCAGGACTCAATATTGCGTACAGATGGTAAAGGCTTGCCTTTCTTGTGTCTTAAGGCAGGAGGCTCGGTATGTCCTCCTTCGTATTTCACTATAGACCACAAAATGCATTATATCCATCAGGAAGGGCGCACTGTGTTCAAGTATGCCGTTACTGCGATGAGCGATTTGACGGCTGAAATTGCAAAACGCAACGATTTGAACAAAGATAATTTGGCATGGGTTATTCCTCACCAGGCAAATGTCCGTATTATTCAGGCTGTGGCTCATCGTTTAGAGCTTCCGATGGAAAAAGTAATGCTTAATATCCAGCGTTATGGCAATACGAGTGCTGGAACTCTGCCTTTGGCTCTTTGGGATTATGAGAAAAAGCTTAAAAAGGGCGACAAATTGATTCTTACTGCTTTTGGCGCGGGATTTGTCTCTGGTGCGGCCTACATGACGTGGGCTTATGACGGGGAATCTGTTGGGAAATAAGTTGGTAATTAGTAGTAAATAGATAAAACGCATCTCCACGTAAGTCTAGATGCGTTTTTTTGTAAAATACCTAAGAATGGCTTTTAAATCAGGTTTTGTCAATATTGTGGGAAATCCGAACGTCGGTAAGTCAACACTTATGAACTTGCTCGTAGGCGAGAGAATTTCTATTGCGACATTCAAGTCACAAACTACCCGCCATCGCATCATGGGCATATTGAACCGCGAGGATTGTCAAATTGTTTTCTCTGACACTCCGGGCGTGTTGAAGCCAAGTTACAAATTACAGGCTTCGATGCGTGCTTTCAGCGAGACGGCTCTTACTGATGTTGATGTGCTGCTTTATGTGACCGATGTTATTGAAGATTGTTCCAAGAATCAAGATTTTCTTGACGAGGTGAAACGCTTATCTATACCTAAGTTGGTGTTGATAAATAAAATAGATCTGTCAAATCAGCATGATTTATTGAACTTGGTTGATAAATGGAAGCAATTGCTGCCTGATGCTTTTATTTTTCCCGTTTCGGCGAAGGCCAAGTTTAATGTGGATCAGGTGTTGAAGTTTATTATTGATAAGTTGCCTGAGAATCCGCCTTACTTTGATCAGGATCAGTTGACGGATAAGCCTATGAGGTTTTTCGTTTCCGAAATCGTGCGTGAGAAGGTCTTGTTGTTTTATGACAAGGAGATTCCTTATTCTGTCGAGGTTGTTGTTGAACAATATAAAGAGAGTCGTGATTTGGTAAGAATCAGTGCCGTGCTTTATGTAGAACATGAAAGTCAAAAGGGCATTATTATCGGTCATGAGGGTAAGGCCTTGAAGAAAGTTTCGACAGAGGCCAGAAAGTCGTTGGAAAAGTTTTTGGACAAGAAAGTGTTTATTCGTATTTTTGTCAAAGTAGACAAGGATTGGCGCAACTCCGATAAGAGATTGAGCCAGTTTGGGTATAAACCAGAATAATCAGATAATGGAAAATTTAGTTGCTATAGTAGGACGTCCCAATGTGGGCAAGTCGACCCTTTTTAATCGTTTGACAAAGACTCGTCATGCCATTGTGAGTGATATTGCCGGTACTACTCGTGATCGTCAGTATGGCAAGGTGGAGTGGTGTGGCAAGGAATTTTCGGTAGTGGATACCGGAGGCTGGGTTGTCAACACCGATGATATTTTTGAGGATGAAATACGCAAGCAGGTAGTTATTGCTACGCAAGAGTGTGATGTGATTCTTTTTTTGGTTGATGTCAATAACGGCATAACCGATTGGGATAACGAAGTAGCGGCCATCTTGCGGCGCTCAGACAAACCAGTCATTGTTGTTGCCAATAAAACAGATAACAATAGCTTGCGTTACAATGCAGCCGAATTCTATTCGTTTGGTCTAGGCGAGCCTTTTTGCATCTCTTCTTTGACAGGTAGCGGTACGGGCGACCTTCTTGATTTGATTGTATCTAAGTTCAAAGAAGATAAAAGCGAAACTGAAGAACTTGAAATACCTCGCTTTGCTGTCGTAGGGCGTCCCAATGTGGGCAAAAGCAGTCTGATCAATGCTTTCATAGGCGAAGAGCGTAATATTGTGACCAATATTGCCGGCACCACCCGCGATTCCATTTATACGCGCTATACAAAATTCGGTTTCGACTTTTTTTTAGTCGATACGGCTGGCATACGCAAGAAAAACAAAGTAAATGAGGACTTGGAATATTTTTCCGTAATGCGTTCTATCCGTGCCATCGAAAATTCTGATGTCTGTATTCTGTTGATTGATTCTCAGCGTGGCATAGAGTCACAGGATATGAATATTTTCCAGTTGGTTCAGCGCAATAATAAGAGCCTTGTTGTTTTTGTAAACAAGTGGGATCTTGTGCAAGACAAGAGTTCAAAGGTCATCAAGTCCTATGAAGATGCCATACACAGCCGCATGGCTCCGTTTGTTGATTTCCCCATTGTTTTTGGTTCGGCTCTGACCAGTCAGCATATATACAAGGTATTGGAAACAGCCAAGAACGTTTACCTCAATCGCAAGAAGCGTATTTCTACCTCTAAGCTCAACGAGTATATGTTGCCCATTATCGAGGCTTATCCTCCTGCTTCCAACAAGGGGAAGTACATCAAGATAAAATACTGTTCTCAGATTCCCGACACGCAGATTCCAACGTTTGTTTTCTATGCCAATTTACCACAATATGTCAAAGAACCGTATTATCGTTTCCTTGAAAACAAGATACGTGCCCAATGGGATTTCTGTGGTACTCCCATCCGTATATTCATCCGCCAAAAATAATCGCTGATGAAACTTTTCGTTTTCTTATCCGCTTTGTCTGTCCTCTTGTTGTCATCGTGTGGCAGTCGTGATGCTTCATTGCCGTCCGATCCCGGAGAGGTTGCTATTCATTATGTGCGCTGTTTGGCCGATGGGCGATACGATGAATACATTCGTGGCATGGCTTCGTGCGACAGTGCCACGGAAGCCTATAAGAAACAGATGCTTGTGCTTTATAAGCAAATGGTTGTGGCGAAAAAAAAGGAGTTTGGCTCGTTGAAATCCCTGCGCCATCTTCGTTCTGATATCAGTGGTGATTCGTCGGCGCTCGTCTATCTTCAATTGGTTTATGCCAACGACAGCACTGAAGACGTGATGCTGCCCTTGGTGTGCATTGACGGTCAATGGAGAATGCGCTGACACGGCTTTGTCCTACATCTGCTGCTTCTGTCAGAGCGTCTAAAAAGTAATCTTCGCATTCTATTTAAACCTTCACCGGCTTGCTATTGTCGTGTGAAGGGGCATTTTATCGAATCTTCACCTTATTTATTTTCTGTACAAACGTGAATAGTACCGAATTGGCTATCTTTGCAAACCATAAATGATTGCAGATGAAACGTATTTTACTTATTACCGCATTAATCGCGTCGTTTTGCATCAGCGATATCGCTGCGCGCAAAGAATACAAACAAATACGTTCCTCGCTTAAAGCGGGACGCAACGATGAGGCCGCAAACCTCGTGGAAAAGGCCAAGAAAGACAGTTCTATGATGAATGACCCCGAGTTATATCTGCTTGGAGCCGAAGCACAAAGAAAGATTAACGACGATTATAACAAGAAGTTATATTTGAAACAGCTTCAAAAGACCGAAGATTCCATTCGTCTTTTTTCCTCGACCTACGGCATATTCGAGAATCTCATCAAGTGTGACGAACTTGAAAGCCGCCCCGACAAGAAAGGCCGTTCCAAGCCTAAGAATCGCGGCAAGATACGTTCGACACTTTCAATGTATCGTCCCAATCTGTTTAATGCCGGATTGTTTTTTGTGAAAAAAAAACAGTATGCCGAGGCCAACAAGTATTTTTCCATGTATATCAATGTGACACGCACACCGATATTCATTGCTGACAGTCTACAAAACACCGATACGAAAATGCCGCGCAGCGCATTCTGGTCAATGGCGTGCAGTTATGCGCTCAACGATTTCAAAGGCGTGTTCAACTTTGAAAAACTGGCTATGCGCGATACGGCCAACATCAAGCTTTGTATCCAATATCAAGCCTTGTCGTATGCTGCTCTCAAGGATATGCCCAATATGGTCAACGAGTTGAAGCAGGGCCTGCGCTACGATGGCAACGACCTGTTTTTCTTCTCCCGTTTGGCTGACTACTATAATTCTGTCAAAGATTATGACAAAGGATTGGCCTTGTGCGACAGCATGATTAAAGTCGATGAAAATCAGATGATGTATAAATATGCCAAGAGTGTCGTGCTGTTTCACCAGAAGAAATACGATGAATGCATCACTCTGTCGCAGTATGTTATAGCGCACGACAGTACCAACGTTGATGCCAACTACTACATTGCCAGTTGCTATTTCAACAAAGCTACGGCCATTGATGATAACATCAAGGCCAATGTTGACGCAAATACTTACAACAGCCAGAAAGCCGCTGTCAGGGACTTGTTTCAGAAGGCTCTGCCTTATTTCGAAAGTTACAGGAAGCACCGTCCCTCAGATTCGGCTCGGTGGGCAGCTCCGCTCTATCGCATCTACCTGTTTCTCAACATGGGAAAACAATTCTCTGAAATGGACGAGCTGCTCAAACAGGCCGATCAACAAAAGCAGGCTGAGACTGAAAAGGCGAAAGCCAAAGATGAAAAAAAGAAATAACCGTATCACTGTTTTGCCGCGTCGGGAAAAAACATTAACTTTGCAAACATAAAGAGGCGGTAATGGCTCAGTTGGTAGAGCATTGGCTTCCCAAGCCGAGGGTCGCGGGTTCGAGTCCCGTTTACCGCTCACGCATAAAAGGCGGTCTGTTAGGATTTCACACCTGACAGACTGTTTTTTATTTCGAAGCCTTTTGGCCAAAATCGTGGGCTGGCATTTGTAACAGGTGGCTTGACAAATTGAAAGCGTGGCGTGTCTTTTTTGAAACGTCCATATCCTGAATGTCGGCAAAACTTTCATGGTTGTTTCAAAACGCATGAGCGACCCAACTTACAAGCTTAATTATCCTGTTGTCAGTGGCTGTTATTTAAGTCTTTTTCGTATCTTTGTAGTCGTTTGTAAAGAATCAAGAAGATGAAATCGTCAAAAATCAAGACAATCGGTGTTCTTACGTCGGGCGGAGATGCCCCGGGAATGAATGCAGCCATTCGCGCCGTGACCCGTAGCGCGATTTGTAACGGTTATTCCGTCAAAGGAATATATCGCGGTTATGACGGCCTCATCAACGGTGAGATAAAAGATTTTACAACCGAGGATGTGAGCAACATTATCCAGACCGGCGGAACCATATTGCGCACAGCGCGCTCCAAGGAGTTTGCCACGCCCGAAGGCAAGGAGAAAGCCTACGCCCAGCTGGTTGAGCACGAAGTAGATGCCCTGATAGTGATAGGCGGTGACGGCTCACTGACCGGAGCACGCGATTTTGCCGAAATGTACGACATCCCTTGCGTGGGTCTGCCCGGAACAATCGACAATGACCTGTATGGAACCGATTCCACTATTGGCTACGATACAACGTTGAACACCATAACTCAGTGTGTTGACAAGATTCGCGACACGGCTCACTCGCATGAGCGCATCTTCTTTGTTGAAGTGATGGGGCGCGATGCCGGTTTCTTGGCTCAAAACAGTGCCATAGCCGCCGGTGCCGAAGCTGCCATTATACCCGAGTATAGCACAGATAACGACCAGTTGGTGAAATTCATGGAGCGAGGCATTCGCAAGAGCAAGCGCAGCTGTATCGTCATCGTCAGCGAAAGCCCCAAATGCGGAGCCCTCTATTATGCCAACCGTGTGACCAAGGAATATCCGCAGTTTGACGTGCGTGTATCCATTCTCGGCCATTTGCAACGTGGCGGATCGCCTTCGGCCTACGACCGTATATTGGCCAGCCGGCTCGGAGTGGGAGCTATCGAAGCTCTTATGCAGGGGCAGCGCAATATCATGATAGGCATCCGCAATGACGAGGTGGTCTATGTTCCTTTCAGTGAAGCTGTAAACCGCGAAAAACCTGTCGGCATAGAGCTTATCAAAGTCTTGAACGAACTGTCAATATAGAAAAACAATAATACGAAAATACATATGCCAGAAAACAAAGGACGTATTTCACAAGTAGTCGGCCCCGTAGTCGATGTCTACTTTGATACGGAAGGGAAAAGTGCTGAAGAAGTGCTCCCCAGAATATATGATGCCATAGAGGTAGAGCGCGGCAACGGCGAAAAGCCATTGGTGCTCGAAGTGCAGCAGCACATTGGTGAAGACACCGTGCGTGCCGTGGCTATGGATAGTACCGACGGCTTGCAACGCGGGTTGGAAGTGGAGCAGACAGGCTCACCCATCAAAATGCCCGTGGGCAACCAGATTAAAGGACGCCTGCTCAATGTAACCGGTGACCCTATTGACGGTATGAAAGACTTTGAACGTGCATCGGCCGCGCCCATCCATCACAGGCCTCCCAAGTTTGAAGACCTGAAAACGTCGCAAGAAGTGCTGACAACAGGTATCAAGGTGATCGACCTGCTTGAACCTTACGTGAAAGGTGGTAAGGTAGGTCTCTTCGGAGGTGCCGGAGTTGGAAAGACAGTGCTCATAATGGAGCTGATCAACAACGTGGCCAAGGGACACGACGGATTTTCTGTCATAGCCGGTGTAGGCGAGCGCACACGCGAAGGTAACGATATGTTGCGCGAAATGATAGAAGCCGGAGTTATCAAATACGGCGATGCATTCAGGAAGTCAATGGAAGAAGGCCACTGGGACCTTTCCAAAGTCGATTATGACGAAGTGGCAAAGAGCCAGGCTACTTTGGTTTATGGTCAGATGAACGAACCGCCCGGCGCACGCGCATCGGTGGCCCTGTCGGGACTGACGGTAGCCGAATCGTTTCGCGATCAAGGAGCAAGGGAAGGAAAAGCCAGCGATATCTTGTTTTTCATCGACAATATTTTCCGTTTTACACAAGCTGGTGCCGAAGTATCGGCCCTGTTGGGGCGCATGCCGTCGGCTGTTGGATATCAGCCCACATTGGCCAGTGAAATGGGTGCCATGCAGGAGCGAATCACCTCGACAAAAGACGGTTCGATTACATCCATACAGGCAGTTTACGTGCCGGCCGACGACTTGACCGACCCGGCTCCTGCCACAACGTTTACGCACCTTGACGCAACAACAGTATTGAGTCGCAAGATATCAGAGCTCGGTATCTATCCGGCTGTAGACCCGTTGGCCTCATCGTCGCGCATACTTGATGCAGCCATTATCGGAAAAGAGCATTACGATTGCGCCCAGCGCGTGAAACAAATACTTCAGAAATACAACGAGCTGCAAGACATCATAGCCATTCTCGGAATGGACGAACTGTCGGACGAAGACAAACTCACTGTAAATCGTGCGCGTCGTGTGCAACGCTTCTTGAGTCAGCCCTTTACCGTAGCATCGCAGTTCACAGGACTTCCCGGTGTAATGGTGTCGCTTGAAGATTGCATCAAAGGCTTCAATATGATACTCGATGGCGAAGTAGACGACCTGCCCGAGCAGGCATTCCTCAACGTCGGCACCATAGAAGATGCCATTGAAAAAGGCAAGAAACTTCTGGAAGCCGCAAAAGGCAAATAAAAGCATAGAAAATGAAGCTTACAATTGTCTCGCCAGAAAGGATTCTCTATCAAGGAAAAGCAGAGTCGGTGACAGTGCCCGGTGCGAAAGGCGAATTCGAAGTGCTCGACCAGCATGCGCCCATAATATCGAGCCTGCAAGCCGGCAAACTGCGCTACAAGGCCGGCAATACGGTGCAAATGCAAATTAGTGGCGGTTTTATAGACGTGGCCGGCAACGAAGTGTCGATTTGTGTGGAGCTATAGGCAGAAGTGACGATGGAGCAGACAAGACAAATGCGAAGAAAATATGTGGCAGCGGTGCTGACTGCTTTTGTGGCCGCGTGTGTGGCCATTGAAGTCACGGCTGTCGGTGTGTTTTCGGTTCCTGCCGAAACGTTCAGCACCATATTTCTTGCTTCGGCATTCAGTTTGCTGCTCTATACGGCCGTTTCGGCAGCCATCTACTTCAAAATGCTGGATCGCAGCCCTATGGCCATGGCTCGTTACTACATGATTCACACCATGGCGCGCTTCGTGTTCGGAGGAATCGTGTTGTTTGTCTGTCATTGCGTTGTCCCACAAGGTTCAAAGTCGGCATTAGTCGGTTTCGGCATCCTTTTTCTCACACTGCTTGTCAGCGAAAGTGTCATATATATACAAATAGAAAGATATCTGAATGAAAATAAGACTCATGTATAAATATCTGTTGCTCGGACTCGTATTCCTGCTCGGCGTGATGCCTCAAAAGGCAAGTGCGTCATCAGGAAACAGCAACGAAATCAATGTGCAGGAATTGGTGATGGAGCACACAAGCGATGCGCACGAATGGCATATCACGTCCATCAACGGAAAGCACATTTCCATACCCTTACCCGTAATAGTGAAAGGCTCCAACGGCTGGGAGGTATTCATGTCGTCGGAATTTGGAAAAGCTCCCAACGGAGTTTACCGTGGACTATACTTGAACAAAGATGGAAAAGTCTGCGAAAAAGATGCGGCAGGAAATGAACAGCGTGTACTTGATGTATCGATAACCAAAAACGTCTTGCAGCTGTGGATTGTAGTTGCTCTTCTACTATGGATATTCCTTTATTGTGCCCATTGGTACAAAAACAAAAAGCCGCAGGATGAAGCTCCGAAAGGTTTTGTCGGGTTCATTGAAATGTTTGTTATGTTTGTCTACAACGACATTATCAAGGAAACCATTGACGAAAAACACTATCGCCGGTTCGCTCCTTATTTGCTCACGGTCTTTTTCTTCATATTCCTTTCCAATCTGTTGGGGCTTGTGCCAATTTTTCCCGGTGGAGCCAATCTGACCGGCAATATTGCCATCACGTTCTTCTTGGCCGTATGCACGATGTTGCTTACCAATCTCAACTGCAACAAACACTATTGGAAGGACATCTTTTGGCCCGATGTTCCCTGGTGGCTAAAGGCTCCGATTCCCATATTGCCGGTAATCGAACTCTTTGGCGTATTCACAAAACCATTTGCCCTGATGATTCGTTTGTTTGCCAACATCTTTGGTGGACATGCCGTAGCCATATCATTGACATGTGTGATTTTTATCACTTGTCAAATGGGCGTGGGTAAAGGAGCAGCCATATCACCTATCAGCGTATTGCTGATGATATTTATGGATTTGCTCGAAATATTGGTGGCATTCATTCAAGCATTTGTCTTTACCATGTTAAGTTCCGTATTTATCGGCCTTGCCCATCAGGGTGGCGAAGAACATTCAACTGAAATATCAAAGTAATAATATTATAAACATTTAAAAGTCAAGATTATGTTATCATTAGTTTTGTTGCAGGCAGCAGCTGCCGGACTTGCGAAATTAGGAGCTGCAGTAGGTGCAGGTTTAGCTACTATAGGTGCAGGAATAGGTATCGGAAATATCGGTGCCCATGCAATGGATGCTATTGCACGTCAGCCCGAGATGGCCGGAAACATCCGCATCAACATGATTATCATTGCAGCCTTGGTAGAAGGTGCTGCATTCTTCGCATTGGTAGTTTGTCTTCTCTAATTGTCTGAATACATATGCCGTCATTTTTAACACCGGATTTCGGCTTGTTGTTTTGGATGCTGATAGCATTCCTCGTCGTGTTCGGCATATTGGCCAAATTCGGTTTTCCCGCTATCATCAATATGGTAGAGGAGCGCAAGAAATTCATTGATGAATCTCTGCTAAGTGCTCGCGAAGCCAACGAGAAGTTAGCCAACATCAAGGCCGAAAGCGATGCCATAATAAAGGACGCCCGCCAGCAACAGTCGCAGATACTGAAAGATGCAGCCGCTACGCGTGATAAAATGATACGTGAGGCCAAAGATAAGGCAACGGCCGAAGGCAATAGAATTTTGGAAGATGCCCGCCGCCAAATCGTCGCCGAGCGCGAAAAAGCAATGCGCCAAAGCCGCGAAGAAGTGGCCGACCTTTCCATCCGGATTGCCGGTAAAGTCATTGCCAAGAACTTGCAGACCGACAGCACGCAGGTGGAATACATTGACAGCTTGTTAAACAATATGACAGCTTCCAAGTAAACAAGGTAGGTATGGATATAGGAACCATTTCTGTGCGTTATGCCAAAGCTCTCCTCAAGTATGCCGCCGAGAAGGGAGAAACCAAGTCTGTCTATGAGGCCATGCTGACATTGCGCGATGCTTTTGAGCGCGTGACATCGCTGCGAGAAACTTTAGACAACCCTGTTATAGACGATGCCAAGAAGTTTGAAATCCTCAATCTGGCTGCCGGAGGCAAATCGAGTGGCTGTTTGAAGCGGTTCTTTCAACTTGTATTGAAAAATCATCGGGTGATGAAGGTGCAGTTCATGGCCAATTCGTATATTGATGCTTACAGAAAGAAAAACCATCTTATCCATAGCCGGTTAACAGTGCCGGTGCCTGTAGCAGACAGCACCTTGGAAAGATTGAAGAGCTTGGTGAAAGAAAAAACAGACAATGAAGTTGAATTTATCGTTGATGTCGATCCATCCATTATTGGCGGTTTCATCATGGAATATGATGCCTACAGCTTCGATGCCAGCGTGCGCGGACGATTGCAGAGCATCAGAAAAGACCTTCTTGAAAGCGATAGTTTTATGACTTCTAACCAAAGATAAAATAATAGTTATGCCAGATAAGATAAAACCGAGTGAAGTTTCCGACGTACTTTTGAAAGAACTTGAAGACTCCAATTCGGAAGTTCATTTCGAAGAAGTGGGCAAAGTGCTTCAGGTGAGCGATGGAGTGGCTCGCCTTTACGGTTTGCGCAATGCGTGTCAAAACGAATTGCTCGAATTTGAAAACGGAACGATGGCCATCGTGATGAACCTCGAAGAAGACAACGTGGGAGTTGTGCTGCTTGGTTCGACCGAAGGTATTAAAGAAGGTCAGACAGCTAAGCGTACCGGCCGTATCGCTTCCATCGAAGTAAGTGATGAAATGGTTGGACGCGTAATCAATCCCTTAGGTATTCCCATCGATGGTGGAGCTCCCATAGGGGGTGAGAAGTTCGAGATGCCACTTGACAGAAAAGCTCCCGGAGTGATTTACCGTCAGCCTGTCAATGAGCCTTTGCAGACTGGTCTGAAAGCCATTGACTCCATGATACCCATCGGGCGCGGTCAGCGCGAGCTCATTATCGGTGACCGTCAAACCGGAAAGTCGGCTATTGCCATCGATACCATATTGAATCAGAAAGGTAATTACGATAAGGGCGAGCCTGTTTATTGTATCTATGTAGCCATCGGTCAGAAAGCTTCGACGGTGGCAGGCTTAGTCAACACCTTGAAAGAGCATGGTGCCATGAACTACACGATTGTAGTATCGGCAACGGCTGCCGACCCTGCTTCCATGCAATATTACGCGCCCTTTGCAGGCGCAGCCATTGGTGAATACTTTCGTGATAGAGGCTTGCATGCCCTGGTTGTTTACGACGACTTGTCGAAGCAGGCAGTAGCCTATCGTGAAATCTCCCTTGTATTGCGCCGTCCTTCAGGGCGCGAGGCATACCCCGGTGATGTGTTCTACCTGCATTCGCGTCTGCTTGAACGTGCAGCCAAAATCAATGCTCAGGTTGAAGTGGCAGAGCAGATGAACGACTTGCCCGCATGTATGAAAGGCAAAGTGCGTGGCGGAGGATCATTGACGGCTCTTCCTATCATTGAAACACAAGCGGGTGACGTTTCGGCTTATATCCCGACTAACGTAATTTCGATTACCGACGGACAGATATATTTGGACACAAATCTTTTCAACCAAGGCTTTCGCCCTGCCATTGATGTAGGTATATCGGTGAGTCGTGTAGGCGGTTCTGCTCAAATCAAGAGCATGAAAAAGATTGCTGGAACCTTGAAGATTGATCAGGCGCAATATCGTGAGCTGGAGGCTTTCTCCAAGTTCTCGTCGGATATGGATCCCGTGACTGCAATGACGCTTGACCGTGGACGCAAGAACAACAAATTGCTCATTCAACCGCAGTATTCGCCTATGCCCGTAGGGGAGCAGATAGCCATACTTTATTGTGGCACACATGGATTGCTTCACGATGTTCCATTAGATAAAGTCAGTGATTTTCAGGAAATGTTCCTACAGATAATTCGTTCCAATCATCAGAAAACGGTTATCGAACCACTTGCTTCCGGAAAGCTCACCGACGAAGTATGCCGGACAATCGAAGAAGTTGCTGCCGAAGTGTCAGGTCAGTTTAAAAACTAAAAAACTATGGCTTCCCTTAAAGAGGTAAAGAACAGGATCAATTCAGTAAGTAGCACACGTAAAATCACGAGTGCCATGAAGTTGGTCGCTTCTTCAAAGCTTCATAAGGCTCAAGGCGCCATAGAAAGCATGCTGCCCTACGAGCACCGTCTTAATGCCATCATGTCGCGTTTCGTTGCAGAGCTTCAGGGCGATGTAGCTTCGCCGTATGTTGAGCCTCGTAGAGCCGAAAAAGCTGTAATCGTTGTTATATCATCAAATTCAAGCCTTTGTGGAGCATTCAATGCCAATGTCATCAAAGAAATGATGGAGACGGTAGCTCAACTTCGTGCAGAAGGCATAAGTCAAGTTGAGATAATGCCGATAGGTGCGAAAGTTGCCGAAAAGGCTAAAAAGCTTGGATTTTCCTTCGAAAGCAGTAATGCCGGCCTACTTGACAAGCCTGCTTATGCAGGTGCCTCACAGGTGGCAGAAGGCTTGATGAAGCGATTCGCAGAAAAGCAAATTGACAAAGTCGTCTTGATATACCACCATTTCAAGAACACAGCCTCTCAGGTGCTTGTCAATGAAACCTATTTGCCCATCAATCTTTCTGCACAAGGCTCTAATGTTGACAACAATCGTTCGCGGATGCAGTTTGACTATATAGTTGAGCCATCGGCCGAAGAAATCGTAGGTCAGCTAATACCGAAAGTGCTGCATTTAAAGATTTATACTGCACTTCTTGACAGCTTGGCCAGTGAACATTCGGCTCGCGTTATGGCCATGCAGGTAGCCACCGATAATGCCGATGAGCTCTTAAACGATTTGACGCTGATGTACAACAAAACACGTCAGGCCGCCATCACATCAGAGCTCTTGGATATCGTGGGCGCTTCGTTCCAATAACGATAAGAAAGATTTTCCTTTACAATAAGACCGGCTGCATTACCTTAGTTGATGCAGCCGGTCTTGATTAAGATGAGAGCCAGTTTATCTTAACCTAAGTTTTGTATAATGGTTATCTGACTTTATATACTTTAGAGGTTCCATCTGAGAAGATTACCTTTTTGATACTAATTGAGTTGTCATTTGCGTTGACCTTTAGTCCATTCAAATCATAATAATCTATTCTCACTATAGATTTTGTTTTTACGTTTGATATACCATTTGGTATTGTTACTTTGACTTTAAGCGAAGTAGGGTAGATTCCGTCAAAAGGTGATTTATCAATTTGCAAGTAGAGATCATATTCTCCAACGTCTTTCAAAGAAGTTTCTTGTCCATTCTGATAGAATTTAGGGACGATAGAAAATGGCATGTTATTTTTGCCTGCGAATTTTATTGTCTTACCTGTTGCTTCATATTCCAAACTATCAATTGAGTACATGTTATGGTACTTGTCATTCTTACTTGCAGTCAGAACATGTACATTTGTTGTTCCTGTTACCAAATCGGATAACCCATTATTAGTAAACTCATTGTTTAGGCAGAATATCACTTTTGCACCATTGTTCGATGTCTTTTGAACATTGAATGAAGTAACGTTTGTGCCAATGATCAATGTGTCAGGCAGATAGCCTTGTTCACTAGACCAGTCTTCATTTTTGTAAACAATATTCCTTTTTAAAAGCAGTGTAGTCTCTTTTGATGAAGGTAAATCAAGGCTTTTAGAATCTTTGTTGCCTTCAACAGTAATTTTTATTGGATTGTCAGTTCCACGAATATAACCATCTTCTATTTTTTCGACAGATGATGGGATTATCAATTCTTTAAGAGATGTTTCACCAAAAGCACCAGACCTTATTGTTTTCAAGTTTTTCGGTAAAACGATTTTCTTAAGTTTACGGCAAGACCAAAGTGCATTTTCACAGATTTCTTCCACGTTGTCTGACAAAACGATATTTTCAATACCAGTAGATTGGAAGAAGCCGGGTAGAACCTTTGAACGTATTTCTGCATATTTGCAGTTAAAACTTGGCATCATACCGAATATATTACCGTCTACAGTAGAAGGTATAATCACTGAATCGGTCTTAAATGCAAAAGCTCCTTCCCAAATTCTTTTAAGACCTTCATGAAGAATTAGCTTTACAGTTTTTGCACTATTGCTTAAAAAAGCATTTTCACCCACAAACTTTATGTTTGAAGGAATTTCCAATGTGTCTAACTGATGATTTACAAATGTCCAACCAGGTATTATAGTCAGCCCCTTTCCGATTACCAGCTTTTTCAATGGGTTATTTGAAAATGCTGATGATCCATTTAAAATCTCATTTTCTTTAGTTATTCCAAGACTTATAACAGAATTGGGTATGACTAATTCTTCAATTCCACAGTTTTCAAACGCACAGGAACCAATAGCCTGCAATCCGTCATGTAATTTTATTCTCTTTAAGTTCTTGGCTCCTGAAAATAAATATTCTGGTATCCGCGTTACCAGTTTACTCATTGAAAGATTCTCTATGCTACGGAAGTTGTTACTGTTGTTATATTTATAGTTTGCGATTTCGCGTCCTAAATACAGATCTTTCACATTCGTCATAAGTAAGTCGCACAAATCTATAGGTTCCTTACTGTCTTCAATTTCTAAGTCTGTAAGATTTTTACATTTTGAAAAGCAGTTTGTTTTCAAGCTTTTAACCCATTTAGAGATGGTAATGCGTTCTAATGACGTTGTTTCAGTAAAACTATACGAGTTTCTTCCTAAATAAAGGGTTTTGATAGGCGAATCGTTGAATGCACTAAAGTCGCTTTTGTAAGTAGAGCTATCACTCATAACACGCAGACTAATAAGACTTGTACATCCAGACTGTGATCCAATTGTTGACACATGTTCTGGTATGGTCAATGCTACAAGATTTACGCAATTTGATAAAGCGTCATTGCCTATGATTTTCAAGGATTTTGGGAAAACAATGGTTTTGAATGCCTGTTCTTTTAGTGCTGTAGGTGATATAGAAACGATTTTTTCAGGAATTACAAATTTGTCGCCATTAAACGTTCCAATATATTTGTATAATGTTTTTCCTATAATTACATTGCCATTTGCCGTAAAATTATGCTTGTACCATGGTGTATCATCAAAGGCTAAGGCTTCAATAAATGAGGCATTTTCAAGGCCTATGATTTCATCAAGAGCTGTACATCCTTTGAATGCATGTTTGCCTATGCAGCTGAATGTTGATGGAAAAACAGCCTTTTTTAAAGACGAGCAACTATTAAAAGTAAAATCATTGATACTTTTCAATTGTGTATTTGAGAAATCTATGTATGCTATTTCCTTGCAATTAAAGAATGCATTTGTTTGTATGTATCGTAATTTTGATGGTAGAACGATATCTTTGAGCTTACTACATTCTGAGAATAACTTTTCTCGAATTTCAATCATTTCGTTTGGAAGTTTTATAAATTCCAAGCTGTTACAATACGCGAATGCATCTTTCCCAATGCTTGTACAAGAATCTGGCAGATAGATTTCTTTCAAATTATGGCATGAGCTAAATGCTCCGTCTTGAATTTCTTTGCATGAGTTTGGTATTTTTAGATTCTCAAAGCTGCAGCGCATGAAAGCATTGTTTCCTATCTTTTGCAGGTTCTTTGAGAATGTTATGTCTGTCAATCTCACACAATCAAGAAAGGTGCTCTCCATTATTTTGCGAAGCGATGTAATATTGACTGAAATTAACCCAGAGTTTGCAAAAGCTGCTGGTGCAATGGCTATGGCTTTTGGCAAATCAATAGTTGATAACTTTAGGCAATTGTAGAATGCTTTATTGCCGATAGTTGTAACGTTTGGTAAATCTACTGTTTCCAACGAAATACAGTTTTCAAATGCACTTCGTTTGATGGTCGTTAAATTGGGCATTTTGAGCATGGTCAATGACGAACAATTTTCAAATGCACTATTTCCTATATTTTCAACAGATGGTAAATTAATGGATTCTAATGAAATACATCCAGAAAACTCTTCTTCTTTGATGCTTTTTATGCTAGTTCCTAAAATGACATTTCTTAGCTTGTTATTTCCTTTACAAATTGCAGAAGACATAGGACGGCCTATTTTGATTGTAGTAAAAGGTACGTTTTCCAAGCAACTCTTGTCAATATATAGCTGTTGTTTAGACTCTTCAAATGTCAATGTTTCCAAATTGATGCAATTGGCAAATGCCAGCTTTTCAATGTATAAAATACTTGCGGGGATGAATATTTCGGTTAGTTCCATACAATCTTGTAGAGAGTATGATTTTATTGTTGTTACACGGTATACTTTTCCTGAAGATTCGATTTTATCCGGAATTCTTAAAAGACCGTCATTTGGTATTGACGAATGCCCGCAAACTATAGCCGTATCGGCATCGACATTGTACTTTAGTGAACCTTGTAAAACTACTTCTGCTCTTATTTTTGCCGAAAATAGTAGTAGTACAGAAAGAATGAATAAATTTCTTTTCATCTTTTATTATATGGTCTTCCAGCTGCTACGAAGACCTTTTTAAAGTTTAGAAGCGTAGAGCTGCTTTTGCTACACCTTAAGACGAAGGTCCTGAGAAAACCTAATAACACAGATATAGTTATGACAGCCCACGCTATAGCGTGAGAACCATCATGCTGTCTCCTTGTGTTATTTGAAAATTTCTCAGGTTTTCGTCTTACAAGATAAGCATAACGCCTCTTTTTTCCAATAAATGCGGGACGATTTAAATCCGTTCCGCTTGCAAATGTACTAAATTATAGTGATTTGAGTTAATACGTCGTCTAAAAATGTTTTGTGATGCTGTCGTCCTTGGTCGTGTAATTGGAATCTGCCACATACTATTCGGGGAATTGTCAAGATTCTGTCTGTCCGTCTTTTCAGTAGCCATTTTGCGGATATGACAACCTTTTCAGGAGGAAATCACAAGAAGTGTCTATTGATTCAGTTTATCAATCTAAAAACCGTCTATTAAAATCAGAAAAAGACAATATACTATGTAATAACTTCCCATAAAGCAGTCGGCAGCTTCTCATATAGAATATTGCAACCTCTCATATAGTATGTAGGAGCCTCTTATATAGTATATCGCAACCTCTTATATAGTATGTGGGAGATTCCAACATACTATATTGCAGCTTCTTGTGTTTGGTTGCGCGCGTGCTAAGTTGGGAATGCGTTGCTTATGATATGGTAATAATGATTTTCAACTCCCTACCAATTCCATTTGATGGTGAAACGAGTAAAAATTGGAAGGTGGTCGCTATAGCCTCCTTGATAGCGATAGCCTGTGTATGTGCGCCGTGGACGTAGGGCGAGGTCTTCGAGATCTTTTTCAAGGAGAAAATCAGGTGACCATACATGAAATCTGTCGTATGAGGTGAAGAAGTCGGATGTGGAATCCAGCAATTTACCGGTAACTATGCATTGATCGAGCATTTCCCATTTGCTATCATATTTGTAAGTGCCTCCGAAACGGTTACGTTCGCTGATGTCCATTTTGTCAGCCAGGTTGTAAAGTTTGTCGGCTACTATTGGGTGTTCATGGATGGCTTTGGGTGATATGGCTAATGCTTTTGTCATGACAGGCGACGAAGGAGTGTCGTTGAAGTCACCGAGAATGATAATGTGCTTTGTGCCGTTGGCTTGCAGGCTGTCAACGGCTTGTCGCAGACAGTGGGCTTCGCTCATCCTGTGGCGCATGGCTTGTCGTCCTCGCAGTTTGCTTGACAGATGACATACGAATATATGGAGTGTGTCGCCTGTGATGATGCGTCCTTGTGCATGGAGAATGCTGCGTGTTGCGATGGGAAGATGTTCTCTGCCAATCGGTTTTATGGCTCTGTGAGAAATCAGTTTGAAGCTTTCCGGCATATAGAGCAGTGCCACGTCTATGCCGCGTGGGTCGTCTCCTTCAGCCAAAACATATTGGTAACGTGCTTTGCGCAAAAGTGTGTGACGGGTCAGCTTTTTTAAGACACTGTCGTTTTCAACCTCGATGAGTGCTATGATGTCGGGCGGAGTCATATTGCCCATGGACATAAGGGTCTTTGAGATGTTGCGGAGCTTTTCTTTCAACCGTTGCGGTGTCCACTTTCGTCCGCCTTCGGGTAAGTATTCTTCATCGTTCTTTCCTTCATCGTGTTGGCAGTCAAATAGGTTTTCCGCATTCAGTTCTGCCACGGTAAACGTTTGTTGTGCGTTGACAAATGTCGCACATAATAACAGCCACAGTAGCAAGACGAATCGCATGTATGCAGTTGCATGTGCTTGAAGCGTCAGTTCACTTGCCGGTTGCTGCCGGTTTGTTCTCCCTGGCTTACCGGTTCGGTATAAAAGTAGTAATACCAATATGTGCCCATGTATTGAGCCATGCCGGCAGCATTTTTATCCTCACGGCTTTGTCGATAAAAGTCTGCGAACTGTTTGTCTATGTCCGTTGAGTATTTAAATTGTTGGTGCATGTTGAATTCGGGCGAATTGGCAAGCATGGAACATGCCTGTGCATAGGTGTTGGGCAATGTCTGGTTTTTGTAAATGTGAAAACCACGCATGATGATGGCGAATTTTTGCAGGTCGCGCTGCATGAGCAATCCTGTGAGCAAGTAATCGAGCACCTTGCGGTTTTCGGGCATGACTTGAAGTTGACGCACCATTTCGGAATTCATGGCGTAGACGTTTACGAATGTGTCGGCCAGCACAGGCTTCTTTTTTATGCCTTTTTTCTGCTGCTGTTGCAAGAATTTTCGTTCGTTTTCAATCCATGTACTGTGAAATGTTGATTTCGACAGAATTTTCAGGTATTTCTCTGCAACTTTATAGTCGCCCAGCAGAATGGAGTAGTGTATCATTTGGCGCAATGAACTGAAGCAGATGCCCTCAGGTGTCATGACTCCAAATTCGAACGACATGCGCATGGCTTCGTCGTATATGCCAAGGTTGTCATAAAACAGTCGGTTGAATATGCAACTGTTGCGGTTTACTTCATGTCGGTACAGCAGATCTTCGGTGGTTGCAATCGGGTAATTGAATACATTGTCGGCGTATGTGCCCAATCCGGCTTCGGCTAAAAGAGCAAACCGCAGAGCCATTTTGTTTTGTAGGGTTTCTTCGCGTGGTATGGCAGCCAACAATGATGACCAGTCTTTCTTGTCTGCTAACGAAGTCATGAAATAATATTTCTCTACATTTCGTGCCTCGCTGTTTGTTGCTCCATAAACGACACCGCCGATTATGCATGCGCACGACAAAGAAAGTGAGCACAGGCGCATCCACCGCTTTTTCCCGTTATTGGGAACTGACATCAGCATTATGGAACCTACAAAGAAAATCAAGAAGAACCAAATGCTGCCTACTTTTTCAGGAATATATAGAAAACGCTTTTCGAAAGGTATGAATCCCAGCCATTCGTTTGATGCATATACCGTAGCTACTGCAATGCAGATGCCTGCTATGCCGGCAATCGGCAGTACTATGTTTCGCAGTTTATAGAAGCCGTATCCAGCTACCATTACAATGGACAATATAAGCAAGACGAAACCGGTCAGGAAAAAGCCTGCAATCGGCCATAGCAGCAGAAAAATTAGTTTTGACCACAATGGCTTTAGTCGCAGCCCGCATATCATTCCTCCATAAAAGAAGAGGACTTCCAAATAAAACTTCAAGTTCCACGGAACAAGCAGCAAGATGGCAATTGGAACAAATACGCTTAATTCGGGAAAGCCTTTACGTTGAAGCGAAGAAGGTATGAGGCCGCACAAGGCTGCGATAGACATGAGCACTAAAGCCTCGACAAACATGCCGGCTAACGGCCAACGGTAAAATTGAAGCAGAAAGTTGTTCAACCAAGCTGTTAGGCCGGGAGCTTCTGCCAGCTTTTCCTTGAAGAAATCCGGGTCGGAAGTAAAAAAGGACGTGCCTTCCATTTGCCGAAGGGTTTCAGGAAGAAAAACTGTATAGATTACTGTGAGTGCTGCCAACAGCAAAAAATAGACTATATATGCTCGCTTTGTCATGATTATTCGACTTTAAATAGTTCTGCCAATTTATCTTTCGGAATTTCAACCTTTCCACGTACAAATTCCGGTATGTTATACGAATCAAGCAGGTTATCGTACATATTTGGGTCTTTTTGAGGCAATAGGAACGGCTTGCCGAATTTCCCGTTTCGGAATGGGGCGATAAATAAACGAGTGTAACGTCCGTCTATCCGTCGGCTTGAAAATATCAGCCACTTTCCGTTATGACTCCAAGAGTGATAGCTGTCGGTTTCAGGGCTGTTCAGTTCTGTTGCATCTGATACCGTTCTTGTTGTAAGGTCTATCAGTTTCAGATCGGCCTCTTTGTGTTGGATAGGGAATGTAGAACATTCCGACCAAGTGAAGAGGAGGTATTTCCCGTCTGGTGATATACGTGGAAAAGAAACACTTCCGCCTTGTCTCCAGGTGCTGTAAACGGTGTCGACAGGTGCGCCTAATGAACCGTTTGCTTCATTAAAAGGCACGCGCACCAGCGAATAGTGCAACGATTTGACTTGTGTGGGCATTCTGACAGCTTTGGCCGTACAGAAATAGAGCCATTTGCCATCCGGTGAGAATGCCGGGAATGTTTCCCAATTGATGGAGTCGTTAAAACGTTTGTCGGCCAGCACATCGTTTTTCCTTACATCGTAGACTATCAGATCTGACGATAAATCATAGACTTCGATTTTGTCATAGCAATGTGTATAAAAAGATTGACGTGTCACGTTCGACGAGAGTGCAATATAGTTGCCCGAAGGGTGCCACATGGGATAGGTGCCGCTTTTCATCGGTCCCATTGATGCAAAATCCACTTTCTTCATTTCTTTGCCGTTTGTTATCACAGTGCCGCCGCCGCGCCCGCGTGCATGAAACATCATGCGCTCCGGATGATAGTCGGCAAAGGAATGACAGTTGACACAACCGTGGTTGTTTTGGTTATTTACGACAATCGGTGTCTGCTCGAAGCTTGTCAGGTTGCGTTCGTAAATGCCCATCTTATTCCATTCCTCGTAACCTGGTGGTATCAATCTGTAAGCTACAAAGCTATCAATCGGGTTTGTATCAATGTGTATGGAAAAGGGAGCATAGGAAATTCCATCAGGCTTTTCACGTGTCCAAGCAGAAACGGCTACCGAAATATCTTGTCCCTTATACCGTTTCAGCATGTCGCGCCATTTATCAATGGGGATTTCAATATGGTCGTCTCCAGAAACTTCCATCAGCAATTCTTTCGAGACGGAAAATGTCGCTGTCACTCTGTCTGCTCCGTTTATACGGAAATTGACGGGAGATAAATTGGGAGGTATGGTTACGTTTACATAATCCGGAAAAATTGGCGGCTTTTGGTTGCTTCGCTCTTTGGCTTCTCTTGAATGGCAGCCGGTCAGCAGCAAAAGTGAACCGGCTATCAATCCATAGAGAATATGGTGTTTTTTTTTCATTCCTTGTTGGTTTCTATATATTCTAACCACAAAAATAATAAAAATACAAGCCACAGGCACACTTGATGGTCTTTATTTTGACTTTGCCATAGATTTCTTTGAATATTCAGCGTGGTAGGGCAAACAGAAAAGGAACACATCTTGTGTGTTCCTTTTACGGATGTGATCCCGTTGGGATTCAAACCCAAGACCTTCAGAACCGGAATCTGACGCTCTATTCAGCTAAGCTACGGGACCTTTTGGGACTGCAAAAATAAGCATTTTGTTTTAATTCGCTCTTCTTTGCTGTGGTTTATTTTGATTATTCTCTTCTGATGTACTCTCTTCGTCTTTCAGCATGGGCAGGCTTATCTGGTAGCGAACGGCTAATATGCGTATCAGCAAGATTAGGACACCACTGGCAATGCCCGATATTTCAGTTTTGAGTCCCATTAAATCGCACGCGCAAAATGCCAGACCGCCGATGATGCCTGCCATGGCATATATCTCTTTTCTGAAAATCAACGGAATGTCGTTGAGTAGCACATCACGCAATACTCCTCCTGCTGCACCGGTCATGGTGCCCATCATAATGGCTACCCAGTATGGAAAGCCCAGTTGTAAGGTTTTTTCGAGACCTGCAATGGTGAAAAGGGCCAGCCCTATGGCATCAAACAGAAACCATGTGTTGTTTTGCCGCACCAGATTCTTGCGAAACACTACGACCCAAAACAAGGCTATTCCTGAAAATATCAGATAAATGGGGGCCGTCATCCAAAAAGGTGTGACACCCAGTAAAACGTCTCTCAATGTTCCTCCGCCGATGGCCGTTGTAACACCGACGACGTAGGCGCCAAACCAGTCGAAATGCTTTGCTGCGGCCAAACGTGTGCCCGATATGGCGAAGGCCAGGGTTCCGATGAAATCAAAAAACTGATAGAGTGTAGGCAGTTCCATATGCTTTTTATGATACTACATTAACGGGATGTCCTTCTACGAAGGCTTTGATGTTTTCTGCGCAACCATTGAAGAGTCGCTGCCTTGCTTCGATGGTGGCCCATGCGATGTGTGGTGTCAGGAATGCATGGGGCTCCTGTAGCAGCCGGTTGCTGGCTTTTGGCGGTTCTTGCAGCATTACGTCGGCGGCATAAGCTTTCAGATATTTCTTGTTGAGGGCTTCGGCTACGGCCTCTTCATCGACCAGCCCACCGCGCGATGTATTGATGAGTACGGCCGTTGGTTTCATCATTTGCAGGCGATTGCGGTCAATGAGCCTTGTGGTTGCTGGTGTTTGCGGACAGTGCAATGTTACCACGTCGGATGTTTCCAAAAGCTTTTCCATGCCGGCTTTTTGAATGCCTTCGGGCAAAAGGTTCTGCGGCTTCGATGTGAAGGCAAGCACTTTCATTCCGAAAGCAAGGGCTATGCGCGCCACTTTGCTGCCAATATTTCCAAATCCAATGATGCCCATGACTTTTCCCGCAAGCTCAACCGACACCGTGTCTTGATAGCAGAAGTCGGAGGCTGTGCTCCATGCGCCGTGCCTGTTGGCATCGGCATAATGTTCCACGCTGTTGCAGATGTTCAGAAGGTGGGCAAACACCATTTGAGCTACCGATTGTGAACTGTAATCGGGAACGTTTGTCACTACTATGTTTCTCTTGCGGGCGGCAGCTATGTCTATGATGTTATAACCCGTGGCTGATACGCAAATCATTTTCAGCCTTGGCAATAGGTTCATGATGCTGTCGCTGATCACTACTTTGTTTACCACAAGAATGTCGGCATCTTTGCTGCGGGGCACAACTTCTTCGCCTGTGCTCCTGTCGTAGACAGCTACGTGCCCATAATGTTTAAACAGCTCCCAATCAAGGTCGCCGGGATTCATTGCATGGCCGTCAAGGATTACTATGTTCATGTGCTTTCTGTGTGTTTGTGTCTATTTTCCGGGCATGAACTTGAATTCGCGAATTCCCACCAGCTGGTCGTAGCGGCCGCCGGTAGGTCTGAAATAGATCAGGATGGAATATTTGTTCTCTGTCTGATAGAAGTCGCCTTCTACCATTGCAGTTTCGCCTGCCTGTGCTCCGTCGGGCACATATAAGTATTGATAGTTGTAGTACCCTTGTTTGAGCAGAATGGTAGCTTCATAATATTTACCGTCAGTGTTGTATTCCATCTTGCATTCGGGCAGAAACCGGTTGTTGCAGAAAGCTCCGTCTACGTAGATGCTGCCTTGCAGTAGCGGTTCGCGCTTCAGCAGGAAATGTACCAACACATAGTCGCTCTGTATGTCTACATCATCGTATTCTTGCGTGCGCACCACGAAGCCTCCATCCTGGTCTTCATCGTAGACGTAGTTTTTGCGGTCGTCACCGGCATATAGTTCGGCATGGTAATAGGGGTCGAACCAACGTATTTTGTCTATGCCCATAGTGCCGTAGTGCAGATTGGTCAGTTCAAATTTTCTGTACTCATTTCCGGCCTTGAAAATCAAACTTTTCGCATATTTCCATTGAATCTCTGAAGGTGTCACGAAATCGGATTTTGGTGCTATCACGGCATTGTCCCAGCGATTGTTTTGCAAAACGATGGCTTTCAGTTCCTTTGCCGGAGCTGAAAGGCGCAGATTGCGCGGATTCACACTGAAGCGGATTTGCTGGTGATGGTCGTTTTTGTCAATGTCTGTGTCTGTCGTTGCAGTTGCCGATACCGGCACTTTGTCGTCAACCACAGAAAAGCAGACTACAGCTGCTTCGTCGCCACTGTCGTCGTCAAAAATGGTCAAACGATAGTTGCCTGATAGCTTTACTCCCGTCCGCGCATTTGGGAATCGGAATGCGTAATGAGTGTAAAGCACGGTTGTGTTCAGGCTCTTTTCATAGGTTTCGATGGGCTGGTCGCCTGTTTCGCCCTTCAGGTAGTCGGAGTCGAAAATGCCTTCGTTCAGGCTCCAGTCAAAGTTGCATGGCTCTATTTTGTAGCGATAGCGGCAGTATTCATGCGTCAGGTCATCAAACGAAATGGTTAGATAATCGTTTGTTCCCAAGTGTAATATGGGACTTTTATTCCATTCTCCGTTGAGGTGAACCTGCAATGTGCGTATGCGGTCGGTCTTGATTTCGTGTCTTTGTGCCGCAGCCGGCAGTAGCGACACCACAGAAAGAATTGCCAGACAGAATAAATGTTTCACCATGGTCTTGCAGATCTTTTTATTCGGTATAGAATTCTATGACACGTTTTATCGCTCTGCGGCATACGGGGCAGAACTCTTCTACGTTGTTAACCCTCATGCGGCAGTCCTGCGCGGGGCGGTATACTCCTTTTTTGAGGTATCCGGCTCCCTCGAACACGCCGATGTGTCGGCAGTCGGTTTTTACCGATTTGTTTTCGGGAGTGGGTATCGGTGTACCGGCCGGAACCATATCGGCCCATTTTGAATTGAAATCGGCCAGCGTCGTGATGTTTTGTTCCCATGGTTCAATGCCGGCGTGATAGTAGGGCTCGGCATCGCTGTAGGCATATTCGTCGGCCAATCCGGCGAAACTGTGTCCGAATTCGTGCACGCACACCGGTAATGAGCTCTTATGATGCATTGACGAAAGCATATATTGGTTGTAGATGCCTCCGCCACCGTAGGTATCGGTATTGGCCAGAATGATGATGTGCTCATAGGGAATGCCTGTCAGCAGGTCTTGCATGCGTTTCAGGTGCAGGGTGGTCAGGTAGCGTTCCGAATAGAATGTGTCGAAATGTGAACCGAGTGCCGTCTGTCTCCAGTCGTTCTTGTGCGGAACGCTTACACCGCTGTCTGTCGAAGGCGAGGCGATGGCTACCAGATTGAATCTGCCTTTCAAGCTCTTAAAAGGCTCGTGGTTGAATAAGGCTTTGCTCATTTGCTCGGCATCCTGATAGAACAGGTCCATCTCTTCGGTGCGGTAGCCTTCGGCCAGAACGGCTATGTCGATGCATTTTTCCATACTCCCGTTTTTGAGCAAATACTTGTGGGGCAGGGGAGACACCTTATCTAAAGGACGTATCAGTATGTCGGCGGGATCGATTTGCGTCGTCAGCTGTGAAGTGACTCTTTGATGACTGTCGAAAAGCTGCAGGGTCACTTTTACCTTCTTCTTAGGAAAAGGAATCAGGAAGCTGTTTTCAAAAGACTTGTAACTGCGCCGTGCTTCTTCAGTATGCTGCCATTCCTGGAACAGGGTTGAAAACGATTGGGCATAGATCAGTTTTTCATTTGCTGCGTCGCGCACCAAAATCTGTCCGTTCCCTTTTAAAATCAGTGCGTCTAAATTTTTGCGCCTACCTGCCCAATATGGAAGACTCGACATTTCGTCGAGGGCTATCTTCTGTTCCACACTGTCGCCCGACAGAATGTAGTCCAAGCGGAGGCTGCGATTTTCAAACCAATCGGAATAATCGGCGTGCATCGTGGCGGGAAACAACAGCAAGAGGCAGATGGTGGCGATGGCCATCCTTTTGATTTTCATCGGGAATATATGTCTGTAGGTTATTTGACCGGGTGGTTTACGACAAATTCGCAGAAACGGTGATAAAGTTCTTTGTCTTCTGTTTTCTGTGATATATACAGGTCGTACAAAGCTGTGCTGCTCTGATAGTAGGCCAAGCGCTTTGTCTGCCAGCAGCCGTTTTCTTTGAAAGCTTTCATGTAGTCGTCCAAACGATAGCCCCAGCCGCTTTGTATACGTTCGTCAAATTCCATCTCCATGTCCATATCAAATTCTTTAGCTAAGCTGCAAGCTTCGTTCAGGCGCGAATAGGGTATTTTGTCGTCAAAAAAATAATTGGGTTGCAGATAGGCATAGTTGAATCCCAGGGCCTTCCATTCATCAAAGCCATCGGAACGGAACCATGGAATCCAGTTGAACGACAATTTGTGCTTGTTGAGATACTTGCCCACACAGTCAATGATTGAACGTGTATTGGTAGCCTCTTCGGCTATCCAGTAGAATCCGGCGAGTTCGAGGTTCTTATATTTCATAGATTTGAACTTTTTGCTGACGTAGTCGATATACCATTTGCAGGCAGCTATGCGATCGTTGTCGTCAGCCAGGTCGAGCTGTTTTCCGGCTGCATTGCCCCAGTTCTTTTGCCCTTTCATAGGTTCGGGTAGCCCTATCACTATTTTACGTTTTGTCGGCGGATTGCCTATGCGGCCTTTGGCGGCCTCAATGGCAAGGTTCAGGGCACCTAAGCACAGGTTTTTTTGAAGATAATAATCGGCCAGCTTCTGCCAATCTGCCTGGGTGGCGGGTTCTTTGGTATAGCCTGTAGCAAAGGTGAGGCCCCGGCCATTGTGGATTTCAAGCATCAGAAAAGCATCGAACATCCATTTTTCCTTTCCCGAACGGTCGACATATGTCACATATGGATTGACATGCTGCACGTCCCAAACATAGTCTCTGTGGGCGCCGCCTCCATAGAGCAGCACCATGTCGTGATATGATTTCAGCCGCACACCTTGCGCGTAGCCGGGCAGTAGCAACAGGGCAACCAATAAGATTCTTGAAAATAATACTTTTGTCATGAGATGTTGAATGTGGTGTGTTTATTTTATATTGATCAATTTATGAATCTGCAAGGACAATCTCCAATGAGGGTGCGCCTCGCAATAAGCAATACAGGAGGTTAGATTTTCTATGTTCTTTTGCCGGTCGCGCATGTCGCATGGTTGCAGATAGTAAAAGCCGGCCTTTATCAGGTTGCGGTATCTTTCGACATCGGCTCCTTGGTAAATGACTTTTACCTCGTTGGCGCAATTGATTAGGAGTGGGGTTTTGGGGCAACAGACGTCTTTAGGTGAAACCGTGACCCAATCAAGATTGTTGGGCAAGGGATTTGTTCCGTTTGTCTCGATGGCCACTTGCTTTCCGCACCTATGAAGCAGGTCAACGAATGCTTCGTCGATAAACAGGGAGGGTTCGCCTCCGGTCAATACAATAAAATCGGATGGGTAGCGGCGCACTTCGGCCAATATCTCATCGTCGCTCATCTGCCGGCAGGCAGAATGGTCGGTGTCGCAAAAAGGACATTTTAGGTTGCAGCCCGAAAAACGGACAAACACGGCGGCACGTCCCGAATTGTGGCCTTCGCCTTGCAGGCTGTAGAAGATTTCATTGATGGGGCGTGTCTTTCTCATAAGTCGCAATGTTGTTTTCGGACTCTTGGAAACTGACTTTATAGCAATTCGGAATTTTTTCGCACAACCAGCGAGCCAGGTTCTCAGCTGTGGGATTGAAGTCGACAATATCGTTTACGCATTTATGATCGAGCAAATCCCTGACGATTTCCTTTACACGGGTAAAATCGACAACCATGCCGTCGGCATTCAGATTTTCCGACTTGCAAAAAACAGTGATTATGGCATTGTGACCGTGCAAGTTGGTACACTTACTTTCATAGCTCAGCTTTAAATGATGAGCCATGGCCACTTCCATTCTCTTTTCTACGTAGTACATTTGCTGTGTTATTGTCTTTTTCGGAACAAAAGGGTGGCAATCACAAACTCGGGGTAATGCCGCAGCTTTTTTGCGGATGTGCCGAATGTCAGAAGCCTATTATTCCCATTCGATTGTCGAAGGCGGTTTGGACGAAATGTCGTAACAAACGCGGTTGACCCCTTTGACTTTGTTGATTATCTCATTGGATACTTTCGCCATGAAGTCGTATGGAAGATGTGCCCAATCGGCAGTCATGGCGTCCATACTGGTTACGGCCCGTAAGGCGACCGGATGCTCGTAGGTGCGCTCGTCGCCCATTACGCCAACGCTGCGGATGGTCGACAGAAGTACCGTTCCGGCCTGCCATACCTTGTCGTAGAGCGGCTCACCGTCTTCGCATATATAATTATGCATGTTTTCGATATAGATGTCGTCGGCATCTTGCAGAATGCGTACCTTTTCGCGTGTGATATCACCGAGAATGCGCACGGCAAGACCCGGTCCGGGAAACGGATGGCGCTTGATGAGGCGTTCGGGCATCTTCAGCTCGTAGCCGACGCGGCGCACTTCATCCTTGAACAGCCATTTCAGCGGTTCGCACAATTGCAATTTCATTTCTTTGGGAAGGCCGCCAACATTATGGTGGCTCTTAATTGTCATGCCGGTAATGCTGAGGCTTTCTATGCGGTCGGGATAGATGGTTCCCTGTGCCAGCCATTTGGCATCGGTAATCTTTTTGGCCTCGGCATTGAACACTTCAACGAAATCGCGGCCGATAATTTTGCGTTTCTGCTCTGGGTCGGTAATTCCTGCAAGGTCTTTGAAAAACTTCTCGCTGGCATCTATACCTATTACGTTAAGTCCCAATCCTTGGTAGGCATCCATTACTTTTGTGAACTCGTTCTTTCTCAACATGCCATGGTCAACGAATATACAGGTGAGATTCTTTCCGATAGCTTTGTTGAGCAAAGTGGCGCAAACTGACGAATCGACACCACCCGAAAGGCCGAGTATCACACGGTCGTTACCTAATTGTTGCTTCAATTCGGCAACAGTTGACTCTACAAACGATGCGGCACTCCACTCTTTGCGGCTGCCACAGATATTGACAACGAAGTTTTCGAGCAGTTGCTTGCCCTGTATTGTGTGGAAGACTTCAGGATGAAACTGGACCGCCCACAGTGGGACTTTTGTACTGGCGTAGGCTGCATACTTCACGTCGGCAGTACTTGCAATCACCTTGCAATCGTCAGGAAGAGCCGTAATTGTGTCACCGTGGCTCATCCATACCTGACTGCCAGCATCAAATCCATTAAAAAGGGCATTTGCGGAGTCAAGCCACTGCAGGTTGGCGCGACCGTATTCACGCGTATTGGTTCTCTCGACCTTTCCGCCGCCTTGCTGAGCGATGAATTGGGCACCGTAGCAAATGCCTAAGACAGGCAAACGTCCTACGAAATCGCCTAAATCAGCCTTGAAGGCCTCAGGGTCGTGAACGGAATAAGGCGAACCGCTTAGAATTACGCCTATGACCGATTCGTCATTTTTTGGAAACTTGTTATAAGGTAAAATCTCGCAGAAAGTGTCGAGTTCGCGAACGCGGCGACCAATCAATTGGGTGGTCTGGCTTCCGAAATCCAATATAATAATTTTCTGTTGCATATCTGTGATTACGTTTAAGTGCAAAGTTACGCAAAAAACGTACACAAGACCAATTGCATGCCTATATTTGTTAGAGAATATAGGCTTGAAAATGCAATGGCAGGCTATTTCAAATCAACGATTGTGATGCCCGCGCCGCCGAATTGCACGTGCTCGTCACGGCAGTCCGACACATTGGGAACGGAGTGCAGATATTGTCGTATGACTTGGCGAAGGTAGCCGCTTCCCGTACCATGAAGAATGCGCAAGCGAGCCACACCGAGCAAAATGGCATCGTCTACAAAGTAGGTGACTGCGCGGAGAGCTTCTTCGCCATTCATGCCACGAACATCGATTTCAGGACGAAATTTTAGCTTTTTCTCATAGATTTCATCACGCGTCTCTTTGCTTATAAAGGAGAAAGCCTGTGATGAATTATGCTGCTTGGGCATTTCCGTAGGAATCAAACGAGAAGTTGCGATGTTCATTTGAATGGTTCCCGTTGTCAATATGGCAGTTTTATCATTCAACTTGATAATTTGCCCAGTGCCGCTTTGCCCTTGAATCTTTACGAACATACCTTCTTTTAACGGGCTTTGCTTTCTGTCTTGAACCTCGTTTGTCGTATTTGTCGGTGTTGCCTTGTCTCTTTTGCGCTTGTCTTGTCTTAGACGCCGTTCTTTGATTTGCTGTATTTTGCGGGCTATTTTGTCTTCTTTTGTTCCATCGTATGTCTGTGCGACTGTCTTTTTGAAATCATCCAAGGATTGTCGTAATTGCTTGGTCTGTTCTTTTTCAGCTTGTGCTTCTTTGATGGAGCGGATGGTATTCTCTATTTGCGCATTACTTTCTTTCAGTAAAGACTCGGCTTGTTCTTTGGCGTCGTATAGTACTTTTTTGCGACTTTGCTCCAATTCGCTGATGCCGTTTTCGTAGCGTTTTATGATTTCATCCAGGTGTTTTTCACGATCGTGTATGCTTGAACGTTTATTTTCCCAATAACGTTTGTCACGCATGATGTCTTGTACGTATTTGTCGCTTTGAATATAGTCAGAACCCACAGTTTCAGCAGCTTCTTTAATGACTTCTTCGGGAAAACCGATTTTTCTGGCGATTTCTATGGCAAATGAACTTCCGGCATGCCCTATTTGCAATTGGAATAGAGGCTGCATCAGCTGACGATCATAGAGCATAGCTCCGTTTACAATGCCTGTATGATTGTCGGCAAAGTACTTCAGATTTTGGTAATGGGTTGTAATGATGCCGTAGATGTGCTTGCCGACAAAACGTCCCAACACGGCCTGGGCTATGGCGGCTCCTATTTGCGGTTCTGTGCCTCCGCCGAATTCATCAATTAGTATCAAGCTTTGTTCATCGGCTTGTTTCATCATGTTTTTCATGTTTAACAAGTGACTTGAATAGGTGCTCAAATCATCTTCTATGCTTTGTTCGTCACCGATGTCGATAAACATGTTCTTAAACAAGCCCATCGTGGAACTTTCCTTTACCGGGACGGAAAGTCCGCACTGAAGCATGTATTGCAGTAAGCCTGCCGTTTTCAGACAGACGGATTTGCCGCCTGCATTTGGTCCTGAAATCAATATAATTCGGTCGCTGTCTGTCAATCGGATGTCCAATGGAATCATCTTTTTCCCGTGTTGTTTCAGGGATAATTGCAAGATAGGGTGAATTGCTCCTTTCCAATCCATCATGGGACGGCTCTCAATTGTCGGCTCAATGGCGTCCATGCTTTCGGCCAGCACAGCTTTTGCGCGAATCAGGTCGACATGCCCTAAAAACTTGTACGATTGCAGCAATTCTTCTGTGTGTGGCCGTATGCTATCTGTGGCTTTTATGAGAATAGCGATGATAGCGCGTTTTTCTTCAATCTCAAGTTCGCGTATTCTATTATTGGCTTCTACAACTTCGGCCGGTTCAATGAAGACCGTCTTTCCAGATGCCGATTCATCGTGCACAATACCTCGTATCTTGCGCTTCATTCCAGGAGCAATAGGAATCACCAAACGTCCATCACGAAACGTCGGAGTAACATCTTTCTCTATAAATCCGTCTTGTTGTGCTTTGCGCAGGATGCTATACAGATTGATTGAAATGCTTTTCTTTGTAGAAGCGATTTCGCTACGGATCCTTTGTAAATCGGGTGAAGCCGTATCTTTAATGTGACCATATTTATTTAGAATTTCGTCAATGCTCTCTACAATTTGCGGAAAGCTTGCAACGTCGGCAGTTAGTTCCTTTAAGGTGGGGAACTTTGCTTTTCCGGTTTCTTCATGTCCTGTTTCCTGAGTTTGTTGAAGGAATACGACAATGGACGATATGGTTACCAAGGAGGATTTAAGCGCAAACAGATCCGTTTCGTCCATGTATGCTCCTCTGGCCTGCGTTCTAACGAGAGCAGGACGCATATCCAGGAAATTTTCTGTAGGGAAATCGTCATCACTGTTCAAGATGACTCTGAATTCGTGAATCTGCAACAGTTGTTTGCGTATTGTTTCGCAATTTGTCTGAAAGGTCAAACGGTCGGCCTCTTCCGTTCCCAATGACGATAGGCAGCGTCCTTTCAACAATTTGCGTATATCGTTGAATCCTACTTTTTGTTCAAAATTATGTGGATAAATCATGATTGCTACTTTTGCACTGCAAAAATACGAAAAACTCGCGTATCTTACAGAACTGTCACAACCTTATAAAAAATGGACGCACCTTAATCGGTACGTCCTAACTCTATTATTCTTGGGTGGCAGATGGGACTCGAACCCACGACATTCAGAACCACAATCTGACGCTCTAACCAACTGAACTACAGCCACCGTGTCTTAAAAACGGTGCAAAAGTACGACATTTTGCCGGTTCTTCCAAGCTTTTTGGCGAATATTTTTTGAGAAATATGTCGCCTCTCATCCTTCTTGCTCCTTTATGCTGCCGCTTTTGTTAGATATTCAGTGCTTTATGTGATAGTTCCGCTTTGATATTTTTTTGGCAGTCCTTGTTCGATGATGCTGCGCGATTTTTCCATCAGCTCTTGAATGTCCGTGCGTCCGATGCCATGAGGCAGAATGGGTGCATGTATTTTCATCACCATCGAATGGCGTTTCACAAAGTTGAGTCCTTTTGTGCGAGGCAGCACTTCATAGGGTCCGACGATGGTTATCGGAACAATTGGCAGTTGCAGTTCATCGGCCAACAGGTAGGCACCTTTTTTAAATCGCCCCAAACTTCCGCTAAACGTGCGTGAGCCTTCGGGAAACACAACAAGCGATGTTCCATGCTGCAGAGTGGTGCGTGCTTCATCGATTGTTTCTTTGATTTTGCTCGGTGTAGAGCGATCCACGAATATGTGATGTGCTTTTTCGCAGGCTATGCCGATGAAGGGGGTCTTACGTAGTTGTTTTTTCATCATCCACTTGAAGTTTCGGCATAGATAACCATAGATTAGGAAAATGTCCATGGCGCTTTGATGGTTGGCAACGAATATATAAGAGGTATGTTTATCAAGTAGCTCGCGACCTTCTACTCTTACGGGCAGTAGTAAGATGCGACACACGAAGATGCTCCAATATTTGCCCGGATAGTAGCCCCATATATGGGCATTTCCTATCAGACAACCGATACAGGTGACAACAGACGTGGCTATAGTGGCGATAATGATAAGTGGCGCCGCGATGCAAAGTTGGTAGATGCGATAAAGTACTTGTATCATGATGCTCCTTTTTGTAAAGTGATTACGTCTATCTGCGGCCACATTCCATACCGGAACGTAAACAAGGCTTCGCCGAGACCTGTCGAAACGTACAGTTTGCGTTGTCCTTCACTGTATAGGCCTCCCCATTCGCTTGTGATGAGTGCAATTGGTGTGATAAAGCCAAACAGTTTGAGCTGTCCTCCATGTGTGTGTCCCGACAGGGTCAGCTGTATATTTGTTTCGGGCAGCACGTTGCGCCGCCAATGGCTCGGATCGTGTGTGAGCAGTATTTTAAAGAAGGGCTTCCCATTTGTGCCAACCGGTATGCCTTTTTGTGCTTTTTTGAGATCTGCGCGTTGCGGAAACGGGGGATTACCGTCGTTTTCAACGCCTATGACTGCTATGCTGTCGTTGGCGCGTTTCAAGAAGATGTGCTCGTTGAGCAATAGTTTCCATCCCATGTTCCGCTCGTTGCGCTGCAGTTTGCGTATGTTGTCCCATTGTTCTTTTTCCGTGGTCCACTTGATGTAGGGCATATAGTCGTGATTGCCCATAATACTGACAACTCCGTCGGGTGCTTCCAACTGTCCCAATTCTGTAAGCAGTGGGTCAAGCTCATCGGCGTTATAGTTGACAAGGTCACCCGTAAAAACAATAAGATCGGGCTTTTGCGCTTTCACGAGTTCCACTATGTGGCGTATGAATTGCGGATGGTCGCGATAGGTCCCAATATGCAAATCGGTCAACTGCACGATGCGGTAACCGTCAAAGCTTTGTGGAAGATCCGGAAAGGCTATGGTCTGTTTTTTTGTTTCAATGTGATATTTTCCATAGGTCGTGCCTACTGCCAAAACGTAAATATTTCCCACACAGGCAATGATGCCCAGTGCATACATCGTCTTTTGCCATGCCGGATGCTTCTTGAATCGTTGCCCTATGGCCAGAAAAACGGTCAGCAGGGCTTCGCTGACAATATAGCCTGTAAACAGCGTGAGAAACATGTTTGTGGCGGTGGCATTGTCGGGCGTGTATGTTTCGAACAAGGCCAGAACGATGGCTGCCACGAGCATCAGTGCGTTTGGCAGGAACAGAAGCAGCCGTAGAAGCCTTTTTTTGCGCCGGCGCATAAAGGTGCGATCCAAATAAATGGGTGGCACAATAATGAGGATGAGCAGCAGTATGAAGATTCTAAGCATCATGTCGTTTACAAATTGGCTGTTAAGAATTTCCGGGCTTTTTCAATGTCAATCCCCCGTCGGCAGGCATAGTCTGCCAGTTGTTCGTTGTCTATTTTCCCGATGGCGAAATAAGATGCTTTGGGATGGCTCAACATAAGTCCGCTTACACTGCCGTGTGGCTGCATGGCACCGCTTTCTGTCAGTCTTATGCCGATTTTTTCAAAGCCGGCCAATTGGTTAAGCAGGAAATTAATGCTCTGGTCAGGGAGAGATGGGTAACCTACAGCCGGGCGTATGCCGGTGTAACGGCATTGGAACATTTCCTGCGGTGAAAGGTTTTCATCGGGAGCATATCCCCATATTCTTTTCCTGACATCGGCGTGCAGCTTTTCGGCCGTGGCTTCGGCCAGACGGTCACAAAGCGTTTGTGCCAACATCTTGCGATAAGGATCTTCGGTACAAGGATTTTCCATCTCCTTTTCTACGGTAGTGGCAAAGATACCTATATGGTCTTTCCTGCCCATATGTTTGGGTACGATGAAGTCGGCCAGTGAAAGGTTGGGCTTTTCTTGAACCGTTTCGTGCTGTTGGCGCAACATGGGCAGGCGTACGTTTTCATCTGAATCCTTATATACAATAATGTCGTCGTTGTCGCTTTGCGCTTCAAGCAAGGCTATGCGTGCCCATGTGCTGTGCCCTTTTTCGAAATCCTGCAATTGCAGACAGGCATCGTCATAGAGTTTTTGCGCTTCGAGTGCCTGCGGCTTTTCATCGTCATCAAACTGCCCGAGCCATTGCGCTTTGCAACTGCTACAGTTGTGGACATAAGCCAGTGAGCCGTATTTTGTAGGCAGTTGCCATGCATGAAAGAAGTAAAGCCAGTTGATAAACGGCTTCACCTCTTCTATACTGTATCTGATAGTTTCAACCATGGTGTGAAAAGGTTACGGCTTCACCGCGTGTGTCGGTGAATATCTTGTCATGGCTATAAGCGGTTTTTCCGTTGCATAGGGTTGTTTCCACAGCCCATCCGAGCGCAAAGCCTTCCAACGGTGTCCATTTGCATTTGCTCACCACATCGTTGTCTGTCACAATGTGCCGTTTTCGTCGGAGCAATACAAGGTCGGCCTTGTAGCCCGTGCGAATGAATCCTCTGTCAATCAGTCCGAAAAGCCTTGCCGGCGCGTGGCACATCAGCTCTACTACGCGTTCCAAGGGCAGTATGCCCTCGTCGCTCAGTGTGAGCATGGCCGGCAACGAGAATTGTATCATCGGCATGCCCGAGGCGGCCGTAAGGCATCCGCCTTGTTTTTCATGTAGCAGGTGTGGCGCGTGGTCGGTTGCCACCGTCAGGATGCGCCCATCGGTCAGGGCACGGCGCAGAGTGTCGCGGTCGTTGCGTGTCTTGACTGCCGGATTGCATTTGATGCGCGCGCCCAGCCGTCGGTAGTCACTGTCGCAAAACAGCAGGTGACTCAGGCAGGCTTCGCCCGTTATGCGTGTGCCGGCATGGGCTATGAGTTCGAGTTCGGCGGCTGTCGATACATGGGCAATGTGCAGCCGTGCGTCGGTCTCGGCTGCCAGTCGGATGGCCTTGCGGGTCGATTCCACGCAACAGGCTTCCGATCGCACTTGTGGGTGCAGTTCTATGGGTGCGTCCTTGCCCCATTCGGCTTGTATCCTTTCGGTGTTGGCGCGGATGATACCCGTGTCCTCGCAGTGGGTCATGATGGGCAGGGGCGATGTTCTGAATATTTTTTTTAGGGCTTCTTCATCATCGACGAGCATGCCTCCCGTTGATGCCCCCATGAAGAGTTTGATGCCCGGCGTGTGGCTCATGTCGAGGTTGGCAAAAGTTCCGGCATTCGTGTTGTCGGCTCCATAAAAAAACGCATAGTTGACGATGCTCTTTGCATGTGCCGTTTCCATCTTGGCTTCCCATGCTTCCGGCGTTGTTGTGGGCGGCAAGGTGTTGGGCATGTCAAAGTAGGTGGTTACTCCGCCGGCTGCCGCCGCTGCGCTTTCTGTCGATATATCGGCCTTGTAGGTGAGTCCCGGTTCGCGGAAGTGCACATGTTCGTCAATGGCTCCCGGCAGCAGGTAGCTGCCTGTTGCATCGATTTCCTTTCCGGCTTTTCCGGTAAGGCTTCCTGCGGGGCCGATGGCTGCTATCCGGTCATCGTCAATCAGGACATCACCTTTTTCTGTCTGTCCTTCATTGACGATAAAGGCATTGATGATGACGGTTTTCATGCCTGCCTTGCTTTTATCTTCCCTCTGATGGCATCCCACTTCAGACGAATGACTCCCCACATGGCTTCGCTGAAAATGCTGCCGCTCATCTTGCTTGTACCATACTTGCGGTTGACAAAAATGACAGGTACTTCTTCTATTTTGAATCCCAGCAGATAGGTCGTAAACTTCATTTCAATTTGAAAGGCATATCCTTTGAAGCGGATTTCGTTCAGCGGGATGGCTTGAAGTACACGTCTGCGATAGCATTTGAAGCCGGCTGTCGTATCATGTACGGGTATACCCGTCACCAACTTCACGTATTTTGAGGCGAAGTAGCTCATCAGAACGCGGCTCATGGGCCAATTGACCACATTGACACCGCTGATGTAGCGCGAACCGATGGCCAGATCGGCTCCGTGCTCCTTGCAGGCAGCGAGCAGCCGCGGAACGTCCTTGGGGTCGTGGCTGAAATCGGCATCCATCTCGAAGATGTATTCATATTGCGGCCTTGCAAGAGCCCATTTGAAGCCTTCGATATAGGCGGTTCCGAGACCCAGCTTGCCGCTACGCTCCATGATGAACAAATGTCCTTTATAAGGCTCTTGCTCCATCATTCCCTTTACGATTGCCGCCGTTCCGTCCGGGCTACCGTCGTCGATAACCAGAATGTCGAACCTGCCTTGCAGGTCAAAAATGGCACGGATAATCTGTGCTATGTTTTCCTTTTCGTTGTAAGTGGGAATGATGATGATACTTTCAGCTTCAGTCATGGCTTAAAATGTTTATGTGGTAACACTCTTTGCAAAGGTAGCGAATATTGTGAATATTCGCACAATTTGGACGGACTCTTTTTGTGTTTCCGTTTACGGCACATCGGTTGTTTCGCTTTGCCGTTCCGATTTTCAGCCTTCCCGTCCGAAAAGACTGCGTTGCCTTTTGGATTGGCAGCCCACGTCTTTGCTGAATATCGGTGAAAAATTTGCCCGTTACGGGCGGATTGTCTACTTTTGCCTGCTGAAAAAGACAAAGGCTCATATGAAATTCATGACGAAAAACAATTGGTGTATGCTTCTGCTGCTGTCCGTACTTCTGTTGACGGGAAGTGCTGTTGCGGAGGGGCAGAATGTTAAAGGCCGCATCACATGCGACGGAAAAGGGGTGGCTCATGTTGTCGTGAGTGACGGTGATTCTACTGTGCTGACCGATCGGAATGGCTATTATGCCCTACAGTCGGACAAACGCAACGGATATGTTTTCTATACGTTGCCGCGTGGCTATGAGCCCGAATTGGCCGATGGCTTCCGTCCGCGTTTTTGGTCGGTTCTCGGAAGCTCAGACAAGTCGGTGACAGAGACACGCGATTTCAGGCTGGTGCGCCGCAAGGGAAGCGACAACTATGTGATGATTATCGGAGCCGATACGCATCTGGCCAACAGGGTGCGTGATGTGGAACAATTCCGCGATTTTACATCAGCCCTTGACCGTGAGCGCAGTCAAGCCGGCAAAGCCATGGTGCATTCCCTGCTGCTGGGCGACCTGGCATGGGACAATTACTGGTTTGCCAACCAATATGCACTTCCTGACTTTCTGAATACTTGCCGCGAGCAGCGTTACGGTGTGCCCATGTGGCCAGTCATGGGCAATCACGACAACGATCCCTCTGTATCAGACGGTGAGGCAACGGATTTCCTCTGTTCTGCCCCATGGAGGCGATTGATGGCTCCCAATTACTATTCTTTCAATCTGGGAAAGGTGCATTATGTGGTTCTCGATGACATATATTATAAGAATGAGCGTGGCAAAGGTGCAAAATACAAGACCGGTGTTGCGGGCAGCCGCAATTACGACGGCCTTGTCACAGACGAGCAATTGCGCTGGCTTGAAAAGGACTTGTCACTGGTTGCCGACAAGAGTTGCCCGCTTGTCATTGCGTTGCATATACCGGTGTGGAAGCTCGATCTACAGACCTATACCACCAAGGCCAATCTGAAAAATGGTATGTCGGAACGCCTGTGTGCCTTATTCAAAGATTTCAAAGATGTTCACATAGTGAGTGGTCACACTCACATTAACTATACGGCACATCCCGAGGCTTTTCCCAACGTGACGGAACACAATATAGCCGCAGTATGCGCAACGTGGTGGAATACGGGCTTCCTGACCGGAAAGCACATTTGCAAGGACGGCGCGCCGGGCGGCTATTCGGTGTGGCAGGTGAAAGGTAAGAAACTCAGATGGACATACCGCGCCATGGCTGGCGATAATGTAGACCGGCAGATGCGTATATACGATATGAATACCGTGAAACGCCGTTACGAAACGGATGCATCGTTGCGCCGGATGTTGCAGCGTTATACCAAGCGCACGGATTATGCCACATACGACGACAATGTTGTGCTGGTCAATGTGTATTCGTATGACACTGACTGGAAAATACAAATTACCGAAGGGGGCAAGCCTCTTGAAGCGGAGCGTGTGACGGGCGAAGACCCGTATCATACGCTGGCCTACGACTATGCTCAGTTTGCAGCCAAGGGAAAATATGGAGAAGGAAGTGCTACGGGGCGTACGGGGCATCTTTTCCGTGCCAAGACCCGGACGGCTATACTTCCTGTTACGGTGAAAGTGACCGATGGCTTCGGACGCACATATGTGGGCAGCATCAGCCGTCCGCATCCCTATGATCTCGACATGGAAGGACGGCAGCGCGAAGGCGCGTTGAACTAAAAAACGACAGGCAGCATGCAACTTGAAAAACTTGTAGAAGCATATTCCAGGCATCCGCGTTGTCGGACTTTGGAAAAACTGCTTGACGACGGGAATTGCAAGACCATCTATGCCGAAGGCCTGCAAGGATCGGCAGCTTCGCTCGTTGTGGCATCTTTGTCGCGCCGCTGGAACGAAAAAGGCTGTAAGCGTCCGATGCTTGTCATAATGAATGATGAAGAGGAAGCCGGTTATTTTTATCACGATCTGGTACAGATTGACGGTGATGCCGATATATTGTTTTTTCCTTCGCCTTATCGCAGAGCCGTCAAGTATGCCCAGCGCGATGCCGGCAATGAAATATTGCGCACAGAAGCCATGAGCCGGCTGGCGGCAAAATCAAGTGTGCCGATAGTGGTGACCTATCCCGACGCCTTGGCGGTGAAAGTGGCGGCAGAGGCTCATCTGACTTCGCAAACGGTTGAGGTGAGGTGTGGCGAGTCTGTGAATATATCGGAACTCGGACACCGGCTGAGCGATTTGGGATTTCGCAGGGTAGACTACGTTTATGAGCCCGGCGATTTCGCACTTCGTGGCAGTATAGTCGATGTCTTTTCATATGCTTGCGAACTGCCTTACCGCATTGACTTTTTCGGTGACGAGGTTGACAGCATACGGACGTTCAACATCGAGACGCAATTGTCGGACGAAAAGAAGGAAAGCGTCAGCATAGTGCCTCAGATGGAAGACGAAGCCGGTCAGCGCGTATCCTTTATGCGCTTTATGCCCGATGATACCTTGGTCGTTGCGAAAAGTTTGGGCTATGTGAGTGAAAGCATAGGCCGTATTTATGATCAGGGCTATTCGGAACAGGCGCGTATAGAGCACGAGGAAACGCTTGACGATGACAACGGGCGCATGGAAAAGGAGACCTTGGACAAGAAGCAACTGCTGCTGGACGGTGAAACGTTTGAAAAAGAAATGTCGCGTTTCTGTCAAGTCTTGCTGGCACAGCGTTCCGATAAAGCCAAAAATCAGGCAGTCGTGTTCCGCACCAAAGCACAGCCGTTGTTCCATAAAAACTTTGAATTGCTGGCCGAATCGTTTGCCGAAGCCATTCGGGCGGGATATAAGGTGTATATCCTGGCCGACAGCATGAAGCAAAACGAACGTCTCAAGGATATATTTAAAGAGCTTAACCCTGCGATAGCATTCACGGCCGTTGAGCGCACGTTGCATGGTGGATTCAGCGATGACGATTTGAAGGTCTGTATCTATACCGACCATCAGATTTTCGACCGTTTTCATAAATATTCGCTCAAAAGCGATAAGGCACGCAACGGGAAAGTGGCACTGTCACTGAAAGAACTGAATCAGTTTGAACCCGGCGACTATGTTGTTCACGTAGATCACGGGATAGGACGTTTTGCCGGGCTTGTCAGGGTGACGCAGGGCGCGACCGAACAGGAAATGATGAAGCTTGTCTATCAGAACAACGACATCGTCTATGTTCCGATACATGCTCTTAATAAGGTAAGCAAATACAAAGGAAAAGACGGACTGCCCCCTAAGTTGAGCAAGCTGGGGACAGGAGCCTGGGAAAAGCTCAAAGACCGAACAAAGAAGCATATTAAAGATATTGCCCGCGACCTGATACGCCTCTATAGCGAGCGTCAGCACGAAAAAGGCTTTGCCTTCAGTGCAGACGGCTATATGCAGCATGAACTGGAGGCTGGTTTTGCCTACGAAGACACACCCGATCAGTTGCGTGTCACACAAGAAGTGAAGAAAGACATGGAAAGTGTGCGCCCCATGGATCGCCTGGTGTGTGGCGATGTAGGCTTTGGCAAAACGGAGATAGCCGTGCGTGCTGCTTTCAAGGCCGCCACTGACGGCAAGCAGGTGGCCGTGCTCGTTCCGACAACCGTTTTGGCCTACCAGCACTATAGGACTTTCAGCGAACGTTTGAAAGACTTTCCCGTAACTGTAGACTATCTCACGCGGGCGCGTTCGGCCGAGAAGGTGAGGGCGGTCAAGGAAGGGCTTGCAACGGGAAAAACAGAGATTGTCATCGGAACTCACAAGCTTTTGGGTAAAACCATCCGCTTTAAGGATCTCGGTCTTTTGATAGTGGACGAAGAACAGAAGTTTGGCGTGGCCACAAAAGAACGCTTGCGGCAACTCAGGGTGAATGTGGATACGCTTACGCTTACAGCAACGCCCATTCCGCGCACATTGCAGTTCTCCCTGATGGGCGCGCGCGACCTTTCGGTGTTGCAGACTCCTCCTCCCAACCGTTACCCGATAAGAACGGAAATACATCGCTTCGGGCATGAAGTGATAGCCGATGCCATCAATTTCGAAATGAGCCGTAACGGACAGGTTTTTATTGTTTGCAACCGCATAGCGAAGCTTTCCGAGCTGGAAAACCTGATTCATAAGCATGTGCCAGACGCAAGAGTGGCCATAGGGCACGGACAGATGCCACCGGAGAAGCTCGAAAAAGTCATTATGGATTTTGTCAATTATGATTACGACGTGCTTCTTTCGACAACGATTGTCGAAAATGGTATTGACATATCTAATGCCAACACTATCATTGTAGACAATGCACAGAACTTCGGCTTGAGTGACTTGCACCAGATGCGTGGCAGGGTAGGGCGTGGAAACCGCAAGGCATTTTGTTATTTGCTGGCGCCTCCGCTGTCGTCGCTTACTGCCGACGGACGGCGGCGACTGGAAGCCATCGAGAATTTCAGTGAACTTGGGAGCGGCATTCAGATTGCCATGCAGGATTTGGATATTCGGGGTGCGGGCAACCTGCTCGGAGCCGAGCAAAGCGGCTTTATAGCCGATTTGGGTTACGAAACGTATCAGAAAATCCTCTCCGAAGCCGTTACAGAGCTGAAGAATGACGAATTCTCTGATTTGTATGCGTCTGAAATGAAGAGTAATACAGAATTGAAAGGAGATTTGTTTGTGGAAGATTGTGCGCTCGACAGCGATTTGCCTTTGTTCCTGCCCGAGGAGTACATCCCGGGAAGCAGCGAGCGCATGGCATGCTACCGTGAGTTGGACGGATTGAAGTCGGATGACGAGATTGAAGCGTTTCGCCGTAAAATGGAAGACCGCTTCGGGCCAATGCCCAAGGAGAGTGCCGATTTGTTGTGCGTAGTGCGCCTGCGGCGCATAGGGCGCAGCTTGGGTATGGAGCGCATATTACTTAAAAACGGAAACATGACCCTTTATTTTGTTTCCAATCTCGAAAGTGCCTATTACCGGAGTTCCACATTCGGACGCGTGCTGGGCTACGTAAAGCACAACTTTCGCCGTTGCAGTCTGTCGGAAACCAACGGCAAACGCCGTGTTACGGTAAAGGGTGTGTCTTCGGTTGCCGAGGCTATGGATGTATTGCAAAAGATGGCAGCAGAGGAAGTTGATATGTAGCGTTGAACTTCTGTGGCATCAGTCGGCACTGGCTTCGTCATCACCGAATGATGCAGACGATGAGCCATTGTGGTCTACTATAAAAGTTCTTGTTTCAGTGTTTCCCCATCGGGGAATATAGCGTGGTGTTTTGTGACAGATTTCAGCGGCTATACATCGGTCGAAATAGCCGTGTCCTACGGCAAGTACCGTTTTTTCGTCGAAGTGTTCAAGCAGGAATTCCAAGAATTTTTGTGCGCGGAGTTGCAGGCTTGAAGGGTTTTCAACATCCGGAGGGAAGTTGTCGGGGCTTGTGTGGATATCCGAAGCTTTCATGCCGGTAAACGAACCCCAGTCGCGTTCACTGAGCAAAGGGGTAGTGATAATGTTCAGACCATGATGTTCGTTGAGTATTCGTGCAGTGTCGAAAGCCCGTTGCAAAGGGCTGGAAATAATGGCATCAAAGTGAATGTCGGCCAGTTGGGCACTCAAGGCACGCGCCTGTTCGATGCCCTTCGGACTGAGGTGCCCCGGCAGATGTCCCTGCAGGGTTCCAGCGGCGTTTTCGAGGGTCTCGCCATGGCGTGTAAGGTATAGGTGTATCATGTTAAGAGGATTTACGGCCTGCAAAGTTACGACAAATTGCACGCTGTGAGGGGCGAAATATTTGGTTATGTGGAAAATTAAGTGTAATTTCGTCATCGAAATAATTCGGAAAACAGAGATTTGTCATGAAATATGTCCGTTCACTTACATTCAGGGCTTTGTGTGCAATGGGGGTTGGAGCCTTGTTGGTGGCCTTTCCCGACAAAACAACTTCGTGGCTTGTTGCCATTGTCGGTGTGCTGTTCCTGATACCCGGACTGGTGTCGGTTATTGCTTACTTCAGAATGCGCATGACAGATACGGCTATGCGTCCGTTTTTTCCGATAGTGGGAACGGGTAGCTTTATGTTTGGTCTGTTGCTTGTGGTCTTTTCAGACCGTTTAGTGGAGTATATGCTTTATGTTTTGGCCGTATTTTTGGTGCTGGCAGGAGTGGCACAGATAGTGAATATGCTGAAAATTAAAGACCGCGTGCACGTAGGGCTGTTTTTCTACATCGCACCGTTGCTGATAACCTTGTCCGGAATTTTTGTCATCGTATATCCTAAAGAGGTGCTTGCCGTGTTTTATACCATAGTAGGTGTGACGAGTATTATATATGGTATAGAAGAAATGCTGTCGGCCATACATTTTCGCAAAGTGCGCCGGTTGATGGCCATGGAAGTGAAAAAAGAAGAAACGACAGACGAGGCTGCTGCCGATGACACGATACGTTCGGGCGACATCATTGACTTCAGTGAAACAGATGACAGCCAAAGGTGAAAAGACCTTGTCGAAGCTATTGCGCGTTAATCATAAAAATGTTATCTTTGCAGTCAGATTTTGTTTTAAACCAATGAAAGTGACAAAACGACTACTGCTTTGCGCCATGGCGGCCATGATGCTTGCATCGTGTGCCAACATTAACAAAGTGATGAAAAGCAGTGATGCCGACTATAAGTACGAAGTGGCGAAGCAGTACTTTATGAAAGGTAAATATGAGAATGCCTCTTTGTTGCTGAACGATGTGCTTGCTTCGATGAAAGGAACCGATAAAAGTGACGAATCGCTCTTTTTGTTGGGAATGTGCAAGTACAATAGCGGTGATATGGTGGCAGCAAAAGACTATTTCTATAAGTATTATACAACGTATACCAGCGGTGTGCATGTGGAAGAGGCCTATTTTTACAGCGGAATGTCTTTATTCCTCAGCACTGTAGGTCCCAATTTGGATCAAACGGCTACTTATAATGCAGTAACCGAATTCCAAAACTTCATAGAGGCTTACCCTCAATCCAAATTTGCTGCCGAGGCGCGCAAGCTGATATTCGATTTGCAAGACAAATTGGTGGAGAAAGAATATCTGTCGGCGCAATTGTATTACAACCTGGGTGATTATTTCGGTAACTGT
>CAKRYD010000014.1 GCA_934426255.1 uncultured Bacteroidaceae bacterium | reverse complement strand
AAGACACCTTACAATGCTATTCAAGCCCTATTTGGGGTTTGATGATTTGGCATATACCTACCGCTGAATAGTTACCAATTCTTCGTCAAAGTCACCTTGGTTCATGCTTCAAGGCCGCCCGAAAAGGCATTTAACAGGTTGAAAATATAACATTCCTTTACAAGTGAAAATCGAAGAACTTACCGTCAAAAACAAACGGAACGAATAATTTTGCAAGCGCAGACTTTTCAAAAAGGTGGCTTTTCTGTTTTTCGGAATACAGGATGCCTTTTCTCGTCAAAACGTTCATTTCGCACTTGATTGAAATCCCTGCACAAACTCTTAAAGAGGCAATCTGGCTTCAGGAATTGCACCCGCCAAGTATCAGACTCTGCCGGAAGGCTCTATCCTGAAAAGCTTATCGGAAGGACGAATTTTGCAAGGCACTTTCAAAGAAACATGCCAGCCCTTCTTTGCCATTTCGACAGGCTGCAATTCGTAGCGGATTTCATCTGCCGTCAAAAAAACGATGCCGGTGGTAGGTCCGGTAACACAAAGTTTGTCACCTCGATGAAGCTCTTGCGCTTCAATGACAAATTCAGCCACTCCGATTTTTGAAAAATACTTTACTCCACGTCCCACGTAGACCTTCTTTTCCGTGGCACTCGAACCATATTCATCGTTCCACTCGCCCAAACGCTGTCCCAAGTAATAGCCATCCCAAAAACCGCGATTAAAGACCGTTTTGAGGCGTGCATCCCACTCATCTTTCCTTTCGTCGGTAAAATGACCGTCCAACACCGCCTGCAAGGCTTCCTTATAACAATTCACCACCGTATAGACATATTCGGGACCACGGGCACGTCCTTCAATCTTGAACACGCGTACGCCGGCACCCATCATCTGGTCAATGAAACGAATGGTCTTCAAGTCTTTGGGACTCATGATGTATTTGTTGTCCACCTCAAGCTCAACATCTGTTTCACGATCGCGCACGATGTAGCCCCTGCGGCAAACCTGCAGGCACTCTCCGCGGTTGGCACTGTAGCCGAGGTTGTTGAGACTAAGATAGCATTTTCCACTCACAGCCATGCAAAGAGCCCCGTGGCAAAACATCTCGATGCGCACCGGACGGCCATGAGGTCCGCACACATGCTCGCGATCGATGGCATCGGCAATTTCTTTCACCTGCCGCAAATCGAGCTCGCGCGCCAGAACAACGACATCGGCGAAACCGGCATAAAACTTCAAGGCCTCGATGTTGGAAATATTCAACTGCGTGGAAAGATGGACTTCCTGCCCGATTGAACGACAATATTGCAACACACTTACGTCACTGGCAATCACAGCCGAAATATCGGCGCAGCGTGCCGCATCGCAAATATCGCGCATCAATGGCAGATCGCGGTCATAGATAATGGTATTGACTGTCAAATAGCTTTTCACGCCATGGTCCCGGCAAATGGCAGCGATGCTGTGCAAATCGTCTACCGAGAAACGGGCTGCCGAATGAGCCCTCATGTTTAAACTGCCGATACCAAAATAAATCGAATCGGCTCCGGCTTGAAGTGCCGCATGCAAGGACTCCCACGAACCGGCAGGAGCCATTATCTCAAAGTCTTCGGAACGCATGTTGCCAAGCTGTATATCTTCTATTTGTCGTGCCACCTTATGGGATTTAATATTCTGATTTTAAAAAAGCCCGAACCATTACAGGCCTGAAACGCTGCAAAAGTAAGGCTTTATTGCGGAAATCAACGGCAAACGAACAAAAAACTTATTTCTCAGAAGCCTGCACATACAAGGGGAAAGTAGTAACTTCGCATCCGCAACTCATTCATTGTAACACGAACATGAAAAATTACGCATTCATCCAGCTCATGATTTTGACCGGCTTGCTATGGACAACGACAAGCAAAGCGGCATCGGCCGATCTGCTGCAAATGCTGGTCGGGACCTATACCACCGACAGCAAAAGCGACGGCATATACAGTCTGCATTTTGACCAATCGTCCGGCAAAGCCCAAATAATCAGTTCGGCAAAAATCGGGAATCCATCGTTCCTGCGAATCTCAAAAGACGCACGACGCATCTACTCGGTTTCGGAATATAACAGCCCGACAGCCTCGGCAAACATCACAGCCTTTAACCCCAAAACCGGAGCATTTGGAACCACCGTCAGCACAGCGGCATCACTAACAGGGAAAGGAGCAGAAGACCCCTGCAATATCTGGTCGGACGACAGATTTGCAGTCACCGCCAATTACACGGGCGGTTCACTTTCCGTTTTTTCCATCAGCGGCGACAAGCTTGACCTGCGGCAGCACATCCTGTTTCAAAAGCTGCTGCCCTCTTCGACCGCACACATTCATTGCGCCCTGCCGACACCCGATGAAAAGTTTCTCATGGTAACCGATTTGGGAAACGACTGCATCTATCGCTTCACCATCAATCCGCAAGCCGATGCCGGCAACGATTTGCCATTCCTAACCGACCGGCGCATCGTCTACAACGGGCCGCAAGGATGGGGACCAAGGCATTTCACATTCAGCAAAGACGGGCAATTCATGTATCTCATCAACGAACTGGGCGGTACGATTGTCGTACTGCGCTATGTTAACGGCTATCTGTTGCCCATCCAAAGCCTGATGGCCGAAGAAACGCCGGCTCACGGCAGTGCCGACATCCATCTCAGCCCAGACGGACATTATCTTTACACATCGCATAGATTGAAAAACGACGGCATAGCCATCTACAAAGTCAACAAGGCAACAGGGCTGCTCACCAAGAAAGGATACCGGCAGACAGCCAGACATCCCCGCAACTTCGCCATCACGCCGAACGGGAAATACCTGCTAGTGGCCAGCCGCGACAACAATTGCATCGAAATCTACAGGAGAAACCGGCATACGGGACTTCTGGAAAACACCCGGCAAGACATCATCCTGCCAAAACCCGTCTGCATCCAATTTGTAACACGATGAAAAAACGGCAGTCAAGCATGTGCCCGGCTGCCGTCCGCAATTATTGTTTTAATCTGTAAGCCTACTCGTACCTGATAGCTTCAATCGGATCCAGATTGGCCGCTTTCTGAGCAGGGAAATATCCGAAACCGACACCGATGACCGTGCACACGGCAAAACTGACAAGGACACTCCAAAGAGGAATGCTGGTAGGCAACCCGAACGAGCCGCATACCAATGTGCCCAAATAGCCCACTATGATGCCAAGGATTCCCCCCGTGATACTGATCATGATGGATTCTATCAGAAACTGGTTACTTATGTCCAGCCCAGTTGCGCCCACCGACATGCGAAGACCTATTTCTCGCGTCCGTTCGGTTACACTTACCAACATGATGTTCATGATGCCGATGCCGGCCACCAACAGTGAAAAAGCTGCTGCCACAACAAGTATGATAGTAATGGTATCCATTGTGCTTGACATGGTTTTCATCATCTCTTCCTGCGAACGGATTCGGAAGTCGTCCTCCTGCTCACCTGAAAGTTTGTGATTGGTACGCAAAATCTGTGTCAGTTCCTCAATTGCATTATCGGTCAATTCCTCGGAGATGGCAGAGCAATTGATAGACGACAGATATGTCTGTGCCAGCACACGTTTCATCACAGTTGTATAAGGAGCAATGATCAGATTGTCCTGATCCATTCCAAAAGAATTATAGCCCTTGGACTTCAATACGCCTACGATACGGAACGGAATGGATTTGAAACGTATAACACGTCCAACAGGATCCTGGCCGTTCGGAAAAAGTTCGTCTACCACCGTTTTGCCCACCAGACACACCTTGGCACTTTTCCTGACATCTTCGTCGGTAAAGCTTTCGCCATCCTCCACCGTCCACTGCTTGATGTCTAGGTAATCGGGTGTTTCGCCATAAAGCGATGTAAGCGTATTATTGGCACCGTTAATGGCTTGTCCTGACGAAGAAACTTCGGGACTCACGTAAGATATATAGTTCTTGTCAGAAAGTATCTTCTCGTAATCCGCTATTTTCAGCGTCTGCATGGCACTCGGGTCCTGACGAACGCCGCCGCGCATATCGGCACCGGGACGAATCGTAATGATGTTCGTACCCATCTGCGATATGTTTTGGCGCACACTCTCCTTAGAACCCTGCCCTATGGCCATCATGATAATGACAGCCGCCACACCAATGATGATGCCGAGCATGGAAAGGAACGAGCGAAACTTATTATTGGAAATAGCTTTAAAAGCTACTTTTATAAGATTGAAAAAATTCATTGGATAGTTATTTAATAATGAAAACTAATCGTCTACCGGCTTCGGAATCTTGGCCAAAGCCTCAGCTGCCGATAATATGTTGTGATTGATTTCATCGCTCCTTAACTTACCGTCGCGCAACACAATATTACGGCTGCTGTAATGAGCTATATCGGGATTATGGGTAACAAAGATTATGGTGCGTCCTTCGGCATAAAGCTTTTGAAAGAGTACCAGCATTTCGAACGATGTACGCGTATCCAAATTACCTGTCGCCTCGTCAGCCAATATCACCGCCGGATCGTTGACCAGTGCACGAGCTATGGCCACACGTTGCATCTGGCCTCCCGACATCTGGTTGCTTTTATGATAAAGGCGATCGCCCAAGCCTACAGCCTCAAGAGCTTTAACAGCCGCATCATGGCGCTGCCTGGCATTGAACTTACTGTTGTACATCAATGGAAGCTCCACATTTTCAACAGCCGTCGTTTTGGGCAGCAGGTTGTAATTCTGAAACACGAAACCGATTTTCTGGTTACGCAGTCTTGCACGCTGACGTTTGGACATAGTGCGCACAGAAACGCCATCCAAATAGTATTCGCCGCTGGTAGGAGTATCCAAACACCCCAATTGGTTCAACAATGTAGACTTTCCCGAACCAGAAGTTCCCATGATGGTGACAAACTCGCCTTCATAAATCTTGAAACTGACTCCACGCAAAGCATGAACGGTTTCTTCACCAACGATAAAATTGCGGCGAACATTATCCAATTCGATAACTACTTTCCTATTATCCTGATTCATACAAAACAAGAAAAGCTATTTAGACGTTGTTTTCTTCTTGTTCCTGTTAGGAGGCCCCGGCATGAAAGGATTGCTCTTGGTATTGCCATCCTGCCCTTCGACAGTCGCCATGGCCGCGATCTCCGTGATAATTTCCTGCCCAGCCTTCAAACCACCGGTTACTTCGGTCAAAGTTCCATTGGAAATGCCGGTTGTCACAGCTATGGCTTTAAAATCTTTTCCCTGACGCACCCAAACTTTATTCTTGGCTTGACAATCGATTATTTTCTCATCCTCTGCCAATACATTTTCGTTAGGTGCAAAGCGCAACGCTTTTGAAGGGATAGCCAGAACATTGCTCTTCTCGGCCGTATAGATCGTCACATTGGCCGTCAACCCGGGTTTGAGCTTCAAATCCTTGTTGGGAGCCGAAATCACTACCTCGTAGGTCACCACATTGCTTTCTGTAGTAGCCTCCTGACGCACTTGAGTAACACAGCCCGAAAACGTGTCATCAGGAAAAGCGTCAACTGTGAAAGAAACGCGTTGCCCCACTTGCACGCCACCGATGTCAGCTTCGTCGATGTCGGCAATGACACGCATGTCTGTCAAGTCCTTCGCAATGATAAACAAGGTCGGTGTCGTCATGGCCGATGCCACCGTTTGGCCTTCTTCCACTTCCTTGCTCAACACAACGCCATCAATTGGAGCCGTAATAGTGGCATATCCCAAATTGGTACGTGCCTTTTGTACACTTTGTTGTTGAACACGTACCTGCGCCTGCGCCTGTTGAAAGCCCAAACGGGCATTTTCAAAATCGTTGGCACTGACAAGCCCTTTATCATAAAGCGTCTTGTAACGTTCATAATTAGCTTTTTGGTAATTCAAATTGCTTTGTGCATTTTGGAGGTTGCTTTGAGCACTCACCAATTCACTTTGCAAGTTTGTACGATCGAGCTCGGCAATTACCTGCCCTTTAGTCACCACACTGTTGTAATCGACATAAATCTTACTAATGATACCGGATACTTGAGTACCTACCTCTACCTTAGTCACAGGTTCAATAGTACCGGTAGCCGTGATACTGGTTGTGATGTTGGTACGTTCCACCTTTTCTGTAGTATATGCAACAGTCGTTTTCTTGCTGCATGAAGTGACTGCAAACAGCACAGCTGCCGTTGCCATTGCGATTGCCAATGTTTTCGCTTTCATATTTTAGTCGTAATTTATTGTTTCAAAAAGTTCAAAGCTAATTATAATCTCATTCTCTCTCCTTGGTAAAAGCGGAGCATTGCCAGATTGTACAAAGCTGTGTATTTGCTTTGCAACTTCTGTCCCTCAGCCTGTAGAAGGTTGTTTTTTCCTACGGTCAGTTCCACAATATTTTTCAGCCCCAAGCGAAATTGCTCACTTATCAAATCATAGCTTTCCTGCATACTTTTTACGTTGGCCTTAGCGGCAATGTATTGTTGCTGTGCAGTTGTGGCATTCAACCAATGATTTTCAACATTGCTATAAAGCTGTTTACGGGTATCTTCCAATTTAAGCTCACTGTTTCGGATGGCCAGTTCAGCTTTCTGAACGGCCGTCTTTGTCTGTTTCTGATCGGAAATAGGAATTGAAATAGTCAATCCAAGGGTATTGCTCATGTTGGTTTTCAGTTGCTTGAACGCACCAGTATGGATGCCGCTCGAATGACTGCTGCCAATTCCGGCATTGGCACTAATAGAAGGATACCAAGAAGCCTTGGCAATATCCTTGTCAAGTTGGGCCGAGACAATGCCCAATTTGCCACTTTCCACTTCGGGGCGGTTGCCTAAAGCAGCCTCATAAACAGAAGCCTTTGAAGGTGCTGCCGCCAATACCGATTCGTCACTGACGGTTGGAATAGCTACATCAAACGGTTCATCGCCGTGTATTTCCAACAATTGACGCAACTGAAGCTTATACGTTTCCAACTGAGCCTTGGCACTGACCAACGCATACTTGTCTTGTGTCAACTGAGCTTCAAGCTGAGCTACATCAACTTTGGCCAAATCGCCTACATTAACGCGCTCCTTTGCACGCGCCAATTGCATCTCGGCCACTTTTATATTGGCGCTATCAATCTTGACCGCCTCATTCTCATAAAGTATCTGAATATAGATTTGGGCAATCTGCTCCTGAATGCTGTTGGCCGTTTGCTCGGTTTCAAGTTCGGCAATACGCTGCGAATACTTGTTCTTCTCAATGTTCTTTCCGATACGACCACCGTTCCAAACTGTCCAATTGCCACTTAAAGCATAACTGCCATTATAATTAACCAGGCTTTGCGAAGTTGTCATCGTACCATTAGTCAAATTGATAGTTTGCTGACTAAACGGACGCCATGCAACGTTTTGGTTACTGTTTGCCGAAAGAGTCGGCACACGGGCTGCTTTTGAAGCTATCAGATTCTGTTCGGCCGTTTGGGCGGCAATTTTGTTCTTCTGAACCTGAATATTGTTAGTTAATGCGTAATCGATGCATTCTTGCAACGTCCACACTTTTTGCGCCTGTCCTACATGAAAGAAAGACGAGAGGCAAAGCAGCGAAAAAAATCCAATCTTCTTCATTCTTATATATACTGTCGTCATTGTACACACTCTTTAACTTGTTTCTCGCAATGATTCTTCAATGCGGCAACCTTTTGTAGGACGAATCAAGTAGAGAAAGGTTTATTCGACATCCTTGTTATTAAAATAAAAAGATTCGGTTGATATATTAACCGAACCTCTAAAAACTGCCCTTACATTTCGTAATCCACACAACTACGGCCATCCAGATACGGTTTCAATGCAGCAGCTGCAGCTTGATGATCCGGGAAAAGACTATAGGATCGGACATCGTCCAAATTATCAAAAACACCGCAAAGACAAATGTCCCACGTTTCAGCTTCATTGATATTAAACCCAACTTCCAAGCCACGGATAAAATCCAACTTGGACGGCAGAGCCATGATTTCTGCCCTAAAACGCTCACTTACTTTCTTCCGAATTTCGAAATCTACATCTTTCCGAAAGCGAAACAATACAACATGTTTAACCATGATACTTTGTATATTAAATGGATAATTCGTATTTTTGCCGCAAAAATAACGATAAATCCATTGCCAAACACTCAAGCAAGAGAATATTTCTATGCCATTACCATATGGTGTTTCCTGTTCCTATCATGCCAAAGGCAAAAAACCATGTCGCCTTTGGATGTGACCGCAGATTCTGCACAATCAGTGGCAGAATATGATTTGGCAGACATTGAAAATGCAGGAGAACTGATAGCAGTTACCCTCAGCGGGCCGGAAACCTACTACCAATTTCATGGTCGCGACATGGGCTTGCAGTACCTGTTGGCTGAACGTTTTGCAAATAGCTTGGGCTTGCGCCTACGCATGGAAATCGCACAAGATACAACTGAACTATTTCGCATGTTGAAACAATCGAAAGCAGACCTTATTGCTCTGCCATTGCCACTAAAAGCTATCAAGGCCCAACAATTAACAGCTTGCGGACTTTCTAAGGATAATAATCGGAAAGAACAAAAATGGGCTGTACGTCCTCAAAGTACAGAATTGGCAAAAGCCTTGGATGAGTGGTACCGTCCCGAAATGTATTCTCTAACTTCAAAAGAGCAAAAAGATTTGCTTCAAGCACCTTGGGTTCGGCGGCGCGTATTTGCTGTATACCAAAACCGTGGAAAAGGCATCATATCGCCTTATGACCACTTGTTTTTACAGGCAGCAAGAGCAACAGGATGGGATTGGCGTCTGATAGCCGCTCAATGTTATCAGGAAAGTGCGTTCGACCCGGAAGCCATCAGCTGGGCAGGAGCTAAGGGACTAATGCAAATCATGCCGGGAACCGCCGACCATTTAGGTGTATCGGCAAGCAATCTGAACCATCCGGAAACAAACATCAAAGCCGCTACCAAATATATAAGGCAACTGGAACAACGATTCAATGACATCCGCCACCCGTTAGAACGCAAGAAATTTGTATTGGCAGCCTACAACGGCGGATATCATCATATACGTGATGCGCAGAATTTGGCAAGAAAGAATAAACGAAACCCACAACTCTGGGATGCAGTCAGCTTTTATGTATTGAACTTAAGCAAGCCGCAATTTTATCGTGACCCTGTTGTGCGCTACGGCTATATGATAGGCAGCGAGACCTATAATTATGTTTACAGCATCTTAGACAGATGGGCAGACTACCAAGGGGTAGCGCGCAGTCCACATCTATCAACAACAGATAATTTGCACTTCGAACCTGAAAAATCGCATCACAAAAACAGATTCACACGACAAAACGGAACTGTTATCGGACGTGAAGACTCCATTTTCCAAATCCGTTAACAAAACGCCCGCTACAGATAACTGAAGCGGGCATTTTGCAAACATCTGACCAGACTCACATGTTGGAAGTCTTTTCCAATTGTTCCTGTGCAAATGCTTTCGTCACGACATATTTCGTTTTCTTTTCGGAAGGAAGTTCAAACATAACAGGACGCATAATTGTCTCGACAATGCTGCGCAAACCACGTGCACCCAACTTATAATCGACGGCTTTATCGACAATAAAGTCTAATGTTGACGGTTCAAAAGAAAGTTCAATACCATCCATTTCCATCAGCTTCTGATATTGGCGAATGATCGAATTCTTTGGTTCCGTCAAAATTCGTCGCAATGCCTCGCGGTCCAATGGATTCAAATAGGTAAGAACCGGCAAACGCCCAATTATTTCGGGAATCAAACCGAATGATTTCAAATCTTGAGGCATAATATAACGCATCAGATTATCCTTATCTATATTCATTGTATGCTGCACAGACTGGAAACCTACAACGTGCGTATTCAAGCGCTGGGCAATCTTCTGTTCTATACCATCAAAAGCTCCACCACATATAAACAGAATATTGCTTGTATCTACATGTATATAATCCTGATCAGGATGTTTCCGCCCTCCTTTTGGAGGAACGTTAACCATTGAACCTTCCAAGAGCTTTAGCAACCCTTGCTGTACTCCTTCACCGCTTACATCCCGTGTAATACTCGGATTGTCCTGCTTACGCGCTATTTTGTCTATCTCATCAATAAAGACAATTCCGTGCTGCGCTCTTTCCACATCGTAATCGGCAACTTGCAACAAACGGCTTAAGATGCTTTCCACATCTTCGCCTACATAACCAGCCTCGGTAAATACCGTTGCATCAACAATCGTAAAAGGAACATGAATAAGCTTGGCAATAGTACGCGCCAAAAGCGTCTTCCCTGTACCGGTATTACCAACCATGATGATGTTACTTTTCTCAATTTCGACACCGTCATTATCATCATGGATTTGCCCTAAACGCTTATAGTGATTATATACGGCTACGGCTAACGTCTTCTTCGCCTCATCCTGCCCAATAACATATTGATCCAGATAATCTTTTATTTCTTTTGGCTTCGGGAGCGTTTTGAAATCTGGAATCTCGACCGGCTTCTGTGAGGGCAAAGCTTCAAGTACGATCCGATGGGCAGACTCGGCACACTCATCACAGATGTAGCCGTTTATACCGGTAATCAACAATCTTACTTCGTCTTCGCTGCGGCCACAAAAGCTACAACATTTCTTACTTTTTACCATCAGATTTACGCATCAGTACCTTATCAATCATCCCATATTCCAAAGCCTCCTGAGCCGTCATCCAATAGTCTCGGTCGCTGTCGTTCCAAACCTTTTCAAAAGTATTATGAGAATGATCTGCAATAATCGTATAAAGCTCTTTCTTCAACTTTTGTATCTCGCGAGCCGTAATCTCGATATCGCTGGCCTGCCCTTGCACGCCACCCATTGGCTGATGTATCATTACACGACTATGAGGCAATGCCGAGCGTTTTCCCTCAGCTCCCGCAACAAGTAACACTGCAGCCATACTGGCAGCCATACCCGTACAGATAGTTGCTACATCGCTGTTTATAAATTGCATGGTATCATAAATGCCCAAACCGGCAGAGACACTACCACCGGGAGAATTGACATAAATAGATATGTCCTTGCCAGGATCAACACTGTCGAGATACAACAACTGAGCCTGCAAGGTATTGGCCGTATAGTCATCTATCGGAGTGCCAAGAAAAATTATTCTGTCCATCATCAAGCGAGAAAAAACATCCATCTGAGTAACATTCAACTGACGTTCTTCCAAGATATATGGATTAAGGTATTGGTTTTGCGCACTCACTACATCGTCAAGAACCTGGCCATTCATGCCCAAGTGGTGAGTTGCATACTTCCTAAATTCATTCATAGTTTTGGTGTCTAAATTTTACTTATAAAAATGTCCGCAGTTTCCACAGAAAGGCGAAAACTGCGGACAGCTCTTATATAACAACTTTATGCTTTTTCGGTTTCAAACATTTTGTTGAAGTCTTCAATCGAAACCTTCTTATGCTCGAGCTTCACAATCGACTTATAAGCTTCGGTAATAGCTTTGTCTATACTGCGGCTAATGATATTGTCTTGCTGATTTTCATTCTTCAACATTTCATCAGCATACTTATCAAGCGTTTCAGCAGGAATGTTGTTGATGCCGTATTGAGAGAATTGAATCTTCACCATCTCGCGAGCAGTATCTTTGACTGCATTATCGTCAATTTTCACCTTAGCATTCTCTGCCAAACGTGTGCGAACCAGATTCCATCTCAATTCTGAAATATAGCGTTTCAAAATATCATCAATGTTGTTCTTATCTTCTTCTTTCTTGGCATTATTCAATAAGAAACGTTTGAGGATTTCTTCGGGGAATTTAATTTCACCAGCTTTTTTATCAGCATAGTCGCGCAAATCCATCAAAAATTTGTAATCACTATCAAGCACATAAGCGGCTTCTATATCACTTTTGATACGATTGCGGAATTCCTCTTCATTCTTTATAGTGTCTTTGCCAAAAGCCAAATCAAACAAATCCTGGTTTATTTCGACCATTTGGAAACGCGAGATTTCAGCGACATTATATTTGAAATTGCCCGTATGATTAGCTACATCTTCTTTTTGAATCTTCAATAACGATGCCACTTCGCTTTCTTTGCCATCATATGCTTTATTTACATTGAATACGATATCATCGTTCTTCTTGGCATCCTTGAAAAGAGCTTTCTGCTCGTCATTGCTGAAAAACTTGGGCATCAAAGAAGCTTTTTCCACTTTCAAGCCATCAGCCTTCTCGCTGCCATCATCAGAAAGCTCAATCAACGTTCCTCTCAGCAAATCATTGTCGCCATCGTAAACATCGGCCTCAACATTTTTGCCCCCTTGTCTGCGATAGTTCTCTACCTGACTGTCTACGGTCTTGTCATCTACTTCTATATCGTAATATGGAATTTCGTCCTTATCGGTAAGTTCAACCGCTACCTGAGGAGCCAACCCCAAATCGAATGCAAACTCAAACTCTTCTGCACCGACAATATCCAACTCTTTTTGATTTTCACTAACCAAAGGATCTGCCAACAGTTGCAATTTCTGTTCCTTGATATAATTATTTACGGCCGTTGACAGTGTCTTATTTATTTCTTCTGCCTTAACTTCGTTACCGTACATTTTCTTTATCATGCCCATAGGAACCATGCCCGGACGAAAGCCCGGCATGTTGGCTTTCTGCCTTAAATTCTTCAGAGCCTTTTCTACATTATCTGCATAATCGGCTTTTTCCAGTTTGACGGTCAACTTACCTGTGACATCGTCAGTCTTTTCTAATGAGACATTCATCTGAACTTTAGTCTATATTATTAATTGATATTTTCGCATTTGCAGCGCAAAATTACGACTTTCTTTCCATTTATTCAAATTCAGAGATAGTTAATTCCGGTTAGGCATATAGGGGAAATGGCTCGTTTTTCAAACTTCTATGATTTCTCCGTCAAATGCGAAACTAATATGCGATGGCAAATACTTTTCTGATTCGGCATGAAGTCCTGCTGAGTGAGCCAGATGAGTCAGATAAGCCCTTTTAACGCCCAAACGTTCAATAAACTTAACTGCTTCTTCTATCGTTTGGTGGGTTCCGTGGCAAGTATGGCGCAAACCATTTATCACAAGACAATCTATGCCGCACAAAGCCTCAAATGATGAGTCGGGCATGCTTTTCATGTCTGTAATATAGGCAAAGCGTCCTATACGATAACCCAATATAGGCATTTCGCCATGCATTACGCGCAGTGGAAGAATCTCTATCGAACTTATGTTGAAAGGACACAATGACTTGACATCATGAAGCACCAAGGTCGGAGAGCTTGGATACTTACTGTCACCAAAGCAATAAGACATACGCTCTCGGATGTGTTTCATGCACGATGATTCACCATAAATATTTAATGCACCAAATTGACAATAGGGACGCAGGTCATCAAGTCCTCCTACATGATCGTAATGCTCATGAGTAACCAAAACAGCATCTATCGGTACAAAGACCTGTCCCAACAATTGCTCGCGGATATCAGGTCCGCTATCAATTAGGATTGTCTTTCCTTCCGTTTGTAGCAATATACAAGAACGTAAACGATGGTCACGCGGGTCTGAACTTCGGCACACTTCACAGCGGCAGCCCAACAGTGGCACGCCCGAACTTGTTCCTGTACCTAACAACGTTATCTTCATATCCAATTAACCTCCGGTTCTATTTTTATGCCAAAACGATCCTCCACATCCTTGCATATATGATGGCTCAAGTCTATGATGTCACGAGCTTGTGCACCACCAAGATTTACAAGCACCAATGCCTGTTTGTCGTATACGGCAGCTTTTCCCAAGCAGTGACCTTTCCAACCCGTTTGTTCTATGAGCCAACCGGCCGGTATCTTGATTCCTGTCTCTGTCCTATAGCCTGGTATTTCCAATTGAGGATTCTCTTTTCTCAAACGATGGTATTCTTCCTCTGATACAATTGGATTCATAAAAAAGGAACCTGCATTACCCAATTTCTTCGGGTCAGGGAGTTTGCTTTTTCTGATGTTGATTATCTTTTCCCTAACCATAGACGGCGACAAATTTGTCAAACCAACAGTTTCGGCATATTGTTTTATAGGCTCATAATTTAAATTAGGCCGAAATGCCTTAGACAATTTGTACTCTACATAAGTTACTGCATAACATCCACGCCACTCTCCTTTAAAACGACTATACCGATAAGCATAACCGCATTCCTGCCCGCTTTTGATTTCTACAAAGCCAGTTGCTAAATCCACCACTTCCACAGCATGAACAAATGTGCCGGCCTCTGCACCATAAGCTCCAATATTTTGAACGGCAGATGCTCCCACCTCGCCTGGAATCAATGAAAGATTCTCCAATCCATAAAAGCCATGCTTCAGACAATAGATAACAAAATCATCCCAAACGACTCCAGCACCTACACGAACAATAATATCTTCATCGGTTTCTTTTTTTACTTCGATTGACTGTAAACGACTATGCAATACTATACCGTGGTAATCGCATGTAAACAATAAATTACTTCCTCCTCCGATATGAAAAACAGGAACGCCTTTAGGACGGGTTGCTAAAAAGCCTTGAAGCTCATTCTCTGTCTCATATTCCACAAAGCTGTCGGCAACAGCGTTTATACCAAATGTATTGTTATGAATCAGAGAAAAATTCTTGTATTCTTTCATCTGCTCTTAATTTTCGAAGCGTTGCAGCATCCATTCGCCATCCTCTTTCACAAAAAACAGCATACTTATATACCCATTCGATGTTCCCTCAAGTACAACCAACCTACGGTTGCCTAAACTTTTACTTTGCCCGTAATCTATATTGGTAAAAACATCAGCAGGAAGCTCAGGACAAAATGACGGCCATTGCTCCGCTTCAATCACACCATCTATTTTTTCAAATTCATCTTCGGGACTTTCCATCAAGATGGACAGCATCGGCTTTACATGAGCTAATTGAAATGCTGAATCAGTAGCAAACTGCTGATAGAATTCAATAAAGGCACAATCACCATATCTGCTGAGAGGTTTGTCTTCTATACGGGTCATTTTCCACTGATTGGCAACTTTGTTAAAGCTACATGTCCTCACCTTTTCCTCGGCCATATTGAATTGCTCCATTTTTACATTCGTAATTTTCTTGCTTTTTTCAAGGTGCAGTGATGAACGCTTATCGAAAAACAAGGTATATACAGGATACTTCATGTGGAAGCGTGAAAAACGCCATTGTTTTTTCTGCAAATACGTAGTCTTTCCGTTTCTGACACATGGCAGCGGGAAAACAATACGACTCATTTGATAAGCTTTATTGTTTGTAAAGCTATATATGAAATCATTGAAATACTCATCTGCAGCTTTTGGAACTTCGGTAACAGATTCAACCGAACTCACACTGTCGGGCAGTTCCACTCCGGAACTGTCGTTCGGGATTTCAACGATTTTCTCTGCAGCCACAGGATGGGAAGTCTTCTTAGCACAAGAAGCAACTATAAACAGACATATCAGGCAAAACAAGCACCCTCTCATTTCAAGCTCATTAAATTACGGTGCAAAGTTAATGATTCGTCACAACCTGCATGATGCATACGCTAATTAAATTTGATATGGCAAATTTTGAGCTGCACGTCAGATTTCCACCACATAGAACCGTCTATCTCATGGATTTTATATAGTTTTGCATCGAAAATTAAAGGAGATACCACTTATATTGTCATGACTTTAATAGAAAACATCCAAAATCTACTCAACGAAGTTGACCGGCTCAAAGCCGACAACGAGAAGGAGTTGGAAGAGCTCCGCATAAAATACCTCAGCAAAAAAGGCATTGTTACAGAACTCATGAAAGATTTCCGTAACGTTTCTAACGAAGAAAAGCGAGAAATTGGCATTTGCTTGAACAAGCTGAAAACCGAAGCCCAAAACAAAATCAACGAGCTTAGAGAACAGCTGCAAAGCAAAGCCCCGGCAACGGGAGCTGCTGAGCTCGACTTGACTCGTACGGCCTATCCCATACCATTGGGAACACGTCACCCCATTACTCTTGTAAAGAATGAAATCATTGACATATTCTCCCGTTTGGGCTTTTGCCTTGCCGATGGGCCCGAAGTAGAAGATGACCTCCACGTATTCACTAAAATGAATTTTGCTGCCGACCACCCGGCAAGAGACATGCAAGATACATTCTTCATTGAAACGAATGCAGACGATGTTGCCAAGAATATCATCCTAAGAAGCCACACAAGCTCGGTACAAGCACGTGTAATGGAAGCCGGACAGCCCCCTATCCGCATCATCTGCCCGGGACGAGTATACCGCAACGAAACCATTACAGCACGAGCCCATTGCTTTTTCCATCAGATTGAAGGATTATACATTGATGAAAACGTGTCATTCAAAGATTTGAAACAAGTGCTCCTTCTCTTTGCACGCGAAATGTTCGGTAAAGACACGAAAATACGTCTTCGTCCCTCCTATTTCCCATTTACAGAGCCTTCGGCCGAAATGGATATCAGTTGCGATATCTGCGGCGGAAAAGGCTGCAGCTTCTGCAAGAACACAGGATGGGTAGAAATTCTTGGGTGCGGCATGGTTCATCCGAACGTTCTCGAACTCTGCGGTATAGACAGCACGAAATATAAGGGCTATGCCTTTGGCTTGGGGATTGAGCGCATAACAAATCTGAAATACAAAATCAGCGATTTACGTCTTTTCTCTGAAAACGACAAACGATTCTTGGAAGAATTCATATCAGCCAATTGATTTTTACATACACCGGAAAAGCCCTTTTCAAGAATGGCTACAGCGATAATTTCGCCAAACGCCTTTCTTAAAAGGGCTTTTTCACATTTTGTACATCCCATCAACAAGCCTTTGCACTAAAGGGTGTTTATTACATATTTCCACGTTAAAGACACAACTATCCTCTTTTCGGCTTCAGTACTTGATACAAGCCTTAATCTTTTGATTTTGGCACTTGTCACTGAATTTGATTGAATTTCCTGACCATCGCGATTAATGGAGACCTGCCGACAAGCAGCATCTACGCTGAAAAATTGGTGGATCGTAAGAGAACTTTGCGAACTTAAGCGGAACAATTGTAACAAGACGCGATATATTTGCAGAACCAAGTCTTGGTTACTTAAAATCAAGACTTGGTTTTTAATAATCAGGACTTGATTTTTATCGACCAAGACTTGGTTTTACAAAACAAACCAACAATACTGCAAATTGTAACTGCGAAATGAAAAAATGTTCAGGATTTCCGCCAACAAGAATTACATCGAAATTAACGAGCGAGCATAACGAATTAACCTTGATACATGCATTCGTTCGCAGGAAGGCAAACATAGACTTTTTAAAAGCGGCAGAAAGTTTAAGAGGCGAAGTATCAGATTTCCCTCTTTTTTTGCTAACTTTGCAAAATTGATTAAGATGCCCTTAGATGCCTCATTCGAAAAGAAATGACACTTGGGCCCAAAACATTAATATATTAATCATGGGATTATTATCGAAAATACTAAACCGGCATAAAGACGATTCGCAAAAAAGCGGAGGAATGGAAGATTTCATGACACTCATTCGCGTATACTACCAAGCCGCCATCGCCCATAAGCTGGGAATCACTAATTTAAGTGCATTGCCCGACTTGCGTGTATTCAAGCAAACGCTTCACGTTCCCACAGTAAATAACCGGTTGGGATTAGGAGAGAAAAACAAATGCCGGAAAATGCTGGAAGAAATCTACGGCATGCAAGACATCTTTTTTAAAGAAATCGAAGACAGCTTGAAACGCAACTGCAAGCAGATACAAGATGCGCAAAACTACTTGTTCCTGTTTCAGGGATTCAGCCAAGATTTAATGATGATGGTGTCAAGCACCATGCAATGGAAGCTACGCATACCATCTGTCTTTAAAAAGACGCTGCGAGCCACCATCGAAAAAGGCATTAACGATATTCTGACAAAAGACAGTTGGAAAGATGAGGCCACACGCAAAGGAGCCATCAATATCAGGGCATACCAAAAACGTTTGGGCTACAGCGAACAATGGATGTCGGAATATGTCTACCACATCATCTTACTTGCTAAAAAAGAACCACGCCAGAAAGACACAGACGACAAAGACAAATAAAAATACTCAGACAAGACCCGACTGCCACAAGTAATCATGGGGGAAAGAAACAAGCTGATTGAAGAACTGAGCGTGAAATTGAACATGCTTTCCGCAAAATATACGGAGGCAAAGGAAGTGATTGCCAGACTGACACAAACAGAACAACTGCTACGCGAAGAAAACAAGTTACTGCGCGATAATATCAACAACATAAAAAGCGCAAAAGCTTTTTTACTGGACAAGCAAGACATCAAAGCTACCCACAGTGAACTAACAAAACTGATCAAAGAGGTAGACAAATGCATAGCCCTCCTAAGTGTTTAACAGCCATCTATCATGAATAAGGATTATTTCTCTATACAACTGAATATCGGTACGCGCACTTTTTCCATACAAATCGAACGCAAGAAGGAACAAACCTACCGGGAAGCAGCTAAGATGATTAACGATAAACTGCGGCAGTACGCATCTTATTTTCCTGACCAAGAAAAAGAGGACTACCTGGCCATGGCCACATTAGACATTGCCGTCAATCTCATTAGCGAACAGAATATCGATGAACGGCTAAAAGACATGATACAGACCATTGACAAAAGTATCTCCCAATAATAGAAACCTATTTACTAACACATAAAACATAAGAACATATGAATCTAATCATTTTTATCATAGCAAGCCTGCTCGCAGGAACAGGAATCGGCTTTACTATTTTCCGATTTGTCATCAAAGGCAAATACAACAAGATGATGGCCAAAGCCGAAACTGATGCTGAAGTTATAAAAAAGAAAAAACTGCTGGAAGTAAAAGAAGAATTCCTAAACAAAAAATCGCAACTCGAAAAAGAGGTGCAGCAAAGGAATCAACACTTGCTACAAACCGAAAACAAGTTAAAACAACGTGAAATGGCTTTGGTTCAACGCCAAGAAGCCATTACACGTCGCAAAAACGAAATGGACAAGCAGCAGAGCAACCTTGAGGCACAGCAATCCGTTATCCAGAAAAAACAGGAAGAACTGGACAAAATGCAACAAAAAGAACGCGAAAAGTTGGAAACTATCAGTGGTTTGTCAGCCGAAGAAGCTAAAGAACGTCTTATCGTTTCACTTAAAGACGAAGCAAAAACAAACGCCCAAAGCTATATCAACGAAATAATGGATGATGCAAAAATGACAGCCACGAAAGAGGCAAAAAAGATTGTCATCCAGACCATTCAACGCGTAGCTACAGAAACAGCCATAGAAAACAGCGTCACAGTATTCCATATAGACAATGACGAAGTAAAAGGCCGCATCATCGGTCGCGAAGGCCGAAACATCCGTGCCCTCGAAGCCGCTACAGGCGTAGAAATTGTCGTTGATGACACGCCCGAAGCAATTGTCATTTCAGCTTTCGACCCGGTACGCCGCGAAATATGCCGTTTGGCTCTGCACCAGCTTATCACTGACGGACGCATACACCCGGCACGCATCGAAGAAGTCGTAGCCAAAGTCAAAAAACAAGTTGACGAAGAAGTCATTGAAACCGGAAAACGCACGGCCATAGACTTGGGTATACACGGGCTGCATCCCGAACTAATCAGAATTATCGGAAAGATGAAATACCGTTCTTCCTACGGGCAAAACCTCTTGCAGCATGCACGCGAAACAGCAAACCTTTGTGCCATTATGGCTTCCGAATTGGGTTTGAACCCCAAAAAGGCAAAACGAGCAGGATTGCTTCATGACATAGGAAAAGTTCCAGACGAAGAAACTGAATTATCACATGCATTATATGGTGCCAAATTAGCAGAGCTCTATAAGGAGAAGCCGGATATCTGTAATGCCATCGGAGCCCACCACGATGAAATGGAAATGAACACACTGTTGGCTCCTATCGTACAGGTCTGCGATGCCATCAGTGGTGCACGTCCAGGTGCACGCCGCGAAATAGTTGAAGCCTACATCAAACGATTAAACGACTTGGAAAATATCGCCATGAGTTATCCCGGAGTAACAAAAACATACGCCATACAAGCCGGTAGGGAATTGCGCGTAATTGTGGGAGCAGACAAAATCAACGACAAACAGGCATCCGACCTTAGTGCTGAAATCGCGAAGAAGATACAAGACGAAATGACTTATCCGGGACAAGTCAAAATTACAGTAATACGCGAAATCAGAGCCGTCAACTACGCAAAATAACCTTAGCCATGCGCTCAGGGAAAAAGCACATAGTAGCCCTATCTTTCCTCTTGGCTGCCATTACGGCAACAGGCCAAGAGGAAAATAGGGATATCTACAACAAACTTGGCTACAACATTGAAAGACAAGTCACATTCGGAAACGTGAAAAATCCACTTTGGCTCAATGCCAACAAATATGGCTTGTCAAGCATAAAAAGCAACAACGGATATCTTCGGCTTGCGTTAGACGGATATCACAAAATAGGGAAAAGCAAAATCTGGGAATTGGAATATGGCGCTGATCTGGCAACTGCCTATAACTTTACATCGCCTTTTATCATCCAACAATTATACACTGGTTTCAAATACCGAAAAATAGGCATTTGGATAGGCAGTAAAGAACGAGCTGCACATTTGAAAAATGCAGAACTGAGCACAGGAAGCCAGACTTTCGGCATCAATGCACGCCCTATTCCTGACATCCGCATAGAAACACCCGACTATGTGAACTTATTAAGGAACAAAAAATGGTTGGCATTCAAATTTCACTTCGGCTACGGTCTCACCACGGATAAACGGTGGCAAAAGACTTTTGTTGCCGAAGGCAAACGCCACACCAACTACTTCTTTGTACATACGAAATCAGGATTCATACGCTTAGGCGATGAAAACAAATTTCCCATCGTTGCAGAAGGCGGGCTTGAATGGGCCACACAATTTGGCGGAACAAGCTATGACATCAATTTCGGAGGCTACAAAGACCTTAAATCCAATGTAGGAATAAAAGACTTTATCAAAGCAATCTATGGTGGCGGCAGCGATGCCATTGATGTATATAAGAATTCACAAGGGAACTCACTTGGAAGTTGGTTGTTCAGCTTAAGCTATAAACTTAACAATGCCAAAGTACGCCTTTACATGGATCATTTCTTTGAAGATCATTCACAGCTTTTTTTTCAATACGGATGGAAAGACGGACTATACGGTACAGAAATCACACTTCCACAAAACAGAATAGTTGGGACATTGCTATATGAATACATGCGGACGGACTATCAGTCAGGCCCCATCTACCATGACGGAAACGCCACAATTCCGGATCAAATCAGTGCCATAGACAACTACTACAACCATACCATCTTTCCTGGCTGGCAACATTGGGGACAAGCAATAGGAAATCCGCTCTATACGTCTCCTTTATACAATGGTGACCACAGCATCAATTTCAGCAACAACCGCTTCAGGGCGCATCACTTTGGAGTTTCAGGCAATCCTTTCAATGAGTTGCATTATAGATTGCTTTATACCTATACGGAAAACCTCGGTAGCTACGACAGGCCTTTCGATGACAAGAAATATAACACTTCGTTTATGGCAGAACTAACCTATTCGCCCAAACGAATAGGCTTGCTTCATACTGAAGGCAACAGTCTGCGATGTGCTTTTGCTTTTGATAAGGGGAATCTAATGGGCAACAACACCGGCTTTCAAATAACACTCTGCTCACGTGGGCTTTTCAAATTATAATCTCCCATGAAAAAAGCAATACTCCTAATAACGATTTTTATAGTAGCTTTATTGCCTGCTTTTCTTTCCGGTTGCGACAAGATGCCGGACAATGGCTCCTTAGACGGGATGTGGCAAATCATGAGTGTCGCCTACAACAGCAACTACTCAGAAGCTGACTCCACACAAGCTGGAGCCTATACTATTATAACTGACACAAAGAAATACAAGGCATATCTTTCCTTTCAATTAGATTTGGCGAAGTTGCATTGGTTTGACATCTACATTGATTGCCCGAATACAAACATCGTGCTATGCCGTTTTGCACGCGGCAAGTCTGAGCTACGCTTTCACAAATTCTATTGGGATTGCGTTGATCATGACATTGAAATAACAGATGAAGAAGCAACTCGCCTTTCGCCTTTCGGCTTTCATCAAACGGACGAAACTTTCAAGGTGATACAACTTACGCACAAAAGCATGATACTGCAAAGCAGGTACGCACGCATAGTATTGCGCAAATTCTAAATGCCTACCTATATTATACCATTTAATATTTTAAAGACTATGAGAGTAATCATTCAAAACAATTACGACGCCCTGTCCAAATGGGCTGCCGAACATGTCATTGAACGTATCAACAAATTTGCTCCAACTTCCGAGCGTCCTTTCGTATTAGGCCTTCCCACAGGTTCCACCCCCATCGGAATGTACCGCAATCTTGTGCAAGCATATAAAGAAGGACGTGTCAGCTTCAAGAATGTCGTAACATTCAACATGGACGAATACGTTGGTCTCCCTGAAAGCCATCCTCAGAGCTATCACTACTTTATGTTCGACAACTTGTTCAACCATATCGATTGCCCTAAGGAAAACATCCACATTCTTAATGGCAACGCTCCCGATTTAATGGCTGAGTGCCAAAACTACGAGGAAATGATTCAACAAGCAGGAGGCATTCATCTGTTCATCGGAGGAATCGGCCCGGACGGTCATATAGCCTTCAATGAACCGGGTTCATCTTTTTCATCACGCACTCGCATCAAAACTCTTACAACAGATACCATCATAGCCAACTCGCGTTTCTTCGAAAACGACATCAACAAAGTACCCAAAATGGCATTGACCGTAGGAGTGCAAACAATCATGTCTGCTGACGAAGTGATGATTCTTTGCAATGGACACCAAAAGGCACGAGCACTGCAAGCCGTTGTAGAAGGGGCCATTTCACAAATGTGGACTATCAGTAGTCTGCAACTGCACAGCCACGGCATTATCGTTTGTGATGAACCTTCAACAGCTGAATTGAAAGTCGGCACGTACAAATACTTCAAAGACATCGAAAAAGACGCCATTTATTAAGCTTTCCGAACTAATAAACATCAATCTGAAGAGAAGCCTGCAATATTGAATATTGCAGGCTTCTCTTTTTGCATTGTAAAAAACTATCGTTTCAATATTCTCAAGTCAAGCAGGAATGAGAAATACCTATTAATTATAAACACCGTTACATAGCTCATCAAAAGCGAAATAAACATCACAAAAAATACTACTGCATACCCTAAATCAGGAATAGGCAAGCGATGAACTATCGCTGATACCATTGCAGGATATACACCGGAAAAGAAGTAAAATGTCAATGAGTTCCGCCCGATATAAGCCAACCACCCCATAGGCTTAAGACTTTTGCACAATGCTATGAGCAATGAGAAGCTACATAATATCCATACAAACCCCAAGACATCGAAATTCCGTCCAATTTCCAAGCCGAGTAGCAGAACTTTATGGTCTGCATTACCAGACCACACAAAAATAGCTGCATAAATAAGGAATGCAACGGCAAGGCCATATTTCATTACTCTATTTATCGTGTCCTCATAGCAACGATACACGCCTCCGCACGACATTAAGAACGTACTCTCAAGTCCCTGCTGATAGTACCAGGGAAAATAATCATCGGGGCAACTACTCGGATGAATGATACGCAGATACAAGCCCACGCCCAAACAAACAGCACTTATAGCTACATAAATCCACACCCGCTGCATTTTCAATATAAACACTGCCGACAGCAATATCAACTGCGCAACTGCCAATGTAGCCGTAAACCAATAGCTGATGCCGCCTAATACATCCTTCGCATATTTCCCGATACTTAATTCATTGCCATGAAACACTTGCTTGGGAATATATATCAGCGTTGAAAACAGCAACATAGGAACAACTATTCGAAAGAACACATTGCACAACGACCTCTTATATCCATTCTTTGTCAATAACGAAGAATCTACAAAAAGCCATTTTCCAAAAAGCAAATAACCACTCACAAAAAAGAATGCATTGACAAAAAAAGGCGATGCGAAATAAAAATTATCCGGTCCTCTCCATCCATAATAAACTTGTGAATGCAATAAATAGACAAAAGCCATACACAAAGCTTTCACTGCATCCACCCAAAATTTACGTTCCATCAGACTTTTCTTATATGGTTAAACTGAACAATGATTCAAAAGACAACGCAATATTACGAATAATCTTTGAAACAGAGTTTCTATAAGTAACAAATAAACAGACCCCGCATTCATCATAGGTAATTTGACAGCTAAAATCCGGTATTTAAACATCATTCCGGCTCCATTTGTAGAACATTTTTGGTACTTTTGCAAGCATAGTACAAGTTACATCTACAAACACTAACGCCCGATGGAAAAGAAATACCAGGCATTCCTCCGAGGCACTCGCAAATTTATGCCGTCCGACTGCGTTTATACGGACGATTTGCATTGCTTGGCATGGGGAACCGATGCCGGTTTTTACCGCTACCTGCCCAAGATTGTTATACGCTCACGAAACGAAAAAGACATAGTAAACCTGCTCCGCTTGGCTTCGCGTTTGAAAGTTCCAGTTACCTTCAGAGCAGCAGGAACAAGCCTGTCCGGACAAGCAATAACCGACTCCGTTTTGATTGTTGCCGGTAAAAATTGGGAAAAATACAGCATATCGCCTGATGCCACAACCATTACCATGCAACCGGGCATCATTGGCAATCGCGTCAATCAGATTTTGGCTCCTTACGGAAAGATTTTCTCTCCCGACCCGGCCTCAAAAAATTCTGCCATGGTAGGCGGCATTGTCATGAACAATGCTTCGGGCATGAATTGCGGTACCCACGCCAACAGCGACCGCATACTACGCTCTTTACGTCTGGTGCTTGCCGATGGAACCATACTTGACACCGGTAATGAAAACTCGCGCCGCGAATTCCGACAGACACACCCCGAATTTATTCGTCACATCGAGGACCTGCGCAACCGCATCTTGGAAAATGAGGAATTGCACAAACGCATTCTTTTCAAGTATTCCATCAAGAATGTAACAGGGTTGAATATTTACCCCTTTGTTCTTTATCAAGACCCGTTCGACATCATTACCCACCTTATGGTCGGCTCCGAAGGTACTTTGGGCTTTGCCAGCCAATTCACCATGGAAACCCGCCACTTGTTTCCGCATTCGGCCAGTGCGATGCTCTACTTTCAAGATATGCACGAAGCCTGCGAGGCCGTTGTTGCCCTAAAAGACGCACCGGTCTATAGCAGTGAATTTCTTGACAAGAAGTCGCTACACTCGGTCAACGACACCACCGGAAACAATTTGACAGCAATTCTAACTGAAACGAAAGCCGATACACCCGAACAGCTTCAGCAGAACATCGATGCCATCATGGACGTGCTCAAACGCTTCCGGCTCTACGTTCCGGCTCATTTCACTTCAGACCCTGAAGAATGTTCAAAATATTGGGCCATACGTTCGGGCATTTTCCCGTCGGTAGGCGGCACACGCCCGCTTGGAACGACCGTTATCATCGAAGACATTGCTTTCCACATCGAGGATCTGCCGCAAGCCACCATGGATTTGGCAGAAATGCTCAAGCGCCACGGCTATGAAGATTCGTGCATCTACGGACACGCCTTGAACGGCAATTATCATTTCATCATAGCACAATCGTTCGAAACCGAAGACGATGTAATAAAATACCAAAATCTGATGCTTGAAATCGAACGACTGGTTGTAGACAAGTACGACGGCTCGCTAAAAGCCGAACACGGCACCGGACGCAACATGGCTCCCTTTGTCAAACACGAATGGGGCGAAGCTGCCTACAGCATCATGCGCGAAGTAAAAGACCTGTTCGATCCCGACGGCATACTCAATCCCGGTGTCATCTTCAATGACGACCCCGAATGCTTCATTAAGAACTTCAAGCCGATGCCGCTTGTCAACGACCACGTCAACAAATGCATCGAATGCGGATTCTGCGAAGTAAACTGCATGAGCTGCGGCTTTACGCTGTCTTCGCGCCAACGTATCGTTGTGCAGCGCGAGATATCGCGTCTCCGTCATACGGGCGAGAATCCCAAACGCCTTGAACGGCTCGAAGAGCTTTTCAAATACTACGGCACCGAGACCTGTGCAGGAGACGGTCTGTGCAGCACTTCCTGTCCTATGAAAATCAACGTTGCCGACCTGATTCACGACCTGCGCGCCGAAAGCTGCCCACCCGGTTCGGTAGCATTCTTCGCCGGTCATTTTGCAGCAAATCATTTTGCCGGCATCAAATCCGGGCTGCGACCATTGCTATCGGCAGCCTCTGCAGCACAAGTTGTAATCGGTGACGACGGTGTGCGCCTTGTAGGCAAAGCCCTTCACTCTTTCGGGCTTCCGCAATGGAATCCTTCGCTTCCAAAAGCTCACTACAAGGAGCCGAAAATATCCTGGCACTCGGCAAAAAAAGTCGTATACTTTCCGAGTTGCATCAACCAGACCATGGGAACATCACGACACGACCCCGATCAACGCGACCTCGTTGACGAAGTCGTGGCATTTCTATCCAAAGCCGGCTGGGAAGTGATTTTTCCGGACAAGATGCAACAACTCTGCTGCGGCATGATTTGGGAAAGCAAAGGAATGCCGGCCATTGCCGACCGCAAGGCCGAAGAACTGGAGCGCAGCCTTTGGGAAGCATCCGAAGAAGGGCGCTACCCCATCGTTTGTGACCAAAGCCCGTGTCTCAAACGCATGAATGAAAGCATGAAGCGTATAAAACCCTTGGAACTGATTGCTTTCATTCACGATTACGTTGCCGACGACCTTCAGTTTATACCCACCGATGAACCTGTTGCCATCCATCTCACCTGCTCCACACGCCGTCTGGGACTTAGTCACAAAATGATCGACCTTGCCCGTAAATGTTCCACCCGCGTATTGGTGCCGGAAGAAGTGGGATGCTGCGGTTTTGCCGGCGACAAGGGCTTTATTCATCCCGAACTCAATGCCTACGGTCTGCGCAAGTTGCGTCCACAAATCGAAGCCGCAGGAATCCGTCGCGGTTTCTCCAACAGCCGCACATGCGAAATCGGATTGAGCGAGCACTCGGGCATTCCTTATCAGTCTCTCGTCTATCTGATCGACGAATGCACCGTTCCCAAAGTGCATGAATAAGGAAACGGCCGGTCAAAGGCCGGTCAGAGTCCTCCATCGACCACCCATATCCGCTGACTGTTGTCAGAGCGCAAGGCCAGATAAGAAGTCCGTTTTGCTCCGTCAGGAAAAACTATGCGAAAGAATACATATACACCGGCATAATCGTCTTGCTTGCGGGGTTCCGAAAAACCCGAAACCTTGCATCCTTTGAATCGTTTGGCCAACTCCTCCATTTCCGGTTTGTCTGCGTCCAGCGTCTCCACCACCTTTTCAGGTTTTCCCTCAATAAGAGCATTCATCACGCGCCGGGCTACATCCGTGGCCGTTTCCTTTTGTAAAAAGGCAAGCCGGTCTGTTTCCGAAACCGCCACACCATCAGAGCTGCGCCATACAAAGTCTCCTGTATCGGGCAAACGGCACAATAGGGCTTTGTCAATGTTCACATTATAGCTCATCTGCCCGCTTTTCAGGACGAGGGTCTTTTTTCCACCGGCCTCTATCCACATACGCACTTGGCGCAACAGACCGTCAGACTTTGAAAAAACATTTTCAAGTTCATACCTGTCCGTCTTTACCGGCCGGTTGTTCAACAAAGGCATCGGATTGTTTTCACTCCTACGCCCTACTGTCGTAATCGTATAGGTAGTATCCGTTTCGGTAAGGCTGGCACGGGCAGCATCCCCCTTCACCGCTTCCATCTGCATGTCAAGAAACCTGCAAGGATCAAGAAACACAGAAAAGTCGCCCAATGTATTGGCAGTCGCCGGCAATTTCAGATACCGCACGCCCGGTATCCACTGGTACTGGCATGTTCCGTCAAAAACAATGCAGCGCCCATCCTTCTTCCCGATGCGCCAGAAACGTTTTCCCGACTGGCTGATACATTGCAAGGATATGCAGACGAAATCGGCTTCAGGCCTGAGGATAAAAAAATTGTCCTGCGGGAATGTCCTGGCATACAGTTCAAAGCTGAAATTGCCCACATTGCGTATGCTTTCAGCAGCTCTGTCAAGAGTAAACTGCAAAGAGGGAACAGCTTCGGCAGGAGCAGAAAAGAAATGGCTCAGTCCGACACCGACACCGGCCAGAAACACAGCAACGGCTGCCGCCACATTTGTCAACAGCCTCCTTAGCGCAACAGTCTTTGCCGGGCAATGTCGGCCGGCAGATACACCCGGCTTATACTGAGGCTGTAACAGGCTGAAAGTGTGTTTGAGACTTTCATACTCCAAACGGCATGAATCGCAAGAGGCCATGTGGGCTTCACATTCAGCCTTGAAAGCCGCGTCAACGTCCACGTCAAACAAATCGACGATATGGTTCTTGAATTGTTCGCAAGTCATTGTCTTGAAAGAATTAAAGGGTTGCTTGAAAAGTTGAATCGGAATCCATCACCTTCCGCAGATTCTTGATTCCATAAAGAAAGCGCGACTTAACAGTCGGCAGTGAAACAGACAGCACTTCGGCTATCTCGGCAAAAACAAGACCTGCATAAATGCGGAAACGCACCACATCAGCCTGTTCTTCAGGAATTAAAGAGAGCCAACGGTAAATACGGGCCACTTCATTCTCAATATCGTGAGAAAGTTCGTCAGCACAATCTGCGGCTTGGTCGAGACCAACCATAGCGGAAAGCCGCTGCTGCCTCAAACGGCTGATGCAAAAATGATGAATGCACCTATACAGATAGCCTTTCAGCGAGCGGAGCGGCTTTCCACCGGCACAGCTCTCCCGGCACAGCAGCTGCAATGACACTTCCTGCACCGCATCCTCGGCTTCGTCTTCATCACCGAGAAAATAACAGGCATATTGCAGCAACTGCGACCGCTCCGTCCGAAGAAGCTCTGCCAGCTTTTCACCGTAATTGGATTTTGTAGTGTGGTCGCTTTTCATCTTTTTTCCTGCTTTTGTTTTTTGGAGAATTGCAATCACTTTAAAGACACAAAAATCGGCAAAAAGATTTACCAAGCCAAATAAAAATGTGACATACCGCCCTTCAAAGAAAAGACAAAGGGAGCATATCGCAAACGGGAGGCTCAAAATTGGAAACGGTAGGGAGAGTTTTCAGGCTCTTTGGGAGAAATCCTGTCAAAAAGCAGTATCTTTGTGTTTCCATAACCCTGAGAGAATATATCTTCATGATTAACAACGACATCATACGAATCATAGCCGAACAGACAAGCTTACGCCCCGTTCAGATAGAGCACACAGTGGCACTGATTGAGGACGGAGCAACAGTTCCGTTCATCAGTCGCTACAGGAAAGAGGCGACCGGCAATCTTAACGAGGTGCAGATTGCCGCCGTAAAAGATCTTCTCGAATCGCTGAAAGTCTTAGAAGCGAGAAAGCAGACCATTCTGGCAACCATAGAGAAGCAAGGGGCCTTGACTGCGGAATTGCGGCAACGCATAGCACTGACATGGAATACCACCGAGCTTGAAGACATCTATCTGCCCTACAAACCCAAAAGAAAAACACGGGCAACCGCAGCCAAAGAAAAGGGGCTTGAACCGTTGGCCCATCAGTTGCTGAAACTACAGGCTGCCAACAATGTGGCAAGCATGGCACAGCCTTATGTAAAGGGAGAAGTGGCCTCAATAGATGATGCCCTTCAAGGAGCACGCGACATCATTGCCGAAATTGTGAGCGAAGACGAAAAAGCGCGCAACACTGTACGCAAGCAATTTCGCCGCTACGCCGTCATCAGCTCGCACATTATAAAAGGTAAAGAAGAGGAAGCAGCAAAATATCGCACCTATTTTGATTTCAAAGAGCGTCTCAACCGTTCCGGTTCACACCGTCTGCTGGCCATGAGGCGCGGAGAGGCAGAGGGCTACCTGAAAGTGTCCATACGCCCGGACGATAACGGCGAATGCGAAGAGCGATTGGAGCGGTTGTTTGTGCATGGACGAGGCGAAGCCGCACAACAAGTAACCTTGGCAGTGGCCGATGCCTGCAAACGGCTGTTGCTGCCATCGATAGAAACCGAATTTGCCGCCGAAAGCAAAAGACGCGCAGACGAAGAAGCCATACAGGTCTTCACATCCAACTTGCGCGAATTGCTGCTGGCAGCTCCTCTGGGACAAAAGCGCATTCTGGCCATCGACCCGGGTTTCCGCACCGGTTGCAAGGTGGTATGTCTTGACTCGGAAGGCAATCTGCTCCACAACGAGACCATTTATCCGCATCCGCCACATGCACAACGGAACTTAGCCACGCGAAAGATCTGTTCACTCATTGAGCAATACAAAATAGAAGCCATAGCCATCGGCAACGGAACGGCCGGACGCGAAACAGAAGACCTGATACGCAGTCTGCCCATTGCAAAAAGCATTGAAATCCATGCAGTCAATGAAGACGGCGCCTCTGTCTACTCAGCATCATCGCTCGCAAGAAACGAATTTCCGGAATACGATGTCACCGTGCGCGGAGCCGTATCGATAGGAAGGCGGCTCATGGACCCACTGGCCGAATTGGTTAAGATTGAACCGCGCTCAATTGGAGTCGGTCAGTATCAGCACGACGTCAATCAAGGCGAATTGAAAAAATCGCTGGATGCAACTGTGGAACATTGTGTAAACACTGTAGGAGTAAACCTAAACACGGCAGGAGCGCCACTGTTGCAATATATTTCAGGATTAAGCCTGAAACTGGCGCAGAACATCGTAGACTATCGCGCAGCAAACGGGGCATTCGCATCACGGCAAGCATTGAAAGCCGTGGCACGCATGGGTGAAAAGACCTTTGAACAATGTGCCGGTTTTCTGCGGATACCATCTTCCGAAAACCCGCTTGACAATACGGCCGTACACCCGGAAAGCTACTATATCGTAGAGAAAATGGCAAAAGACCAAGATGTGAGCATCGCCGAGCTGATTGCCGACAAAACATTACGCGACAAAATAAACTTGGAACGCTACGTAAACGAAAAAGTAGGTATGCCCACCCTTCAGGATATCATGAAAGAATTGGACAAACCGGGTCGCGACATGCGCGGAAGAATCAAACCTTTCAGCTTTGACACCTCAGTACGCACCTTTGAAGACCTGCATGAGGGCATGATACTCCCGGGCATCGTGACCAATGTAACAAAATTCGGCTGCTTCGTTGATATAGGTATCCATGAAGACGGGCTGGTTCACATATCCGAATTGAGCGACACCTATGTGGCAGATCCTTCAGCCATTGTAAAAGTAAACCAACAAGTAAAAGTACGGATAAAAGAAATCGACGCTCAACGCCGGCGCATATCGCTCAGCATGAGAGGAACGGAATAGATCAAAAGCAACAGCATCTGTTACTTGCTTCACAAAAAGCAGATTTTTCCAAAAGACTAAGCGGAGAAATTTCCAAAACCGACAAACACGCGCACTTAGTAAGTTTGCAGAACACCCTGTTTTACAAGCTATTATTAACTTTCGACAGAAAAATGAAAATTTCATCCATAAATTTTCGGTTTTATTTTTTGGCAAGCAGATAAAAGGACGTACATTTGTAGTAGAAAACAATAATTGACCAAATAATGGAAGAAAAGAAGATATTTACCTATGACGAAGCTTTTCAGTCTTCCCTCAAATATTTCGATGGAGACGAGCTGGCAGCCCGTGTCTGGGTGAACAAATATGCCTTGAAAGATTCATACGGCAACATCTATGAACAATCTCCTGCCGACATGCACCGGAGACTTGCCAACGAAATAGCACGCATAGAATCCAAATATAAAAATCCGTTGAGTCCAAGCCGAATCTTCGAATTGCTCGACCACTTTAAGTACATCATTCCGGCAGGAAGCCCGATGACAGGAATCGGCAACAAATATCAAATAGCATCACTTTCCAACTGCTTCGTAATAGGATTGGATGGAGATTCCGACTCTTATGGCGCCATCATGAAAATAGACGAAGAGCAAGTGCAGCTGATGAAGCGTCGTGGCGGTGTAGGTCACGACCTTTCGGATATACGTCCTAAGGGTTCACCGGTAAAAAATTCCGCACTCACCTCAACAGGATTAGTTCCGTTTATGGAACGCTACAGCAATTCCACGCGCGAAGTGGCTCAAGACGGCCGACGGGGAGCGCTTATGCTTTCTGTAAGCATCAAGCACCCAGACTCGGAAGCCTTTATAGACGCTAAGATGGAAGAGGGGAAAATCACGGGAGCCAATGTCTCGGTCAAAATTGATGACGAATTCATGCAGGCTGTCGAAGAAGGCAAAAAATATGAACAGACATTCCCCATCCGCAGTAACAATCCTGCTTTCAAAAAAGAAATAGATGCCCAAAAATTGTGGAAAAAGATTATTCATAACGCCTGGAAGTCGGCAGAACCGGGTGTTCTGTTTTGGGACACCATCATACGCGAATCCGTTCCCGACTGCTATGCAGACTTAGGTTATAAGACGGTTTCGACCAACCCTTGCGGAGAAATACCTCTCTGCCCTTACGATAGTTGCCGTCTTTTGGCACTGAACCTATATTCATATGTAGACAATCCTTTTACACCCAACGCATCGTTCAACTTCGATAAATTCAAGGAACATGTGATTGTTGCCCAACGCATCATGGACGACATTATAGACTTGGAACAAGAAAAGATACAAGCTATTTTGGCCAAAATCGAAAGTGATCCGCAAGACATGGACACAAAGTCTACGGAATACCATCTTTGGAAAAAAATAGACCGCAAATGTGAAGAAGGCCGCCGTACCGGAGTAGGAATTACAGCCGAAGGCGATATGCTTGCAGCCATGGGACTGCGTTACGGCACAACGGAAGCAACCGACTTTGCCGTCAAAGTACAAGAAACATTGGCATTGGCAGCCTACCGGTCGTCTGTAATAATGGCAAAAGAAAGAGGTGCATTCCCCATATTTGATGGCGCAAGAGAAAAGAACAATCCTTTCATAGACCGTCTCAAAGAGGCTGACCCGGAGCTGTATGAACTGATGACAAAATACGGACGGCGCAACATTGCCTGCCTGACAATTGCTCCAACCGGCACAACCAGTCTCATGACACAGACAACAAGCGGCATTGAACCGGTGTTTATGCCAATTTACAAACGACGCAGGAAAGTCAATCCCAACGATCCGGAAGTGCACATTGACTACATAGACGAATCAGGAGACGCTTTTGAAGAGTACATCGTCTATCATAAAAAATTCTTGACTTGGATGGCCGTAAACGGCTACGATATCCATAAGAAATATACACAAGAAGAACTTGATGATCTTTTGGAAAAATCGCCTTACCATAAAGCCACGGCCAACGATGTTGATTGGGTTGAGAAAGTAAGGATGCAAGGAGCCATCCAAAAATGGGTGGATCACTCCATAAGCGTCACCGTAAATCTTCCTAACGATGTATCTGAAGACGTTGTCAACAAAATATACATAACCGCATGGAAAAGCGGCTGCAAAGGTTGCACTATCTATCGGGACGGAAGCCGTTCGGGCGTCATGATAGAAGTCAAAAAGAAAGAAAAAGTTGAGATTCCTTATTGCAAGCCGCTCGAAGTGACAGAAACCCGACCGGAATTGTTAGAATGTGATGTAGTACGTTTTCAGAACAACAAAGAAAAATGGGTGGCTTTTGTCGGACTGCTTGATGGCTATCCATATGAAATCTTCACCGGTTTGCAAGACGATGACGAAGGAATCGTCTTGCCAAAATCCGTCACAAAAGGACGCATTATCAAAAAAGTAAACGAAGACGGAACAAAACGTTACGATTTTCAATTTGAAAACAAACGAGGATACAAAACAACCGTAGAAGGGCTTTCTGAAAAATTCAACAAGGAATATTGGAACTATGCCAAACTCATTTCAGGTGTCCTTCGCTATAGGATGCCGGTAGAGCGCGTCATCAAACTTGTAAGTTCGCTACAACTCGGAGATGAAAATATCAATACATGGAAAAACGGTGTAGAACGCGCCCTGAAAAAATATGTAAAGGATGGCACAAAAGCAACAGGACTCATTTGCCCTAACTGCGGACAAGAATCACTTGTCTACCAAGAAGGATGCTTGATTTGCAAAAATTGCGGAGCATCCCGCTGCGGATAGCTCGCAGTTAAAAAGAGCCCAGGTCTGCTTCGAAGCACAAAAAGGTCTGTTAGAAATAGAACAGGCCTTTTGCCATTCCTTTTTTGTAATTTTGCAGTCAGAATTGCATCATTCAGAAAAATGGAAATAGCACTTTTGGCATCAGGCGGCGTAGACAGCGCTGTTGCTACCCACCTAATCTGTGAACAAGGTGAAAAACCTACATTATTCTATATCAAAATCGGCGCAGATGAGGAAAGCGAATTTTCTTGCACAATGGAAGAAGATTTGGAGATGGTCAATATGCTGGCGCATCAATATGGCTTAAAAGTCGAAACCGTAGATTTGCATCACGACTATTGGGAAAGGGTCGTTTCTTACCTGATTGACAGCGTAAAGCGCGGTCTTACGCCCAATCCGGATGTTATGTGTAACAGCTTGATAAAATTTGGCTGTTTCTATGACCGTGTAGGCCGTTTCTTTGATAAGACAATAACCGGGCACTATGCGACGACCTTGGAAAAAGATGGCATAAAATACTTGGCAACCGCCAAAGATCCCATCAAAGACCAAACAGACTTTCTTTGCCAAATAACACCGGAACAGCTCAAACAGCTGCATTTCCCTGTTGGCTATATGATGAAAAATGAAGTAAGACGCATTGCAGAAAAGTATCGTTTAGCTCCTGCACACAGGCGCGACAGTCAAGGCATCTGCTTTTTAGGAAAAACAACTTATGACTCCTTGCTGCGTCACTATTTGGGAGAACGTGAAGGAGATATCATAGAGTGGGAAACACGTAAAAAATTAGGTAAGCACCAAGGCTATTGGTTTTATACGATTGGACAACGTAAAGGACTTCGCTTAGGTGGAGGGCCTTGGTTCGTTGTACACAAGAACATCAGGAAAAACAAGATCTACGTATCAAAAGGAAGTAATGCCGCTGAATTGCAATGCCGTCAATTTGAATTGGCAGAATTCCACAACATAGCGGCTAAAGGAATTGATGATAAACCAGAGCCACAACAAATTTACTTCAAGATAAGACATTCTCCAGAATTCGAGAAAGGCATATTTATTCATTCAAAAGAAAAAAGTATAATTGTCCCGCAACATAATATACAAGGAGTGGCTCCAGGTCAGTTTGCTGTTATCTATTATCCCTACCAGGATGGACGAAAAATCTGTATCGGCAGTGGAGAAATAGCACGTACGACTATTGAGCATCACCAAGCTATATAGACAGACAAAATAGCAAGCCCAGATAGCAAAGAGCTTTCGCAATGAATATATACTACACTTTATGAATAACTATTCTACATTATAACCCTATTCATGTGCTTTCAATTAAATAGCATCAACAAAAAGCAGTAACTTTGCAAAACAAGAAAATAACAGCATGTCAACCAAAAGAACACGTTTAGATGTATTGCGTCTCTTAATTCGCAATAAGTCTTTTGACAATCAAGAAGAACTATTGTCTGATTTGAAAAAAGAAGGTTTTCTCATAGCCCAACCCACCTTATCGCGAGATTTGCGACAATTAAAGGTGGCCAAGATTTATAACAAAGACGGGAAATATTCATACGTACTACCTGGCTCAAGCCCTTTTAACCATGTAAATGCTATAAAACATCCCAAAGAAAGAATCACACAAAGTTTCGGATTCATTTCCATGGATTTTTCTGCAAATATTGTAGTGATAAAAACATTGCATGGCTATGCAAATAGTTTGGCAGCAGAAATTGATGAACATGATGTCCCCGAAATATTAGGTTCCCTGGCAGGAGATGACACTTTATTACTGGTATTACGTGAACATGCCGAACATGAGCCTATTTATAATTTAATGAGATCCATCATCCCACATTTCGATGAAAAAGAAGACTAAAACCATTTAGCATTTACATGGAGAAATATAACGATGGCATTCGGGTATTCGTAGCCGATGCCTCCGATGAAAAATATGTAGATACCATATTAGAAACAATTACGAATGCTGCCAAAGTTCGTGGATCAGGAATAGCCAAACGCACACATGAATATTTGGCGACCAAAATGCGTGAGCGTAAGGCTATATTGGCATTAAAAGGCGAAGAATTTGCCGGATTTTGCTACATTGAAAGTTGGGAGAACAAACATTATGTTGCCAACTCCGGACTAATCGTTGTAGAAAAATTCAGAGGTCACCACTTAGCCACCCGCATAAAAGAAGTAGCTTTCACATTAAGCCGATTACGTTGGCCGCATGCAAAACTTTTTGGTTTAACAAGTAGCGGTGCAGTAATGAAAATCAACACAAAATTAGGATATGTACCCGTGCCATTTTCCGAACTAACTCAAGATGAAGAATACTGGAAAGGTTGTGGTACTCCAGACAATCCATGTTGTATCAACTGTGACATATTGGCTCGCACAGCAAGAAAATACTGCGTATGCACAGGCATGCTTTATGATCCAGAAAAGCACAAAGATGAAAAGCTTCCTGTAGAACTGCCAGAGGATGTAGTCGCAATGGCTAAACACGCAGCCGAACTCAATTTAAGATAAAACACAATAAAGAGAAACTCATATGGCAAAAAAAGTAGTAGTAGCCTACAGTGGCGGATTAGACACAAGTTATACCGTCATGTATTTAGCTAAAGAAAAAGGCTTTGAAGTATATGCCGCATGTGCAAACACCGGAGGCTTTTCAGATGAGCAGCTAAAAAAGAACGAAGAAAATGCTTACAAACTCGGTGCTAAAGAATATGTTACTTTAGATGTAACACAAGAATACTACGAAAAGAGCCTGAAATACATGATATTTGGCAATGTCTTGCGCAACAATTGCTACCCGATTTCTGTTTCATCAGAACGCATCTTCCAAGCAATTGCAATTGCACGTTATGCCAAACAAATAAATGCCGATGCAATAGCACATGGATCAACAGGAGCAGGTAACGACCAAATACGTTTCGACATGACTTTTTTGGTTATGGCTCCAGGCGTAGAAATCATCACACTTACTAGAGACAAAGCATTAAGCAGAAAAGAAGAAGTTGACTACTTGAATGCACATGGATTCTTCGCTGATTTCACAAAGCTGAAGTATTCATACAATGTAGGTATTTGGGGAACATCTATATGTGGTGGCGAATTACTTGATTCCGCCCAGGGCTTGCCCGAAGAAGCTTACTTGAAGCATGTGACTCAGCAAAAAGAAACTCTGCTGAAAATACAATTTGAAAAAGGTGAAATCACAGCCGTCAACGGAGAAAAGTTTGATGATAAGATAAAAGCTATTCAGCGGATAGAAGAAATAGGATCAGCCTACGCCATTGGACGCGATTGCAACGTGGGCGACACTATTATTGGTATAAAAGGAAGAGTTGGCTTCGAGGCTGCGGCACCGAAATTAATCATAGAAGCCCATCGGCTATTAGAAAAAAGCACATTGAGCAAATGGCAACAATACTGGAAAGATCAAGTTGCCAATTGGTATGGTATGTTCCTACATGAAAGCCAATACCTAGAGCCTGTCATGCCAGATATAGAAGCAATGCTAACCAGTTCTCAACGCCATGTAAATGGAACAGCCATTTTGAAATTGCGCCCATTCGGTTTTGAAACTGTAGGTATAGAAAGTAATGACGATTTACTGAAATCCAAATTAGGTGAATATGGAGAGATGCAACACGGTTGGACATCTGAAGAAGCCAAGGGCTTTATTAAAGTCCTGAGTACACCTTTACGCGTGTATTACGGAATCCACAAAGATGAAAAAAGATAATCTACCATGATTAAAGTTGGAATTTTAGGTGGAGCCGGCTACACAGGAGGTGAATTAATACGCATTCTCGTTAACCACCCAAACACGGAAATTGTTTTCGTAAACAGCGAGAGCAATGCCGGTAGCATGGTAGCAGACGTACATGAAGGTCTCTATGGAGAAACTGATTTGCGGTTCACTTCAGAACTGCCTTTCGACAATGTAGATGTAGTATTTTTCTGTTTTGGGCATGGGAAAAGTGAAGTTTTTCTCAAAGAGCACCATATTCCTGCTCATGTAAAAATCATTGACTTTGCACAAGACTTCCGTCTAAAAGCAGAAGGAAATGATTTCGTCTATGGGCTACCGGAACTACAACGTAACAAGATTCGCAATGCACAGCATATTGCCAATCCGGGATGCTTTGCTACATGCATTCAATTGGGATTGCTTCCTTTAGCAGCAACAAATCTTTTAAAAGGGAATGTCTATGTCAATGCCATAACAGGAAGTACAGGAGCAGGAGTAAAGCCCACTGCTAAAACACATTTCAGTTGGAGAAGTGGAAATATCAGCATTTATAAAGCTTTTCACCATCAACATGTACCAGAAATAAAGCAATCAATTTGCCAGCTTGATCCACAATTTAGCGGAAACATCGAGTTCTTGCCTTATAGAGGTGACTTCCCAAGAGGAATCTTTGCTACAGAAATGATTTATTCGGATACTACGCAAGAAGAAATTGATGATATTTATACAGACTTTTACTCAGACAGTCCTTTTACTCATTATGTCACAAATGACATAGACATGAAACAAGTCGTAAACACAAACAAATGTTTAGTTCACGCAAAGCGTATTGATAACAAGTTATTGATAACGACTTGCATCGACAATTTACTGAAAGGAGCTGCTGGTCAAGCCGTAGAAAACATGAACTTACTATTTGGCCGAAGCGAAGATGAAGGACTTCACCTTAAAGCCATCGGTTTTTAAACATTACTCTCATGAAATTATTTGACGTTTATCCCCTTTTTGACGTAACTATCACAAAAGGAATGGGATGCAAAGTTTGGGATAACACTGGGCAAGAATACTTAGATCTCTACGGTGGGCATGCCGTTATTTCTATTGGGCATTGCCATCCTCATTACATAGAAAGAATGACTCAACAGTTGCACTCTATTGGGTTCTATTCTAATTCCGTCGTCAATCCGCTACAAAGAGAATTAGCTGAACGTTTGGGAAAAGCATGTGGTTATGATGACTATCAGCTTTTTCTCATCAACAGTGGTGCAGAAGCCAACGAGAATTGCTTGAAATTAGCTTCTTTCAAAAATGGACGCACTCGTATACTTTCAGCAGAAAAAGCTTTCCACGGAAGAACTTCATTGGCTGTAGAAGCAACAAACAATCCCAAAATCATCGCTCCTATCAACAATAACCACCACGTTACTTATCTTCCATTGAATGATTTGGCCACCTGGGAACACGAAATTTCTAAAGGAGATGTATGCGCCTGCATTTTAGAATGTATACAAGGTGTAGGCGGCATTCGATTGGCCACAGCAGAATTTGCCCAAGGCTTGGAAAAGGCATGTAAAAAGTATGGTACGGCTTTGATTTGTGATGAAATACAATGTGGATACGGACGCAGTGGCAAATTCTTTGCACATCAGCATTTAGGAATTCGCCCAGATTTAATTTCCATAGCAAAAGGTATAGGCAATGGTTTTCCCATGGCTGCAGTCCTTATCTCTCCGGAATATAAACCCGTTTACGGGCAATTAGGTACTACTTTCGGTGGCAACCACCTGGGATGCGCCGCAGCCTTGGCCGTATTGGATGTCATAGAGCAAGAGCAGCTCATCAATAATGCTGCAACTGTAGGCAACTATCTCATTAGCCGTTTGAAGGATCTTTCAAAAAAACATTCTCAAATCACAGATGTACGTGGCCGCGGCCTAATGATTGGGATTGAATTCAACGTCCCCATCAAGCCTATTCGCGAAGCCTTAGTCTACAAAGAGCATTGCTTCACAGGGGCATCAGGAACAAACATATTGCGTCTGCTTCCACCACTATGTTTTACAAAAGAATATGCCGACATCTTCATAGACAAACTCAGCAGGACATTATTATGAATATTTCCGTCATTGGAGCAGGCAACATGGGAGGAGCCACAGCTCATGGACTTTTAAAATCAAATATCTGCCAAGCAAAAGAGCTCCGCATCTCAGACCCTTCCTCCCAGAAGCTTCAACCGTTTGATAGTATTGGAGTACAAACCTTTATAGACAACAAAGAAGTCATAAAAGGAGCTGATGTCATTATGGTTTTTGTAAAGCCATGGTTGGTTGAGACTATTTTGCGAGAAATCAGCCCTCTTCTCGACTATGCCCATCAAATATTGGTCATTACAGCTGCCGGCATAAAATCAGAAGACATTAAGACCTGGTTAGAAAATGAAGAAAAAAAGATTCCTTCATTTTTCTTGGCCATCCCTAACATTGCCATTTCTCAACTCAACAGCATGACTTTTATTGTTCCGGCAAAAGCCGAAAAAGAACAAACAGCATTGATAAAATCCCTCTTCGATGGAATGGGACGTTCCATCATTGTTGAAGAAAAGCTTTTAGCCGCAGGTACCACCTTAGCTTCATGTGGCCTTGCTTATGCCATGCGTTATGTACGCGCCGCATCAGAAGGCGGTGTAGAACTTGGTTTTTACCCAAACGATGCAAAAGCCATAGTTCTACAGACCGTAAAAGGAGCCATCGAACTGCTACAAGCCAATGGCAACCACCCTGAAGCAGAAATAGACAAAGTTACTACACCGGGCGGCGTTACCATACGCGGCCTCAACGAAATGGAAAACGCCGGCTTCACCAGTGCTGTCATCCGCGGCTTAAAGGCCGGCCTATAAAGAAGCATGAAACATCGCATCGTTGTAAAGGTTGGAAGCAATGTTCTGACCCGTCCCAATGGAACTCTTGATGTCACACAAATGTCAGCTTTGGTTGACCAAATTGCCATGCTCCGCTCCCTAAAATATGAAGTGGTACTTGTTTCAAGCGGAGCCATCGCAAGCGGGAGAAGCGAAATAAAAGTCAATCATAAATTAGACAGCGTTGAACAAAGGCAACTTTACTCAGCCATAGGCCAGGTAAAGCTACTTAACTTATACTATGACTTCTTTCGTGAACATGGGTTGAAAATCGGGCAGATTCTTACGATGAAAGAAAATTTCAGCACTCGCCGCGAATATTTAAACCAAAGAAGTTGCATGACTGTGATGCTTCAAAACGGAATCATTCCAATAGTCAATGAGAACGACACGGTGAGCGTCACCGAGCTCATGTTTACCGACAACGATGAGTTGTCAGGGCTTATTGCAAGCATGATTGGTGCTGAGAGCCTCATCATACTAAGCAACGTAGACGGCATCTACAACGGTTCACCTTCAGACCCGTCATGTAGCGTCATACGTGAATTACATCCAAATGCAGACCTGACGGACTATATCCAATCCGAAAAAAGCGGCTTTGGACGTGGCGGAATGATTACCAAATGCCGAATTGCACGCAAGGTCGCCTCCGAAGGCATTCGAGTCTTTATTGCCAACGGGAAGACACCCGACATTCTGATTCATCTTCTTACGAAACCGGCAGAAACGCTTCACACAGAGTTTCTGCCTAATCCGGATGCCATTTCAAGCGTCAAGAAATGGATTGCCCATAGTGCCGGTTTTTCTAAAGGAGTCATCCACATTAATCACAAAGCAGCCGAAGCCCTGCTCAATAACCGCAGGGCAAACAGTCTGCTGTTGGTCGGGACAACGGCCATTGATGGTGATTTTGAAGAAGGCGATATTGTCAGCATTGTCGACGAAAATCAAACAGAAATAGCCTTAGGGCGTTCCGGATATGATGCTAAAGAAGCACGACAATTGATAGGCCGACATAACCAGAAGCCATTGATACACTACGATTACTTGTTCCTATTAAACGACACCAACGTCAAATAATCTTACCTTCTCATCCCTACCATTCCATGCTCGAACAAATCTTTTCGTCTGTCAAATCAGCTTCAGTCAACTTGGCTCTTATTGATGATGCACGCCGTTCAAAAATATTAGTCGCCGTTGCCGACGCCATCGAAGCGCATCAGACCGAACTGCTCGCCGCCAACTCTTCCGACCTAAAGCAAATGGACAAGGACAATCCGTTGTATGATAGGTTGCAACTAACCGAAAAACGCTTGTCAGGCATTGCTTCCGACATGCGTCACGTAAGCACACTGCCGTCACCACTCGGCCGCCTAATATCCGACAAAATCCTTGACAACGGGTTGCACCTGCAACGTGTCAGCGTTCCTTTTGGAGTCATTGGAATCATTTATGAAGCGCGTCCCAACGTCACTTTCGACGTATTCTCGCTCTGCTTTAAAAGCGGCAATGCCTGTATTCTAAAAGGAGGTAAAGATGCAAACAATACCAATCTTGCCGCTGTAGAACTGATTCACAGCGTACTCGAAGAACAAGGAATTGATCGCAACGTTGTGCAGCTTCTTCCGGCTACTCATGAAGCTGCAGCCGAGCTGTTGCATGCCACACAGTACGTTGACCTCATCATTCCGCGCGGCAGCAGCCGACTCATCCGTTTTGTCAGAGAAGAGGCAAAAGTGCCCTGCATCGAAACTGGTGCCGGAGTCGTAAACACCTATTTTGATGAATACGGAGACAATAATATCGGGAAACAAATCATACTGAATGCCAAGACACGCCGTCCATCCGTATGCAATGCCCTTGATTGCCTCATCATCCATCGTAAGCGCCTGCCCGATTTACCGGAACTGTGTTCTTTACTTTCTCAAAAGCAAGTAGAACTTTTCGCTGACGAGCCCGCCTATAATGCTTTGCAATGCAATTATCCTGCCAGCCTGCTCCATCAGGCCGACAAAGAAAGCTACGGCACAGAATATATGTCACTGCGCATGGACATCCGGACGGTAAACAGTTTAGAAGAAGCCTTGTCACATATTGCCCGATATGGTTCCGGACACAGCGAATGTATCATTACCGAAAACAAAGACCGGGCTCGCGTTTTTCAAACCATGGTTGATGCGGCCTGTGTCTACGTAAATGCACCGACCAGTTTTACCGACGGCGGACAATTCGGCCTGGGTGCTGAAATAGGTATCAGCACCCAAAAGCTGGGAGCACGCGGTCCGATGGGATTAGAAGAAATCACAACCTATAAATGGCTCATCACCGGACACGGTCAGACGCGTCCGGTCTGATTTCATATAGACATTCGCTCAAAATAAACATTGACCATTTCGCTTTGGTCTGAAACAATGAAGCCCAACATCGAATCTTTTCGCAAAGAGGTTTTCAACATTGTGTCGGAAATCCCAGCAGGAAAAGTTCTGACCTACGGACAAATTGCCTGGCTCATTGGCAGGCCTCAAAATTCACGTCTTGTAGGGCGGGTTTTGCGTGAGGCATCCGAATCGCTTCATCTACCCTGCCATCGCGTTGTAAACAGTCAAGGACGCCTGGCTCCGGGTTTTACGGAGCAACGCCGGCTGCTCGAATCGGAAGGAGTTGTTTTCAAAACCAATGCTTGTGTCAATATGACAGAATGCAACTTCAAACTACAATGAATTGTTTTAATGAACGTTTCACTCTATTCTTGACTAAAATCCATATCTTTGTATTGGCAAACAATTCACAGACAATAAATAGTTCGGCTGTATCGAATCGAAGCGCGGCATACAGAAAGCACCTTTCCTCACAGATAATTCTGTAACCGGCTTTCCCGATTTCCAAAGCCATTTCACAAAGACGCCCAATCCACAAGTATATGCAATTTCTCAAACATGTAGCCAACGATCTTCGCAACAAATTTCAAAACGACCTGAGCCGCATTGCTGTGGTATTCCCCAACAAACGTGCAGGAATATTCTTCGATGACTATTTAATAGCCCACAATGAAAAAACCGCTGTTTGGGCTCCCGAATATCTAACGATAAGCGAGCTCTTTAATGCCCTTTCGGATTTAAAACCCGCCGACGATATCCGCTCAGTATGCCTGCTTTATCAGATTTACAAGGAAAAAATCCAAGATGCCCACATCTCCCTTGATTTTTTCTACGGTTGGGGCGAGCAACTACTGTCCGATTTTTCCGATATAGACCGCAGTTTGATTGATGCGCACGAGATTTTCAGCTCCTGGAGTGCCGCCCGTCAATTAGAGACCATGTCACCGGAAGAACGCGAACAATTGCGTCCCTTCATCGAAACACTTAAGGGAAGCGGACAGCTGAAAGAAGACTTTGAGCATCTGTGGGCGCATCTTTACGACATCTATAAAGAGCTGAACAAAACGCTTGAAGCCGATGGAGAAGCCTATGAAGGAGCACGGCAACGCCTTGCCATTGAAAAAATGGAGCAAAACCGGCTCATCTTACCTGAACGTTTTGACAAGTATGCGTTCGTAGGCTTCAACATGTTGCTGCCCGTAGAATGGAAATTGTTCGAGTTGCTACAATCGGACGGTAAGGCATTATTTTATTGGGACTACGACCGCATGTATACAGGCAAAGGAGCATTGTTCTCCTTTGGGAAAAACATGGAACGCAACATCGACCGGTTTCCAAACGAATTGCCCGAAAGCCTCTTCGACAACTTGTCACAACGGACTACGATAGAGTATGTTGCCTCCTCGTCCGACAACGCGCAGGCCCACTACGCCACGTCTTGGCTCCGACAAAACCTGACGCGTGCGGATGAAAAACAAACAGCCATCGTTCTCTGTGACGAGACCCTGCTGCAGCCCGTAATTCACAGCCTTCCTGAAGATGTGCAGGAAGTCAACATCACAAAAGGCTTTCCAATGTCGCACACACCGGCCTATGCTTTCGTGGAAGATTTTTTTACACGAAGCGAAACTGAAAAGCAACCCAACCCAAACGACAACCTGGAACTGCTCAACAAATTGTCATCGGCTCTTCAACAGCAGGCACAGAATGAGATGGAATGCCATGGCGAACAATCATGGCTGGGACAACTTACGGCCGAATCCTTCTTTCAATGCTTCACCACCGTCAACCGTTTCAAGACGTTTGTTGGCAACGGCACTCTTTCCGTTACACGCCGTACACTGCAGGGACTGCTGCGGCAAGTACTCACATCACTGTCGGTTCCGTTTCATGGAGAACCGGCAGCCGGCCTGCAAATTATGGGAATGCTCGAAACTCGCAACCTTGATTTCGACCAACTTCTGTTGCTCTCCGTCGGAGACGGAATTGTCCCCAAAAAGAGTGCCGATCATTCATTTATACCCTACGACTTGCGCAAGTTCTATCACATCATGACAGGCGATGAACGTAGCGAAGTCTATGCCTACAATTTCTTTCGGCTGCTGCAACGTTCGCAACATGTCACTTTGGTCTATAACGAATCAACCGACGGTGAAAAGCACTGCGGAGAAATGTCGCGGTTCATGGTACAGATTCTTACCGAGACTGATATCCCTGTAAAATGCTATACCTTAAATGAGCGCAACATCGTTGCCCAACGCGAAGAAAAAGGCATTGACGCCAAAACTATTAGGCAGATAATGGAAAACCGAAGGCTAAATCTATCCGTTTCGGCTTTGGGGAAATACATAGACTGCCCCATGAAGTACTTTTTCGCTTATATTCTTGGCATCAAAGAGATTCCGCAACAATCCGACCTGCTGCCGCCCAACACGTTCGGCAGTATTTTCCACAGAGCCGCCGAACACATCTACGAAGACCTTCGCGGCAAACTCCCTGAAGCCACTCTGCATGCTAACGAACTGTATGCCATGGCAGACAATATTGTTAAGCTGGAAACATACATCGCTGACGCTTTCGAATATGTCAGCAATGAAGACGCACACAGCTTTTCACCGGCAACAAAAAACGAAAATGACCATCAACTCTACAACAAGGACGAACACGAGATAGAAGCCGGTGTCATAAGAGACTATCTGTCTAATCTTTTAAAGTATGATGCCTACATTGCCAAAAGCAACGGACTTACATTCGTCCATGCCGAAGAATCGCTGAAAGCCGATTTAGATAGTTTGACAAGTATCAACGGGAAAATAGACCGCACGGATATTACACGGATAGACGGCATCGAGAAAAGACGCATCATCGACTACAAAACCGGTGCTTACAAAAAGGAAAAGATGAAAGCAGCAAGCATTGAAGAGCTTTTCAGCGACAATACAAAAAACTATGTATTGCAAACTGTTTTCTACGAACTGCTCTACCGGCTTACACGAAACGAAACGCCGGTTTCTGCCATCTATTACCTGCAGAAGCTCTACGGCAAAGAGCTTTCACCATATGTCACTATTGGCAATGCCAAAAACGGGATAAGCGACCTGTCACCGGAGGAAAAGCTGGAAGCATTTAAAAGCCAGTTGCAACAGACCATAAAAAGCATGCGGACATCCGAATACACTTTTGCCTTCGGCAAGAAAGCATGCGACCACTGCAAATATGCCCTGCTTTGCGGTTCCAAAAGTCGTTAACCCTTTCCTGCTCCAATTGGATAAATAAAGAAAGCCTTTCAAATTGAATTTCTTCCCCACGAAATTTAAATTGAAAGCCTTCTTTTTTATTACCCTTTTGAGTATCTTTGCACTGCCTACCGACCTGCCGATAATACAAATCCATAAGGCAACTGCCGGTAGGCCTGAAAATAAACCACAACGTATAAAAACTCACATTTACCCCTATGAAAAAGTTCTCAGAATGGCACAGTAGGTTCAACCTTGCTGTCACTATTTTTTTGATAGGCATCGTCTGCGCAAAAGCCAACGTATATGATGTAACCTCTCCCAACGGGAAATTGACTGCAAGTATAGAAACAGAAAAAGGAAAGCTGCGATATTCTTTGAAATACGGAAATACGATGCTGTTATTGCCATCGGACTTATCCTTAAAACTTAAAAACGGTATCACATGGGGTACAACCGCAAAACCGGCAAAAGTGACACGTAACAGTCACAAAGGAAGTATCGACGCTCTTTTTTACACGAAAAACACCATCAGCGACAATTATAACCAGCTCATTTTAAAATTCAAGGAAGGCTTTGATTTGGTAGTACGCGCCTATGACGATGGAGCAGCCTACCGCTTCATATCCAATCTCGACAAGGATATCATTGTCGAAGATGAGCAAATGGACTGCCGCTTCCCCGGTGATCCGAAAGCATTTCTGCCCTATGTAAGACAAGAAGGCACCACATTTGAACAGCAACTGATCAACACCTTCGAAAATACCTATACACATATAGCGCTGAGCAAGATGGATAGCAGCAAACTGGCATTTCTTCCCTGCCTCATCGAAGCCGAAGGAGGCTTTAAGATAGGATTGACCGAAGCTGCCCTGCAAAACTACCCAAACATGTATGTGAGAAACGGCGGAAAAGATGCAGCATTGAAGACATACTTTGCCCGCTATCCGTCAAAGGAAGAACAAGGAGGCTATGACAATCTGCAACTGCTGGTAAAAGAACGTGCCGGCTACATTGCACATTGCCCTGCCAAAATGAAGTTTCCCTGGCGCGTATTCTGCATATCGCGCAATGCCACGGAACTGCTTGCCAACGACATGGTGTATCGGCTGGCCGAGCCTTGCAAGCTGAAAGACACCGATTGGATAAAGCCCGGGAAAGTGGCTTGGGACTGGTGGAACGATTGGAGCATTTACAATGTTCCCTTCAAGGCCGGAATCAACACGGAAACCTATAAGTATTATATCGATTTTGCTTCGCGTTACGGCATTGAATATGTAGTTCTTGACGATGGATGGTCAGTGCGCGGCCCTGCCGATCTGATGCAAGTCGTTCCCGAAATTGATTTGAAAGAAATCATTGCATACGGACGTAAAAAAGGAGTAGGCATTATCTTATGGGCGGGCAGCTATGCTCTCGATAAGGATTTGGAAAATGTATGCCGCCATTATGCCGAAATGGGCGTCAAAGGATTCAAAGTAGACGTTATCAACAGGGACGACCAACGAGCCGTAGACTACCATTACCGGATTGCTGAAGCCGCAGCCAAATATAAATTGGTACTTGACATACACGGAACATTCAAACCGGCAGGATTGAACCGCACGTACCCTAACGTGCTCAATTTTGAAGGAGTATGTGGCATGGAATTCAATAAATGGTCATCGCTTGAAGAATACGATCAGATGAATGGCGATGTAACTATACCCTTCGTACGCATGCTGGCCGGTCCGATGGACTATACGCAAGGAGCCATGCTGAACGGAACACGGCAAACCTACCGCGTATCGGGCAGCGAGCCTATGAGCCAAGGAACACGTTGCCATCAGCTGGCAGAATATACCGTGTTTCTATCGCCACTCGGCATGCTATGTGACAGCCCGACCCATTATGAGAAAGAAACAGAATGTACAACTTTCATCTCACAGATACCTACGGTTTGGGACGAAACAAGGCCGCTTTGCGGTGAAGTGGGCGAATATGTAGCCATAGCACGCAGAAAAGGAAAGGTATGGTATGTAGGAGCTTTGACCAACTGGACGGAACGCAATTTAACACTCGACCTGAATACGATTAATGGAGCAGGGAAACAAATAGAAGTATTCCGTGATGGCCCTAACGCAGCCGAACACGCACAAGACTATATCCATGAAACCACGCAGGCACCGGCCGACGGACAACTCAAGATATACTTGGCACCCGGAGGAGGATATACCCTGAAAATGGCAGCAGAATAGCCCTCAAGCATATAAAGACGATTATAATACCCAACATATAAATGAAACGCAACAGGAATCTAAGAAGCATATGCCTATGTTCTCTTATGGCATTGGCTTCGACATTCGTAAACGCAGAAGAGCAAAAAACTGTATCAAAAGAAATTGTAGAACTGCTTGGGAAAAACTTGAATGAAATGGTTCGTAACGAAGCACAAGTTGGACGCATCAGGATTGATTCAAGCCGCGTCACCAAGGATTCAGTAAGGATTTACGCATCCGGCAATTTATATGATGCACCTATCCGCGAAAACTTAATCCAAGACTTCTACAATAACGTGCGCAACCTATTGCCGGCAGAATGGAAAAAGAAAAAAATAGGTCTTTTCACAGCCGGAATAGCTGTTGAAAAGCTGGTACCTCATATCATGAGGGAAAAAGACGACAAAAAATGGAAGCGTTTTACAACACCCAAGAAAATCGTGCCTATCGTCAGGAACACATCTGCGACCTTTGAACCAAAAGAAGGCCTCAAAGGCCGCCACATTGCCATGTGGCAAAGTCATGGTTTCTACTATGAAGCTAAATTGGATCGCTGGGAATGGCAACGGGCACGCATTTTCCAAACCGTCGAAGATCTCTATACGCAAAGTTATGTATTGCCTTTCCTTGTACCGATGCTGGAGAACGCAGGAGCCTACGTGCTGATGCCCCGCGAACGCGATGCCAATCCGTTTGAAGTAATCATCGATAATGACAGCAAGCAAATTGCAACCAATGCCGAAGAAAACGATGCAGCCTATCGGTCACAGTTTACAAGCACATACAGCGAACATCATGGCGACCGCTCATGGACCAACGGCCAAGAAACCGGTTTCGCCTTCAAACGGCCGGCATATATCAATCATGAGAACCCATTTAAAGAAGGAACCTACCGGCAAGTTGAAACCATCAAAAAAGGAAACGCAAGCACTGCCGTATGGCAGCCCGACATTCCGCAAGATGGCGAATATGCCGTTTACGTATCCTATCACACGTTGGCCGAAAGCACCGATGATGCAAGATACACAGTGTTTCACAACGGCCAGGAAACGACCTTCAGTGTAAACCAGCAGATGGGAGGTGGAACTTGGATATATTTAGGTACATTCTATTTTAAAGAAGGTAAAAACGCAGAAAACAGAATTGAATTAAGCAACCTTTCGTCTAAAAGCGGGCGCATTGTCACGGCCGACGCAGTAAAAGTAGGTGGAGGCATGGGCAATGTGGCACGATATATAGACCGCGAAAAAGAAGAGCACAACCTTTGCATTACACTGGATGAAGCACAAAAAAGCGGTTACCCACGTTTCTGCGAAGGAGCACGCTATTGGATGCAATGGGCTGGAGTTCCCGACAGCATTTATGACTTGACAAAATCGTGCAATGACTATACAGACGACTACAAAAACCGTGGACTTTGGGTAAATTGGCTGGCAGGGGGCTCGGCATCCAATCCAACCGAAAAAGGCTTGAACATCCCGATAGACCTGTCGTTTGCCTTTCACAGCGATGCAGGTACTACTCTCAACGATAATATCATTGGAACTTTGGCTATCTACGATTCCGAACAATACGATGGCATTTTTCCCGGAGGTGCATCTCGGACATTGTCGCGCGATTTGGCAGACATTGTACAAAGTAGCATAGTAAATGACATTCGAACCCAATGCGAGCCCAAATGGACACGACGCCAAATGTGGGACAAGCCCTATTTTGAAGCTTGGATGCCCAAAGTTCCGGCAATGCTGCTCGAACTTCTCTCACATCAAAACTTTGCAGATATGCGCTACGGCCTTGATCCACGCTTCCGATTTATTGTAAGCAGGGCCATCTACAAGGGTATCTTAAAATTCATAGCAACACAACGCAACGAGAAGTACGTTGTACAGCCGCTACCGGTAAGTCACATGGCATTAGAGCTGTCAAACGGAAACACTGCGCGACTTACGTGGCGAGCAACTGTAGATAGCCTGGAGTCAACGGCAAATGCAGAAAAGTTCATCGTATATACACGCATCGAAGGAAATGACTGGGACAACGGACAAGAGGTAAAGGAACCTGTATACGAAGCGACACTGCAACCCGGCAAAATATACAGCTACAAAGTAGTGGCAATCAACGAAGGTGGGCGAAGCTTTCCCTCTGAAATCCTTTCGGCAGGCATCGCTGCCAATGCGACAGAAAAACCTGTACTTGTCATCAACAACTTCAACCGAATCAGCGCTCCGGCCGACTTTGTCGCACCCGAACCGGCTGATACTGCATTGGCCGGATTCCTTGACAATGTAGACCACGGTGTACCTTATATAAAAGATATCAGCTACATTGGAAGCATGAAAGAATTCCGTCGCAGGATACCTTGGATGGATGACGACGCGGCAGGATTCGGTGACAGCTATGCCGATTACGAAAAAGAAGTAATAGCAGGCAACACTTTCGATTATCCGTATGTTCATGGTGCTGCCATACTAAGTGCTGGGCACAGCTTTGTATCTTGCAGCGATGAATCGGTGAAAGACAGCCTTGTAAGATTAGAAGACTACGCCATTACAGACCTTATTTTAGGAAAAGAGTGCCAAACAAAAATGGGGCGCAAAGGAATTCACCCTCTAAAGTACAAAACTTTCGACAAAGCCATGCAAAAAATATTGACTCGCTATTTGAAATCTGGCGGTCATCTCTTTGTTTCTGGAGCTTTCATAGGGACAGACCTTTGGGATAGCCGTGTCGCTCCATCACTGCAAAGCGACAAAGATTTTGCCACGCAAACATTAAAATATAAATGGCGAGTCGGACAAGCAGCCAAAGGCGGAAAAATAAAATGCGTAAAAAGCAAACTGCCAACAAAAGCATTTACAGGAGAATATACATACCACAATCAGCTGAATTCAAAGTGCTACGTTGTAGAAAGCCCCGATGCTATTGAACCTGCATGCGCGGAAGCAGCGACAGTAATGCGCTACTCCGAAAACAATCTAAGTGCAGCAGTTGCCTATAACGGCAACGATTATAAAACAGTTGTCATGGCAGTTCCTTTTGAAACGATACAAACCGCCAAGGAAAGAGATACAATGATGCAACAAATACTTAACTTTTTGAAGTGATGCCTTACCATTTTAAAACCAAACGTGTTTTCATAATTCTGATACTGTTCTGCCTCGTAGGCATAATGAACAGCAAGGCACGGATAAAGCCTTTCCGTTTCGCCCAATTGACAGATATCCATTTGAACCCGAACAACGAGAGACCGACAAAAGACCTGCAACAAAGCATTGCGCAAATCAATGCAACCGACAGTTTGGATTTCGTTCTGGTTACCGGCGACCTTACAGAGCAAGGCGATCGAAAGACAATGCTGAAAGTAAAATCGTGTCTCGAAGCTCTCCGAATTCCTTACTATGTCTATCTTGGCAACCACGAAACGACTTGGAGCGAATCGGGCTGCACGGCTTTTCAAGATATTTTCGGTTCTGAAACCCTCGCTTTCGAGCACAATGGAGTTGCTTTCATCGGCTTCAATTCAGGGCCACTGATGAGAATGGCCTACGGTCATGTATCTCCTTACGACATAGAACAGATGAAAAAGGAATTGGCCGCTGCAGATGCCAAAGGAGAACCTGCTATCATTGTCACTCACTACCCTATGCTTGACGGTGATGTTGACAATTGGTACAAGGTGACTGATGCCGCACGCAAGCAAGGGAATGTGAGGCTATTCATTGGCGGTCACTATCACGCCATAAGGAATTTGAAATATGATGGCATACCGGGCATTTTGATGCGAAGCAACTTGAAAGATGAAAACGGAAAGCCAGGTTACGGAATCTACGAAGTTGATAATAAAGAAATAAGAGCTTATGTTCAAAACTTAGGCGAGCCTAAACGTCTCGTAGCCGTTTACGATATACAAAAGCCCTGTTACGATCCTAAAGGAAAAGCTGAAAAATATCCTGACTACAGTGACAATTCAAACTTTCCACAAGTCGAGGAAGAATGGATTACGCCAACAACCGGAGCGTTCTACAGTTCTCCTGCATTTGAAAGAAACAGAGTTTTCACTGGTGACAATGAAGGTTTTGTCAAGGCCTTCAGCTTGAAAAACGGTAAGCTTCTTTGGAAGTTCAAGACGGGGCGGCGTATTATCGGTGGCCCGGCTGTCAGTCAAGGCATTGTTGTATGTGGGTCGGCTGATAAGAAAATCTACGGTCTTGATGCTAAGAATGGCCAGCTTCTTTGGACGGTTAGTGCTACTCAGCCTGTCTTAGGAGCCGTGTCCATCAAAAACGGCATTGCCTATATAGGAGCCAGTGATTCCACGTTCAGAGCCATTCAAATCAAATCCGGCAAAGTTGTGTGGGCTTACCGCGGCGTTAAAGGCTACATCGTCACCAAGCCTCTCATTACCGACGACAAAGTGATTTTCGGAGCTTGGGACAACACCTTATATGCTCTTAATAAGAATGAAGGAAAAGAGATTTGGAAGTGGACGGGCGGCCTCACACGTATGCACTTTTCGCCCGCAGCCGTGTGGCCGCAAACTTCTTTTGGCAAAGTTTTCATAGTAGACCCACAACGTGCCATGACCGCCATTGACTTGCAAAATGGCCAAACCATTTGGCGGACTTTTCAATCGAAAGTTCGTGAAAGCATGGGTATTTCGGCTGATGGAAAAAGAATTTATGCAAAAACCATGCAAGACAGTGTAGTCTGCTATGCTGCCGAAGGAGACAGTCCCCGCCAACTGTGGGCCTGCAATGTGGGATTCGGCTATGAACACGGCCCCTGCATGCTGCAAGAAAAAGGCGGCATTGTATTCGGAAGCACCAAAGACGGCCTTATCTATGCCATCAATGGAAAAGATGGAACTTTGCTGTGGCGGCATAAGGTAGGCAATTCGCTTATGAGCACTGTTGTCCCAATTTCTCCTAAGAAGATTCTGTTTAGCAATACAGACGGTCAAGTGGGTATCTTGAAAATAAATACATCCAAGAAGCCATGAAAAAAATTTTCATCGTAAGACTTGCAAGTGCCGCGTTGTTGCTTGCTTTTTCCATAGCCATCCAAGCAGAAAAGATCCGTATCAAGACCGGAATTGAAGTTCTGAAATCTAAAAAATTCGCGCCCTTGCGTGGAAAGCGCATAGGACTCATTACGAATCCTACAGGTGTTGACAATCAATTGCGCTCCACTGTCGACTTGCTTTATCATGCTCCCGGAGTAAAACTCGTAGCTCTTTTCGGCCCCGAACATGGTGTACGTGGCAACCAGCATGCCGGCGACAAGGTTGATGACAATCGCGATTCCGTCACGGGGCTTCCCGTTTATTCGCTTTACGGCAAAAACAGAAAAGCCTCTCCCGAAATGCTGAAAGGCCTCGATGCATTGGTTTACGACATTCAGGATATAGGATGCCGTTCGTTCACCTATATAAGTACCATGGGGCTTGCCATGGAAGCCGCAGCCGATGCAGGCATCGAATTCATTGTGCTTGACCGCCCCAACCCTTTGGGCGGTGAAAAGGTTGAAGGCTGCCTCACCGAAGATGATTGTGTGTCATTTGTTAGTCAGTTCAAAATCCCCTACGTTTACGGCTTGACATGCGGAGAACTTGCGCTTCTGCTCAATGGAGAAAGAATGCTTAACAGCAAGCCCTGCCAACTGACAATAATTAGGATGAAAGGCTGGAAACGCTGCATGACTTATCAAGAAACCGGCTTGCAGTGGATTCCCTCTTCGCCGCATATACCCCAGCCTGTATCGGCTGCCTGTTATGCTGCAAGTGGCATTTTGGGAGAATTCAGCTATATGAACATTGGTGTTGGCTATACCATTCCTTTTCAGATGTTTGCTGCGCCTTGGATTGAAGCCGACAAACTGGCCGAACGCCTGAATGCGCTTCATCTGCCCGGCATGCACTTCCGACCCATCTACGCCAAGCCTTTTTATGCCACCATGAAAAACGAACAGATACAGGGTGTGCAGGTTCATTTCCTGGACTTTCAACAAGCATCTCTAACCGATATTCAATTTCTCGTTGCACAAGAAGCCGCTGCACTCTACCCTGACCACAAAGTCTTCGACGTAGCCGATAAGTCACGCTTTCGCATGTTTGACCTTGTTTGCGGAACCAAGCAAATACGCCAGCTCTTTTCTCGCTCACACAGATGGGACGATGCAAAAGACTATTGGCACAAAGACGAAAAGGCATTCAAAAGATTGTCTAAAAAATACCACTTGTACAAATAACTTTCGCCATCATCATGAAAAGCAACACCGGCAACCAACGTATACTCGCACTTGATGTACTGAGAGGCATCACCATCAGTGGCATGATATTAGTCAATAACCCAGGCTCTTGGAACTATATTTATGCTCCTCTTGAACATGCAGAATGGAACGGACTGACACCAACCGATTTGGTCTTCCCTTTCTTCATGCTCATTATGGGAATTTCCTCCTATATCTCTTTGCGCAAATATCAGTTCTCTCTCAACAGGCATGCTCTTCACAAGATTTTAAAACGCACCATCGGCATCTACCTCATTGGCCTTTTCATCGGATGGTTTGCCCGTTTCTGCTACTATTGGAACGGCAACGCCGACTCCCAGCTCGATTTTCTATCCCAATTAGCAGCCGCAGCCTGGAGTTTTCCACATATCCGCCTTACCGGTGTTTTGGCGCGCCTGGCCATCTGTTACGGACTTGCATCACTGATAGCCACCACTGTCAACCACCGTCGCATTCCATATATCATAGCTGCACTACTGATTGGCTACCTCGGCGTTCTTTACAGCGGAAACGGCTTCACCTATGGGAGCGACAACATTATCAGCATTGTCGACAAGGCTATTATCGGCAGTAACCATCTTTATAATGACAATGGCATTGATCCCGAAGGACTTCTCAGCACCATTCCTTCATTGGCACACGTGCTGATAGGATTCTGCATCGGACGAAAAATATTCGGCGGCAGTAATACAAGCACGCTTTCCAACCGCATGCAATTTCTTCTGCTCGCAGGTGCCGTCATGACATTCACAGGCTTTCTGCTCAGCTACGGTTGCCCGATCAACAAGAAAATCTGGTCGCCTACATTCGTTCTGACCACATGCGGATTAGGCTGCACTCTTTTAGGATTGCTCATCTACGCCATCGACATTCGGGGCTACAGCCGATGGACACGCTTCTTTGATGCTTTCGGGGTCAATCCGTTATTTGTTTTCGTTATGAGTGACATCATTGCCATTCTGCTCGGAAGCATTCCAATTGACTTTGCGGGAAAAACTACCAGCCTGCACGCCTATGCATGCAACGAATGGTTCTTCCCATGCTTTGGCAACTACGGTGGTTCATTGGCCTACGCACTGTTTTTCCTGGCTCTTTGCTGGCTGGTAGCCTATCCCCTTTACAAACACAAGATATACATCAAACTATGACAACGTCTATCCTTAAAAACAGACGCAGCCAATTCTGACACTGATGCAGTAAGAACAAAAGTAAACGCACCGTTTTCTGAGAGATACAAAGCAACCGGTCGGATTTGACTTTTATGCGACAAATCCGACCGGCCGGTATTAAAGGCAGAAGCCCTACGGGCTACAGAATCTCGTTGGTTACCTGATTAAAATAGCTCAGGCACTGCTTAATATCGGGAACGGAATTCTCCCAGTTGTTTTCGTATTCAATAGCAATATAGCCTTTAAACTTTTCAGCCTTCAAAATTTCAAGCATATCCTTAATACCCAATATGCCTTGCCCCCATATTACATCTTCTTGCCAATCCACACCGGGTTTTTTGGGAGCAATATCTTTGAAATGCAAAGATATAATCCTCCCTTTCAGCATGCGCAGGCAATCCAAATGGTTAAGGCCCTCACGCGACCAATGACCCACATCGGCACATGAGCCCAGATTCTTGCTGCGTGTTGAAATGGCATTCAACAAATTCAGGGGATTCCAATAGTCAGAGGGCTTCGGATGATTGTGAACAGAAACCTTGATGCCATATTGCTTGGAAAGTTTTTCAACACAGTCCCAAAGCGACAGAGGCGGCTCACACGAAATATATTCCAACTTCATGGATTTGGCAAAACGGAACATCTTTTCCCACTCATCCTGCTTATCGCTGACAAATACGCCGGAGCCTACAATGCGAACGCCTCTCTCTGCCGCAGCTTTGCGCACTTCTGCCTGCTCTTCCTGAGACAGATTAGAATCGAACAGCTTATCGCCGAACTTGCCTCCCAGTTTGTGACCCGGATAAACTTCAATATATTTTACGCCCAGCTCCTTGGTCTTGTCAAGGGCTTCCATAAGCGTAAACTTATGGAATGTAAACGATTGAATGGCCAATTTCCAACCGGCCTTCTCGGCTTTTGTTTTACCGGCAAACACCGATATTGCAAAACAAAACAGCCATAAAATGCTGGCAAATGAAACTTTCTTACTCATAGACACAGGTTATTTAGGCATCTCTGGCAGGCTGAAACCATTGTGGTAAGTATGTTTTATCCATTCATTGGCAGCTTCGAGAGCATTGAACTCGCCAAAACGGCGATCAAAGCGAGGATCTCCATCAATGACCTTGAAATCATCATAGTTGACGATTTTAATCTTATCATTGGCCGAGATATTCGTAAATCGCATGTTCTCACCATCCCACTGCAACTCGCGATGCAGGCCGTAAAGGCCGGCCAAGCGCACGGCAAGTACACCCATGTCGACCATTTCGGTAAACGGTCCTGAGAACTGGAAGTTGGATGAAGCCTCCTTCCTATTCTGCGGCGACTCCTTGCAGGCACGAATCCAGTCCTGCTCATGAGCGTTGGTATCCCAAATGTTCCCGTTTCCTCCCTTTACACGCGGCAGACTTGCGGCAGGCTGTTTGAAATCTTTCATCTTATCGAGCGGCAACAATGTAGGGTTCATACCATAACATCCCGTCATAATCTTTCCTTTCGTACCGATAAAGATTATTCCTCCGTTCTCGTCGCCCATCATCTCACCATCTTTCAGTTCAGACGGACGCGGCGGCATCAAACCTCCGTCATACCAATAAACTTTCACTTCGGGCATATTCACTTTTCCTTTTCGCGGACGCGCAGGGAATGTGTAGGTAATCACTTCTGCATGGGGAGGCGAGTAAAGGTTGCTGAGCGTAGAACTTGCTATGACGCTTTTCGGATATTTAATATCAAGAGCCCAACATACCGGGTCCATAATGTGGCAGGCCATATCACCTAAGGCTCCGGTACCGAAATCATACCAGCCGCGCCAATTCCATGGAGTATATGCCGGATGATAAGGACGCATTTCGGCAGGCCCTACAAACAAATTCCAATCCAAAGTGTCGGGACAAGACGGCGTATCACTGGGTTTCATCAAACCCTGAGGCCAAATGGGACGGTCTGTCCAGCAATGCACTTCCGTTACGTCGCCGATTGTACCTGCCCAAATCCATTCTGAAATCTGACGGCACCAATCAAACGAATTGCCCTGATTTCCCATTTGTGTAGCCACTTTGTATTTTTTAGCCAGCTTAGCTAAAAGACGGGCTTCATAGACAGAATGGGTCAAAGGCTTCTGCACATAAGTATGTTTGCCCATTGTGATGGCGTGTGCAGCCACAACGGCATGCGTGTGGTCGGGAGTAGCAACCAAGATACCATCAATGTCTTTTCCCATCTCGTCAAACATTTTGCGCCAGTCCTTGTAGCGCTTGGCATTGGGATAGTCCTTGAAAGTCTTATCGGCATATTTCCAATCCACATCACAAAGAGCCACGATATTTTCCGTGTTCATGTTATGCAGATTGCGGCGTCCCATACCGCCAACCCCGATTCCGGCGATATTTAACTTGTCACTCGGTGCCACATGGCCGTAACGGCTGCCGAGCACCGAGTTCGGAACCATCATGAACGCGGCAGTACCCAAACTGCCCTTGATAAAGTCTCTTCTTGAAATCTTTTCCATACTGAGAATATAATAACTAAAACATAATGAACTTTAGAAGTCAAAAGTAGCAAAAAACACGAACTTACAGGCCTTTAATCAGGACAAAACTGCGTATTCGATAAAAACGCATCACGATAATCGTAAAAACGACAATCTTTATTCTCCTTTCGTATAAGCCTGAATGGCTCTTTCGACTGAACCATGTAGCAACAGCAATGTCTTCGCCTTGCTATAGTCAAGACCAAGTTCCTCGACCAACATTCTCGTTCCACGATCTACAAGCTTCTTGTTTGTAAGCTGCATGTTGACCATCTTATTTCCTTTCACGCGTCCCAAACGTATCATGATGCTGGTTGAAATCATGTTGAGAATCATTTTCTGAGCAGTACCTGACTTCATGCGGCTACTGCCGGTCACGAATTCCGGACCGACAACCACTTCTATCGGAACATCGGCCTCCTTCGTCATGGGCGACCCGGGATTTGAAGTGATGCAGCCTGTCAGGATTCCATGTTCACGCGCTTCGTGCAAAGCGCCAATCACATAAGGAGTCGTGCCGCTTGCCGCAATGCCAACTACTGTATCCTTGTCGGTAATATGATGGTCTACCAATTCCTCCCATCCGTGTAAAGGATCATCTTCGGCTTTCTCGACCGGATTGCGCAAAGCCGTATCACCACCGGCAATGAGGCCGACAACAAACGTGGGCGGCATTCCGAACGTGGGTGGAATCTCGGACGCATCAAGCACACCCAAACGACCACTCGTGCCTGCCCCTATATAAAAAAGACGACCTCCCCTCTTCATACGGGGAACTATGAGTGTCACCAAACGTTCTATGGCAGGAATGACTTTGTGAACAGCCAACGCCACCTTTTGATCCTCGCGATTGATATCTTCCAACAATTCCCTTACCGGCTTTTCTTCCAAATTATCGTATAGAGAAGCTTTTTCCGTGATTTTCTCAAACATAAATCTATCCTATTTCTAATACGACAAAAATACGGCTTTTTCATAAAAACCGATTCTTATAAATCCGTTTTTCTCACTGAAAAACTCCAGATATAATATTTTTTGTAGTTTTGCAGGCACATATAGACCTTATACATATTACGTATATGATACGCATATTATTGTTTTTACTTTCCCTTACGGCAATGTGCCACACAAATGCAGAGATTAATTCATTGGAACGTGTTGCCCCCGAACAAGTAGGCATGGACAGCCGCAAACTCTTGAATGCTGACAAAGCCATCAATCAGGCTATCGAAAAAAAAGACATCCCGGGAGCCGTACTGGCCGTTGTCCGGCATGGCAAGATGGCATACATAAAGGCTTATGGCAACAGACGCACATATCCCAGCATTGAAGCAATGACTACTAACACCATTTTTGACATGGCCTCGTGTAGCAAGCCTATGGGCACGGCCATGTGTATCATGCGGCTCGTAGAACAAGGACGCATACGCCTTACCGACCCTGTCAGCCTATATATTCCGGGATTCAAGAACTGGACGAGCTCTGATGGGAAGGATTGGACAACCATACGCCTGCACCACCTGATGACACACTCATCGGGACTGCCGCCATACGTTTCGCCCATAGACTTGAACAAAAAGTATGGTACGGCCAACAAAGATACACTTATCAAATACATTGCCAATTGCCGACGCGATTTCGAGCCAGGCACTGATTTCCAATACAGTTGTTTGAATTTTATCTCCTTGCAACGTATCGTCGAGAACGTAAGTGGGCAGTCCTTGCGCGAATTTGCCCGCAACGAGATATTCGGTCCGCTCGGAATGAACCACACGGATTATCTGCCTTGCAGATTGAATGAAAAAGGATTTTGGGTAAATACTGATGTTGCCTGCTGGGCAACTGAAAGCGAGCGAAAAGCTCTAAAAGGGAAGGACATTCCGCTTGATGCCAATTTCCTAAAAGAGATTGCCCCTACGGAAAGACAGAAAAACGGACAGGTTCTCTGCGGACAGGTTCACGACCCTTTGGCACGCATCTGCAACCTCGGTATCAGTGGCAACGCCGGAGTCTTTACAACAGCCGACGATGTGGCTCTGCTCTGCGCCATGCTGCAGAATGAAGGCAAGTGGAACAGCCGGCAGATTCTTTCGCCCCTGACAGTAAAAGCCATGCGCACCGTACCGCGCGAAGAAGCCGGCCTGGGGCGCACACTCGGCTGGGACTGCTTCACCGCCTATGCATCCAACAACGGTGATTTGCTTTCACCAAGCACTTATAGCCACACGGGATACACAGGCACTTCTATTGTGATTGACCCCGAAAACGACATCAGCGTCATCCTGCTTATCAATGCCGTTCACCCTGAAGACAAGGGCAACGTTGTACGCCTGCGTTCACTCGTCAGCAACACCGTGGCGGCTTCCATTTTAAAAACCGATAGTTCGGATTCTCTGAAATACACCTCACACTACTACAAACGCTTTGCAACTTTCCAGGAAGAACCTGCCATTACGCCAGAGAATGTCGTAATGCTTGGCAACAGCCTGACTGAAAACGGCGGAGATTGGGCGGCGCGTCTGGGCAACCGTCAGATTGTCAACCGCGGTATCATTGGAGATGAAATCATGGGTGTCTATGACCGTTTGCACCAGATACTGCCGGGGCGCCCTGCAAAAATATTTCTTATGATAGGCATCAATGACGTCAGTCATGACCTCACTACCGACAGCATTATGGGAATGATGAAACTCACAGTAGAACGGATTCGCAAAGAATCGCCTGCCACTACGCTCTACCTGCAAAGCGTTTTACCCATCAACGAAAGTTTCGGACGTTACAAGCGTCTCACAGGAAAGACCAATCAGATACCTGAAATCAACAAACGGATAAAATCGCTTGCAAAAGACTTAGGATGCAACTTCATCGACCTTTTTCCGCACTTTTGCGAAAAAGGAAGCAACACTCTACAAAAAAATCTTTCAACCGATGGGCTGCACCTCAATGAAGCCGGTTATAAAATCTGGACAAAACAGCTAAAGAAGTATCTCTAAGCTCTATTTGAGCAAGGAAACGGCTTCCTTGATTCTCTTCATGGCTTCACGGATATTGTCTTCGCTCGTGGCATAGCTAAGGCGGATGCAATTGGGAGATCCGAAAGCATCACCGCCTACGGTTGCAACGTGGCCTGTTTCAAGCAGGAACAAGGCAAAATCCATGCTGTCTTTAATCGTCACGCCTTTATAGGACTTTCCAAAGAATGCGCTGATTCGCGGAAAGATATAAAAGGCACCTTCGGGCACGCTCACTTCAAAACCTTCTATCCGACGAGCCAAGTCTACAATCAGGTTCTTTCTGTTTTCAAAAGCCCTGCGCATTTGTTCCACACATTGTTGATCACCCGAGAAAGCCTCTACCGATGCCATCTGGCTCACACTGCAGGGACCGCTGGTATATTGCCCTTGCAACTTGTTGCAACCTTTTACTATCCACTCGGGACCGGCAATAAAACCTATGCGCCAGCCTGTCATTGCGTAGGCCTTCGATACTCCGTTTACTATGACCGTGCGTTCTTTCATTCCCTCAACTTGCGCGATGCTTGCATGAGAACCCACATAATTGATATGCTCGTATATTTCATCCGAAAGCACTATGATGTCTTCATGTCTTCCGAGCACTTCGGCCAAGGCCTTGAGTTCTTCACGGCTATAAACCGCGCCCGTTGGATTGCTTGGCGAACAAAGTATCAACAGCTTCGTCCGTGGGGTAATGGCAGCTTCCAACTGGGAAGGAGTCATCTTGAAACCTTGCTCGATGGTCGCCTCAACATACACAGGCACGCCACCGGCCAAATTTACCATCTGGGGATAGCTCACCCAATAAGGTGCCGGTATAATCACTTCATCACCGTCGTTCACCAAAGCCATCACAACATTGCACACGCTCTGCTTGGCTCCATTCGAACAAAGTATCTGAGATGATGTATAGTCCAATCCGTTCTCACGTTTCAGCTTCCCAGCAATGGCATTGCGCAAAGCCGCATAGCCCGGTACCGGAGAATAATGCGAATAATTCTCGTCAATAGCCTTTTTAGCAGCTTCCTTGATGGCTTCGGGCGTATTAAAATCGGGTTCACCAATACTTAGATTAATCACATCTATGCCTTGCGCTTTCAGTTCTGCGCTCTTCTGAGACATTGCCAATGTTGCAGATGGCTGCAACCTGTTCAACCGATTGGATAACACATTCATACTTATTCTTCAGATATAATTTGCACGATTACTTCAGATATTAATTGTTGCTCCGGTTGCCAAAAATGCGGAGCAGGTACAGGAACAGGTTGATAAAGTCAAGGTAAAGCGTCAGGCTTCCCAAGAGAGCCAGTTTCTGAGTCTGCTCGTTTACCTCATAACCATAGGCCAAAAACATTTGCTTGATTTTCTGAGTATCCCAAGCTGTAAGACCCACAAAAATCAGCACGCCGGCATAACTCGTAATCCAATAAATGGCAGGACTCTGCATAAACATATTGACAACACTTGCTATTATCAATCCTATCAATGCCATAAACAGGATTTTGCCCATTCCCGACAAATCTTTCTTTGTAAAGAAGCCAACCAGACTCATTGCGGCAAATGTTCCGGCCGTTATAAAGAATGTAGAGGCTATGGAACTTTGAGTATATACCGCAAATATAAACGACATGGTTACGCCATTCAAAATGGAATAAAGAATAAACAACAGGCCGGCCGTCATAAACGACAGACGGTTGATACCGGCCGTTATGGCAATGACCAATGCAATTTCGGCAATCATCAATATCCAGAATGAACCTCCCGTCAACATGCTGACAGCGGCAAAATTATTTGCAACATAAGCTGCCGTAAGTCCTGTCACTATCAACGCCAATGACATCCAGGCATATACTTTGCGCATCAAAGCCCCAAAAGCAGCCTGCGCCTTTACGGGATTCAAAGAAGACGGACTTACTTCTTCATACTCGGTGTAGTTGTTGTTTCCAATCATGATGTTTCGTTTTAGTTCTTTTTACTCTCGGAATACAAACGGCAGGCCAAACGGCCCGGTATCTCTGTATTTCCACTTTTTCACTGCAAACTTAGGCATTTTTCTCGAATTACATCTGCATTACTCCTGCTTTTTATTACAATGAAGCCCTGCAGGCATAAGCGAAAAGCAGTTGCCGCCAAAGCATACCGGCCAAGGCGGCTTCGCCTTGATAAAATTGTCGGGGCGCAAGGGAAAATTGCAAACAGGCAAGGAACAATTGCAAAAGTATGCGGGAAAATTGCAGGACAAAGTCTTGGTTACTTAAAATCAAGTCTTGGTTACCCCAGTTCGGGTTAAGCCAATTCATATGAAAGTGCAGATGAAGCATTCAGGCAATGCCATAAAATCCTTACC
>CAKRYD010000013.1 GCA_934426255.1 uncultured Bacteroidaceae bacterium | reverse complement strand
ATCCAACATGGCGCGGTGAGCCAACACCGAAGTAAAACGCTCGTCATACTCCTTGACGGGAATCGTGGGAAACTCCGCCTGCAGTTTTTTCACAAAAGCGGAAGTTCTCATACCATTCTCGGATGGCATGCCAGACATTTGCAGCGGTTTTCCTACGACAAAGCATTCAACGGGTTCCTTTTCCACGTAGGACTTAACGTACTGCAGCAATTGGGAAGTCGCCACAGTTGTCAATCCGTTTGCTATAATTTGCGCGGGGTCGGTCACAGCAATACCGCTACGCTTTTTCCCATAATCTATGGCCATTATCCTGCTCATACTTCAGGTATCCGCTTAACGACGGTGCAAAAGATGTGTCATGCGCGAAAGACCACGGATGATGCGGTAGGCATAAAAGGCTCCACCTATCCATCCGGAGACCTTACGTATGCCTTTTGCCGACAGCAGGTTGCCCGTATTGGTGAAATCGTCGGCCAGTTCTCCTACGCACTGCCTCATCACTTGCTGCTGCTCGCGTATCTGCGACAACACTTCGCGCTTGCGCGCACGAATGTCTTCGTAGGTCAGCGGACGGCCATCAAGGTGTGTCGTTTTTTTCTCCATAATCTTTGAGCAGCAAGTTGGTAAAGAAGTTGGTTAGCGGGACGGCAAGCCATTTGTGTCTCATCCTATAAAATACGGCACAGGCTATAATGAAAAGCAATGCCATAACAAGGTAGGATATCACTGTGCTCCCCGTCAGTAATGTTATGAGCGACGACAGGGCAAGGGCAAGAAAGAAAACGGTGAATATTCCCATCACAAACAGTATGGCACCAAGTATCAATGCCGTGAGCAACCGTGACAGTTTTTCGGTCAGCTCCAGCATTGCATACTCTTTCTGCAATCCCAGATAGGTCTTAAGGGAAGCAAACAGCTTTGACACGAGACCGTCTGTGCGATCCATAGCCGGTTATTCTACAGTTGCCTTTAATTCGTCTGTGATGTCATCAACCAGATTTTCCATCTCTTTGCGATTGAGCTTGATGCCACGCGCACGAATGGCTTCTGCAATTTTTGCACGAGTCTCATCACCTTTTTCAGGTGCGAACAAAATGCCACACGCTGCACCGATGGCCATACCGCCAAGTATTGCGGCGAAAATACTTAATCCTTTCATCTCTTCTCTCTTTATTAGTTTCAGGCTTCAAACTTAGATATTTTTTTCGAGATAAGCCACGTTGGTCTTCAAAAAGAATCTAAAAGCCATCGTATATGCCGTAATTCATATGCTTGAGCTTAGGTATAGCCGACATTTGGCTATGGGCGGCCATATTTAAATGTTATTTAACTAAAAACAAAGCCATAAGCAACAGATGAATCGTAACTTTGCTTGCATAAAATCAGAATCACTAACCAACACTTCATTATGAAATTTCAAATCGAAAAGTTAGCAGTTGCAGCATTCAGCGTATGCGCTATCGCATGTCTCTCTTCTTGCAAATCCAATGAGAGCATGTATAAAAAGGCTTATGAGAAAGCCCAAGCTCAAACCAAGGCCGAGCAAACTACAGTAGTCAAGACTGACGAACCGGAGCCTGTAAAAGTAACACCTGTAACAACAACTACGACTCCGAAGACAGATACGAGCAATGAAACCACACGCAGCGAGAAGCTGACCGTTATCAGCGGTGCAGGCCTGAAGGCTTATAGCGTGGTATGCGGGAGCTTCAGCCTCAAGGCCAATGCAGAAGGTCTGCAAAGCACACTCAAGAAAAAAGGCTATGCTGCTCAGATTGCCTTGAACAGCGAACGTAAGCTTTATCGTGTAATCGCCTCTACTTTCGATAGCAAGGCCGATGCTGTTTCGTCGAGAAACTCTTTGCGTTCTTCCTATCCCGATGCCTGGTTGCTCTACAACAATTAAAGCTACACATAATTATATAAGAGGGATTCCTGCAAAAGGAATCCCTCTTTTTGTTCCGTCTATTTACGGAACGCCCTAATTCTTCTCTACGGGTATAGTACAACAGAGAGGCAGCCGATAGCTGCCTCTCTGTTGTCTAATCCTATTCTAATTGAACTGCCTTATTTGATTATATCCAACTGGCGGAACACTTTTATCAGTTTGTCGACAGCCATGTCTACGTGCTCTTTGGTATGAGTAGCCATCAAGGCAAAGCGCACCAATGTATCTTGTGGAGCACAGGCAGGAGGGATTACCGGGTTTATGAATACGCCCTCATCAAAGGCCAGTTTTGTCACCATGAATGTTTTGTCTGTATCGCGCACGTAAAGCGGTATGATGGGTGATTGCGTGTCACCGATTTCAAAGCCTGCCTCACGGAAACGTTTCAGAGCGTAGTTGGTTACTTCCCACAGGTGCTCAATTCTTTCGGGTTCCCTTTGGATGATGTGCAAGGCTTCGAGAGCCGCGGCAGTTGCTGCCGGAGTATTGCTTGCACTGAAGATATAGGTTCGTGTGGTATGGCGCAGATAGTTGATGATGCTCTTGTCGGCAGCAATGAAGCCGCCTATGGAAGCCAGCGATTTGCTGAATGTTCCCATAATCAGGTCTACATCATCTGTCAAGCCGAAGTAGTCGCAGACTCCGCGTCCCTGACGCCCGAATACGCCCAACCCATGAGCCTCATCGACCATGACAGAAGCGTTATATTTGTGCTTCAAACGGATTATCTCAGGAAGATTAGCCAAATCGCCTTCCATGGAAAATACGCCGTCTACAACAATCAGCTTGACAGCCTCGGGACGGCAGCTCTGCAGCTTGCGTTCCAAATCTTCCATGTCATTGTGCTTATATTTCAATGATGTGGAAAACGACAATCTTCGTCCGTCCACGATGGAGGCATGGTCACGGTCGTCACATATTATATAGTCTTCGCGATTTGTAATACAAGCAATCACACCGGCATTCACACTGAAACCAGTGGAAAAGCAAAGAGCCTCGTCTTTATTGACAAATTCGGCCAATTCTTTTTCCAATTGGACATGCAAGTCCAATGTGCCGTTCAGAAAGCGCGAACCGGCACAGCCAGAGCCATACTTGTGAAGGGCCTTGCAAGCTGCATCTATGATTCTGTCGTCATAAGTCAGCCCCGTATAGGCGTTCGACCCGAACATCAGTACTTCTTTCCCGGCCATCTTTACGATAGGTCCTTGTTTCCCATCTATCTCACGGAAATAGGGATAAACGCCGGCCGCCATGTATTCTTGGGGACGTGTGAAGTGTTTCAGTCTATCTTGTAGTAATCCCATCTTTACACAAATTGCTTGTAATAGTAAACCTAATTTTTAAACCAGGCTGCAAAGATACAACAAATTCCCAGCAAACGTTGTCTGTAGCAAAACATTTGTGTAAAAAGCCAACGCTTTTTTTAGCAGTGAGAGCTAAAAGGCTTATCTTTGCAACCGCAAAACGCTCATGTATGAAAAAAAAGAAGTCAATCCTATTTATTGTCAATCCTATTTCGGGCACGATGAATAAGGAGCTTATCATCGAAGATGTCGAAAGCATGATTGATAAGGACAAATTCACCTACAGCATAGCGCGTACAGCCTACGGAGGCCATGGCGCAGTTTTGGCGACCATGGCAGCCGAGAACGGAACAGACATTGTCGTTGCCATCGGTGGTGACGGCACAGTCAACGAAATTGCCCGCTCATTAGTTCATACTGACACCGCTCTCGGTATAATTCCCTGCGGTTCTGGTAACGGGCTGGCCAGGCATCTTCAAATACCGCTCGAATATACAAAGGCCATTAAGGTTATTAACGATTGCCAGATACACAGTCTTGACTATGGAAAGATTAATCGCCGGCCGTTTTTCTGTACATGCGGCATGGGCTTCGATGCCACCATCAGCTACAAGTTTGCCGCATCCATCCGCCGGGGCATACTCACCTATCTGGAAAATACCTTGAAAGAAATTACACGGTACAAGCCCGAAACCTATACCATTGAGGACCAAACAGGCAAATTCACCCATAAGGCTTTTCTGATTACCTGCGCCAACGCATCGCAATATGGCAACAACGTTTATATAGCCCCTGAAGCCTCCATGAGCGATGGGCTGATGGACGTGACCATCATTGAGCCTTTTTCTGCAATCGAAGCGCCACAGCTGGCCCTTCAACTGCTCAACGGAACACTGACCAATAAAGGCATCATCAAGATGTTTCGCTCCCGTAACATACATATTACCCGCGAGCATGAAGGTTTCATACACTGTGATGGAGAGCCTTTCCGGGCGGGACGCGACATTTCCATCGAGATTTTTCCACATCAGCTCAAAGCCGTTGTCAACGGTCAGGCAGAAATAAAACCGGCCAACTTGTTGCAAAGCATTGCCGAATCTCTGAACTTTATGGTTGCCACCAGCAACAATGCCATCACGCAAGGCATCAAGCAAATCAACAGGGAGATACGTCGCAAGATACCTTTCAAGCTCTAATGGCATCGACTATGAGACAGTTCCCATCTATTGCTGCCGCCATAGCGATTATGATAGCTGCAAGTCTGACAGCTGCAGGATGCCGAGCGGTGGAAACACCCCAATTTGCCAAAGCGGGCATTGTCAACAATCCTGTACGCGATACATTATATATATACCTCCCCGACTTTGAAGACGAATGGGTGAACATCAGCATCCAGTCCAACAATGTGAACTATTCAGGACGCGAACAAGTTGTAAACGGAAAAGCATGGTTTAACATCGGCCACCTGCCATCAGGCAACTATACTGTTTGGATTGATTTCGGCTCATATCGCTTTGCACAGCACATCAGGCACACCGTCACTTACTAAGTGATACAATAAAAAAAGGAAAAGTGCCTCACGGAACCTTTCCTCCACAAATAGTTAACTCAATATACTATGAAAAGACTCTATTATTCTTCTTTTTTGCATTGCAAAGGTAGAGCGAATATACGACTCGCGCAAGCATTAACTTAAAAAATCGGCGAAATATCAACTTTATTAGCCTTATATCGGTTTTTAGTTGACAAAACAGCAACTAAAAACCACACATAGCACATTGCGAGCAGCAGATTTGCCAATTTGTCAAGGCAACACCATTTGGGGCACACTGACAAACCGGTATCCACGGGCGCGAAGCTCATCTATCAGTTGCGGCAAAAGACGATAGAACTTGTCCGTGCGCTCAGGATGAGTCCCGAAATGAAGCATTAGGAAATGTCCGTTCAACGTATGCTTTTCTTCATATTCCATCAGGCCGCGATAAAGCTGCTTGCTGCTGCGATAACTTTTCATCGAGGGTATGGTGTAATCGGCATTCGTCCCTGTGCCCGGTGTAAAGTTAATCACTTGCAAACCCAGGCGTTTTGCCCATACCGAAATAGAATCGTTATAGTACTCATAAGAGGGAATGAAATAAGGAGCCTCAGTCTTTGTGATGCCGAATTGTTTCATCTGACTGTAAGCCTTGTGCATGTCGTCAGCAAAGTCTTGCTGTGTCACCAATAACGAGTCACGATTTTCCCATGCACAATAAAGCAAATGGCCATAGCCGTGAGTGCCTACATAATGGCCGTCGCGGAGCAAGTGTCTGACCACTTCGGGAAAACGTTCATAAAACTGCCCCGTAAAAAAGAACCCTCCACTCACATGCTTTTCCTTGAGAACGGGTATTATATAGGAAGCGCCATCGTCCCAGGCCGCGGCTGTAAAGACAAGGCAGATTTGCTTGAGCGAATCATTGCCGCGGATGATGCCTCCATGACTATAGAGATTGCCTTTACCGACAATCTGCTGAAACGGCAACCAGCACATCAGCAATGACAAGTATAGCCAAGCGCGTCCCTCCAGGCACCGTTTAGCGAAAATGTTCATGACAATTCTTCGCCCTTTACGCCCAATGCGGCAAACAACGAATAGGTCAGTATTTCCTGCGGGCACAGGAAGCCGGCAACGGGCTCCGTTACAAAAAGGAGTGCCTTGCGCTGTTTCAACAAAGCCGGTTTCAGCAAATGCCCATAGCTTTCCATATCGGGCACCAGCATCAGATTGCTGACCTTTGATGCGGCCAGCAGCGTTTCCACGCTTTGCATATAAAGCCGGTCCCTTGAGACTATCTCTTCTTCGACCGGAAATGAAGCACAGAAGAAGTCGCCGAGATTGTCATGAAAGCTCTTGCCGTCCAAATCGGCCGGCAAAGACGAGGGGACGGCATTCTTCAGCAAAGCCTTCTCCTTAGAATAAATAAACAAGACCTGTGTCTTGTTTTCACCGGGTCGCAGGCCGCCATCAAGCACCAGATAATCTATCCAGCGCGCAATGTCGAGTTTGGGAATGCGGCGTCCCAGCATCCTTTCAAGCTGCACCGACAGATTAAAGACAAGCCGGTCGACATAATCGGCGTCGATCAGCAACACATTCTCCTGCCATTCATGATTATCTTCCATGATCCAAACAAGCTATGAATTCCAAGTGCAAAGGTACAAAAAGAAAAAGCCGCGCATTCAGTCAAGTCAGAAGAAAATTGTGTACTTTTGCAGTTACAACACAAAACAAATCAAAAGCAAAAGATTAATCAAAGATGGACGTTATCAAAGAACTAATCAGACGTGCCCAGCAACATAAACAGCGCATCGTGCTGCCCGAGGGTACTGAGCCGCGTACCATTCAAGCTGCCAACCGCGCCCTGCAAGATGGCATCGCAGAAATCACTTTGTTGGGAAACCGTAACGAGATTACAGAGCTTGCACAAAAGCTACAATTAAAATACATCGAACAAGCCCAGATCATAGATCCGCAACAACCGTCGGAGCTGCATGAAGAACTGGCAGAAAAGCTGGCAGAGATAAGAAAAAAGAAAGGCATGACCCTCGATGAGGCACGTAAGACAATCGGCAATCCGCTCTACTTCGGCTGCATGCTCATCAAGACGAGACGGGCCGACGGTCAACTGGCAGGTGCGAGCAACTCTACGGCCAACGTGCTTCGTCCGGCACTGCAAATCATCAAGACAGAGCCGGGAATCACCTGCGTATCGGGTGCCATGATACTGTTGACACATGCTCCCGAATACGGCGAGGACGGTCTTCTCGTGATGGGAGACATCGCAGTGACCCCTGTGCCCACTGCACAACAGCTGGCAGAAATAGCCGTCTGCACGGCACGCACAGCCAAGACCATAGCCCGCATTGAGAATCCCCGTGTTGCCATCCTGAGCTTTTCGACAAAAGGCTCGGCCAAACACGAAGTGGTCGACAAGGTCATTGAAGCCACCAACATCGCCCATGAACTGGCACCTTCACTGCAATTAGACGGTGAGCTTCAGGCAGACGCGGCCATTGTTCCCGAGGTAGCTCAGCTGAAAGCCCCCAACTCGCCTGTTGCCGGTCATGCCAATGTGCTTGTCGTGCCTTGCCTCGAAGTGGGAAACATTTCCTACAAGCTCATCCAGCGTCTGGGACATGCACAAGCCATCGGCCCCATACTTCAAGGCATTGCACGTCCTGTCAACGACCTGAGTCGCGGATGTTCGGTAGACGATGTCTACAAAATGATTGCCATCACCTCCAACCAAGCCATCTCGCTCAAGGAACGCGGCATTGAACACTAACCCACACAGCGCATACATACAACACTGAAAAGAATAATATATGAAAGTATTGGTTTTGAATTGTGGTAGTTCGTCTATCAAATACAAGCTTTATAACATGGACGATGAGTCCGTAATGGCAGCAGGAGGCATAGAGAAAATCGGATTGCCCGGAGCATTTCTGAAAATCAAGAAACCGACAGAAGAGAAGATTCTCAACGACATCCCTACCCACGATGAAGGACTGGAGATGATTTTCAAAAGCCTCACCGACCCTGAGAAAGGCGTGCTTAAGTCTCTCGATGAGATAGATGCCGTAGGCCATCGTATGGTACATGGAGGCGAAAAGTTTAACCAAAGCACCATACTTACGGATAGTGTCCTTAAAGAGTTTGTTGCATGCAGCGAACTGGCACCGCTCCACAACCCCGCCAATCTGAAGGGTGTGAAAGCCGTTTCAGAACTAATGCCACATATGACGCAAGTAGGCGTATTCGACACTGCCTTCCATCAGACATTGCCCGACTACGCATACATGTACGCGCTGCCTTATGAGCTCTATACCAAATACAAAATCCGCAAATACGGATTCCACGGCACGAGCCACCGCTATGTTTCACAGCGTGTCTGCGACTTCCTGGGATGCGACATCAAAGACAAGAAAATCATCACCTGCCACATCGGCAACGGAGCCAGCATTGCAGCCGTCAAATACGGCCAGTGCGTAGACACCTCGATGGGACTCACCCCCCTGGAAGGCCTCATCATGGGCACACGCTGCGGTGACATCGACGCCGGAGCCGTGGCATATATACAGAAAAAGCTCGGACTTGACGCTGACGGCATATCCAACCTATTAAATAAGGAAAGCGGAGTGGCAGGCTTCTCAGGCCTTTCGTCAGACATGCGCGAGCTCGAAGCAGCAGTCGAAAGCGGCGACCAGCACGCCATCCTCACACTGAACATGTACAACTATCGCATCAAAAAGTATATCGGTGCATATATTGCTGCCATGAACGGTGTAGACATCATTGTGTTTACCGCCGGAGTCGGTGAGAACCAATACGGTGTTCGCTCGGGAGTCTGCAAGGACTTGGAATGGCTTGGCATAAAGCTCGACGAGAAGAAAAACGATGCCGTGCGCGGTGAAGAGGCCATCATTTCCACACCCGACTCGAAAGTCACCATATGTCTCATCCCCACCGACGAGGAACTGATGGTGGCGACCGACACCATGAACCTTATAAAGAGTGCCGGACAAAAACACTGACACTGACAGCAATAATGATTCATGCAAATGGCAAAAGACACGCTCCCAGGCAACGTCTTTTGCCATTTGCGGCGTTATAAACGCCAACTATTTTCATTTTTCAGCAAAAAACAGCTGCAAAATACCTTTTGGTATTGAAGAAATTCATAATTTTGTGGCGAAATATTTCGGGGATATAGGTAAAACATATCGTTCTAATGTTTTGTTCTCACACATGACAAACAAATAAGTTCAGATTCTAATGTTCATAATTAATACTCTCATGAAAAGATTTATCCATTTAATGAGTAGGAAACATTTAATTTACGTGTTTCTATTAGCCGTTATTGGTTTCTCTTCCTGCGCGGATCAAGTAGACGATTCCGACATGTACACATTTACGGGTGAAACCGCTTACTCCTTTTGTCAGGACAACCCGGATTACACAAATTTTGCGTACATCCTTTCACGTGTAAAGCTCAGTAAGAAGTCAGATTCAGAGCTCTCCCAGTTATTGTCAGCTCGCGGCAACTTCACCGTGTTCGCACCTACCAATGACGCCATCCAGCACTATCTGGACTCCATTTATGAAACTCCCAACTTCGACATCACACAAATCACGGACTCAGTAGCCGACTATATAGCACGCAACTCCATCATTGACTGCGAAAACGACGAAGCCTACCAAACGACCGACTTCTTTGAAGGAGCATTAGAAAAGACCAATATGGACGACCGCTATATCACCATTGAGTTTGATACAACGGCAAACGGCAAACTGGTGACCAAAGTCAACACACGCTCGCGCATCGTACAGGGCGACATCGAAGTGACCAACGGCTACATCCATGGCATCGATGCCGTGCTTCAGCTGTCGCGTGCAACGCTGCCTTCACTCATACAAGAGGCCAACAACCTGTATATCTTCAATGAACTTCTCAAGCGCACCGGCTGGGCCGACTCCATGAAGAAAGTGCGTGACGAAGACTATGAACTGAATCACGAAGAATGGGGCCGCGACCTGAACGGCAACCCCAGCATCAAAAACCCCGAACATCGCTATTATGGATACACGGCATTTGTAGAGACCGACAGCATCTTCCACGAACAATGGGGTATCCCTATGCCTGTTACGGAAAACGGCATCCTCCAGAACACAGACGAAATCATGCAGGCCATCACGGCCAAATGCCAGCAGGCCTACCCCGATGCAACAAGCAGTGACCTGAAAAGTCAGGATAATGCCATCAACAGATTCGTGGCATATCACCTGATAAGCACACGTATTCCATGGGACAAACTGGTGTTCCATCACGTTGAAATGGGCTATGCCTACGCCATTCCCGACCAATTGTCCATCAACTGCTATGAATATTATGAAACCATGGGCAAGAACAGATGGCTCCTGAAGCTCACAGAAGGAAAGACCACAGAAGGCAAACGCATCAACAGAAAGTCTACCTATGACTTGGACAACTATAACGAGCTGGATGTCACCATACCGGGAACATTGATAAAGAGCACCAACGGTTCCAACCTCACCAACTCCATCAACGGGTTCTACTATCCCATCGATTCAGTGCTGGTATACAGCGATTATGTTCCGGGTATAGTATTGAACGAGCGTCTGCGTTGGGATACTTCATCACTTCTGTCAGAGCTCATCACCAACGGTTACCGCGGTATATCGAGCAGCGGCCAGTTCCCGTTCCCCAACGGATACTTCGAGCGTCTGGAGTTCTCCAATGAAAGCCGCTGCGTCTACCTGCCCTATCAGGCCGGAGCCAGCCAGAGCAACTATCAGGCTGACGAGATGAACATCCGCGGACAATACGATTTGACATTCCGTCTGCCGCCTGTTCCAAACGAAGGTACCTATGAGCTTCGTGTAAGTGCTCCATGCAACACAGGTTTCGGTATGGCACAGTTCTATTTCGGAGCCAACAAAGCCAACCTGATGCCTGTAGGTCTGCCTGTCGACCTTCGCGTAGACCCGGCCGGTCCGGTTATCGGATATGAAGCCGACACCAAAGACGAGGAGCACAACGAGCAGAATGACAAAGACATGCGAAATAGAGGATATATGAAGCCGCCCAAGCACGACGGTGTGGCAAAAGGTGGAGCAGCCGTTACCGAAGATTGCCGCAACACAACCAGCTACCGTGCTAACGTGCGTCTGCGCAAAATAGTATGGACAGGCAACGTCAAGCCAACCGATGTTCTCTACATCCGTATGAAGTCGCTTTTGGAAAACACAAACGCATGCTTCCTTCTGGACCTCATCGAATGGTGTCCCAAGCAAGTATACAACAGTGCCGAGGGCGAAGACAAGTGGTAATCTAAGAACTGAAGAACATATTAAGCAACTTCCGCAAGGGAGTTGCTTTTTTTGTATCCCGTCAAAAAGCACATGACAGCACGTGGCTAAGGAATGCAGCCCCATATCATTGAAAAACAGAAAAGAGGCATCACAGAAGTACCCTTGCGATGTGTACAGCTTGAGCGTGCGATGTGTACAGATCGTGCGTGCGATGTGTACAGACCGTAACCTGCGATATGTACAGATCGTGCGTGCGATGTGTACAGACCGTAACCTGCGATATGTACAGATCGTGACCTGTGATGTGTACAGATCGTGCATGCGATGTGTACAGACCGTAGGTTGCGATATGTACAGACCGTAACCTGCGATATGTACAGATCGCAACCTGCGATGTGTACAGACCTGAAGCAGAGGTCTGTGGTATTGCCTTTTCAATGTTCGCTCAGGGGGAGCTCATGTTCCACCCACTGCATTCTCGGATGATGCAGGTGCAGCATTTCAGGCAGCACACTCGCGGCACGAGACCAATCAAGGCCTATTCACAAGGAATATACCTCTTTACACCGTTCCTATGAATGAAAATACGTATATTTGCATGTTACTACTTTCATCATTCACAAAAACAATCATCTGCAATGGGATTTTTCAATAAAATATTCAAGGGCCGTACAACTATACCGGAACATCACATATCTGACAATCAGCCGGAAACGTCTGAAGAGTCTAATGACAGGGAAGCCGAATTCGAGACATTGCGCGACGACGGCATACGTGCCATGCGCATAGGTGAGGCCAACTATGCGGAACGATGCTTCGAGGCTGCCCTTCAGCGCAAGGACGATGACGGCATTAAAGGCCTGCTGGCCGAGCTCTATATCCAGAGCCGGTGCGGTGAAAAGGCTCTGCCCATCCTCGAAGCTCTCCTTCAGAAGCACCCGCACGAAACCAAGCTGCGCATTGCAGCCATGCAGGCTGCCGACCAATGCAGCGATTGGGACAGGATGGAAACCGATGCCTCGGAACTGCAACGGCAAGAGCCCGACAATCCCAACGCACTGTATTTCCAGGCTCAGGCTGCCTATGGTAAAGGCAATGACATTGCTGCCGTGGCCTTTCTGACGCAACTCAGCAAGGACCATCCCGACTTGAAGCAGCCCTACCTGCTGCGCGCCAAAACCCTCTACAGAATGCAGCAATACAGCGAAGCCCTGAAAGACATTGAAACCGTCATCGGCATGAAAGACGGGAAAGACGAAGAATCACTCTTGCTGCAAGGCGACATTCTGAAAGCAATGGGGCTCACCGACAAAGCCATACAAAGTTATGAAGAGGTGAATGCCATGGACCCCTTCCATCAGGAAGCTATCCTCAAAACAGGAGACCTGCTGGCAGCCACCGGCCACAACGACAAGGCTCTGTCTCTATACAATGATGCCATAGAGCTGCAGCCCGACTTTGCACAGGCCTATAAAGCCAGAGGCGGACTGCGCCTCAAGCTGCACGACGAAGCCGGTGCAGCCGACGACCTGAAAAAAGCCCTGGAGCTTGCACCCGAAGAGGCAAAGCACATCAACGGAGAATACAACACCCTGCAGAGTGAAATGAACGCACGCTATCGTGCACAAAACCCATTCAACTTCTAAGACTATACAGCCTTTGACCATGAAAAAAGCCTGCCAACGAATGCACTACGGCTACATCATAGTTGCCTGCTGCTGCCTCATCATGGGTATTGTGGTGGGCCTCGTTATGAGTTGTGCCGGAATCTTCTACGGTCCCGTAAGCACCGACCTGCACGTTGAGACAGCCAGCTTCGGCCTGTATATGTCGTTCAACTTCCTGGCCGCGTCACTCATGCTTTCGGTTGCCGGCAAAATGATGGAACGCTTCAGCGCACATTGGCTGCTCACCTGTAGTGCAGCCCTGGCAGGACTCACCTTAGTGGCCATGTCAACCTTCCGCCACGTAGCCTTGTTTTGGGCAGCCGGAGCCCTGTTGGGTGTGTCCATGTCGTTTCTGATGTACCTGAGCTTCCCCACCATGATACACCGTTGGTTCAGCCGGCGCGTAGGCTTCTTCATCGGAGTGTGCAGCGCGGCATCGGGAATCGGCGGCATCGTCTTCAACCCCCTCGGCAGCTGGATCATCGTACATCACGGATGGAGAGCGGCCTACTGTACATTCGGGCTCATCATCCTGTTGATAGTCACACCGCTGCTCGCCATTTTCCTGCGCAACCGTCCCGAGGACAAGAACCTGCAACCCTACGGATGGGAGCAACAGGCCTCGCAAGAAGCAAAGTCAGTCACCCCGCAAGGCATCAGTGCCTCACAGGCCATCAGAATGCCGGCCTTCTACACCCTCTTTTGCTTTGCCTTTCTCATCATGGCCATATCCACCTTGAACCTCTTCATACCCAAATATGTTTGCAGTCTGGGCTTCACACCCATGGAAGCCTCGCTGGCCGCTTCGTCGGTAATGGCCGGTGTAACCGTGGGCAAAATAGCACTGGGCCACATCAACGACCATAGCAACACGTGGGGCATCATAGCAACCACCTCGGGCGGCTTTCTGGGACTGCTGCTGTTGCTCATCGGCCAAACCGGACTCGTGACCGTCATCCTCGGAGCCTTCCTTTTCGGGTGGGAATATGCCGGCACCACCGTACAGACCCCCATTCTGGTGCGCACCGTGTTCGGCGGCCAGCACTATGCCGAAATCTATTCGCGCATATCCATGGCACTGGCTGCCGGGGGTGCCATTTCGGCAGGTGCATGGGGATTTCTCGAACTCCACACATCCTACAGCTTCACCCTCGTGACGGGTATGGCCTTGCTGCTGGTAATGGCTCTGCTGGGTATCTACTCTTTGCGTTCGGGCAGGCACCATGCCGCTTGAAGGCTGCAACTCCCGAACTTTTCAAAAACGGATTTCTGATCCATCCACCTCTATTTCGCCAAAGTCAATCATGGCATTGAAAAGCCTCACCTTCAATGCTTTTTTCAAATCATCCGCCGTAAGATCGGCTTCATCGACAAGCCCCTTTTCCACCAGAACGGCCCTTTTGGTGCCGGCCAGCAAAGGATGCCGGGGTGTTGTCCAACGGCTGCCGTCATACACAGCCAGATTGGTAAACGACGTATCCCTCACCAGTCCCTGCTTGATGATGATAATATCGTCGCACTCTCCCCTTTTAGCCAGCAAGGCATTCAGAGGGTTGCGGTCGGCACTTTTGAAATCATACCTTATCCCATCATCGACAACCACCTGCAACGAGCCTATCCGGCGCATCTGATAGGGAGCATACTCCACCTTTTCCACTCCGTGCTCCCCATAGACTACGCGTGCCTTACAGACACCCTTGCAGCCATTGCCGGCAACAATCCTTTCGAGCAAAGGCACGGATGAAGCCTGCGAAGGGAAAAAATGCCTGATGGTCAGTTCCATCCTCTCCTGATGGCGGTCTGCAGCCAGCAGCTTTCCATTCTCTATCTTTAGGGTTTCCACAAATTGCAGTACCGGTTCACTCATCTTGTTCCTACTCATTATTATATGTCATTATCTATTTCACGGGCAGACATATCTTGCGCAGCATCTCCTCATACTCCTTTTTGCAATCACTCATACAGGTAATGCCTCCCCCGGCCTTGAAATACATGCCGTCATCGTCCTCCTCAACGAAACGTATCATCACTGCCGAATCCAGTTCGCTATCGGCATAGATGCCCATAATGCCCGTATAAAATCCGCGCTCATATCCCTCGGCCTCACGGATAATCTCCATGGTGCGGTCCTTGGGAGCCCCCGTAATGGAGCCCGCCGGCAGCAAGGCCTCCAGCAAATCCCCCACGTGCCTTTGAACAGCCTGAGGCAGCCTGCCGCTGATTTCCGAACTGGTCTGGAGCATGTCTCCCTTGTCCGTACCCACCACATCCACATAGCGATACCTGTCAACCCTCACATCGGTGGCAATCCTGCTCAGGTCGTTGCGAATCAAATCAACAATGGTGGCATGCTCGGCAGCCTCTTTCGCATCCGCGAGCAATAGTTCACGGGCATTCTCCATCGAGGCATCCATCGTGCCTTTCATGGGATAGGCATGGATTCTTCCGCCACATGTCTTCACGAAAATCTCAGGAGAAAAGCATACAAAGCCCCTTGATTCACCAGCATTCCTCCTCAACAGCAACCTGTATTTTGCCCGTGCGCACATAAACATGTCCTCCAGCGAAAGGTCGCAGTCCACGGCCACGCGACAAGTAAGATTGGCCAAATAGCTGTTGCCCTCCAGTATATTACGCTTCACCAGACCGAAACTTCGCCTATAATCTTCCCAGTGCGGAGGCCTCACCTTCCATCTTCGCCATGCAACAGACGGCGGATTGAAAGGCTCCGCAACATTGGTCACACCATTGAAATCATAAAGGCACTCGTTCGCATCAATGTCAGACAACTTGCGGATATAAGCCTCTGTGCCACGATAATTGACAACAAACAGGAAAGGCTCGCCTTCATCGGCCAAGCCATTGAGACGATCCTTGATTTTCCATTCCATATTATATAATACCTTTCAAGCAAAAGTCGCATCGTTCCCGACAGGCAGCCAACAGCACAAAGCCACCGGCCAAGCCCGTCATTCAAGGGTGCAAAAATAGCCCGTTTCAGGCACAACACCAAGCAGGCAGCCCTTGTTTTTCACAGACATCGCCTTTTTGAGCTTCTCAAACTCCATAAAACGGTCTTCAAGCACTGCTCCCAAGAGTTAAAAAAGCACAAATGGGGGGGGGTAATGCTTTGTAACTTCAATTTAATGCCTTAAAGCCTTGCAATTCACACTCAAATAAATATCTTTGCACCGTAAACAACAATTCACGCGGTACTGCCGCAGTTCGATTCCACGTCACACAAACAACAAAATATCATATCATGAGAAAACTTTACTATTCACTTTTGACTCTTTGCCTCATTTTAGGCATAAGTGTCAGTGCCTCTGCAGCACGGCCGCCCGTACAAAAGGCCATCATCGAAGGCAACGACTACACCTTCAATCCCGAAGTGCCGCTACTGGTTGACGCAAACCAGTTCAGCAGCAACAGCATCAGCTATGGCGACTCCGGAGCTGACCCGTTCCAGAACCTGATAGATGGAAACGATGCAACCATGTTCCATTCATATTGGGATCGCAAAGTGTTTACCGACGGAGCCCTCACCGAAGCATCCTATACCGAACATGTGGCCAAGCTCGACCCCACCAAATACGCATTGAACGGCATAGGCTGGACCAACCTTCAGGTGGAACTCTACGATCCCGTACAGAAAATCATCTTCACCTACACCGGACGCAACAGTGCCGACTATTGCGACTCGCCCAACGACATCATCATCTATGCCACCAACGATGACAACTTAGGCAGCAGCACCCTTTCGGGTGAAAGTGCCAAATGGACCGAAGTGGCTCACCTCACAGATGGTTTCCCCAAACCCGGGGCTCTGATGAGCTACACATCACCCGCCATCGACCTGGGCGAGCCCTACAAATATATACGTTTTGAAATGCACAGCACGGCAACCGTCGACACCAAGAAACGCGAATACGCACGTCCGTCTGTTACAGGTGTGGTATTCAGTCTTTCTGCTTTCCAGCTCTACGAAGCCGAGAAGATGGAAGGATGGCAGGCACGCCTCAACAACTTTCTCAACGAAATCTCCTACAAAAACTACCAGTTCACAGCCGGCAAAGACCCGGGCCTCTACCCCGAAGACAAGGTTCTGGCCTATACCAACGCCTACTACGACGCATCGGATGCCGCAGCCAAATCATTGACAGAAGACCAGTATCAAGCCGCATACAACAAGCTTTCAACCGCACTCGAGGAAGTACAGGCATCCATCATCCCCATGGAAGACGGCTACTACAACATCGTTTCGGCATGGAACATCTTCGAACAAGTGCAAGGTGTGCAAAAGGCATGGTTCTACGATGCCTCGGTCAACGCTCTGATGTGGACCACCTATAACCCCAAGGACCCCATCCAACTCTTCAAGTTCGAGAAGCAGGCCGGTGGCGGCTACTCTGTTCAAAACGTGGTATCCAAGAAATACCTGTCCCATCTCACCAAAAACGGTGTTCCGGTGCCCTTCTCCGATGAGTTCGTCTCCGAACAGGTGTTGCTTCCCTTCGAGGCAAAGCCCTATATGTTCAAGATCTACTCACCTGATTTCAACTCCACCTACAACAAATACAACACCCGCCTTCACAACCAGGGCAATAGCATCACAGGACAAGTTGCCGCCTGGGATTCCAACATCGATGGCGAAGCCTGCTGGCTGATGAAAAAGGTCGATGGCGAACTGCTGGACTCATTACTGAAAGTATCAGACACAGAAAAAATCCTTTCAGAGCTGCAAGTGGCTGCCGATGCCGCCCAAAAGGAGTATGACAAATGCTATTCCTACAAAGACATCGTGACAGATCCGGCACAGATAACCACCAATGCACAGAATCCCAACGACGGTTCGATAGCAGCCCTCTTAGACAACGCTACCAACACCTATTTCCACTCCATGTGGGATGCTGCCTACAAAGCATATATTGCTCCCGAAAACGCTACAGGCTGGCACAATCTTCAATTCTCGCTTCCCGAAGCAGTTTCGAAGATCAAGTTCTACTATACCGGACGCATCAGCAGCAGCGGATGGGTGGACGACCCCGACCACATCACCATCTACGGCACAAACGACGAGACACTGGCAGCCAGCACAGCTGCCGCCGACTCATCCAAATGGACAGAACTCGTCGACATGACCAAGGCTCTCTACGACTTCCCCGAAAAGAACCTTGAAGGAAGCAGCTACTATTCACCGATACTCGACCTGGGCGGCAGCTACAAGTACCTGCGCTTTGTTGTGAAGCACACCAACGGACAAGGCACCATGCCCAGCCGAACATTCTTTGATCCCGCTGTATCCGGTGTTACTTTCGAGCTGAGTGAGTTCCGTTTGTGGGACGGCAATCCCTCCGATGATTCGGATGCACTGCATACACCGGGGCTCGACGATGCCTGCAAGAAGCTGATAGCCCTGATTACAGACGCACGCACAAAGATAAGGAACAAAACGGCTACACAGGCTGACATCAATGCCTTGAAAGCTGCAACCGAAGAAGTGACCCAACTTTATATAGACCGCGATGCCCTCTACAAAGAGCTGGCTACAACCTTGAACGAGGCCAATACAGTCTACTCCGATGCTATCGGAGCCAAGGTAGACATCCTGACCGACACCGATCAGTTCAGCACCAACAATGTTGATTTGGATGCTTCCGGTGCATCTTCGGCCACAGATGCTTTTGCCCGCCTGATCGATGGCAACATCAACACAATGTTCCACTCCTATTGGTTGAGAAACGTGTTCTCGGCAACCGACATCACGGAAGAGTCCTACACACAGCATCTGTCTACCCTCGACAAGAACAAGATGCTTGTCAACGGCCCCGGCTATCACAATCTTCAGATAAAGCTCAAACAGCCTGTCGACCAGTTCTATTTCAGCCTGACAGGCCGCAACTCGGCCACATGGCACGATGTTCCCAACGACATTGCCATCTATGTGACCAACGACGAAGCTCTTGGTGAGAGTACCCTCGACAGCGAAACCTCACAGTGGAAAGAAATCACCGAACTCAACGAAAACATGGCCAGCAATACAGCCGCCGCCTACTACGAGTCACCGCAGATTGACCTCGGCGACAAGTACAAGTACGTGCGCTTTGTCATCAAGAACATCACAACGCGCGCCACGCTTCGTCCCCACACCGCTCCCGACATCACCGGCGTGATGTACAGCCTGAGCGAGTTCCACATGTATGGCAAAGCCGATCCCAACACCGTTCCCTACTACTACGTTCCCGAAGTAAAGGCCGTGGTGGATGGTTTGAAAGCTCTCATCGATGAGTACAGCAAGTATGGCAAGTTCCAGATCAGCAACACCGAGCCCATCGAAAAACTGAAGGCTGCCATTGCCGAAGTACGTGCCAGTGCTGTCGACACCACGGAACTGGTAACCCTTTATAATAACTATGTTGAACGCATCGGCAAGAGTGTTGTAGGCGAAGGCATCGGCTTCGTAGACAACCAGGAAAGCCTTGCCAAGTTTGCCGAAGCCGTAACAGCGGCCAAAGCGTCAACCTTCAAGCCGACAAAAGAAACTGTGGCAGCAGCTGTCAAGGCCATGAAAGATGCCTACAAGGAGTTCATGAGCCACGTAGGACAGATTGCTCCCAACCAATGGTACAACATCATCAGCAACTCCACCCGCGAAGTATTCAACGGACAGCCCATCTATCTGAAGTCGACCTCGGTAGGCAGCCCGCTCTCCATTGGCGACTACGACCTGTCACAGCATGACCCGAAAACCGATCCTTATGCCATCTTCCGCTTCGTGCCCATCGAAGGAACTGAAAACTTCTATGTGCAGAATCTCGGAACAGGCCAGTACATGGGAGCCTACAATGGTAACAGTGCCGCAGAATCGCCCAAGATGCAGCACGAGCCCGAGCCATACCGTCTCATCTATAACGGCAACGGAACGTTCAAGATGACACAAGCCAGCAACACCGATGACCTGCTTGCCTTCAAGACCGACAACAGCAACAAGATGATTCTGACCTACCCGCTCAACAACGACGAGCAACAGGCTTTCAGATTCGATGCCATCACTGCCGACCAGGAATTGAGCCTGCCGGGCTTCAACAGCAACAGCATCCAGATTGTCACCCTGCCTTATGCCACAAAAGGCGAGCTAAGCATTTCCAGTCTCAACGACGGCATTGCAACTACCTATGCCATCAAGGCTCTCAAGAAGACCGAAACGGGAACACGCCTCGAGCTGAAGAAAAAGGCCGACACCGAAGCCGGCGAGCCCTTTGTGCTTGTCATCGGCGACTATACGCAGAAGGCCGGCGAAGCGCAGCCCCTCGTTCTCTCTGTTCCCGAAACAGTTGTAAGCAACAGCGTAGCGGCACCGGGTCTCGTAGGAACACTGACAGGAGTAAAAATCAGCAAATCGGGTTACGGCATGTTCATCGACAATGCCCTAATCAATACCACGAGCTTTGCCGTCAACTTTGCCGGTGGCAGCGGCTACATCGACCCGACAACCATTGTCAATGAAGAGGGCGAGGCCGACCTCGTCATCGAGACCAACGAAACCATCGATGCCATCCAAACAGTCATCAGGCAGCAGGGCAACCAGAAAGTCAATGTCTATACCATTGACGGCAAACTGCTGAAACGTCAGGTAAATGCCGGCGATGCAAAGAAAGGACTCAAGAAAGGTCTCTACATCATCAACAAAAAGAAAGTATCTGTCAGATAAGACAGTTATCACAGAAGACACGGGCTCCTTTGAACAAGGGGCTTGTGTCTTTTTTGCTCAACATCATACAGAATTATATCATGCAAAAGAAAAAAATCGCAAGCCATAAAATCATATTGTCCCTGCTCGTGTTTTTGAGTGCATTGACCAGCGGTGCCAAAGAACAGCTGCGCATCATGACATTCAATGTGCCCAAGGGCAACATTCCGGCCGTGGGACTGAACACATGGCCCAACCGTGCCCTCGCCCTTCAGGCTTTTTTGAACGAAGCGCAGCCCGACCTGTTGGGCATGCAGGAACCACCCGTTTCCGAACTGACCGACCTGCTTGTGGGAATGCCCGGCTACACGCTTCTGGGCGTTGCCCGCGATGACGGGAAGCAGCAAGGCGAATATTCGCCCATCATCTACCGCACCGAACGCTTCACCGTGGAGCGCAGCGGCACTTATTGGCTTTCACTGACACCTGACGTGGTATCGAAAAATTGGGAATCGGCCTGCAACCGCATTGCCACATGGGCCATATTCCGCGACAAAGTGACGAAAGCCCGTTTTCTCTATACCAACACCCACCTTGACCACATAAGCAACGATGCGCGCTACCACCAGATGCGGGTCATCAAGGAACACGTCAAGCAGATTTTTGAAGAAGAGGGAGAAATGCCGGCATTCATCACGGGCGACTTCAACAGCAACAAGATGGATGCTACATCGCCTGTGAAGGTGGCCGCCGACTATCTTGTGCCCATGAACGATGCCTACAAGATAGCACGCCACAAAAAAGGCGTGACCTATACGTTTCCGGCTTCGAAAGTAAAGATAGACTACATCATGGTGACCAAGGACGTTTCGGTGGAAACCGCCTATATACACAATAGTATCTATGAAAGCGGCCAGCAGATTTCGGACCACAACGCCCACTACGCAGACATCGCGTGGAACACCACCAACGAAGAAAAGCGCGATTCGCTGCTGGCCGTTGCCCAAGCCTGCTATGACTCGCTGCTCGTGTTCAATGCAACCGACGAAAAACTCATTACCGATGCTTCCGACAACGGACAGATTACAAGCGACGGAGCCGAGAAAGGATGCACCTACAAGATGCTCACCGACCTCAACACGACCACCGTATTCTTTTCCCGATACAGCTTGCCACAGTCGGCAGGCCGGCTGCACTATCTGCAAGCCGATTTGAAACGCAACGACATCAGCGCGTTCCAATTGCAGCTGGAACGCAGCCGCATAAGCAGCAATACCAAGCTGGCACCTACCTACATCCGCATCGAAGCCTCCGACAACGGCACTGAATGGCACTATATCGCTGACCTCAACGATATGACCTATGGATCGTCACACGCCTATTGGTCGCCCGTTGTGACCATGCCGCGCGCCTACCGTCACTTGCGTTTCAGCATCATGCGCACGGGCAATATGGACATTGTGATTTCAGGTCCGCGTTTTGCCGTGGCCGAATTCCAGCTCTATCCTGCCAATTTGGACAAGGACAAATCGCAACGCTATTACGATGCCGGACTGAACGAAGCAGCCAACACGCTGCTGGAAAAGATGGAAGCAGCCCGCAAGACAGACTCAGAAGAATCCTGCAACCAACTCCTGGCTGCCATACAGGCTGTGCGCTCGCTCTATATCCCCATACACGCCTACAATGCCCTTCTGGAAAAGGCCAAAAACATGCTGAATACATTCAGCGTAGGAACACAACTGGGACAATGTCCGCAAGAAGCAGCCGACGATCTGGCAGAAGGCATCAGGCAACTGGAGACCGCCACCGCCCCGACAGCAGGCAAGACAGAGATTGAGAACGCCATGGCTTCACTGCAGACTTTGATGGAAAATTTTGAAGACCGACTTGTCTATTTTGAAGAAGGCAAATGGTTCTATATCGTCAACCATGCACGCATCATGTCGGGCACGACACGCAACCGCGTACTTCATTCCGCCTCGGCCGACTCGCGTTTGCCGCTGCTCAACGCGCAAAAGGATTCGGCAGGCCTTCGTCTCGCGCAAGGCACCAACCCCCATGCCATGTGGCGCTTCGTAAAGACTGATGAGGGGCGGCATACTTATGCCCTGCAGAACCGTGCCACCGGCTTCTACCTCGGATTGGCCAGCGATGACAAACAGCGCTTTGTCAGCAGCACTACTCCCGTATCCTTTTCACCGCTCTTTACTGCCGCCGGCGAATTCTGCCTCGGCAGCCCAGGCTCAGATCTCTACCTGACAGCCTCTACCGACGGATTTCTCTATAACAGAAAGGATGCCACGGCCGCTTCGAACGCCTCATGGACCGTGCAAGAGGTGGCTGCCGACCTGGAAGCCATAGAGATGAAGGTGGCACCCAACAGCATATCCATTGTATGCTTTCCCTTTCCCGTTGACAATCTGAGCCGGCTCAACCCCGGCATGCAGGGCTACGCCGTCAACAGTGCGCCCAACCTGCTGCCCAGACTGTATTTCCAGAAAAAGGAAAACTTTGCCGCAGGCGAACCCTTCGTACTGGTAACGGGCGATCCCAACAAGTTTGACGAATCGGCGGGTAAGACCACAACGCTGAAACTGACACCGCCCGAACAATTCACAGACAAGCCTCTTGCCGTCAACGGACTCGTAGGAGTGCTCGACAAAAGCCGTGTTCCTTCGGGCTACTTCTTTGAAAAAAGCGTATTGCGCAATCGCACGCGCACTTCCACGATAGAAGGACAAAGCGGTTACATTGTCCGCTCGCAAATTGAACCGACCGGACAGCCCATCGACCTCACGGTGCATCTTAACGCAGGAGTGGAAATCACCGCCATCACAGACATCACTATAGAAAAGGCCGGCAAAAACAGCACCTGTCACGACCTGAACGGACGGAAACTACTACACCCTCAAAAGGGCATCAACATCATCAACAGAAAAAAGGTAAAAATGAAATAATGCAGAAAGCCCCGCGAAACAATAACATTCGCGGGGCTTTCTGCATACCTGTAATTATGCACCGAAACTTATTCGTCTTCTTCAAAATGCTGTTTCCACCATTCGGAAAGCTTCACTTCCCTAAGGAAACTGCGGGCATCGACTTCCTCAAACGTTCCGTCTAAACGGCCAAAGACCATCGTGCGCCCTAAAGCCGCATCAAGTTCCAACAGCTTTCTGTTGGAGCAAGCCAGCCCGTGCTGTATCATCTGCGCATAAGGCGACAAGTTATTTTTGAGCGAGTCCATAGTCCATTATGCGTTTGAAACGATTGAAATCGTAGATTTTGGTCACACCATTGGCGGCTTCGGCTAACACCACAGACTGCCCCGTGTTGTTATCGATAAGCATCCATCTGTCCACTTCGTGGCTGTATATATTAAAGAGGTTGCGGATACCGGCATCATAGCGGCGGCGTATCACATCCTGTGGAATGTCGTGACCACCTTCGGCCACGCGTTTGGCCACGCGCTCGATGGCTACCTCGGGCGATGAGAGCCAAAAGAAAATAAGCTCGACCTGATAGCCGGCTTTATGGGCCTTTTTGATGAGACTGACGTAGGAACGGGTGGAGAGCGTCGTTTCAAGGGCAAATGTCGCCTTTCTCACCATAAGCGAACTGATGCGCTCCAGCATCAGGCGGCCGGCTTCGAGCGAAACACGCTCGGGATGGAACGGCGAAAGGCCGCGAGCGATTTCATCGGCATTGACGAATTCGTCGCATTGCAGAATCTGAGGCAGAATGTTGAGCGAGGCCGTTGTTTTTCCGGCTCCGTTACACCCCGCGATGATATAAATCTTTTGCGCCATCTGTGATTATAGTTGCTACATTTCCTTGTAAGTGCAAAGGTAGCACAAAGGAAGGGATTACAAAGAACTCAATGTATGAAAAAATCCTTTACAAGGTCGGCGTAAGCCTTGCTGCGGCAGCCCGAAGCCTCGGTGAGCACCAGCTCAGTGGTATGTATAGCACCGGGCTCGCGCGAAAAGACCAGAACCTCGCGTTTGCAGGGCTTTCCAGGCTTGGTGAAAATGAAATGGCGATGCCGCAGATGCAGGCCGAACTGCCAGCATTGGTAAATGAAACGTTCCGTATCGCGTGCCGGCAATATCACAGAAAAGCAACCATCGGCGGCAAGCAGGCGCGCAACGGTTGCGACGAGGCACGCATGAGGCAGACTGTCGGAACGGCGCGCCGCATCTCGCCGGACACTCGAAGCATCGGGCGAGTTCTCGTAATAAGGCGGATTGCTCACTATAAGGTCGTAGGTTGTTTCAGGGGCAAAGTCACATGCATCTGCCCTGACAGACTGCAAGCGCACCGCCCAAGGCGATGCCTTGAAGTTGTCGGCGGCCTGACCTACAGCATCCCCGTCAATGTCGATGCCGGTAATGTGAGCATCGGGCGCACGTTGTGCCAGCAACAGGGCAACAAGACCGCTACCGGTACCTATATCAAGAAACTGTCGGCCCGATACAGGCGACAACAACCCCAGAAGAACTCCGTCGGTGCCCACTTTCATGGCACACCGGGCGTGGCACACACTGAAACGGCGGAACTGAAACACCTGTGATTTGTCTGCTTTCATTCATGATGGCGTTAAATTACTGCAAAAGTAAGCAGATTCAGCCAAACGACAGCAAGCGGAGCAGAGCAAAAGAGTTTGGCAGAATATTTTCCGCCCTACGAATTTTGGCATACAGTTTGCTTGTATGACGGATGAAAATTTCGCTGGCCAAAGGAAATGAGAAAGTCTTTTTCCCGAAGTCTCGATTAAATGCACTAACTTTGCACTTTCTAAGACAATAGCCACCGAGAAAATAAAAACATAGAATCCAAGTTGTCAAGATGAACGACGAATCAACACAGAATCCATTTTCACTCATAGCCGACTTCGACGGCGACATACAGAACTTATTCAATATAGAAACGGGAGGCTCACTCCCCATTTTGCCATTGAGGAACATGGTGCTGTTTCCCGGCATTGTCATTCCCGTAGCGATTGAGCGACCGTTCTCATTGGATGTGATCCGCATGGCCAAGGAAAACGATGCATTCATCGGTGTGGTTTGCCAAAACAATCCCGCCACCGACCGACCGCTCGAAAAAGATCTTTACAAAACGGGAACCATCGCCAAGGTTATGCGCATTCTGGAACTTCCCGACAAGCGCACCACGGTATTGCTGCAAGGATTCTGCCGCTTTAAGCTGGGAAAAATCTTGCAGACAGAGCCTTTCTACACGGCACAGACAAGGCAATTGAAAGAAATCTGCCCCAATGCGGAAAACAGCGAGTTCTCGGCCTTGGTGGATGCCTGCAGAGACTTGACTTTCCGCCTGTTCAAGCTGAACGAGACAATGCGCGACGAATCGTGTTTCGCCATCAAGAATATTTCCAACAAGATATTTCTGGTCAACTTCATATGTACCAATCTGCCTATCCCCATTTCAGAAAAAATGGAGCTATTGCAAGTGGGCAACGTCAAAGACCGTGCCTACAAATTGCTTTCCATTCTGAACAGGGAGTTGCAGTATGCCTCACTGAAGGCCAACATACAAGAGCGAACACGCGAAGACCTGGACCAGCAACAAAAGGAGTATTTCCTGCAACAGCAGATTAAGAACATGCAGGACGAGCTGGGAGAATCGCCTGCCGACCAAGACTTCAAGGAACTTGAGGAAAAGGCCTCAAAGAAGAAGTGGCCGGAAGAGATTCAAAAGGCTTTTGAGCGGGAATTGGCCAAGCTGGAACGCATCAACCCGCAAAGTCCCGACTATAACGTCCAGATGAACTATCTGCAGACGATGACAAATTTGCCATGGAACGAATATACCGTCGACAACATTGACATCAAAAAGGCAGAAAAGACACTTGACCACGATCACTACGGACTGGAAAAGGTTAAAGAGCGCATTTTGGAGCATTTGGCCATCATCAAACTGCGGGGCAACTTCAAATCGCCCATCATCTGCCTGTATGGTCCTCCGGGCATCGGGAAAACCTCATTGGGCAAAAGCATCGCCAAAGCTCTGAAGCGCAAATACGTCAGAATGTCGCTCGGCGGCGTGCACGATGAAGCCGAAATTCGCGGACACCGGCGCACATATGTGGGTGCCATGCCCGGCCGAATCATTCAGAACCTTATCAAATGCGGCTCAAGCAATCCGGTTTTCGTTTTGGACGAAATAGATAAAGTGACGCAGGCCACCATCAACGGAGATCCGGCCTCGGCACTGCTCGAAGTGCTCGACCCTGAGCAAAACTCCGCATTCCACGACAACTATCTCGACTTGGACTACGACTTATCCAAAGTGCTGTTTATCGCTACGGCCAACACGCTGAGCACGATACCCGCTCCGCTGCTTGACCGTATGGAACTGATAGAAATGAGCGGCTACATCACAGAAGAGAAAATCGAGATAGCCAAGCGCCACCTGATACCCCGCGAAAAGGAAGAGGCAGGTTTCCGCAAAGACCAGAAGATCAATTTTACCAAAGGGGCTCTGGAAAGGCTCATCGAGCAGTATACCCGCGAAAGCGGCGTGCGCCAATTGGAAAAGCGCATCAACGAAATATTCCGAAAAGAAGCTTTTGCCTATGTAAAGGACGGCACAATCCCCTATCCCACCATCAAGGAAGAGGATCTGCCCCTGCTGCTCAAGAAACCGCCTTTCACGCGTGACGAGTATCAGGGCAACGACTATGCCGGAGTTGTCACAGGTTTGGCTTGGACGTCTGTAGGCGGAGAAATACTCTACATCGAAACGAGTGTAAGCCGTGGAAAAGGTTCAAAGCTTACGCTTACCGGAAATCTGGGAGATGTGATGAAAGAATCGGCCGTTCTTGCTTTGGAATACATCAAAGCGCATGCTGACACATTAGGCATAGATCCCGGTGTGTTCGACAACTGGAACATCCACATCCACGTGCCCGAAGGAGCCGTGCCCAAAGACGGACCGTCGGCAGGCATCACCATTGCCACATCCATTGCCTCGGCCCTGACACAACGCAAGGTGCTGAAGGGAATTGCCATGACAGGCGAAATTACACTGCGCGGAAAGGTATTGCCGGTAGGAGGCATCAAGGAAAAGATTCTGGCTGCCAAGCGTGCAGGCATCACCATGATAGCACTCAGCAGGGAAAACCAAAAAGACATAGAGGAAATTCCGGAAATCTATCTGAAAGGCGTCACGTTCAAATATGTCGACGACGTGCAGGACGTATTGAAAATCGCGCTGACCGACGAAAAGGTCGACAATCCCATAGACTTTACGGTTGCTGAAGAAGTCAAAGACGACGCCCGGCCATGACCTTTGAACTGCAGCATACCGACAACCAAAGCGAAGCCCGTGCAGGCTTGATAGAAACCGACCACGGCCCGATAGAAACCCCCATTTTCATGCCGGTGGGCACAGAAGCCTCGGTCAAAGCCGTGCACACCCATGAACTGACCGGCGACATTCACGCGCAAATCATTCTGGGCAACACTTACCACCTGTACCTGCGCCCGGGCATCGACATCATCCGAAAAGCCGGCGGACTGCACAAGTTCAACGGCTTTGACCGGCCGATGCTGACCGACAGCGGAGGATTTCAGGTGTTTTCGCTCGCCAACATACGCAAGCTGAAAGAAGAAGGATGCGAATTCAGGTCGCACATCGATGGCAGCAAGCATTTTTTTACTCCCGAGAAAGTCATCGACATTGAGCGCGCCATCGGAGCAGACATCATGATGGCTTTCGACGAGTGCCCACCGGGTACGTCGGACTATAACTATGCAAAAAAAAGCCTGCAACTTACCCACAAATGGCTGAAGCGCTGCTTCCAACGGTTCAACGAAACCGAGCCGCTCTATGGTTACCGGCAGTCATTGTTTCCCATCGTACAAGGATGTGTCTACAAAGACCTGCGTGAAGAAAGCGCGCGCTATGTCTCCGAATTCAATGCCGACGGCTATGCCATAGGTGGGCTGGCAGTAGGCGAGCCTGCCGAAAAAATGTATGAGATGATCGAAACCGTCAATGCCATACTGCCCAAAGACAAGCCGAGGTATCTGATGGGAGTCGGCACGCCGGTCAACATTCTGGAAGCCATTGCACGCGGAGTAGACATGTTCGACTGCGTAATGCCCACGCGCAATGGTCGCAACGCGATGCTCTTTACGTGGCAGGGCACCATGAACCTGCGCAACCAAAAATGGCAGGACGATTTCACTGAAATCGACGAAGAAGGAACAAGCTACGTAGACCATCAATACACCAAAGCTTATCTGCACCATTTGTTCAAGGCCAAGGAACTGCTGGCCATGCAGATAGCCTCCATACACAATCTTGCATTCTATTTGGAACTGGTGCGACGGGCACGATTGCACATCCAAGAGGGAGACTTCATGCCTTGGAAAAACCGGATAACCCCCGTGCTGCAACACCGCAGGTAAAACAGCAACCACAGCAACATGACACGGAAGGAAAGGATGAAAAGAATCATGGAAAAGGCCACGGCTTTGTTGAAAAAGAAAAGCCGCGAAAAGCAATTGTCATCCTCCGAAAAAAAACATAGAAAGCTTTTGGGCATCAAAAAGCTGCTTCTGAAAATTCCTTTCGCAAAAAGATGGCTCGATTATCAGGAGGTGCATCCGTGGCTCACACGCCTTGACCGGTATGTTATCAAGAAATTCATCGGAACCTTCGTCTTTTCCATTCTGCTGATCATAGCCATTGTCATCGTGTTCGACTTCAACGAACGCATAGACAAGTTTACGTCCAGCCATGCGCCCTGGCAAAAAATCATCTTTACCTACTACCTGAACTTCATCCCCTACTTTGCCAACCTGTTCAGTCCCCTATTTGTTTTCATCTCGGTAATCTTTTTCACTTCCAAGATGGCCGACAACTCGGAAATCATTGCCATGCGCTCCAACGGCATGAGCTTCAATCGTCTGCTGAAGCCCTATATGCTGTCGGCAGGCCTGATAGCCGTTGTCAGCTTTGTATTGGGTGCCTACATCATCCCGCACAGCAATGTGACACGACTCAATTTTGAAAACAAATACATCAAGAAACAACAAATATCTGTTGTCGAAAATGTGCAGCTACAGGTAGATACCGGCGTTGTAGCCTTTATTTCGACTTACAACAATGACACCAAGACGGGGTTGAACTTCTCTTTGGACAAATTTGTCAACAAAAAGCTGGTATCGCATATGACCGCATTGAGAATTCAATATGACACCCTGTCGGATGTGCGCTACAAATGGAAAATCTACAACTACCGCATCCGAAAGCTCCGCGGCATGCACGAAGTTATCACTTCGGGACACGAAACCGACTCCATCATCAGCATGGAGCCGGCCGACCTGCTGTATACACGCAACCAGCAAGAGACAATGACGATGCCCGAACTCAGAGACTATATCGAGAAGCAGCATTTGAGAGGCTCCACCAACGTCAGCCTGTTCGAGGTGGAATATCATAAACGCATTGCTTCGGTCTTTGCCGCCTTTATACTGACGCTGATAGGAGTCACGCTATCGTGCGAAAAGCGCAAAGGTGGTATGGGGCTTTCATTGGGTCTGGGTCTGGCGCTGAGTTTCTCATACATTCTGTTCCAAACCATCTCGGCAACCTTTGCCATCAACAGAGGCTTCCCGCCAATGCTTTCGGCATGGATACCCAATATTATCTTCATGATTATCGCGTTTGTCCTGTATAGGAGGACTCCACAATAATAACCCCCTTTCATAACACCACACAAAATGCACTTTTCCGAACTCAACTTAGACTCCAGAATATCAGAAGCCGTCGACATCATGCATTTCAACGACTGCACGCCCATACAGGAACAAGCCATTCCCCCATTGCTCGAAGGCCGCGACCTTATCGGTGTGGCACAGACCGGAACGGGAAAAACCGCTGCCTATCTGCTGCCCATCCTGAACCGCCTGTGCAGCGAAGAATTTCCCAAAGACGCCGTCAACTGCGTCATCATGTCGCCGACACGCGAGCTGGCACAGCAAATCGACCAGGCCATGGAAGGGTTTTCCTATTTCGTGCCCTTTTCAAGCGTTGCCGTCTATGGCGGAAACGACGGCATCCGCTACGAGCAGGAATTGCGAGGCCTGCAACTGGGAGCCGATGTAGTGATTGCCACGCCGGGACGCCTCATCAGCCACCTGAAACTGGGCAATGTCGACCTGTCGCACGTATCCATCTTCGTGCTCGACGAAGCCGACCGCATGCTCGACATGGGATTTTTCGACGACATCATGAAAATTGCCAGCTATCTGCCCAAAAAGCGGCAAACCATCATGTTCTCGGCCACCATGCCGCCCGAAATACAGAAAATGGCCAAAAGCATCCTGAATAACCCCGTTGAAATAGAAATAGCCATCACGAAGCCGGCCGAAAAAATAGACCAAAGCGCATACATCTGCCACGACAGCCAGAAAATGGGCATCCTGCTCGACATGTTCGGCAAGGAAGCTCCGCAACGCACCATCATCTTTTCGTCGTCCAAACAAAAGGTAAAAGAACTGGGAGCCGCCCTGCGCAAAAAAGGAATCAACGTGCGCGAGATGCACTCGGATCTGGAACAAAAGCAACGCGACGAAGTGATGCGCGACTTTAAGGCCGGAAAAACCGATGTGCTCGTAGCTACCGACATCATATCGCGCGGAATCGACATAGACGACATCGAAACAGTTATCAACTATGACGTGCCACGCGATGTGGAGGACTATGTGCACCGGATAGGACGGACAGCACGAGCCAACCGCACCGGCGCGGCCGTTACGCTCGTCAACGAAAAAGACATGCGCTTCTTCGCCAAAATAGAAAAGACCATAGGAAAAAACATACGCAAAAACCCGCTTCCGCCTGAGTTGGGCAAAGGACCGAAAGCCGAGAACAACCGCCATGGCAGCAGAAACAACCGGAGAAGATACACCCACGGCAAGCGAGACAGCAAGACAAAAGACAACGCCACAGAACAAACACCCAAAACAAAACACCGGCATAGCAGAAAAAGGAGGCAACCGGCCGACAAGCAGCAAGCCTGAGCATGTGCAGGCTCTTGAAAAACGCTTTTTCACGTATGACAACAGCAGAATGATTATATTTTTGTAAGTTTGTATGCAATAAAAACAGAAAGATCATGATGTTATCCAAGCGAAAAACTATCCGGAAATATTCGACACAAACCGTTGACGACTCCTTGCTGCACGCTCTGCTGGCCGAAGCCGAAGAGACCCAGACCATGGGCAACCTACAGCTATACAGCGTGATTGTGACACGAAGCGACGAGATGAAACATCAATTGGCTCCGGCACATTTCAACCAGCCCATGGTGACAGGCGCACCGGTAGTACTCACCTTCTGTGCCGACTACAGGCGTACCACCGACTGGTGCAACCTGCGCAAGGCACATCCCGGCTACGACAATTTCCTGTCGTTTATCAATGCCGCAACAGATGCCCTGCTATATTGCCAGACCTTCTGCAACCTTGCAGAAAAAGCAGGCCTCGGGCTGTGTTTCCTGGGGACAACCGTATACAATCCGCAGTCAATCATCAAGACACTGCGCCTGCCCCGACTGGTAATGCCCGTAGCAACCATCACATTAGGCTGGCCCGACGAAAACCCAGAAGCCTCGGACCGCCTTCCATTGGAAGCCATACTCCACGAAGAGACCTATTCAGAATATACGCCCGAAGACATTGACAAATATTATACGCCCAAAGAATCTCTGGAAGTCAACCGCAACTTTGTAAAGATAAACAACACGGAAACGCTGGCACAGATTTTCACAGACATACGATATACGCAAAAAGACTGCGAAGCCATGTCAACGGGGCTGCTGGCCGCACTGAAGCAACAGGGCTTCCTATAGAGATTCATACCAATAAAAACTCAGACAAAATGAAAATAGGCGACAAAGTAAGATTCCTGAACGATGTCGGAGGGGGCAGAATCTCCGGCTTTCGCGACAAAAACACCGTATTGGTCGAGGACGAAGACGGTTTTGAATTTCCCGCCAACATCCATGAGTGCATAGTTGTAGACAGCGACAACTACGAAAAGAACTACAGCAGTAAGAGTCAGAACAGCAAGCCCCAAACAGCTGAAACAAACAAGCCCACATCGGTCAAAGCCGCACTGAACATGGACTCAGATAGCGACGAAGACCGCGAAGAAGACACAAGCGCACGCCCCGTCACCTTCCGCCCCAAACCGGAAGAACGCCCCAACGCTGACATACTGAACATCTACCTCTGCTTCGTGCCCATAGAAACAAAAGAACTGACAAAAACCGACTTCGACACCTATCTGGTCAACGACAGCAACTACTTCATCGATTTCACCTACCTGAGCGGTGAAGGAAACAGCTGGCAACTGCGATACAAAGGAACTGCCGAGCCCAACTCGAAGCACTTCATCGAAAAGGTGACACAGAACCGCTTAAACGACCTGCAGCACCTGTGTCTGCAAATGCTGGCATATAAGGAAGACAAGCATTTTCTGCTCAAACCGTCGCAAAGCATCGAGCTGCGCCCCGATCTGACGCGCTTCTACAAGCTGCACACCTTTGCGCCCAACCTATTCTTTAACGAGCGGGTGCTCACCTACGAGATTGTAGTCAACGACGAACGCGTGCGCCACACCCACACCAGTGCGGCAGAACTGAAAGAAGCACTGACGGGCAACAAGGAAACAACCACGGCACGGCCGCACATACATGCCATCACCATCAAGAAAAAAAACGATAGCGAGCCTGAAATCATAGACTTGCACGCCGACGAACTGCTAGACAACACACGGGGCATGCAACCCATCGACATTCTGGAATATCAGCTGGACATATTCCGCAAAAAGATGGAAGAAAACAAAAACAAGAAAGGAAAGAAACTCATCTTCATCCACGGCAAAGGGCAAGGCGTACTGCGCAATGCCGTATTGCGCGAACTGAACCATACCTACAAGAACTGCACAAGCCAGGACGCTTCGTTTCGCGAATACGGGTTTGGCGCCACGATGGTAACCATACATTAAAAGACCACAAACCATGGCCATCAAACTACGTCAAGGAACCATTTCGGACGCTCCCGTCATTGCCCGTTTCATCATCGAGGCAATGAGCGAAGAATGCTGCGCCTACTATTACGGCCCGAACTACAGTATCGATGATTTCCACGCATTCATGACAAGTCTTGCAGAACAGGATTTGACGCAGTATTGCTATAAAAACACCATTGTGGCTCAGTCGGGCGATGACATAGCCGGCATTGCCGTTTCGTATAACGGAGCCGACCTGCGTACGCTCCGGAAAGCATTCGTTGAAGGCCTGTACGACACATTTCACCGCGATTTCAGAGGGCGCATCAATGATGAAACACAAGCAGGCGAGCTCTATCTCGATTCTTTGGCCGTAGACCCGAAATTCCGCCGCAACGGCATCGGCACGCTGCTTTTGGAAGCAACCATACAAAAGGCCGAAATCATGAAAATCCCTTATGTAGGACTTTTGGTCGACGACGACAATCCTTCGGCCCTCCATCTTTACCAACAGACAGGCTTTCAGTTTATCAACAAAACCATATGGGGCGGCCACTATATGAAGCACCTCCAACTAAGAGTCTCCAGATACATCTTTAAGCACTTGGCAAAATGAAAGTACAGACATAATTAATCATACCTCTATATCCGCCATATATTTACATTACGAATATGAAGTAAGAGCATGGACTTAGACAACATCGAAGTTGTTCCCAAATTGGTCTACAATGGGCCTACGGGTGAGGATATTTGATAAGATAGAGCATCCAAATCGCCCTAAACGTATCTTTTTATATTTTCATCACAATACATTTCAAGAACTTAGTATTACCTTTGCACCTTGAAAATGCAAGAAAGATAATGAGCAAAGACTTCTCTGAAAGAGCCGATTTCGCGAGTAAATTGGGCATGATACTTGCCACTGCCGGTTCGGCAGTAGGCTTAGGTAATATTTGGCGTTTTCCAGTAATGACCGGCAACAATGGCGGTGCGGCGTTTATTCTGATCTACATCGTCTGCATCATTCTGTTGGGCATCCCGTTGATGACAGCCGAGTTCATGGTAGGACGCCACGCCCACACCAATACCGCCCAGGCCTACAAAAAGATGTCGAAGGGATGGGTATGGCGCAAGATCGGCAAATTCGGGGTCATCACGGCCTGGTTCATCCTGAGCTACTACATTGTTGTCTCCGGGTGGGCTCTCGATTATCTGGTTGAGTCTTTGGCCAACCGTTTCAACCGCATGGCGGCCGAAGGAGACGCTGCCGCCTATGCCAACCACTTTCAGAATTTTGTATCCAACCCTTATCTGCCCCTTGTCTACACGGCCGTCTTCATGCTGGCCTCGCACTATGTCATTGTAAAAGGTGTCAAGAAGGGCATCGAACGCTTTTCCAAGATTTTCATGCCCCTGCTGTTTGTCATCCTCCTTGTACTGGTTGTATGCTCGCTCTTCACTTCAGGAGCTAAAGCCGGCCTGACCTTTCTGTTCAAGCCCGACTTCTCTAAAATCACCTTTCAAACCTTCCTCGACGCCTTGGGGCAGTCGTTCTATTCGCTGAGCATCGGAATGGGGTGCATCTGCACATATGCCTCCTACTTCAGCAAAGACATCAAGTTGGTCAACACGGCATTCAAGATCGGTGCCATCGACACCATGGTGGCCATCATGGCCGGCATCATCATCTTCCCCGCCGTTTTCTCGGCCGGCATCATGCCCGACGCCGGTCCTTCGCTGGTATTCATAGCCCTGCCCAACGTGTTCCAGCAAGTGTTTGGGAGCATTCCGGCCCTGAGCTACGTTGTGTCCGTGCTGTTCTACAGCCTGTTGGTGCTGGCCACGCTCACTTCGGTCATATCCTTGCAGGAAGTGGTCACTGCCTATTTGTCCGAAGACATGAAAATGTCGCGCAAGAAGGCTGCCACCATCGTCACATGCGTCTGCATCTTCGTAGGTTCCATCTGTTCGCTCTCTATGGGGCCGCTGAAAGGCATCCACCTGCTGGGGCGCAACGTTTTCGATTTCTTCGACTTCTTTTCGGGCCAGATAATGCTACCTGTCAGCGGCTTCTTCATCGCGCTCTTCACCGGTTGGATTATGAAACGCGACATCATCCGGCAGCAATTGCCCGCCGGCTCGCCGTGGGAGACATTTCTCAACAAGGTGCAGGTGTCATTGCTCAGATATTTCGTGCCTTTTGCCATTCTGCTCATCTTCATGAGCGGCATAGGGCTGTTCCGCCTGTTCAATCTTTAGTTTCGCGATTGTTGCCATGCGCTTCGGCATCTACTTGTCAAGGTCCGATATCAAGGGCATGTGCCTCTTTGCCATTCTACTCTTGCTGGCCACTGCCCTGGTCTTCTTCTATACCCGCCGGATGCCTGACAATATGGAAACGGCCGAGACCGAAGACCTGCTGAAAGAGAACCGCCATTTTTTCGACAGCACAGGCACTTACAGACAGGCTGAAGCTGCGGGAAGTCATCCGTCCCTGTTTCCTTTCGATCCCAACACGGCCGATTCGGCCACTTTCGCCTGTCTGGGCATTCCACCGATGATTGCCCGACGCATTGTGCGCTACCGCTCAAAAGGCGGCCGCTTCAGAAAACCGTCCGACCTCAGGAAAATCTACGGGTTTCCCGAAGCATGCTACCGGCAGTTATCACCCTATATCAGGATAACGGTTTCTCAAGGAAGCGGCACGCGGCAGATTGCCGTCAGCCGGCGCAAAGTTGAAAAAATGCCCGTGCCGACTTGTGCAGCCAACAGCGTAGAAAAATTCGACCGCCTTGTTGTATTCAACGCCAACAACATCGATTCGCTCACCCTCATCCGCATTCCCGGCATAGGCCCCTACTATGCCCACCGCTTTCTGGAATATCGCAAAAGGCTGGGCGGCTATGCCGACGTAAGGCAGCTGGCCGAAATACACGGCTTTCCCAAGGACTGCATCGAATGGTTTCGCACCGAAGGGCAGGCCGTCCGCACCATCAGCATCAACCATGCCCCGTTCAAGCAACTGGTGGCTCATCCCTACCTGAACTACGAGCAGGTGAAAGCCATCTTCGGCTATCGCCACAAGTTCGGCCACATAGACCATCTGCAACAACTGGCCAATCTGGAAGTCTTCACGCCCGACGATTTCGAGAGGCTTCGGCCTTACCTATCTTTTCAGTAACTTAAAACCCCGTCACCCATGAAACCACTACTTACCGTCCTGTTGTCATTGGCCACGCTGCTCAGCTTTTCGTGTAGCGGCGACGACCGAAGCGGCGAAGTGCCCTATGCGCCCACCCTGCGCATCGACCAGCCCGTCATTGAAGGCAACAGCGTCACCCTGAGAGCCACCGTCCTTTCCTCGCCCAACAGCAGCCTTGTGGCCTGCGGTTTCTTCGTGGGCAACGATTTGCAGGAAGAAGAGCTCAAGTGCGACACGCCCTCCGTCGTCTTCAGCTGCCAGATCGACAGCCTCACTCCCGGACGCCATTATGCCGTGGCATATGCCAAAAACGGCATAGCACAAACCACCAGCGACACCCTTCGTTTCAGCATCGTACCGTGATGCAAAGGTAATACATCAAGTCGACAAAAACAAGCTCCGCCGGCCCATCGGGTGCAAGCAAGCCGCAAAAGCTTTGTAACCCTCTCTCTGTCAACCTCTCGCGCGTACGCGCGGGAGAGAGTTTCTTTCTTTTCTTTATTTTCTTTCTTAAAGATAGAGGGGTATGGGGAGGAAGATGCTTCTTTCGTTTTTTCTTTTCTTTCTTTCGCAACCCGTATTGAATACGGGGGTTGAATACGGGGGTTGAATGCAGGTAGGGACATATTGCGGCAACACTTTGGAAGCCAGAAAAGGCGATTTGCAGCCTGCAAAACCGCTGCCCGATGCCACGCGTTCAGTCTACGCCACAGGTTTTCAGCAGGCGAAAAGGACGTTGGAAAAGGCTCATTTTGGCATTCGTCAGACACGTTTCGGCCACCCCTCTTCCGACATCACGCATAAAAGCCCTGCCCACGCTCACGCTATGGCATATAAAAGCTAAAACGAGACTGCTGTATTCCAAATATTTTATAACTTTGCACGCGCGGAACATCTGACAAGTAGCCTTGTCAAAAAGCACACACGTCGGATGACTCATCCGCATTACAAGAAATTACAGATTACAACAATACAAAGTTATGAACTTTACGCTTTTAGTAACCGTTGTGCTGACGGCCCTGCTGTTTGTCGTAATTGTTGTGGTGTTGGCCAACCTGCTGGCACCTCGCTCTTACAACAAGCTGAAGGAGGAAGCTTACGAATGCGGTATCCCGGCGAGAGGCCTCCAGTGGGGTCACTATCACCTGGGCTACTACCTGTTTGCCATCCTGTTCCTGATGTTCGACGTGGAAACAATGTTCTTGTTTCCTTGGGCCGTAGTGGCCGGCAGCCTTGGCATCCAAGGCTTGATAGCCGTGTTGTTCTTCCTGTTCATCTTAGTTCTGGGCCTTGCATACGCCTGGAGGAAAGGAGCGTTGGCATGGCACTGATAGGGAAACCCAAAATCAAGTCGATTCCCTACGAGGAATTCAAAGACAACGAGAGTCTGGAAAAAATGATCGACGAGCTGAACGCCAACGGTGCCAACGTACTTGTAACCACGGCCGACAAGCTCATCAACTGGGGACGCAGCAACAGCCTGTGGCCGATGAACTTCGGAACCAGCTGCTGCGCCATCGAACTGATGGCCATGGGCGCAGCGCGCTTTGACATGGCCCGCTTCGGTTTCGAGGTGACACGCGTAAGCCCCCGCCAGGCCGACCTTATCCTGGTATGCGGCACCATCACCAACAAGATGGCTCCGGTGCTGAAACGTCTGTACGACCAGATGGCCGACCCCAAATACGTCATCGCCATAGGAGGCTGCACCTGCACAGGCGGCCCATTTACCAAATCCTATCACGTGGTGAAAGGCGTAGACAAAATCCTGCCCGTCGACGTATATGTGCCCGGATGCCCGCCACGCCCCGAAGCCTTCTACTACGGCATGATGCAACTGCAACGTAAGATGAAGATCGAAAACTACCTTGGCACCGTCAACCGCAAGGAAAAAGACCCCTACAAGGAAGAAGCCAAAGAACTTCAGAAAAAAATCATCAACCAAGAACAAGAAGCATGACTTTGGACATAAAGACAATAGCACCCTCGGAACTGCACGCAGAAATGGTGCGCCTGAAAAAAGAACGCCAGATGGACTTCCTCGTCAACCTCATCGGCATGGACTGGGGCGAAGAAGGACTGGGCGTGATCTACATGCTCGAATCGACCCAAACGGGCGAGACCATATCGCTGAAAACCGTCACGGCCGACCGCGAAAACCCCTACATACCAACAGTCAGCGACTTATGGCAGATTGCCAACATCTACGAGCGTGAAGTCTACGACTTCTTCGGCATCAAATTCCTGAACCACCCCGACATGCGTCGCATCTTCCTGCGCGAAGACTGGACAGGCTACCCCTTGCGGAAAGACGACAAGCCCGAAGAAGAAAACCCGCTCAAGATGACCGACGAACCGCTGGCCGACACCACGAAAGAATACTTCCTCAAAGAAGACGGCACCGTGGGCGTGCGCGAAAACACAGTATGGGGTTCCGACGAATACGTAGTCAACGTAGGTCCGCAGCACCCGTCGACCCACGGCGTACTGCACATGCGCGCCAGCCTCAACGGTGAAGTAGTCAACAAAGTAGGCCTCGTGCTCGGCTACATACACCGCGGCGTAGAAAAAATCAGCGAAAGCATGACCTATCCGCAATTGCTGGCCATGACCGACCGCCTCGACTACTTCAGCGCCATGCAAAACCGCCACGCCCTGTGCATGTGCATCGAAAAAGCCATGGGACTCGAAGTAAGCCCGCGCGTACAATACATCCGCACCATCATGGACGAACTGCAGCGCATCGCATCACACCTCATCTACTACGGATGCATGGCCATGGACACCGGTGCACTGACCGCCTTCTTCTATACCTTCCGCGAACGCGAACAGCTGATGAAGATATTCGAAGACAACTTCGGCGGCCGCCTCATCATGAACTACAACACCATAGGCGGCGTAATGTATGACATACTGCCCAGCTTCGTCAAAGAAGTAAAAGAATTCGAAAAAGCCCTCCGCAAACGTTTCCACGAATATCAGGACATCTTTACCACCAACATCATAGCCCGCCAACGCATGGAAGGCGTAGGCGTGATAAGCAACGAAGACGCCATATCGCTGGGACTCACAGGCCCCGTAGGACGCGCCTGCGGATGGAAAAACGATGTGCGCAAGCGTCACCCCTATGCCATGTACGACAAAGTGAACTTCACCGAAATCGTGCGCACCGAAGGCGACACCAACGCACGCCACTGGAACCGTATGGACGAAATGCTCGAAAGCCTGAACATCATCGACCAACTGATCGACAACATTCCCGAAGGCGAATACCAGGCCAAGCGCAAACCCATCATCAAACTGCCCGAAGGCGACTACTATCAGGCCGTCGAAGCCAGCCGCGGTGAACTGGGCGTATTCATAGAAAGCAAGGGCGACAAGTTCCCGTATCGCGTACACTACCGCAGCAGCAGCCTGCCACTGGCCAACGCCATGGACACCGCAAGCCGCGGACAGAAATTCGCCGACCTCATAGCCATCGGCGCATCCATGGACTTCGTGATACCCGACATTGACAGATAATTCAAAGAGAAAAGATTATGTTTGACTTCAGTATAGTAACAAAATGGTTTCACGCCCTGCTTTGCGGCGCAATGCCAGAATGGGCGGCCATAGGCATAGAATGCCTCATCGTGTTGCTCTTCATCATTATCCTATATGCCATCCTTGCCATCGTGCTCATCTATGCGGAACGTAAGATCTGCGCATTCTTCCAGTGCCGAATAGGCCCCAACCGCGTAGGAAAATGGGGACTGCTCCAGGTATTCGCCGACGTGCTGAAAATGCTGACCAAGGAAATCATCAAGATGCGCCAAAGCGACCGCCTGCTCCACGACATGGCACCCTACTTCGTATTGGCAGCCTCGTTCCTCACCTTTGCCTGCATACCCTGGAACAAAGGACTGGAAATACTTGACTTCAACGTAGGCGCCTTCTTCTTCATCGCAGTGTCGGGCATCGGCGTAGTGGGCATCCTGCTCGCCGGTTGGGCAAGCCACAGCAAATATCCCATCATCGGCGCCATGCGAAGCGGCGCACAGCTGGTGAGCTACGAGCTGAGCATCGGCATGACCATGCTCACCGTCATCATGCTCTGCGGCACCATGCAGCTCTCGGAAATCGTACAGCAGCAAGCCGACTACGGATGGAACATCGTGCGCGGACACATACCGGCAGTACTGGCATTCATCATCTACCTGATAGCCGGCAACGCCGAATGCAACCGCGGCCCGTTCGACCTGCCCGAAGCCGAAAGCGAACTGACAGCCGGATACCACACAGAATACTCAGGCATGGGATTCGGATTCTTCTATCTGGCAGAATACCTGAACCTGTTTATATGCAGCGCAATGGCAGCAACCATCTTTCTGGGAGGATGGGCACCGCTCTACCTGCCCGGCATGGACGGCTTCAACACCATCATGAGCTACATACCCGGATTCGTATGGTTCTTCGCCAAAGCATTCTTCGTAGTATTCCTCTTGATGTGGATCAGATGGACATTCCCACGCCTGCGCATCGACCAGCTCCTTTCGCTGGAATGGAAATACCTGCTACCTATCAGCATGTTTAACATCATATTGATGGCTCTCGTCGTTTGCCTGGGCCTGACACTTTAAAAAGCACCATTGAATTATGGACAACAACACATACATAGGAGGAATCGTCGAGGCAATGAAAAGCCTGGGCATCGGCCTGAAGACCTCACTCAAGGTCTTCTTTGAAAAAGACGAAACCGAACAGTATCCCGAAAACCGCAAAACGCTGAAATTCTCAGAGCGCAACCGCTTCTGTTTGGAAATGCCACACAACGACAAGAACGAACACAAATGCGTGGCCTGCGGACTGTGCCAGATGGCATGCCCCAACGGCACCATCACAGTGACCAGCGAAATGGTGACAACCGAAGACGGCAAGAAAAAACGCCAGCTGGTAAAATATGAATACAACGTAGGACAATGCATGTTCTGCAACCTGTGCGTACTGGCCTGTCCCCACAACGCCATCCGCTTTAACCAGGAATTCGAAAACGCCGTGTTCGACAAAACCAAGCTGAACATGCAGCTCAACCACCCGGGAAGCAAGGTAGAAGAAAAACCAAAACCCGTTATTCAGAAACCGGCCGCACCGGCTACACCGGCAACCACAACAACTAACAAGGAGGACTAAGCATGGCAACGACAATCATATTTTTCATATTGGCGGCAATCATCCTGGGTTGCGCACTATTAGCCGTAACCACCAAATACCTGATGCGCGCCGCAACCTACCTGCTGTTTGTCCTCTTCGGAACGGCAGGCCTGTATTTCCTCATGGGATACACATTCCTCGGCTCGGTACAAGTAATGGTCTACGCCGGCGGCGTAGTGGTGCTCTACATCTTCGCTCTGATGCTGACAGGCCGCTCCGACCATCACAAGGAAAGCGGCTCCTCGCAAATAGCCAAAAAGATGGCAGCCCTGGCAGCCAGCCTGTGCGGCGCAGCCCTCATGCTGTTCATCTTCATATCGCATAAGTTTGCCTGCAACGTCCTGACAGCACCCGACGAACAGGCCACATCCATCCAACTCATCGGACAACAGATCATAGCCTCCGACAAATATGGCTACCTGCTACCCTTCGAAGCAGTCAGCGTATTGCTGCTCGCCTGCATCGTCGGCGGTCTGATCATCGCACGTAAACGTTAAAAACGAAACAGAAATGGTAACTATAAATTGTTTTCTAATTCTTTCGGCATTGATGCTGTTCATCGGCGTTTACGGATTTCTGACCCGCCGGAACACATTGGCCATCCTCATCTCAATAGAACTGATGCTGAACGCTGCCGACATTAATTTCGCAGCATTCAACCGCATGCTCTACCCCGAAGGACAGGAAGGTTACTTCTTCACGCTGTTCTCGGTAGCCATCTCGGCAGCCGAAACAGCCATCGCCATTGCCGTGATGATTAACATCTACCGCAATCTGAAGAACAACTTCGTTGAAAACCTCGACAAAATGAAATGGTAATAACGACAAACAAGAATTAACCCATGGATTATACATACACAGTCTTTATCCTGCTATTGCCATTCCTTTCTTTCCTGTTTTTAGGATTGGCAGGAAAATGGCTCAGCCATCGTACTGCGGGCCTGTTCGGCACTATCGTCTTAGGCATAGTGGCCGTCATGTCCTATTATACAGCCTTTGAATACTTCACGGCCGACCGTGTTGACGGCGTATTCCAAACAATCGTCCCCTACAACTTCACATGGCTGCCCTTCTTTGACGAAGGCCTGCACTTCGACCTCGGCATCATGCTCGACCCCATCTCGGTAATGATGCTCATCGTCATCTCAACCGTCTCTCTGATGGTTCACATCTACTCATTCGGCTACATGCACGGCGAACGCGGATTCCAACGCTACTATGCCTACCTGAGCCTGTTCACCATGTCGATGCTCGGCCTTGTACTGGCCACCAACATCTTCCAAATGTACATGTTCTGGGAGCTTGTAGGTGTCTGCTCCTATCTGCTCATCGGTTTCTATTACACGCAGGCTCCGGCAGTGGCAGCCTCGAAGAAAGCTTTCATCGTGACACGCTTTGCCGACCTGGGCTTCCTCATCGGAATCCTGTTCTACGGCTACTACACAGGCTCGTTCAGCTTTGACTTCACCAACTCGGCAGTCTACCTCAACGGTGCCATGCCGGGCGCCGAAGCCGACTTCTCGAAAGCCATAGCCGGCGCAGGCTTCATCCTGCCCACGGCTCTCTTCCTGATGTTTATCGGCGGTGCAGGCAAAAGCGCCATGTTCCCGCTCCACATCTGGTTGCCCGATGCCATGGAAGGACCTACTCCTGTCAGCGCACTGATCCACGCCGCCACGATGGTAGTAGCCGGTGTATTTCAGGTGGCACGCATGTTCCCCCTGTGGATTCAGTATGCACCCGACACGCTGCACATCGTTGCCTGGATAGGCGCATTCACCGCATTCTATGCCGCAGCCGTAGCATGCGCGCAAAGCGACATCAAACGCGTGCTGGCATTCTCGACCATCTCGCAAATAGCATTCATGATGGTAGCACTCGGCGTTTGCATGCCCGAAGGCAATTACACCGACAACCATGCAAGCCTCGGTTACATGGCATCCATGTATCACCTGTTCACACACGCCATGTTCAAGGCAACCCTCTTCCTGTGCGCAGGCTGCATCATCCATGCCGTACACAGCAATGAAATGGAATTCATGGGTGGTATGCGCAAATATATGCCCATCACACACATCACATTCCTCATTGCATGTCTTGCCATCTCAGGCATACCGCCGTTCAGTGGATTCTTCTCGAAAGACGAAATCCTCGTTGCCGCATTCCACTACAGCACCGCAATGGGTTGGATCATGACAGCCATTGCAGCCATGACAGCCTTCTACATGTTCCGCCTGTACTACGGCATCTTCTGGGGAACAGAGAACAAAGCTTACCATGCCGAACACACACCGCATGAAAGCCCCGCTGTAATGACCGTACCCTTGATAATTCTGACAGTCATCACAGTGACCATAGGATGGATTCTTCCCGGCACATTCGGCAGCTATGTAAGTGCCACCGGAGAAGCCTACCACATACATCTCGACTGGTCAGTAGCCGGCACAAGCATTGCGATTGCATCGGCCTCCATAGCCTTGGCAACATGGATCTATGCACGCAGCAGCCAGCCCGTGGCCGTTCGTCTCAAAGAGACTTTCCCCAGCCTGCACAAGTGGGCCTACCATCGCTTCTATATCGATGAAATCTATCAATTTGTTACTCACCGCATCATCTTCGCCTATATCAGCCGCCCCATAGCATGGTTTGACCGCCACGTGGTCGACGGGTTCTTCAACTTCCTGGCCTGGGGCACGAACGCAGCAAGCAACGGCATCCGCACACTGCAAAGCGGACGCGTTCAGCAATATGCTTTCGTATTCCTGATTGGCGTACTGATTCTTATATTAATGTTGATCTTATAAAACTGCTTACGATATGAATTTCCTATCATTATTTGTATTGATTCCGCTCCTGATGCTCCTCGGCCTGTGGCTGGCAAAAGGAACGCGAGGCATTCGCGCCGTCATGGTCGTCGGCAGTTCTGCCCTATTGGCCCTGTCCATCTTCTTAACCCTGAAATTCCTAACCGACCGCGCCGCAGGTGCATCGGCCGAAATGCTCTACACCGCCAGCTTCACATGGTTTGAGCCGCTCCATATATCCTATTCGGTAGGAGTAGACGGCATCTCTGTGGCCATGCTATTGCTTTCCGGTGTCATCGTTTTCACAGGCACGTTCGTGTCATGGGACATGTGCAAGGAATACTTCCTTTGGTTCACCCTGTTGAGCATGGGTGTATTCGGATTCTTTATTTCGATAGACCTATTCATGATGTTCATGTTCTACGAAATAGCCTTGATACCTATGTACCTGCTCATCGGTGTATGGGGCTCGGGACACAAGGAATACTCAGCCATGAAGCTTACACTGATGCTGATGGGTGCTTCCGCCTTTTTGATGCTGGGCATCTTCGGAATCTTCTATGGCTCAGGCGGCCAGACCTTCAACATCCTTGACATTGCCAACCACACAGGCGGTGCTTCACTGATAGAGTTCAGCAAACAATGCATCTGGTTCCCGTTTGTATTTGTAGGTTTCGGAGTATTGGGAGCCATGTTCCCGTTCCACACATGGAGCCCCGACGGTCATGCCTCGGCACCGACAGCGGTATCCATGCTGCACGCAGGCGTACTGATGAAATTAGGCGGATACGGCTGCTTCCGAATCGCCATCTACCTGTTGCCCGACGCAGCCAACGAGCTTAGCTGGATTTTCTTGATACTGACAGGTACAGGAGTGGTCTACGGTGCTTTGAGTGCCTGTGTACAGACCGACTTGAAATACCTCAACGCCTACTCTTCGGTATCGCATTGCGGCATGGTGCTCTTTGCCATCCTAATGCTGACATCAACAGCATCAACAGGTGCCATACTCCAAATGTTGAGCCACGGTTTGATGACCGCCCTCTTCTTTGCCGTAATCGGAATGATCTATCACCGCGCCCACACCCGCGACATACGCGAACTAAACGGTCTGATGCGCATCATCCCATTCCTGTCGGTAGGATTCGCCATTGCCGGATTGGCCAATCTGGGATTGCCGGGCTTGAGCGGCTTCGTGGCCGAAATGACCATCTTCGTCGGAGCATTCCAGAATGCAGACACATTCCACCGTGTTCTGACCATTGCCGCAACAACCAGTATCGTAGTCGCAGCAGTCTACATACTGCGCATGGTAGGCAAAATACTTTATGGAACGAACAAGAATCCCGAACATGCCAAGCTGCATGATGCCCATTGGGAAGAACGGTTGGCCATCATTGTGCTGATAGCATGCATCGCCGGCATTGGTTTGGCTCCCTCTTGGCTCAGCAATCTGATAGACGGTAGCGTAGCACCGGTAATGGAGCAAGTAAAGCACGCCACCCATACCATATCACAATGTAATCCCTTTCTTTAATCTTTAAAACAGGAAAAACAATGGATTATTCTCAGTTTCTAAATATGTTTGACGAGCTTACGCTGCTTGCAGTCATCGTCATCTTGTTCTTGGCCGACATGTTTCTATGCGGCACAGATAAAGACAAAAAGCCTTCAAAGCTGCTCTCCACCCTGCCCGTCATACTGCTTCTGATACAGACGGCAACTATGCTTGCATTCTCACGTCCCGAAACATCGGCGTTCGGTGGCATGTATGAGCTTACACCCATGATGACCGTTGTGAAGGCCGTTCTCAATGTTGGTACTCTCATCGTATTCCTGATGGCTCACGTATGGATGCAACGCGAAGAAAACCACATAAAGCAAGGAGAGTTCTACCTCTTGACCCTGTTCACGCTCTTGGGTATGTATTTCATGATTTCGGCCGGACACTTCCTGATGTTCTTCATCGGTTTGGAATTAGCCTCCATCCCCATGACCGCCTTGGTGGCATTTACAAAAAAGAACGAAGAATCGGCAGAAGCCGCAGCCAAGTACATTCTCACGGCATTGTTCTCAAGCGGCCTGTTGCTTTATGGCATCTCATTGCTCTATGGCACATGCGGCACGCTCTACTTCGATGACATGGTTCGTGCCATAGACACATCCAACCTTGTACAGCTTGCCGCGCTCGTCCTGTTCATCAGCGGCATCGGCTTCAAGATCTCCTTGGTGCCGTTCCATCTCTGGACCGCCGATACCTATCAGGGAGCCCCGACTACCGTCACCGGCTACCTGAGTGTCATTTCCAAAGGAGCGGCAGCATTTGTCATGTTCGTCATCCTCACAAAGGTTTTCGCTCCAATGGTTGCCGACTGGAATCTGATTCTCTTTTGGATCATTATTGTCAGCATCACTATCGCTAACATCTTTGCCGTTCGCCAAAACAACATCAAGCGTTTCATGGCATTCTCGGCCATATCTCAGGCCGGCTACCTTGTCTTAGGAGTCATGGGAGGCACGGCACAAGGCATGACGGCAATGGTCTACTACCTGTTTGTCTACATGGTTGCCAACCTCGGTGTATTCATTATCATCAACATTGTTGAGCAACGAAGCGGGAAAACAAACATCAGCGACTACGACGGATTCTATGCAACCAATCCGAAACTTTCGTTCATCATGACGCTCTCCCTCTTTTCATTGGCCGGCATTCCGCCCTTTGCAGGCTTCTTTTCCAAGTTCTTCATCTTCATGGCAGGATTCAAGGCCGGATTTGAAATCTTGGTATTCATTGCCTTGGTCAATACCGTCATATCGCTCTACTACTACCTGTTGATAGTAAAAGCCATGTACATTAAGAAGAACGACACACCCATCGCGCCATTCACCAGCGATGGCTACACGCAAGTCGGCCTCGCCATCTGCGCCATCGGTGTAGTCTTTGCAGGTCTGCTCAGCCAGATTTACCAATTCTTCGATGCATTCAGCTACGGTTTGCTTCCGTAACCTGATAAAATAAATCCACCCATAAAAACACCGCCAACCCAATAAAGGATTGGCGGTGTTTTTATGTTTCATAGACTCGCGCCCATAACGGTTCTCACCAAATCAGTCAGGCAATTCCAATTCCCAAGTTTCACGCCAAGGGATACTCGGCTTACCATCTTCGAAATCTATAGGCAACCAAAGCTGGCGAGATCTGCTCAATTGCTTCGGCTGCCAAATATCACCGACAAAATATAAGCCTCCTCCCCGTTTTCTGTTATCAAGAATATACGCGCCCTGACCACTAAAGGTAGTTTCACAGCCTGGTCCTGTAAAAGGAGTTTCATGTTGCTTCCACGGGCCGAAAACGTTACGGGCCGAAAACATACGCGCCTTATTAGGTGCCCATCCCGTACAGCCACTGGTTATCAGCCAATACACGCCATTTTTCTTGAATATGCAGGGTGCTTCATTACTTCCTCCGGGAGCCACACGTACATACTCTCCCGTATAATCCAGATAGTCTTTTGTAAGCCTGGCTATGTGCAAGGTGGCATTTTCTTCTGAAGAAAAAATATGGTAGGCCTTGCCATTGTCATCAACATAGACCGTCATGTCGCGGCTCATCTGCCCGCCATCATAATCACGTGCCAAATAAACGCCTGTTTCTACCGCCCGTTTCCACTGTTCGTGACCAAGTTTGCTCAAGTCCTTTCCTCGCCACGACAGGGCAAGTTCTTTGTCTTTCCTTTTAAAATCTTTCGGCCAAAGTTTCGCATTAGGACGCAAAGAACGCACAAAGCGGAATTGTCCGTCCGGTGTATCGCTTACAGCAAAACCCACACGGGCTGCTGCATAGCCCTTTCCTTTCAGTTCAAGATGGAACAGCATTACAAACTTTTTTGTCCGCTTGTTATAGACCACCTTCGGACGTTCCATCAAGCAGCCCATCTCGAAATCATTTTCGCCGGTAGGGCGCAGCACATAGCCGCGAGATGTCCAATTCTCCAAATCTGTAGAAGAATAGCAGTATATACCGTCCTGGCTCACACCCGGAGTGTTTTCTATACGGTGCTCGCCATACAAATAATACACGCCGTCATGAAACAGGATGTTGCCTCCATGCGCATTCATGGGCTTTCCCTCTACATCGGTCCACAGCCGGTCGGCATGAACCTTGGTTGTGCGTGCCGTCAGCAAGCCGGCCGATGTCATTAAAAAGAACAATAAAATCAGATGCTTTGTCATACTTTATGAGTTAAATTCAGAATTACAGATTGATAAAGAGACGCGGCTTCACTCCTTTGAGCAAAGCCACGTCATCTATGAGTTTTGTCGATATTCTAATCTTCGCTCTTCACGTTCTCTTGAGAAACCTCGTTTTCAGGTTCGGCCTTAGTGCCATTGGCAGCTTCCTCGGCCTCCTTTTCTTGTGCTTTGATGCGTTCTACCAATTTAATCAAATCGGCTTTCAGCGTTTCAATCTTTTTACTCAGATTGTCAATCAAAGCATTGCCGTTCTTGGAATGTGCCGTAAGGAATGAGAAATTATTCTCGTAGGTTGCCAATTCGGCTTTCTTGCTCTCATACTGTCTGTACAGACTGTTCGAACGCCCTTGGTTAGCGTCATTGCTACGTTCGCCCTTGCTTCTTTGAGGACGCGCTCTCCGTATCGACGACAAATCAAGCTCTTTAAATAGCCTGTCCACCACTTCGCGGTATTTAGCGTATATCTTGTCCTTTTCTTTAAAGGGCACATGTCCAGTTGCTCCCCATTCATCCATCAGGGCACGCACTTTTTCTGCAGCATCCTGACCGGCTTCAACGGCCACAGCTTCGAGCTTTTCAACAATGGCTTTTTTCTGGGCCAAATTGGCATTTTCTTCCTTGCGCTGGTCACCCAACACCTTCTTTTTCTGCTCGAAGAAATAATTGCAAGCTCCGTTGAAACGCTCCCACAAGGCGTTCGAGTTTTTGCGTGAAACGGGGCCTATCTGCTTCCATTCGTTCTGCAGCTGCACCAGCTTGTTTGTTGTCGAAGCCCACTCGGTGCTGTCTTTCAATGCTTCGGCTTGCTCACAAAGTGCCAGCTTCTTGCCGCCATTTTCGGCCAACTGTTTTCTCTGCTCCTTAAAGTGCTCTGATTTTTTGTTAAAGAAATTGTCGCAAGCCGCACGGAAACGTTCAAAAATCTTCGTATTCGTCTTCTTCGGTGCGCGCCCAATTTCTTTCCATTGCTGCTGCAATCCTATGATTTTCTTCGTTATCTCTTCCCATTCTGCATAGGTTTGCAGATTGGCAGTCTCTATATTTTCAATTTCTTCACAAAGAGCTGTTTTCTTCTCCAGATTCTCTTCTTCCTTGGCCTTCAATTGCTCAAAATACTGGGCATGCCTTTTGTTGATGGCCGTCGATGCCGCCTTGAAACGGTTCCATAAGTCCTCACGCAAATCTTTTGCCACCGGACCTATTTCACGAAACTCCTGATGCAACTGCTGCAATTGGTGAGAAGCATGGATAACATCGGGATCTTCCGCCAATTTTTCGGCTGTCTCACACAACAAGGTCTTTGCCTCAAGGTTCTTCTTGAAATCATAGTCGCGCAAAGCATTGTTTTCCTTCAGCAGGTCGTAATATTGTTCTACGGCAAACTGGAAATTCTTCCATGCCTCATTGGCCGACTGGGCCGGTATCGGCTTTATGGCCTTCCATTCTTCCTGCAGCTTGCGGAATTGTTCATAATTCTTGTTGGCATCTTCGGGAGTGGCAGCCAAAGCCTTGATTTGTTCCAACAAGGCCTTTTTCTTCTGAAGGTTAACTTCTTTCATTCTTTCCACTTCTTCCTGCACCTTAGCCAGATGTTCTCTCACCGTTGCCATCAGTTTCTTGAACTTCGGCTCGAGCGGTTCCTCGGGTTCGGCATATTCTTCAGGATTGCCGCCATCTTTCAGGTATTGTGCTCTGAATTGTGCTCTTTCCTCTTTTAATATCTTATAGAATCCCTGTTTCAAAAGATCCAACTCTGCCTTGCCGCTCTGTTCCACATGCTCAGCCAGCGTTTCAAGCCTTTCTATGATTTTTTCCTTCGTATCAGGAATTTCTATATTGCTTTCCGCCAAACTCGCATCGGGCTCATCCTCTTCGGGCGAGGCCGGGATGTCGTTATTTTCTGCAACGGCCTCCTCGTGCAAGGCATCATTTTCTTCCTCCGCTTGGGGCGCAGGTTGGGCTTCAGCCTCCGATGCTACAGGTGCTACTGTCTCGGACGGCTGCTCAACGGAATCCAAACTTTTCAGCTCATCCGTTCTTTCTTCTGGAACATTTACCATGTTGTTGTCTTCTTATAGTTTTTCAACTTCTGAAAGATTCCTATGAATCTCAATATCTTTTCAAGTGCAAATAAACTAAATTCTATTCACTTGACAAAACAAAAGACAAGGAAAATAACGCCTGTTTCCCTTTCTACGTCCATTTTCCACTTTCCGTCATCGCTTTTTTCTGTAAAAAGTTTCCCTTTAGACACACTGCCAAAAGGATAAGTCTGCATTCCAAAGTATTCGTCTCGCGCCAGAACATACCGCCAAACGCCGGAAAAGCCTTGCCGTTTATCTGCAAAAGTAACGGCAGAGCAAGCCACGGCAGGATTTAAACGCTTACCTTTGCAATGTCATGGAAGAACAAAGCATTATATTTTCAAAAGACATCGTCAACGACTTGGAAAGCATCCTGTCGGCGACGCCCTACGACCGTCTGTTCATTTTGGCCGACGAAACGACAGCGCAGCTCTGCCTTCCCTTATGCGACAAATGCCGGGCCATCGGCCACGCGAAGCTCATCACCATAGGTTCCGGCGATGAAAACAAGACATTGTCGTCCTTGTCGCATGTATGGCAACAGCTTAGCGAGCAACACGCCACACGCCGTTCACTCCTCATCAACATCGGCGGCGGCATGGTCACCGACTTGGGCGGGTTTGCCGCCTCCACGTTCAAGAGGGGCATCAAATTCATCAACATCCCCACCACCCTGCTCGCCATGGTCGATGCCTCGGTAGGAGGCAAGACGGGAATCAACTTCAACGCCCTGAAAAACGAGATAGGTGTGTTTCGCAACGCTTTCGAAGTCATCATCTCCGCAGGCTTCCTGCGCTCTTTGGATGGCAACAATATCTGTTCGGGATTTGCCGAGATGCTCAAGCACGCGCTCATCTCCAGCAAAGACGATTGGGCACAACTCATGCACTACGACCTGCAGTCGCCCGACATCGACATCCTTCATCATTTGGTCGAAAAGAGCGTCAATGTCAAAAAGCGCATCGTCCGCGAAGACCCTGAAGAGCGAGGCATCCGAAAGGCCCTCAATTTCGGCCACACGGCCGGGCATGCCATTGAAAGCCTGTCGCTGCAAAGCCAACATCCTGTGCTCCACGGATATGCCGTGGCCTGGGGACTCGTCTGCGAACTGTATCTGAGCTGCAAACGGCTCGGATTTCCCCACGATGCAATGCTCCAGACCATACGCTTCATCAAAGAAAACTACGGCGTATTCGCTTTCGACTGCAAACAATATGACAAGCTGTACGAACTGATGACGCACGACAAGAAAAACACGGGCAACGCCGTCAATTTCACCCTGTTGTCTGACATCGGACAAATCCACATCGACCAATCGGCCACGAAGGATGAGATTTTCGACATGCTCGATTTCTATCGCGAAACCATGGGATGCTAACCCCCGGCCACCGCACAAGCCTACAACCATGTCTCACCTGACCACACAAGAAGAACAAGAACAACTGCTGCTGAGACGCAAGCTCCACCTGCTGCTCAAAACCGGACAGATGCTCATCGAAAGCCTGGCCGATACCAGCCGCGTCACACGCAACATGAAGCGTGCCGCAGCTTTCCTCGGCATCCCCGAAGAAAAGCTGCACATTCATGTCAGCTACACCATGCTCCTTGTCAATATCAGCGACGAAAAGCACTCGGTGTCGAAATTCCAGAAGTGCGAGAAGCACTCGGTCAACATGCAGGCCATAACCGACATCAGCCACCTGTCGTGGCGCGCCATTCGCGAAGACTACTCGTTAGACAAGTACGAAGAAGAGCTGAAAAAGATTGAGCACCAAAAACGCAACTACTCCCCCATGGCCACGGCCGTCATGGCCGGTTTCGCCTGCGGTGGCTTTTGCAAGCTTTTCGGCTGCGACTGGATGGCCTTTTTCTTTGCTTCCCTTTGTGCCATGATAGGCTTCCGCCTGCGCTTCCACTGCATCCGTCTCGGCATCAACCACTATATGAGCGTCACCATAGCCGCCTTTGTAAGTACCATCCTTGCCTATGCCACCAGCAAGTCGGGTCTGTCGTCAACGCCCTACCACCCGCTTCTGGCCTGTGCCCTGTTCATCGTACCCGGTGTGCCCATCATCAATTTCGTCGACGACATGATCAGCGACTACCTTGTCGTTGGATTCACCCGTTTTCTCAACTGCACGGTCACCCTGACAGCCATGGCGTTCGGCATCATGTTTGCCCTTCACGTGCTGTCGGGCGAAAACGTAACCATAGCCGAAAGCTTCGGTGAGCTCAGCATGGTGCCTCACGACACCTACTTTATCTATGCCGTTGCGGCTGCCATATCGGCCGTCGGTTTTTCGTTCATCTTCAACATCCCCAGAAAGCTGCTTTGGTTCATTGCCCTTGGAGGTGCCTTGGCCGTATGCACGCGCAATTTCGTCAACTTTGAATTGGGCTACGGCCCCATCTTCGGTTCGTTTGTCGGAGCCTTCCTTGTAAGTCTCATCGGCATCAAAGCCGTACATTGGTTCAATGTTCCCAACCACACGTTTACCATCCCGATGGTCATACCCATGATTCCGGGTGTCTTGATCTACCGCTGCCTGCTGGCACTTATCACCATGAAAGGAGTGGTCGGCGAAGTGACCAATGCCACCTACAACGGCATGAACGCCGCACTCATCATCCTGTGCATCTCTATCGGTGTGGCCGTTCCCAAGATTTTCATACGACGCTTCCTCGGCCAAAAACGCCAGTTGAAACTGCAACAGCAACTGGCCGAAAGAAAGGCACGCGGCAAGTTTCTTGAATGGTAGCACATCTTGTCTCTCCGACAACCCTCAAAAACAATACGACAATGAAAAAAACAGATCCTAAAGACTTCAACGAAAATGTATTTCAGGCCATCGGTCATGAATGGATGCTTGTCACAAGCGGCACGCCTGACCATTTCAACATGCTCACAGCCTCATGGGGCGGCCTGGGCTATCTTTGGAACAGGAATGTGGCCTTTATTTTCATTCGACCCGAACGCTATACCTTCGATTTCATCGAGAAAAACGAATACCTGACACTTTCGTTCCTCGGTGAACAGCATCGCGACATCTACAACATCTGCGGAACCAAGTCGGGACGCGACATCGACAAAGTAAAGGCCACGGGACTCATTCCCATCGCAACGGAAAAAAACACCGTCACCTACGAGCAGGCACGCCTCACATTGGTATGTCGCAAACTCTATTCCGACGACCTGCGAGCAGAGCGTTTCATCGAACAAGAATGTCTCACACGCTGGTACAACGATCGGCCGGGAGGCGGATTGCACAGAATGTATGTCGTGGAGATATGCGACATCCTGAAAAACGAACAGCCCTGAAAAAAATCATAGAAACCCTTTTGGTTTCCATTCAAAACCCGATGTTTTCGATTGGAAGCCTTAGAAAAACCGCGAAACAGTCTATGGGACGGTTTCGCGGTTAGATGTTTAAAACTTGAAATAGTTCTTGGCGTTATAATAACAGATATCTTCCACCATCTGTTCTATTCGCGCCATTTCCTGTGGTGGCAACTCTCCGCGCTCAACATCATTGCCCAACAAATTGCAGAGAATGCGGCGAAAATATTCATGGCGCGGATAAGAAAGGAACGAGCGCGAATCGGTGAGCATGCCCACAAAACGGCTCAACAAGCCATACAGCGACAAGGTATTGAGCTGACGCTCCATGCCATCCTTTTGGTCGGAAAACCACCAGGCCGCGCCCCACTGCATCTTACCAGGAATGGAGCCGTCTTGAAAATTCCCGACCATGGACGCCACCATCTCGTTGGCACAAGGATTGAGATTGTATATAATGGTCTTGGCCAATTTTCCCTCTTGCTCCAGACGGTCGAAGAAGCGGGCCATGGAACGCTCAGTGGAAAACTCTCCTATCGAATCAAAGCCCGTATCAGGCCCTAATTGGTTGAACATTCGTGAATTGTTATTGCGAGTAGGGCCATAATGGAACTGCTGCGTCCAGCCCGAAGCGGCATCCATGACGGCTCCTTCGTAAAGCAATGCCGAACGGAATTTTTCGATTTCCTCAACCGTAGGATCATGAAGCGACAACACCTTTTGGAATATCGCATTAACTTCAGCCTGAGTATATTCTTCGGCAAAGAAGCGGTCCATGCCGTGGTCGGAAAGGCAGCAACCCTGTGAAGCAAAAAAGTCGTGCCGCCTCTGCAAAGCATCCAACAGATCTTGATAGCATCGTATCTCTATGCCGCTCACTTCCGACAGCTTTTCAATATAGCGGCGATAGGCCGCAGGCGACTCTATGGCCATTGCCTTGTCGGGACGCCAGGCCGGAAGCATGCGTATCTCAAAGCCGCTCTCGCGCGTTTGCCTATGCCATTCGAGCGAATCTACAGGGTCATCTGTTGTACAGACCACCTCAACATGATACCGGCGCATCAGACCGCGGGCCGTAAAACCGGGCTGACGCAGCTTTTCGTTGCATTCGTCATATATTTCGCGAGCCGTATCTGCATTGAGCAGCTTGGTAATGCCGAAAGCGGTCTTCAGCTCAAGATGCGACCAGTGATAAAGCGGATTACGCAAGGCATAAGGCATAGTTGCGGCCCATTTCTGAAACTTCTCCCACGGCGAAGCATCACCGGTAATGTAATGTTCGGGTATACCGTTGGCACGCAGCGCCCTCCACTTGTAATGGTCGCCGCCAAGCCATAGTTCGGTGATATCTGCAAAGCGGTGATCTTCGGCCACCATGCGCGGATCGAGATGACAGTGGTAGTCTATGATGGGCAGCCCTTCGGCATGCTCATGATACAGATGCTTTGCCGTTTCTGTCTGCAAGAGAAAATCCTCGTTGATGAATGGTTTCATAGGGCTCTGCAAGATTGAACTATCGACAATGCCTCGCGGCACTTTTCAGATACATATTCCCAATTGCCGTTCCTGACCACGTCTTTCGGAAAGAGCTTTGAGCCCATCCCCACACAATAGGCTCCCGAACGGAACCAGGCCTGCAGGTTATCGGCCGAAGGCTCAACACCACCGGTAACCATTATGCGCGACCAAGGCATGGGAGCCAGCAAGGCCTTGACAAACTTGGGCGAAAGCACATCGCCCGGAAAGGCCTTGATGAGGTCGCAACCCGCCTCTTGGGCAAAGCCGACTTCGGAAACAGTGCCGCAACCCGGAACATAAGGCACGCCGCGACGGTTGCACACGCGAGCTATGGCAGGATTGAACAACGGTCCCACTATAAAGTCGGCGCCATTCTGCATGTAAAGCGATGCCGTGGCTTCGTCTACCACAGAACCTGCACCGAGCGACATGTCGGGACAATCGCTTGCCACATATCCGGCAAGGGTTCTAAACACTTCATGGGCAAAATCGCCTCTGTTTGCAAACTCGAAGACGCGGATGCCGCCTTCATAGCAGGCACGCAACACCTGCCGTGCCGTTTCGGCATCTGAATGATAGAAGACAGGCACAATGCCTGTGCTTCCAATTTTCTGTAACACCTGGATTTTATCAAATCTGGCCATGTCGGTTGGTTTTAACAGTCATATAATGTTTTGGCTATCCCCATTTCCAAACCGCGCAGCTCGGCCAAACCGCGCAAACGCCCAAGGCAGGAATAACCGGGATTGGTCTTTTTCTTCAAGTCATCAATCATCTGGTGACCATGGTCGGGGCGCAACACAATGGATGAGCCGCGACGTTGCTCCAACTCAAGAAGAGCCTTCATCACAGCATACATATCCACATCGCCCTCCAAATGACTTGCTTCCACAAAGTTGCCTTCGTCATCGCGCTTGGTGCTCCGCAAATGCACAAAATGTATGCGGTCGCCGAATTGGCTTATCATGCCCACCAAATCGTTGTCCTTGCTGACGCCCAGGGAACCCGTGCAGAGGCATAGTCCGTTGGCCTCGGAAGGTATGGCATCGACCAGTGCCTTGAAATCATCGGCACACGTCATGATGCGGGGCAAGCCAAGAATCGGCATGGGCGGGTCGTCGGGATGAATCACCATCTTTATTCCTGCTGCTTCGGCTGCTGGAATAATGGCTTTCAAAAAACTGATGAGGTGCCGGCGAAGCTTTTCAGCTGTGATGCCTTTATAGCGTTGCAGCTCACTGCGAAACTGCTCAAGTGTAAAGCTTTCCTCGGCTCCTGGCAATCCTGCTATCATGTTGCGGGTGAGCAACTCACGTTCGGCTTCGCTCATGGAGGCTAAGCGTCGGCGGGCTGTCTCCTGCTCTTGCGGAGAATATTCGTCAAAGGCTTCGGGACGTTTCAGTATAAACAAGTCGAAAGCCATATAGGCGGCACGCTCGAAACGCAAGGCCAGGCTGCCATCGGGCATGGGATAGGCCAAATCGGTACGCGTCCAATCCAAGACAGGCATGAAGTTGTATGTTACGACTTTTATGCCGCATCGGCCCAGATTGGCAAGACTCTTCTTGTAGTTCTCGATGTATAATTGATAATTGCCCGTCTGTGTCTTTATATGTTCATGAACGGGAACGCTCTCGACCACCGTCCATGTAAGGCCGGCCTGCTCTACTTCGCGTTTGCGCTTCATGATTTCTTCCACAGTCCATATTTCACCATTGGGAACATGGTGCAAGGCTGTTACTACACCTGTGGCACCTGTCTGACGTATGTCAGAAAGACTGACAGGGTCGTTGGGACCATACCAACGGAATGTTTGTTCGCAAAGTACCATCTTCAGATTTCTTATTATATGGAAAAGACATTAAAGCCTCCGTCTACGACGGCCACGGTTCCTGTGACAAAACGGGAAGCATCGCTGATGAGGTAATGTATAGTGCCACACAATTCTTCAGGCTTGCCCATGCGGTTCATCGGTGTCTGACGTATGATGTCATTGCCGCGCTCGGTCCAGCTGCCGTCCGGGTTGGTCAGGAGCGTGCGGTTCTGTTCGGTCAGGAAGAAACCGGGGGCTATGGCGTTTACACGGATGGAAGTGCTGAACTTCTTGGCCACTTCTGTTGCCATGAAAGCCGTGAAATTGCTGACTCCGGCTTTGGCAATGCCATAGCCGGCAACGCGTGTCAGCGGACGGAATGCAGCCATTGACGAGAAGTTGACTATCGACCCTTTGCCCGATTCTACCATGGGGCGCAAGAATACCTGTGTGGGCAATATGGTTCCTGTCAGGTTGAGCGACTGCACTTTCTGGAAATCTTCGATGTCAAGATCAAAGATATTGCCATTGGGTTTGATTGTTGCACCGGGCATGTTGCCACCGGCAGCATTGAGCAGGGCATCAACCTTGCCGTATTTCTGCATCACGGCATTCAGGTTCAGCTCGAGCACATCCTTGTCGAGCACATCGGTTGGCAAAAAGAGAGCTTCGCCGCCTGATTCCTTTATATCATCGGCTATGGCATGTCCTCTGTCGGCATTTCTGCCCAGCAAAACGACTTTGGCTCCCTGCATCGCCAGATATTTGCAGATGGAACGGCCCAAGACACCGGTTCCACCTGTGACGACTACTACATAGCCGTCTATATCAAAAAGATTACTCATTATTCTTTGTTTTTATCTTGTTATCTTTGAACTCTGCCGGATGTGTTTCCACCTGCCAGGCTTTTTACTTCGTCTTCCGAGACGAGATTGAAATCTCCGTTGATTGTATGCTTTAAGGCTGAAGCTGCCACTGCAAACTCTAAAGCTTCGCCTTGAGTCATGCCGTGAAGCAAGCCGTGAATCAGTCCGGCCGAAAAAGAATCGCCTCCCCCTACACGGTCTACGATGGGGAGTATGTCGTAGCGGCGCGACTCATAAAATGTTGTGCCGTCGTAGATCATGGCTTTCCAGCCGTTGTGTGAGGCCGACAGTGACTCTCTTAAGGTTGATGCCACGTACTTGAATCCGAACGTTGCGGCCATTTCCTGAAAGATGCCTTTGTAGCCCTCGGCACATGTCACGCCTTCTTCGACTTTGGCCGAAGGCTTGAAGCCGAGACATAGCTCGGCATCTTCTTCGTTGCCTATGCACACGTCTACATAGTCCATCAACGGGCGCATGACAGACTGTGCTTTTTCGGGTGTCCATAGCTTTTTTCTGAAGTTCAAGTCGCACGACACGGTCAGATGGTTTTGCTTGGCTGCCTTGCATGCGGCCTCGACTATACGGGCTGCCGAATCGGAAATGGCGGGAGTGATGCCTGTCCAATGAAACCAGTCGGCTCCTTCCATGCACTTGTTGAAATCAAACTCGGAGGCTGAGGCTTCTGACATGGCCGAATGAGCGCGGTCGTATATCACCTTGCTCGGACGCATGGACGAGCCTGTTTCCAGGAAGTAAATGCCCAAGCGGTCGCCACCACGCAGGATGTGCTCTGTACAGACGCCATAGCGGCGCAAGGCATTGAGTGCCGATTGCCCTATGTCATTGGACGGCAGTTTGGTGACAAAGCAACTTTCATTGCCATAGTTGGCTAAACTGACTGCCACATTGGCTTCTCCTCCCCCATACTGCACGTCGAAGCCATCGGCTTGGACAAAGCGCATGTTTCCACGGGGGGAAAGACGAAGCATTATCTCACCTAATGTAATGATTTTCTTTTTCACAATGTTCCTTTTGCTGTTATATCGTGACAAATTTACAGCAAAAAAACGAACAATGGGTAAGAGTATCTAAGAATATTCGTTGATTGGAAGAAATACTATATAAGGACTTTAGGAAACGGTGCTTGCCTTTCCCTATCAGAAATAGTGCAGAAAGTCTTCGTAGCCCTCTGCCTGCAGCCGCTCTTTGGGCACAAAACGCAAGGAAGCGCTGTTGATGCTGTAGCGCATGCCCCCGAATTCGATGGGTCCGTCGGGAAACACATAGCCAAGATGTGTATTTCCTATACGACTCAATACCTCGGTTGTTTTTTCGCCCTGCACGTCATGCTCTTCTGTGATGATGGAATTGCGGTCTATGGGTTTGTAGAATGCCGGCCAACCACCCGAATGAAATTTATCGGTCGAAAGGAACAGAGGTTCGCCCGTTGCGACATCTACGTATATGCCGTCACGCTCTTCGTCCCAATAAGCATTGAAATAGGGTGGTTCGCGATGTCCCAACTGTGTGATGGCATATTGGTCTTCAGTTAGTTGCATCCTTAATTGTGCATCGTCGGGTTTGGCATATTGTTTCTTTTCCATTCGCTCGTTATTCTTTCTGTTTTGTACTGCAAAATTACAAAAAAGCAGGAAGCCGGCATCACTTAGCGTGCACTAAATCCAGCTTTTCCGACGGAACAGAAAGAAAGCAGTGCCGGCTACGATGATGGAAAACAGGCATACCAAGGGGAAACCCCACCATACACTTTCCATGCCATTGATCAGATTCATGCCATACAAACTGGCTATGAGGGTCGGGAACATCAGAACTATACTGATGGATGTCATTGTCTTCATCACGCCGCTCATGTTGTTGTTGATGACGTTGGCATAGGTTTCCATTGTAGAATCGAGAATGTTGGTATAGATGTTGGTGGTTTCGCGTGCCTGATTCATCTCAATGGTGACGTCTTCTATCAGATCTGCATCAAGCTCATCTACTGGGAGCTTGAACTTCAGTTTTGAGAGCAGGGTTTCGTTTCCGCGGATACTTGTGATGAAATATGTAAGGCTGTCTTGCAAGCGTGAAAGGCCTATGAGGTCTTCGTTACTGATTTTATGATCGAGTTTGTGCTTGTATTCTTCTATCAGTGCGCTGATTTGTTTCAATCTTTTCAGATACCACACGGATGACGACAAGAACAGGCGGAACACCAAGTCTACGGCATCGGTAAATCCCTGGTTGCGTTTTTGCTGATACGACACGAAGTCTATCATCATGTTTGTTTCATAGTTGCAGATGGTGATGCACAGGTCTTTATATAGGATTATGCCTAAAGGCACCGTTGTATGCGGCGTTCGGCTGCGCACTTCCTTTACATATGGGATACGCAGGATTATAAGCACCCACCCTTCGTCAAACTCATAACGTGAACGCTCGTCTTTGTCCCTGATGTCGTCAAGAAAGTAGTCTGGAACTTTCAGTTCGTTGATAAGGTAGTCCTCGTCCTCGTCAGTGGGGCAGGTAATCTGTATCCAGCAATTGGGTTGCCATTCGCTTAATGTGCGCAATGTACGGTTGATATTCCAAAATGTTCGCATCTCTATGTCCTCCAAATAATCATCGAGACGGGAGGAAAGCGTCTCAAGATGAGATGCAGACTTCCGGCTCGCTATCGTTTGTTTTCCGCGTAATAATCGTCCATATAGGTCAGAAAGTGATATTATCAAAGGCAAAATTACGAAAAATCTTTTTCTGAGCAATACAAAATGCGTTTTTTCGTCAGAACGGAGCCTTTGGTTGCAGCCTTGCGGTATCAGATGGAATCTTTCCTTTTATATAATGCTTGGAATAGTAGTTGCGGTTGCGTGAAAACAGACGTCCGTTGATGTTTACCGTATGACCGTCGTAAAGGTCATAATCCCATATCCAGCTGCTGCCGTCCATAAAGACGATATGTATCAAGCCGTCATCGACAAACCAGGTGAAATAGTCTTCGGTGTAACCGTTATAAAAGTCATCTTCGGAGCAAAGCCCTTTATGATTGCGATAGAATTCCAGACAGACTATGTCGGAAGGATCGTCTACACTCCACCACTTTCCCGCCAGAACTCGCTCGTCCCAATCGTCACGATTGTCACAACCTGTTGTGAATATACAATTGAAAGCTACGACCATAAGCATTACAAGCCAGGTCCGATTTGTTTTTATTCTGCCAATCATTGCATTATATGTTTACGGCAAAGTTACAACATTCAAACGGGTCAGCCCTCATGTGCTCTATGGTTTTTATAAAAAGGCAAGGCATGGGGTGCTGCAATCTGTACACATCGCACGCGCGATCTATACACATCACTGGTTACGATATGTACAGATCACAGGTTACGGTCTGTACATATCGCACGAACGATCTATACACATCGCATGCTACGATATGTACATATCGCATGCTGCGGTCTGTACACATCGCACGAACGATCTATACACATCGCACGCACAAACTGTACACATCTATATATGAAATGCCTAACCCTGTTGTTCCTGAGTGTCGGCTTCGGGCTGTGAGCCGTCCTGCTGCTGGTCTTTGGAAGTTTCGAAATCGGTATAGCCGTTGCTTACAAGTATGTTGTACCAGCTGATAATCTTCTTGATATCTCCGGGATATACCCTGTCACGGTCATAGTGGGGCAGCACTTTAGCCATAAAGTCTGCCAGCTGCTCCTTCGTCATAGCCTTGGTATTCAAGTCAAGCGGCTTTTGGTCAAACTGGTCATATATAGACTGAAATACCGAAGTCAGTGACACGTCACCTTCGTCGGTGTATACGGATATGTCATTGAGTGAAGTGATGCGATCGCGTAGGCCTACAGTGTGCCGCTTCTTGGCTGCATCAATGCTTTCTACGATGACTGCCTGTCTGCCTCTCGAGAGCAACAGATATAGACCGGGTTTGCCGGATATGGAGAGTATGGTCTTTTCCATGTGTTTCGTGTTTACGTTGTTTTGTTTCAGTATTTATTATCGCAAAGATAATTGTTTCTTGCGGCTTCAAGGTGACGGGCAGCAAAAAAAATCTTAATTAAACACGGGCTCATCCCTGCCGCAATGCCTTGAGAAGACTGTCGACTTGCGGCATAAGAGGTTCCTTTTCATTGTTTATGATGACATAGTCGGCCTTTCGCAGTTTCTCGTCTTCGGGCATCTGCAGGCTCATCCATCTGAGCGTCTCCTCGCGACTTTTTCCATCGCGAGCCATAACACGATGCAACCGCAGTTCAAGCGGAGCAGTGACACAGACCGTATTTGTCACCTCATCATCAAAATGCGACTCGAAAAGCAGTGCACTTTCCATGACAACAATGGGTGCATGCTGCGCTTCCATCCAGCGGCGAAAACGTTGGCGAACAAATGGATGCACAATCTCATTCACCTGGCAGGCATGCTCATCACCACCTCGTATATAGGACGAAATCAGCGGTTTGTTGAGACTGCCGTCGGGCAATAAAGGCGAAGCCGACAAGAGGGATTGGAGTGAAATATGGATATTTCTGTTCTCAAACATCTCTTTACGGGCCTCACTATCCGTATCAAATATAGGAATGCCCCGTTGGGCCAAAAGGCTGCACACATAGCTTTTGCCACTGCCAATCCCGCCTGTCAACCCAAGACTAATTGTCTTCTTCGACAACATCCTCTATAAGGAAATCAACGGTTGATGGCACAATGCGCACATGCGACACACCGGCCGGAACCGATTTCAGGTAAAGATGAATCTTCCCATCCGTAGCCTTAAGCAGCGTTTCATAGTTGACTACAAGGGTAAAGTCGTCAGCAGTGATTTTACGATACATGCTCATGCCCACCTGGAATATAATCTTCACTTTGGAAGGGAAGGTGCGAAGCGTCTTCCCGGCCGGGAAGTTCACACGTTTGACAGGTACATCCACCGACTTCTCAGTCATCTGATCTACATTGATTTTCACACGCACGAAAGGGGGATCAAACTTGACACCGCGCATCTTGGCAAGGCTCACCTTACAGACACGACTCTCAGAGATGTTAGTCAGATTAAGCGACTGCGTAATGGCCGAACGCAGAGTGTCAAGCACCTCAGGCATGGCATATGCAGTTACAGAATCAGGAGTAACACGTATGGATGATATGCCATAGAGCTGATCGGTCTTCAAATTGGCCTTCAATTCAACGGGAAGGCGCACATTCAGACCATTATTAAAATAATACTCCAGACGCTCGGACTTATATGACACAATCTTGGTTGTAGGCGAAAGCTTCTGCTGCAACAGCTTGGCAATGTCGGCAGCCGAAAGCACCACGTGGCCAGACTGACGGTCATAGTTCCTGAAATCTAGATTGATGACAGGCAACCCGGCATATTGGTAATTAAGCAGTTGACTGCCGCGGTCTTTCAATACCACATGGAAAGTTGCAGGCAGCTCCGTGGTAATAACCACATGATCGGGAACGGAATTCAGCCTGAGCGCAACGGCAAAATCTTTTTCGTACTCATCGTTAAGAGCCAGAAAGACCCAAAAGGAAGCCGAAAGAGCCAGAAAGAACATGAACACAAGAAAGTTCCTGTTGCTTAATCGCAATAGAAACTTTCTCAGTCGCAAATATCTAAATCTCAATTGTTTCATCTAAAAGAAAAACCGTAGAGTTAGGTAATCCTCAAGATGAGAGCCCCGACTACTTTTTGTCAGCCTGCTGCTGCACAGCTGTCGAATCGGCATAAATGCAAGCACGGTCGATACGGATCTTCACATCTTTTGCCACTTCGAGCACGATAATGTTCTGAGCCTCGTCTATTTGACGGATTGTACCATGGATACCTCCGGCCGTGATTACTTCCTGACCAACCTGAAGTGCCTTGCGGAACTTCTCAATTGCCTTCTGCTTCTTTTGCTGCGGACGTATCATGAAGAAGTACATGATAGCGAAAAGGGCAATGATCATTACCCAAAAACCGATTCCCGAGCCTGCTGCCGCATTTCCTGCAGCCTGTAAGATTACTGTCATCGTTGTCATGTTTAATTTATTTTGTTAGTTTATTTTCTTGCTTCAACCTACGGGCTATGCTGTCGAGCATACCGTTTATGTAGCCTGCACTTTTAGGCGAGCTGTATACTTTCGCAATATTGATATACTCGTTCAATGTCACCGATTTCTCTATCGTCGGAAAGTTGAGAAGTTCGGCCAAGGCACATTCCATGATAATCAAGTCCATCACGGCTATACGGCTGAAATCCCAGTTTCTCGTATTCCTGCGTATCAGTTCCTCATACTCGCTTTTTGAATCAAACACGCACCGGAACAGTTTGCCGGCAAATTCCTTGTCTTCATCTTCGCTGTATGCTGCGAGCAGTGGTTGGGCGGCACCATTGGCTTCATCAAATCGCTTGATGGTCTTCAAAACAAATGTGTCTATGATTTCCTTGTCGTCGTTCCAATACAGGCTCCATTCCTCCAACACATTGTCAATAGCCTCGTTATAGCAGATGAAACGTTTGTAGGCCTTACGCCAAAACTCACGGTCGGCAGCATATGAATCATCTGACGAATCCATATAGCAAGCATAAATGTCGCTCTCGGTTATCTGCTTATAGAGGCCTCGTATCACATCTTCCGCCTCTGTCCACTTATGATTCTTGCCGTTCTCCTCGAATTTGGTCAACTGCTCATTGGCCGCCAATTGAGCAGCAAAGCGGTTTTTTATAAATTTTGGATTGGGAAGTTCCTTGCAATCAATATCCT
>CAKRYD010000012.1 GCA_934426255.1 uncultured Bacteroidaceae bacterium | reverse complement strand
CATCAACACCGTCTATCAGATTGATGGCATTGATGATACCGACACCGGCTACAACAGTCAATGGCACAGCTAACCTCGCTGGAACACGATGTAGTCCCCAAAGACCGTGGAAATCGTCAATCATGTTGCCTGTAGCATAGGCAAGGAACAAAACCAACAGTATTTCAATCATGAACCGTACACGGGGAGAAAGATTGATGATATCGTCAATAATGCCTACCATCAATATAATGACCATGGCAGCCACAACGGGAAAAAGTCCTGAGCAATCGACAAACAGATTGGCACAGCAAAGACCGGCCATTACACCAAAAAAGCCAGGAGCACCACCAAGCACCGGAACGGGAACACGCTGTAACTTACGGGCATCGGGGTTGTCTACGATGTTTTTCTCCAAGGCAATCCGCAATACTTTCGGATAAATAAAGCAGGTAGCCAGAAATGCCGTCAGAAACGGAAATAATAGCATTTCCATGGTTTTAATTGTATTTTGAATTATTGCTTCTTCATACCGCTGCCCTTTTCCATTCGGGCAAATCGATGCGGAGAAGATGTTCTTTCGGAATATACGTGGTTGCAACCAGTGTAAACAGCGAACCTAACGTCACGACCAGACGCATACGATGATGAACACGCGCCAGAAAGCCTTCGGCTCCTTTCCATGGACCAGCCGTAACACGATAGTAGTCGCGTAGTCTGAGCGAAGCAACACCCGCAATTATTTCCATGTCAGTACCTGCCATTTCAGACACAAAGCGGAACATCTGCATTTCTTCATCACTGATGCGTGCCGGAAGGTGCGTACCGGGAACAGGGCAGACCATACCCATATCACACAAAGAGGACTGCAAAGACAAGATATAGCTTTCATTGGTTCTGACGAAGAGCAACATCGTATCGGGACTATAGGGAGGAATGAAATATTCCCATCCGTTGCGCTCGAACGTGGCGCACAAGGCTGCATAACGATGATAATAAACCTTCACCACATACCAATGCAAAGCATCCGCATGAGATTCGGAAGAAAACATCATATATTCGTTTCTGTAAGCTTTTCCAAAAACTTTCCAGGTATGTACGATGTAGCTACTGCAGCAATGCCCTCAATAACTACAACAAAACGCTTCGTACCATGCACGCGGGTTATGTATCCCTCAGCCCCCTTGAACACGCCTTCAGTGACCCGCACACGATCACCTTTTACCAATTCGGTGGGAATCATTTCCAATGTACGGCAACTATGGGTTGTGACATAGATAAACGTTTCCATTTCCCGGTCGGATATAACTGCCGGACAAGTAGTACCCGGCACATAATAAGGACGAACATGGGCTGTTGGAGAACGATGAAGTGCCATAATATAATCACTTGAAGTTCGTATAAAAAGCAATGAGGGTATCACCGGCTCTTCCTTCACTATCTCGTTATAATGTATGTCCACGTTTTCCACGCGCCGCATAGGAATATAGGTTCGCCAGCCAGCACGATGAAATTCATTCAACATTTCACCCGTCTTTCGATGGAACACGCGGAGAGCGTACCAATGTTCGATTGCATCATCTGTAAGCTGCAAGGACATGGCAACAATAGGTATCAGAAAAAATCTTACTTAAATTCGTACAATCGGTTTACGCTCTGACTAACTGTGCCTACCATACATCTCCCCCTTATCGCTGTCGGCATTTCGAATACCTGCAAATACCGGCGAAACACATAGGTTTGGTTGCTTAACGCACATTCAGTACACTTCAACTCTGCGGATTATCACGTATCCGTGACAAGAGCCGTAAACCTTGATTTTTAGTCGGTCTCTTAGTAAGAGACCGACCGCAATCGTGTGCAAAGGTACAAAAAACATTTATTGAAGACAACATTTTCATAGGAAAGATACAATTAATTTCCCCCCCCCCATTTTAACAAAATACTAATACACAGAATCATATATTGCAGTTTAGATAATTCTAACGCATGCGGTAGTTCTCTTTATATGCACCTAATAAAGCTATTAGTTACTGGGTCGCTTGGTGTAATTCATCTTTTAAAAAAGTAAGGTGTGAATCTTGACTTAAAACATTTTGCTTTCTATTCTATTAAGTAAGATGTTGTTTTTCAAGCTAAAGGTGACTTTAGTCGGTCTCTTACTAAGAGACCGACCGTTTTTGCATATAATTTTGAGATTCAAGAAACAGCTAAGTAGCACAAGTCCGGGCAACTAACCTTGAAAAGCAAGGAAGTTGCCCGGATTTACAATTATAATAAGGTCTACTTATTCTTCGACAGCAGCCTGCGCCGCAGCAAGACGCGCGATAGGTACGCGGAACGGTGAGCACGAAGCATAGTTCATACCTATCTTGGCACAGAATTTCACTGAAGAAGGTTCACCACCGTGTTCTCCACAAATTCCGGTACGCAATGTAGGACGTACTTTGTGTCCCTTTTCTACCGCCATTTTGATGAGCTGACCCACACCTTCCTGGTCAAGCACCTGGAATGGATCCACTTTCAAAATCTTTTTCTCAAGATATACCGGCAAGAAGCTGGCAATATCGTCACGACTGAAACCGAATGTCATTTGGGTCAAGTCGTTGGTTCCAAAAGAGAAGTACTCAGCTTCTGTGGCAATCTTGTCAGCGGTGAGTGCTGCACGAGGAATCTCAATCATTGTCCCGATTTCAAAATCCAATGAAATGCCTTGTTCTTTGAACACTTCTTCGGCCGTTTTCTTGATTACCTCTTTTTGCTGCTTCAACTCGTTTACATTACCAATCAATGGTACCATGATTTCGGGCATCGGGTTTTTGCCTTCTTTTTTCAGCTCACAGGCTGCACCAAGGATTGCACGTGTCTGCATGGCGGTTATTTCGGGGAATGTGATTCCCAATCGGCAACCGCGGTGACCCAACATCGGATTGTTTTCCGACAGGCTTTCAACGCGCTGCTGTATTTCCTTGACACTTACACCCATTTGTTTGGCCATGTTTTCCTGCCCTGCGAGATCATGGGGTACAAACTCGTGCAAAGGAGGATCGAGCAAGCGTATGTTGACCGGGCAACCGTCCATGGCTTCAAGTATGCCTTTGAAATCTGCTTTCTGATAAGGAAGCAATTTTGCCAATGCCTTTTCGCGTCCTTCGGCAGAATCGGCTAAAATCATTTCGCGCATGGCTATAATCTTCTGATCCTCAAAGAACATGTGCTCTGTACGGGTAAGTCCGATACCTGTTGCACCAAAGGCGCGTGCCACTTGTGCATCATGAGGAGTATCGGCATTGGTGCGAACTTGCAGTTTGGTGTATTTCCGGCACAAGTCCATCAATGCCTTGAAGTCACCGCTCAATTCGGCAGCCTTGGTCGGAACTTGTCCGGCATATACCTGCCCTGTCGAACCATTGATGGAGAGATAGTCTCCTTCTTTATAGGTAACACCTTCTATTTCTACGGTGCGTGCCTTGTAATCAACGAGAATGGCTCCGGCACCTGAAACGCAGCACTTGCCCATACCGCGTGCAACAACTGCGGCATGACTCGTCATACCTCCGCGTGCCGTCAAAATGCCTTCTGCTGCTGACATACCGGCAAGGTCTTCGGGAGACGTTTCAATACGCACCATCACCACTTTATGGCCATCGGCATGCCATTGCTGTGCATCATCGGCAAAGAAAACGATTTGGCCGCACGCAGCACCCGGAGATGCCGGCAAACCCTGCGTGATAACTTTGGCCTTTTTCAATGCGTCCTTGTCGAACACAGGATGAAGCAACTCATCGAGCTTTTGCGGTTCGCAGCGAAGGAGAGCGGTCTTTTCATCAATCAGCCCTTCACGCACAAGATCCATAGCGATTTTTACCATAGCTGTTCCGGTGCGCTTTCCGTTGCGGGTCTGCAAGAACCAAAGCTTCCCTTCCTGAACGGTGAACTCCATGTCCTGCATATCATGGTAATGCTTTTCCAGTTTGTCCTGTATGTCGTTCAACTGCTTGTAGATTTCGGGCATGGCTTCTTCCATCGAAGGATACTTGCTTGCGCGTTCCTCTTCGGAGATGCCTGCACGTTCTGCCCAACGTTGAGAACCGATTTTTGTGATTTGCTGTGGAGTACGGATGCCGGCTACCACGTCTTCGCCCTGAGCGTTGACCAGATATTCACCGTTGAAAAGGTTTTCACCGTTACCGGCATCACGGCTGAAACATACACCGGTTGCCGATGTGTCGCCCATGTTTCCAAATACCATGGCCATAACGCTAACGGCAGTGCCCCACTCGTCGGGTATTCCTTCCATTTTTCTGTAAAGAATGGCGCGTTCGTTCATCCAGCTGCGGAATACGGCGCAAATGGCTCCCCACAACTGTACCATGGGACTATCGGGGAAATCAGCACCCGTCTGTTCCTTAATGGCAGCCTTGAAGAGCTTGACAAGTTTTTGCAGTGATTCGACAGAAAGGTCTTTGTCGAGAACTACTCCCTGTTCGCTTTTTACCTCATCAATTATCTTTTCAAAAGGATCGATGTCTTCCTTGTTAACAGGCTTCATGCCGAGAACCACATCACCATACATTTGAACGAAGCGACGGTAGGAGTCGTAAACGAAATGGGGGTTATTGGTTTTGGCAACCATACCGGCAGCCACTTCATCGTTCAATCCGAGATTAAGAATTGTGTCCATCATGCCGGGCATGGAAGCACGGGCACCCGAGCGGACAGAGACAAGCAAAGGATTGGTGGCATCACCAAACTTGCAGTTCATCAATTTCTCAATATGCGCTACAGCCGCCGTAACCTCGTTTTCCAACAGGCTCATAATCTTTTCCTGACCCACCTGATAATATTCGTTGCAAACGTCAGTGGTAATCGTAAAGCCCGGAGGAACAGGGACACCAATCAGATTCATTTCGGCAAGGTTTGCACCCTTACCGCCCAACAGCTCCCGCATGTCGGCCTTGCCTTCAGCCTGGCCGCCACCGAAAGTGTACACTCTTTTATTTTCCATAAACAGTATATAATTGATTTTCGTTATGTCTCATGCAAAGATAAAAGGTTGTTTCTAATTTATGCAAAAGATACCAAGCAAATCAGAAAGAAAGAGGCGGATATTTTCATGATAACGCGTGAAATTCGCCTTTTGATGTTAGAACGACTTCGTCAGATTACAAAATGCGCCACATGGAATCTGCTTTTGAATTCTTTGTTTTGTCATTCCACATAACAAAACTACATTTGTCATCGCACTAAAAGTACTTTTAGCATCATTATCCTCAAAAAGGGAAGGTAGAAAATGGGTTGAAGCGTATCTGACAAAAAAATAAAAATCAGTAACTTTGCATTCCGAAAGAGATGTTCGATGAAAGCTACTAACAAAAAGCCGGATTACATCTTTGCAACAAGTTGGGAAGTTTGCAACAAGGTTGGCGGAATCTACACCGTACTGTCAACTCAGGCAAGAACGCTCCAGCAAGCCTACAAAGATTGTATCTTCTATATCGGCCCGGACTTATGGAAAGGAAAAGAGAATCCCGATTTCATCGAGGATTCCCGTTTATTAAAAGAATGGAACGAACAGGCTGCAACCGACGGCATTGCCGTACGCACAGGCCGATGGAATGTTCCCGGAACCCCCATTGTATTTTTAGTCGATTTTACGACTTTGTCTGAAAAGAAAAACGATGTCTACGGAGCCATGTGGCACGACTTCGGTGTTGATTCGCTGAAAGCATACGGCGACTACGACGAAGCCTGCATGTTTTCGCTTGCCGCAGGAAAATTGACCGAATGTATCTATAAGCATTTCCTGCAAAAAAAAGATGCAAGCGTTGTTTATCAGGCTCATGAGTGGATGTCGGGATGCGGAATGCTTTATATAAAAAAGCATTGTCCACGGATTGGTTGCGTCTTCACTACGCATGCCACCAGCATCGGACGTTCCATCACAACCAACAACAAGCCGCTTTATGACTACTTCAAAGGCTACAACGGCGACCAGATGGCAGGCGAATTGCACATGGAAGCCAAGCATAGCATCGAAAAGCAAGCCGCACTCCATGCCGATTGCCTGACTACGGTGAGCCACGCAACCGATCTGGAGTGCAAGCAGTTTTTCGGAAAAGCTTCCGATGTGATACTGCCCAATGGCTTTGAAGAGCAGTTCGTACCCAAGGCACAAATGTATGCCAGAAAACGCGATGAAGCACGCTGTAAGACGATAGACGTGGCCAACTGCCTGATGGGCACACAGCTGGATGTCGAAAAGACGTTCATTTTCTCTACCAGCGGCCGCAATGATTTCCGTTGCAAGGGCTTTGACGTTCTCATTGATGCGTTTGCCCGCATGCAGCAATGCGATCTGATGCAGGATGCCTTGGCTGTCATTGCCGTTCCTTGCTGGAAAAAAGATGCACGCCACGATTTGCTTGACCGGTTGAGCGGCAAAGACAAAAGCCGCGAGCCATTGCCTGATGCGTTTATCACCCACGAGCTATACAACATGGCCGACGACCGCATTGTCAACACGCTTCGCGCATATGGCATCCGTACTGACAGGGATTGCCGGTTACACGTAATGTTTGTGCCCAGCTACCTCGACGGAAAAGACGGCATCTTTGACCTGAGCTACTACGACTGGCTCATCGGATGCGACTACTGTCTTTATCCTTCTTACTACGAGCCGTGGGGCTACACATGTCTGGAAAGCATCGCTTTCGGCATTCCATGCCTCACCACCTGCCTGTCGGGATTCGGTCAATGGGTCGATGAAACATTAGGCCATAAGAGCCGACTTGAAGACGGAGTTGACGTAGTTGACCGCACCGACAGCAGCTATGAAGAAACTGCCCAAGCCATTGCCGACAGTATGAGTGAATACATGAATCTCACCCGGCAGCAGCGCAAGGCCATCGGCCAAAAGGCCAAGGCCATTGCCCGCAAGGCTCTATGGAAGAATTTTATCAAATATTACTATGAAGCTTACGCTGTAGCTCTTCGCAATGCTTCAAAGATATAGTCTCATTACAAAACCATATAGCAATGAACATTAAAGCAAGTAACGTAAATTCACCCGACTGGAAAGTGGTGACAGTGCAATCGCAAATGCCCGAAGCACTGAAGTGCCTGGACGAGATTGCCCACAATTTATGGTGGACATGGAACACCGACGCCTACTACTTGTTCCGTAACCTTAACTATGACTTGTTTAAGTCTACGGGAAAAAACGTTGTCGAAATGCTCGGCAAGTTGAGCTATGAAGAACTCACCAAGATGTCGGAAGACAAGGTGCTGTTGGCCAAGATTGACAACGTATACAAGGCTTTCAAAGACTACATGAATCAGAAACCGGATGCTTCGCGCCCATCGGTCGCCTATTTCTGCATGGAATACGGCCTGAGCCACATACTGAAAATCTATTCAGGTGGTCTTGGCATCCTTGCCGGTGACTATCTGAAGCAAGCCAGCGACAGCAACGTCGACATGGTCGGTGTAGGATTCCTCTACCGTTACGGTTACTTCACTCAGGAATTGGCCATGGACGGTTCACAAATTGCCAAATACGAGGCACAGGATTTTGAACGCCTGCCCATCACCAAAGTAATGGACGGTGACAAGCAGATGATCGTTGACGTTCCTTTTCCCGGCTATACGCTCCATGCACTCGTGTGGTGTGTCAATGTGGGCCGCGTCAAGCTCTACCTGCTCGACACTGACCACAGCATGAACTCCGAGTATGACCGCCCCATCACCCACACCCTTTACGGCGGCAACTGGGAAAACCGCCTGAAGCAGGAATACCTTTTGGGAATCGGCGGCATGCTCATGCTCCAGAAGCTCGGCATCAAGAAAGACATCTACCATTGCAACGAGGGACATGCCGCCCTTTGCAATGTGCAACGCCTTGTTGACTATGTCAATCAGGGACTGACATTCAACCAGGCCATAGAACTGGTACGCGCTTCGTCGCTCTATACGGTTCATACGCCTGTTCCGGCCGGTCACGACTATTTCGACGAATCGCTCTTCGGCAAATATTTGGGAAGCTACCCCGGAAAACTGGGAATCAGCTGGGATGAATTCATTGGACTCGGACGCACCAATCCCGACGACCACAACGAGCGTTTCTGCATGTCCACGTTCTTGTGCAAGACCTGTCAGGAAGTCAATGGAGTGAGCAAGCTCCACGGTTTGGTGAGCAAGAAAATGTTCAACAACATTTGGGGTGGCTATTATCCTGAAGAGAATCATATCGGTTACGTCACCAACGGCGTGCACATGCCTACGTGGGCGGCTCATGAATGGAAAGCTCTTTACGAGAAATACTTCGGAGAGGATTTCTATGCCGACCAATCCAACGAAGAAGTATGGAAGAAAATCTATGACGTTCCCGATGAAGAAATATGGGACTTGCGCATCAAGCAGAAGACCGAGCTGATAGAATTTATCCGCAAGCGTTTCCGCAAGTCGTGGCTGAAAAATCAGGGCGACCCTTCGAGGGTTGTATCCCTGCTCGACAAAATCAACCCCAACGCTTTGCTGATTGGTTTCGGCCGCCGCTTTGCCACCTATAAACGTGCCCATTTGCTCTTTACCGACCTGGAGCGGCTCAAGAAGATTGTCAATAACCAGGACTATCCCGTACAGTTCATTTATACGGGCAAGGCTCATCCTGCCGACGGTGCGGGTCAGGGACTCATCAAGAAGATTTACGAAATATCACAGACCCCTGATTTCCTGGGCAAGATTCTTTTTCTGGAGAACTATGACATGCAATTGGCACAGCGTCTCATTTCGGGTGTCGATATATGGCTGAATACTCCTACACGCCCGCTTGAAGCATCGGGTACGTCGGGCGAGAAAGCTTTAATGAACGGATTGATTAATTTCTCGGTACTCGACGGATGGTGGCTCGAAGGCTATCGCGAAGGAGCCGGATGGGCACTGACTGACAAGCGCACGTATGAAAACCAAGAGTATCAAGACAGGCTGGACGCGTCGACCATCTACAATATTCTGGAACGCGAAATCATTCCGATGTTTTATTCGCACGATCAAAGCGGTCTGTCGAGAGAATGGGTAAGAACTATCAAGAACTCCATTGCCCAAATAGCCCCCCACTACACCATGAAGCGCCAATTGGACGACTACTACAGGAAATTCTACGTTCCCGAGACCCATCGTTTCAAGCTTCTCAGTGCTGACAACAATAAGGTGGCCAAGGACATTGCTGCCTGGAAAGAACTGGTGGCTTCGCGTTGGGACAGCATCAAGATTGTTTCGTCAGACTTCTCGCAGCTCGATGGAAACATTGTGAGCGGCCGCAGTTACAAGGCACGCATCGTTGTGGACGAGCAGGGCCTGAACGATGCCGTCGGCATTGAAATGGTGGCCATCAGTACCGACTCGGACGGCAACGACCATGTTTACGACGTAACGCCTTTCAATGTGGTTAAACACGAGGGGAACCTGTATACGTTCGAGATGAATAAGAGCATTGACAATTCGGGAAGCTTCAAGGTGGCTTGCCGCATGTATCCCAAGCACCCGCTGCTTCCACACCGTCAAGACTTCTGTTACGTTCGCTGGTTCTGATAGGCGTAACCATTTTTTCATACTATACGTTTAGGGAGACTTTCCAGCGAGTCTCCCTTTTTTTGTTTCCCTTCACGCCATTCCTACCTGCACTTACACGTATGGGACTGGAATGACAGCCTTGCCGTTCTGATTCGCAGCCTTAGCGTTTTGATTTGCAGCCTTGCCTTTCAAACACTTTTCGGATGATAAGAGCAGGAAGATACGCGGTTTTGGCTCTTGGATGCCTCTTTTCTCAAAAGAATCCACTACATTTGTAGTATCAAATCCAAGCGGAATATGGAAAATACGGTTCTATTCACGGCTGAAGAGCACAGCCTCTTTTTTCAATTGTTCAAGCGACTGAGGAACGACTCGCCCGAAATGTTTGAAGGCGACAAATACCGGATTCTGAAACGCCATTTGGCCACCATCATAAGCCAAGGTCGTTTTCACCGCGGCTTGTTCAACCTGAACCCCATTATACGTTCGATGCAGACAGCCATTCTTTCGGCCGAAGACATTGGGCTGAAAAGCGATTCGCTGATTGCCTGCCTGCTGATGCCCTACATTACGACCGAAGAGGAACTCGATGACATAGACAGGCTTTACGGGAAAAACGTGAAAGTGATACTTCACGGACTGATACACATACGCGAGCTTTACAAGAAGAGCCCGAGTGTTGAGAGCGAGAATTTCAGGAACCTGCTTGTATCGTTTGCCGAAGACATGAGGGTGATACTCATCATGATAGCCGACCGCACCAACCTGATGCGCAGCATCAAGGATACAACAAACGACGAAGCCAAACTGAAAGCATCCGAGGAGGCAGCCTATCTGTATGCGCCACTGGCCCACAAGCTGGGACTTTATCAGATTAAGAGCGAGCTGGAGGACCTGTCGCTGAAATACATGAACCATGATGCCTATTACCTGATAAAGAACAAGCTGAACGCCACCAAAAAGAGCCGCGATGAATATATCAGGCGTTTCATAGCCCCTATTTCGGAGATGCTGACAAAGGCCGGATTCAAATTCCACATCAAAGGGCGCACAAAGAGCATCCATTCCATCTGGCAAAAGATGAAAAAGCAGAATTGCAACTTTGAGGGCGTTTACGACCTTTTTGCCATCCGCATCATCCTCGACGCTCCGTTGGAAAAGGAAAAGCTGCAGTGTTGGCAGGTCTACAGCATGGTGACCGACATGTATCGTCCCAACCCGAAGCGGCTACGCGACTGGCTGTCGATACCCAAAAGCAACGGCTACGAAAGCCTGCACATCACAGTATTGGGGCCTGAGAACAAATGGGTGGAAGTGCAAATCAGAACGGAACGGATGGACGAGATAGCCGAGCACGGACTGGCGGCACACTGGAGATATAAGGGGATAAAGGCCGAACAAAGCGGCATTGACAGCTGGCTGGCCAACATTCGCACTGCTTTGGAGAACAACGACAACCTGCAAATGATGGATCAGTTCAAATCGGAGCTTTATACCGACGAGGCATACGTGTTCACGCCCAAAGGCGACCTTCACAAACTGCCCAAAGGAGCCACAGTGCTCGACTTTGCCTATAGCATACATACCAACATCGGAAACAAATGTATCGGTGCCATTGTAAACGGCAAGAATGTTTCGATGCGCTACCAATTGGCGAGCGGCGACCAGGTGTCCGTACTGACAAGCAATAACCAGTCGCCCAAACGCGCATGGCTCGAATTTGTGGCTACGGGACGCGCAAAGGCAAAAATAAGACAGTCTATCAAAGAATTGGAACTGAAAGAAGGCGCAATTGCCCGCGAACAGCTGGAACGGACTTTCAGAAACCGCAAGATAGAACTGGAACCGACTCTGTTGAACCAAACAGTGAAGAAGCTGGGATACAAGGAGCTGAACCTGTTTTACAAAGACCTGGCCAACGATGAGTTGGACATTGAAAAAGTGCTGGAAGCCTATGACTTTATCTATAAAAAAGATACATTCCAACTCGAAAGGGCTGAGGTGCACAGCGCGGAGGAATTTACCAACGAGCAGGAACAAACCTGGGCGCACGATGACAATGTATTGGTCATCGACAAAAATCTGAAAGGAGTGGACTACTCACTGGCCAAATGCTGCAACCCTATTTATGGTGACGAAATCTTTGGGTTTGTCACCGTAGACAAAGGCATCAAAATACATCGCACCAACTGTCCCAACGCACACGCCCTGCGTGAACGCTTCGGCTATCGCATTGTGAAAGCCCGCTGGGCCGGACAAGCTGCAACCGACAACAAATATCCCATAGTGCTGCGCATTGTGGGCAATGACGATCTGGGAGTGGTCAACAACATCAGCTCCATCATCAGCAAAGATGAAAAAATCAACATGCGCTCTTTCAGCATCGATACCAACGACGGATTGTTTTCGGGCAGCCTGACGCTGATGGTAGGCAATCTGGCCACACTCGACTCAATCATAAAGAAACTGAAGACCGTAAAGGGCGTGAAAAATGTTACACGCGGCTAAATCGGCCGTATGCATCATCTTATGGTGCTTGGCCGCAACATCGCTGGCGGCACGCAAGGATAAGATACAGCCGATCATTGAAAAAGTCTACTCGTATACAACGGTCAACCAACTGGAAATAGGCCGTTACGAGACGGAAATGTATCTGAAATTCTGTATCGACAACGAACGCAAGAACATCGGCATGCGCCTCATTCCTTTTATCGGGAAACAAGAAAGAGGCAAACGCGCGTATCTGGGCGAAAGCATCGTCAGATATTCCTATACGGCTCCGGGCATCACGGATAGAAAGGAAATTGCCTTTTACAGCACCATGCCATATATCCGCAGCCTGAAAGATGTATTTATCGCGAGAACAAACATTTCGATATATTCGCCATCGCTCTTGGGCGACAAACTACTGTCGCCGATGAACCGGAAAAACAAGGCTTTCTACAAATACAAGAAAAACTATTCCTACTTCATAAACGGCAAAAAGGTGACACGCATCAGGATTATCCCGAAAGTGCTCAACATGCAGTTGGTAAAGGGATATATGGATGTGGAAGAAGAAGGCGGACGGGTAAAGACTTTTTACTGTGAATACAATTATAACACCCAACGGAGCGCGGCTACCGTAGAAATGGGTGAAAGTGGATTGGCATCGCTTCTGCCAAAAAGCATGGACATCATTTCGGGATATAGATTCCTGAAAAACAGCTCACAATATCGTCTGCACGTTGATTTCAAATACAACTCAATTGAACCTTACAAAAAAGAAAACGTGGAAAACACGCTCAAACGAAACGGACGCGACCTGACATATTTGTATAAACTGAATACCGACACAACCGCAACGGAACACAGCACGACCTATTTTGACCATAAACGAACCACAGCCCTGACAACCAAAGAAGATTCCATCCTTAAAAGTTATCTTGACGAGCAGACCGCCAAAGACTCGATACAAGCCGCAGTACAAGACGAGCAACACAAGCAAAACAGGAAAATAAATATCGAAGACATGTTTCTGGGTAGCCATTATGTGCACGTAGGACTGCACAAACTGGTGAGAATACCTCCGATTATATCACCGTCGATGGTTGAATGGAGCAATCGGAAAGGACTGTCTCTCAGAACGAAACTACAATTCAAAAGCGAACAAGAAAACGGAGAGAATCTGGTGGCCAACCTGCACTTGGGCTACAATTTTAAACGTAAAGAATTCTATTGGAAGACACCGACCTACATCCTTTTCGCACCACGCCACAACGGTACATTGCATCTCGAAATGGGAAACGGAAACAGAATCTACAACAGTGCGCAAGCCGAAGAGGTTCGTGAGCGTCTGTCAAAAGACATGCGCTACGATTCACTGCTCACTGTGTTCAACCAATATGCTTTCAACTACTACAACGACTTATACGCCAAAGCCGCACTGTCGTATGAGCTTTTGAACGGATTGAAAACCAAACTCGGATTTGTATATCACGAAAGAAAACTGATTGGTTGGAACGAAGAAGCGGGCAAAAACGGAATCGACAAAAGATATCGCAGTATGGCACCCAATGTGTACCTGGAATGGACACCCGGACAATATTACTATCGTGAAGGAAACAGCAAAAAAGTGCTCTTTAGCAAATGGCCGACATTTTCGGCAGAATATGAAAAAGGAATCACAGCTCTGAATTGTCACAACAAATATGAACGATGGGAATTTGAAGCCAAGCACATGATTGACCTCTATGCTCTGCGCAAACTCTATCTGCGGGTAGGTGGAGGCCTCTACACCGACAAAAGCAATACACACTTTGTGGATTATTCAAATTTCCATTATAGCTCGCTGCCAAACTCCTGGAATGACAGCATGAACGGACAATTTGAATCGCTCGACTCTCGATGGTACAACGAATCGGAATACTATGCAAGAGCATGCGCTTCCTATGAATCGCCCATGCTGCTGTTCTCATGCGTCAGACCATTGACACAATATATCAAGCGCGAGAGAATTTATTGCAATCTGCTCTCGGTACACGCCTTGAACCCCTATACTGAAATCGGTTACTCGATAGCTACACACCTCTTCGACATAGGTTTGTTCATAGGCTCGGCAAACAGAAAATCGATCAGCTTCGGATGGAGCTTCGCACTGAAAATATTTGAAGACTGACACTTGATTGCCAAATAAAAACCAAGAGAGCCAAATCAAAAACCGTCCTTGCAGAAGCAAAGACGGTTTGAATCTCTAACCAAAATTATCGTACATAATCGATTCAGGCTCTACACCAAGCGAATCGAGCATCTGAGTGACAGCTTTAGACATGGGACCCGGACCACACATGTAATATTCTATATCCTCGGGCGCATCATGATTCTTCAAATAGGTATTGTACATAACTTCATGCACAAAACCAGCTGTATAAGGCACTCCTGCTTCGTCGGCACGCGGATCAGGCCGGTCGAGAGCCAAATGGAAATGGAAATTGGAATATTCCTTCTCCAATTCATGGAAATCGTCTATGAAAAAGGCCTCACTCAATGAACGCGCACCATAGAAATAATGCATCTCGCGGTCGCGCACATGAAGAGTACGGAGCATGTGCATAATCTGGCTACGCAACGGAGCCATACCGGCACCGCCGCCAACCCAAATCATCTCGCGCTTGGAATTGAATATAGGGTGGAAATCACCGTATGGACCGCTCATAATCACTTTGTCTCCGGGCTTGCGGCTGAAGATATAGGACGAAGCAATTCCGGTTGGAACATCTTGGAAGCCCACCTGCGGACGAGGCTTAAACGGAGTGGTTGCAATACGCACCGTCAACGTGATACGGTCGCCCTCGGCAGGATAATTGGCCATGGAATACGCACGAACCGTAGCCTCGGGATTGTGAGCCTTCAAACTGAAGATGTTGAACTTCTGCCAAACAGGAAGATACTCTTCGCCAATATCGTTCTTGTCAAAATCCTTATCATAATCTATGGTATCATAAGCAGGAATCTTTATCTGGGCATACGAACCCGGTATAAAATCCATGTGTTCGCCCGGCGGCAAAGCCACAATGAATTCTTTTATAAACGAACTGACATTCTTGTTACTGATAACTGTACATTCCCATTCTTTGACTCCCAAAACACTGTCGGGCACAGCAATCTCAAGATCGCCTTTCACCTTGCATTGGCAACCCAGCCTGTAATGATCAAGAATTTGACGGCGCGTAAAGTGCTGCTTCTCGACATCAAGAATCTCGCCTCCGCCAGAAAGAACTTGGCATTTGCATTGACCGCAAGAGCCCTTCCCGCCACATGCAGACGGCAAATATACTCCTTGTTCGGACAAGGTTGAGAGCAAACTCCCTCCTTGCGGAACTGTAAAGGTCTTTTTCCCGTTAACGGTGATTTTGACTTTGCCGCTCGGCAAAAGGTAACGCTTTGCAACAAGTAGTATTAAGACCAAAACAAGGATAATGGCCAAAAAAACTATGATACTTGCTAAGATATAATTGAAATCCATACAGTTTGTGTTTTCTTATATTTTCAGTCCAGAGAAGCACATGAAAGCCATGGCCATCAAACCAACAGTAATGAAAGTAATTCCCAATCCTTGAAAAGGGCGCGGAACTATGGTATAGGCCATTTTTTCACGCACGGCTGCCAAGCCTACAATGGCAAGCAGCCAGCCAATTCCCGAACCAAGCGCGTATATCAGGGCATCGGCGACGCCTCCTATATACTGTGAGCTCGTAGGAGCCAACTCGATGCGCTGCTGCATGAAGAGCGAGGCACCCATAATGGCACAATTTACGGCTATAAGAGGAAGGAATATACCGAGAGCACTGTATAAGGCCGGTGAAAAACGTTCAACCAACATCTCTACCAATTGGGTGATTCCTGCAATGACAGCAATGAATAAGATGAACGAAAGATAACTGAGGTCTATGCCCATGATACCGCCGTTCAGAACTTTGACTTGCAACAGATAATTGACAGGAACTGTGACGAGCAATACAAAAGTCACGGCTACTCCCAAGCCCAGCGAAGTCTTTACGTTCTTGGATACTGCCAAATAGGAGCACATCCCAAGGAATGAAGCAAATATCATATTGTCCACAAAAATGGAGCGGACGAACAAGCTTATCGAATGTTCCATATTTCTTGTCTTTCTAAAGTTCTTTGTTACGATTGATATGACGATGAAGAGCTATTATGCAGCCAAGTATGATGAGTGCCATTGCTGGCATTGTCATCATCCCGTTATCGACATAGCCCATGTCGTAGAAAGTTTGTGGTATGATGCGATAGCCGAGAAGACTGCCGCTACCTAAAAGTTCGCGCACAAAACCAACGATGACCAAAATGTAGGCGTAACCAAGGCCGTTGCCCAGTCCGTCGAGGAAGCTGCTCCAAGGTCCGTTCATCATGGCAAAAGCTTCAAGGCGCCCCATTAGAATACAGTTTGTAATTATAAGGCCTACATATACTGAAAGCTGTACGCTGACGTCGTAGGCCACGGCTTTGAGCAGGATGCTTACGATGGTAACCAATGCTGCCACAACAACGAGCTGTATGATGATACGGATTCGACTGGGTATGGTTTTGCGGATTATTGATACGATGACGTTACTCAATGCAACTATTACCGTCACGCACAAACCCATTACGATGGCCGGTCCAAGCTGTGAGGTGACGGCCAATGCCGAACAGATCCCAAGCACCTGTATGGCGATGGGGTTATTCAGGTTGAGCGGAGCGAGAAAGGCTTCCTTATTTTCTTTTGAAAACATTTTACTCATGATTGCTTCACTATAATGTTGGTTTTTGTTTCTGATGCAGGAAGTTTCGATAGTTGGCAAGGCTTTCTTGCAGCATGAGGCTTACGCCATCGCTTGTAAGGGTTGCTCCGGTGATGCCGTCACATTGTACTGAGGGGTCTTGCACTTTGCCGTTCTTAACTACTGCCAGATCTATCTTATCCGACCCGGGCTTTGAGATGTGCTTCCCTACAAATTGCTGTTGGAATTCTGCTTCGGTGATACGTGCGCCGAGACCGGCGGTTTCGGATTGGTGGCTAAAGTATACGCCATAGACTGTGAGCAAATCGGAATTGAGGGCTATATATCCCCATATTGCACCCCATAGTCCTTTGCCTACGAGCGGAAACACGTATTTGAGTCCTTCGTCACCCGGAGCAATCCTACATATATAGATTGGCAGCCGGTTGGGACCGATTTCTTTCATACTTAATGCAAAGCCGTCCTTGTCGTGTTGCTTTCCTTCGGCAATTACCTTTGCTTCTGAATTGATTATCTGGTCTGCCTGAATTACTTTTTCGTAACGTGCTTCGACTTCGCTGTTTTGGAGCCCGCGAATGTTCAGCGAAGCCAATATTTGCTTTTTCTTGTCTATGCGTTCGTTGGCTTTCGACTGTGGCTCGAGCACTTTTGATACGAATGCGAGCAGGAACGCCACAATAACAACTACGATTGAAGCGTAGATGATGGTATATGTGTTGCTGTTTGTATTGATTGCCATGGTATTATTTTTTTAGTTTTGCACGATTTGCCCGTTTGCTGATATTGCGGTCTACCACGAAGTAGTCAATGAGTGCGGCAAAGATGTTCATCAGCAGGATGGCCAGCATCATGCCTTCGGGATAGCCGGGATTCAATACGCGGATAAGAATGGCAAAAAAGCCTATCAGAAAGCCGTAGATATATTTTCCGGTTTCTGTACGCGCTCCGGTAACGGGGTCGGTGGCCATGAATACGGCACCGAAGCAGAAGCCTCCTAAAAAGATGTGCTCATACCAGGGTATCGGTGTCATGCCTGCGGCCGAGAATGCGTAAGCTGTCAGTGCTCCTCCCACGAAGACGCTGATCATTGTTTTCCAGCTTGCTATGCCGCACCACAGCAGAATGATACCTCCTATAGCTATGGCAATGACACTGGTTTCTCCCACGCTTCCGGGTATCAGACCTATTATCATGTCTTGCAGCGATGCCGTGACTTGCTGGCCGCCTGACACTTGTCCCAACGGGGTTGCGAAGGTTGCTGCATCGGGCAATACATTGCCTAAACCGAAGACTTGGTCTTTGGCTATCCATACAGCGTCACCCGACATTTTGGTGGGGTATGCGAAAAAGAGGAATGCACGTGCTGCCAGGGCCACATTAAAGATGTTCATGCCTGTTCCGCCGAAGAGCTCTTTTACCAATATCACGCTGAAAGCTATGGCGAGCGCCATCATCCACAGCGGACATTCGATAGGGAGTATCAATGGCATCATCAGTCCTGTCACAAGGTAGCCTTCCTGTATTTCTTCGTGCTTTACCTGAGCGAAAATGAATTCTATGCCCAATCCTACGATGTATGAAACAACGATTTTGGGCAGCAATTGCAGGAATCCGTAAGCGAACATTTCGAAAAATGTTCCCTCGGTGCCGGCGGCATGATAGTTTTGATAACCGATGTTATACATACCGAACAGCATGGCCGGCAGCAGGGCTATGACTACGATAGACATAATGCGTTTCGAGTCTATGGAATCGTGTATGCTGACTCCGCCGCGTGCCGATGTGGCATTGGGTATGAGCAGGAACGTTTCCATGCCTTCGTATACCGAATGGAATGCCTGCAGTTTTCCACCCTTTTCAAATTGAGGGCGTATCTTGTCGAAATAGTTTTTTATTATGTTGCTCATATTTCTCTCGTATTATGCCATTTCTTTACGCAGCATGTCGAGTCCTTCGCGAACTATGCGCTGCAATTCCAATTTGGACGAATCAACGAATTCGGCTACGGCGAAGTCTTCGGGTGCCACTTCGTAGATTCCCAATTGTTCCATGCGGTCGATGTCGCCTACGATGATTGCTTTTATCAGGTAGCCGGCATAGATATCCATGGGAAACACCTTGTCGTATTCTCCACTCATGATGATATGACGCTGCCCGCCTTTGATGCGTGCGTCGAGATTGTAGCTTTTTTTGCCTTGCAACCAACTGAAATAGGAACGGCTCGTAGAATACTGCTGCAAGCGTGGACGTATCCAGCCGAGTATTTCGTCGACGTCATCGCCTTCGGGTATGGCGCATACTTCCGTGTTGTGCGCTCCCAGGTAGCCGTCTAATGTTGTTTTGTTGCCAACAAGCGGGTTTCCGTTGATGATTCTAACGTGTTCGGCTGTCTTCAGATTTCCGGCGAGCAGGTCTGACAAGGCTGCGCCAATGCGTGCGTTGACATACGATGGATTGGATATTTCAGAGCCTGCCACTGCTATGGTACGGGTCAGATCTACTTTTCCCTGCTTGAAGACGCGTCCGATAAAGACGACTTCTTCAGCGCCGACGGTCCATACCACTTCACCCTTGTTGATGGGACAAAGATGGTTGATTTGCACTCCTACACAGCCTGATGGATTGGGGCCGTTGAACACGGTCGTTTCTGCATGGTCGGTTTTGGTGAAAGCAGCCCCCACTTCATCGGGCGATATGTTCAGATATACTTTTGCCAGGCGCGACAATACTTCCACTCCGGCCAGGAACATGGCTTCCTGTCCTTTTACCACGAAGTTGAAATCGGCTGCAAGCGGCATTTTTGAAAATGCCGATACGAAGATGGCCTTTGGCTTGTCGGCTGGTGTGGCTGTTATGTCATACGGACGGCTTTTTATAAAGGCGAACATACCCGTTTCGAGTAAATGGCTCAATACTTCATCCGACGACATGCCGGACGGCGACTTTACGCCGAAGTCCTTTGCCTCGTTTTTCCCGTCAGCTTCAATCTGTATGTCCAACACTTTGCGGCGCTCTCCGCGATTGACACATTTTACGATACCACTGACCGGTGAAACCACTTTCAGCCTTTCGTCTTGTTTGCTTACGAAAAGCACATCGCCGGCCTTGACCGTGTCGCCTTCATGTACGATGACTTTAGGCTTGATACCGTAAAAATCGTCGGGAACTATCGCATAGTTTTTTCCCGCGACGGCTTCCGTTTTGACAAGATTGGCTTCGCCTTGCAGGCGTATGTCCAATCCTTTGTGCAATTTGATTTCTCTTGCCATATATGATGAGTTGGCGAATTAAGTTACTATTAAACCCTGCAAAGTTAACCATTTTTCAGTAAATGCCCTCGTTTGACAAACGAGAAAGTGGCAGCAAGCCTTTGCTTGTTGCCACTTTCTCATTTTTTGTGCATTCAGAATGCCACTTTGACTACTTCGTCTTACTTTTTGGCATCGCCGAGCTCCACTGCATAGGCAAGGTTACGTCCGCTTTGCGATTTGGCCCTGATCAAAAGTACACGGTCGGTACTCATGTTGGCCGCCTTGACTATTTCGTGGAATTCGTCAACGGTATTTACTTTCTTGTTGTTCACTTCAAGGATGATGATGCCTTTGGTAACACCAGCGTCTTTCATCTTTCCGTTGGTCACGGCACTTACAAGCAGCCCGCCGTTGAGGGCAAGCTCACGCTTCATTTCGGCCGGTACCGGTTTGAGCACTACTCCAAGGCTGTTGGGATCCACTTCGGTCACTTTGTCAGTGGTACCTTGCTCGTTGCGCAGGGTCAGGCTTTTTGTCGTGCTTTTCTTGTTGCGCAGGAAAGTCACGCTGACCTTATCGCCCGGTTTATGCTTGATCAGCTCTTCTTGCAGCTCGGCCATCTTGGTGACCTTCACACCATCCACCGCAGTGATGACATCGCCTTTTTCCAAACCGGCATCGGCTGCTGCACCGTCGGCAGGAACTTCGTTGACATAGACACCTTCATTGGTTCCCAGGTCTACATCCTTGCCATTGTCTTTTTCACGATCGATATAGTCTGTCACGTCGCCTCCAACGATGCCGATGATGGCACGTTGCACGGTGCCATATTTTTTCAGGTCAGACACCACCTTGTTCATAATGGTGGTTGGGATGGCAAAGCCATAGCCCGAGTAGGAACCTGTCTGCGAATAGAGCATGGCGTTTATGCCTACGAGCTCACCTTTTGCGTTTACCAAGGCACCGCCCGAGTTGCCCTGATTGATGGCGGCATCGGTCTGGATAAACGATTCCACACCGTTGGCATACAGACTGCGCGCCTTGGCACTTACTATGCCCGCTGTTACGGTGCTCGTCAGGTTGAACGGATTTCCTACTGCCAGCACCCATTCGCCAATCTTCAGTTTGTCGCTGTCGCCAATGGGAATGGCCGGAAGGTTGGTCGTTTCGATCTTGATAAGGGCAAGGTCAGAATTTTTGTCTGTGCCTATGATACGTCCCTTGAATTCGCGATTGTCGTTCAACTTTACCATTATTTCGTCGGCATTGGCCACTACGTGATTGTTGGTCACAATATAGCCATCAGACGAGATGATAACACCCGAGCCCGACCCTTTGCGCACTTGCGGGCGCTGCTGGGTGCCGCCACCACCGTTACCGAAGAAATCGCCGAAGAAATCGTCCCATGGCGAACGCGACATATTCGACTGCTGCGGCTGGGCATTTTGCGTCACCTTTATATATACAACACTGTTTACGGCACTTTCGGCAGCACCTGTGAGGTCGACCAGACCTGTCGGTGCGCTTACCTGAGCGGGTACCTTTGCGTTCAAGGCATTAATGCCAACAAACAAAGCTGCTACGCTCAAACCGATGCAAGCCACATGGGCTGCGATGTTCAATCTCATTCTTGTCATTGCATTCATGGTTATTATGGTTATACAATTTATCATCGCTGCAAAAGTACAGGCCAACACGCTGTGTGAAAGCGTTGCACCGCGTAAAAAAGCATAGAATAGCTTTCGTTTAATTAAACCGCGTGTATAATTAACGCTGGTTGGGCAGGCGGCCTGCGGCTCTTGTTCACTGTTTTAAGCTTTATAGCAAATAGTGTGCCATAAAGCAGACAATGCGGCATGCGTCACAGCTTACTGCACAAAGCGGACGCATCAAACGGCAAGGGAGCAAATAGAAACAAAAGGGGTGGAAAGGAAAAAAGAAAGGCTGCAAATTATGAATATAGCGGAGCAGACAAAGAGGGAATCGTCAGAAACTATCGTAGACACGGGCATAGGCTTCGTCGATGACCGAAGGAAGAAAGCGTTTGGCGTTTTCCCTTCCTTTCGCTATGAGATCGTCGCGGTAGGCAGCATTGCCGATTACTTTCTTTATGGCTTCGCGGATTTGCCGGATATCGTGAGGATCGTCGACATAACAGGCGGCATTGCCTCCTACTTCGGGCATAGGGGCAATGCGTGAGGTAATGACGGGACGCCCCGCCATGTTGGCCTCAAGGATAGGCATTCCGAAACCCTCGTAGAGAGAGCAAAAGAGCACCATGTCGGACTGGCTGTAGAGATTAAAGATTTCCTTGTCGGTAAGGTCGAAAAGATTTTCACAATCCACCCCAGTTTCTTCGATGGCCTTACGGATGGAGGAGGTCAGTTTTCCCACTATCGTTACGCGGCAGGCCAATCCTTGAAGGGCGCGAAGCTCACGTTCCACATTCTTGTTCCATCCGGTGCCTATCATCAGTATGTGCGGACAAGCGGCATTGAAGGATTTGGGAGAATAGCTGAATATGGTGGTATCGATGGCATCGGGTATCACTACGATGTCGGTGCGCGAGGTGAAGCGCATCAAGGAACGACGAGTGTTTTCGGAGATACAGACGATGCGTCCGGCAAATTTCAGCGGCCAGACAAAGTAGGTGTATTTGAAGAACAGACGTTTCACCCACGATTGGCTGTTGTCTGCCATCACGGTGTCATGAACTGTCAAGACCGACCGACAACCTATCAAAGCAAGTACCATATAATGATAATCGCCGGTAAGATGGTTGATGCCCTCGCGGTCGCGGTGGCGGCGTACATAGAACAGATTGCGGAGCATCGAGATGATACCGGTTGTATGATAAGGGACCGTAAGGCATCTCACCGGGCAAATTTGCTTGAAATGATTGACAAACACTTGAGATACTTTGGCGATGCTGAAACCGGCCGAGGGATGACGAAAGAAATAGGTGATACGACTGTTCATGACAAAGAAAACTATTCAAACAAAACGCAGCGGTAAGGATTGAAGATATCCACACCAAAAGCTTCTATAAATCCATTTATGCCTTTCGACATGGTCATCAAGCCATATGCGAAGAACGCAAGATAATAAATTTTGCGAGTTGCATTGTCCTTGAAGACAAAAAGAGTCATGGGAACGATAAGAATTTCAAAGATGTTGAAAGGAAGGGCTCCGCGGCTCACAATAACCTGTAATATGGTATTGTTAAACAAGAGATAAATGCACAACGAAACAAAGTAGAGATTGAAAAACAAGGAAAAGTATTTGACTTTCTTGAACGCATCGAAATAGATAAGAATGATAACCACCCATATCATACGCTTGGCGATGCCCATCAGCTGGGAAAGCAGCGGAATGGCCTTTGAACCCTCGTAGGCATATTTGTCGGCCTTATCGCCGAGGTCGCTTCCCATCAGATAAAAGAGCTCAAGCGGCAACTTGCGGATCAGGCCGGAAACAGCAATCGCAAAAAACAAGGAGATACAGACAATATATACTATTCGCTTGAAAGGGCGATTGAGAAAATAGGCAATGGAAAAAAGAATGGCACCGTTATGAAAAAGCATAGCCAAAAGCATGCAGGCAATAAACGGATAGGGTTGGCGATTGAATATGAAACGAATGGAATACAATGAAATGGCAAGAGCAATGTATTGACGGTTCATGCCCAGATATCCGAGCATCATGGCATACATAAGGGCAAGGCTCAGCAACGGATAAGCGGCATATTTGTAGATGGTTGAACCGATGAGCGAATATACGATGACTGCATGGAGCAAAAGAAACACGGTATACTGGTCGGTAATGGAACGTACTATCTGATTGAGCAACACATAGCCCCGTTCAAAATAGACGGCATCACCTTTGACAAGCAAACAGTAGCGAAAAAAACGGTAATAGGCATCCCAATCGGTAGCAATGAACCAACGCAAACCGTCGTGCAGGACTAACCAGCACAAACAGAAAAAAAATATGCGCGAAACGTATTTCTGATTGTCTGAAAAGACATTATAGAAGCCTAATGCGAACAATACGATAAGCGTGGCATAGTAGATCATGGCTCCAACAGGACATCAATCGTTTCCAATGCCGGGCTTTTCCGACTCGGACGGCAAAGGCCGGTTACTGCACGAAGCATCGTCACCCTTATGCGGTTGCCGTGACAATTCACGCTCGCGACGGAAATAAAGATAGGCCGTCACTGCCAGCATGGAGAAGGCAAAAAACATAACAATGGTGCGCACACGCTTGGGACCGGCAGGAAGCAGCGGCACAGTGGCCGACTCGATAGTCGTGAACACAGGAGTTTTTTCCTGAACCTTTGCCTTTGAAATCTGAAGCTGCTGGGCAACCTGCGAATAGACATTATAAGCCAGCTGCATCTCATTCTCCAGGTTTGTCTCTTCAGTCTTATACGAAGCAAGATAGAGCTCCTCATGACTGTCGGCATAATCGGCATACTTCTGACGGGCTCTTTCATAATTGCTCTTGGCTTCAACCAAAAGCTTCTCAGAATAAGCCACATCTACACGCGCCTTGTTGGTTCGGTATTGTATGATAAAATCTTGAAGACGGTTCATAATGGAATCGGCAAACAAGGCCGAAACAACAGGATCCTGCGCCGTAGTGACAAGAGTGATGACATTGGTATGTTTATCGACGGAACAATTGATAGAAGCACCGATGGCCTGAGCAATAGCGTCTTCCAACAAAGACAATCTGAAAGGATTCACCCCCTCCTGACCTGATGATGCCGAAGAAGGCGCATCTTTCTTGAAAAGATTGGAAATACCGTTCCTTACATAGGCGATAGGATACTGCCAAAAAGGCATTTTCTGCATTTTGGTCATATAGTCATACAACGTAACAGGCGTAGTATTGTCCTTCGTATGAACCTGAATACTGAATAAACTGACTAAAAAAGACTTGGACCTGAACAACTCGGGATACAACTCGGGATAAATGGCATCTTCACCCGACGAACTGCCGCCAATCTTGATGTTTGCAAGCGAAGCAAGCGAGCTGAGAGCACCACCGGAGCCCGAAGACTCTTCGGGAGCGAGCTTGACTTCAGTAGAATAAAAACGAGGCAGACTGTAAACGTATATAGCCGAAAACACAACGGCGATAATACCAACTTTTATATAAATGCGCTTGTAACCAAGGCAATACTTGAAAATTTCGACAAAATCTATTTGACGCTTTATTTGCGGAATTTTGGTCTCTTCCATACCCTTTACATTATTTGAGCAAGATGGCAATAATTGAAGCCAAAGAAGCCGTCATTGTTCCCAGACTGACTATTTCGCCCAACGACATCTTATTTTTCTTACGCTTGGAAGGAATCACGATATCGCAACCGGGTTGAATGTCGTTCGCAGACTTTACTTGCGTTACCGTACCATTCATATTAATGGCAAAGATATGATTTGTTTTCGCATTCATTCCATATCCACCGGCTTTGTTGACATAATACGACAACTTAGCACCCTTTTTGTAGGCAACCGTAGTAGGATACATCACCTCACCATTCAATGTCACCGTATTGCTGTATTGCGGCACGATAATGCGATCACCTTCTTTCAAGACCAAATCCCATTCATCATCTCCGGGATGAGAAAGAGCCTTATCCAAATTGATACCCACCGGGCGTGTATCGCTCAATTCCAGCTTCGATACATCTATTGAATCGCTCCCTGCAACAATTTTCATCAATGATTGCTGCTTAATCTTTTCCTCAGGCGTAAGCTTCCGCTCCAGACGCGCGCCTTTCGCATACGCTTCAGGTGTAAGACCACCGCATTTCTTTATTATATCACTCAAACGTTCGCCTTTACGGCTCAGAGCATATTCTCCGGAAAACGCAACTTCGCCTTCTATTTGCACATGCTGCTGCTCTATATAGCTTGGACTTTTCCTTACATACACCTCGTCAAACGGTTGAAGCACAAACCCAGAATCTCCGTCTACCACGAGACCGTCTTTTAATGCGAATGTATATGTTTTCGCTATGGTCTCGGATGTATTGACAGACTTGTTGTCGCGTATTCGGCGTGAAACATCGACTTTTACAAGCGAAGCCGCTTCTTTTAAACCGCCGGCTTGAACAATAAGGTCCTCAATCGTAGTATTCTCTGAATAGTCATAAATTCCGGGATAGGCAACCTCTCCGTAAATGGACATTGTTTGCTCATTATAGGAATTCGCCTTGCTGAGTACATATATGACATCTTCATTCTGGAGAGGTACATCCGCGATTTTATTCTCCAACAATTCTTTCAAATTAAAGGATATGGTGGTAAGCGATTTGTCCTCTTTCTTGCGATGAAGCACTACGCGCTCGGCAAAGGCTTCGGGCATCAAACCGCCTGCCTTGCTGATTAGGTCGCGTACGGTACGGATTTCTTTTCCAATCTCATACATTCCGGAGCGATGGACTGCCCCTTTGATTACAACCATATTGTCGAATTTTTTCAAGGTTGAATCGACCGACACAGAGTCTCCGTCAAAAATTTTAAAGTTTTTCCGTTCAAACTCATCGATTGTAAACATTGAATAGCCCTCGCCGTTTTTGCGGATAAGCCTTACTGTTTTTTTGTATGCGTCACCGGAAAATCCGCCTGCGTAGTTCAATAAGGTTTCTACGCTTTCCGTTTTTTTCATTTCGTAATACATCGGCCGTTTCACCTTACCTGTTATGTTGACAAGGCAGTCGTATGTACCGACTATGATTACGTCGTTATCTGCAAGCTTTATGTTTCCTTTTAGTTGGCCGTTAAGGATATAGTCATAGATATCTACCGATGACAGCTGCTTGTTGTTTCTGAATACCTTTATATTCCTCAAAGTTCCTTCCTCAGTAACTCCGCCGGCCATGTAGAGGGCGTGAAATACGGTCGAGAATGCTGACAGGGTATAGGTTCCGGGCACATTGACTGCGCCCATGACTTGCACAGAGATTGTTTTGGTTTGTCCTACGGTGAGTCTTACTTTCGATCCTCCGAATTTTTGTCCTAAAGTGGCGCGTACACGTGCTGTGGCTTGTGCTACTGTTAATCCGGAGACGGCTACGGGGCCAAAATTCTCTATATCTATCGTTCCTTCAGGTGAGACTGCGGTCGAAATTGATTTTTGAGAAGCGCCATAGATATCTATAAAGACGTTATCGCCGGGCCCCAGTGTGTAGTTTGCCGGGGTTGCGATATTCATACTGCTCTCGAAGGTCAGTTTTTTATTGTTAAAGATGTCATGTCCGAAGATTTTCTTTTTTCCTGTTTGCTCAAGGTCTTCGTCCTGGTATATCATCAGTGAGTCTGGGAACATGAAGTCGAGCGAATTAGTATAGTCTCTCAATTGCCGCCGTTCATATTCGCTGTATTCTTCTTCCGAAAAGTCTGACTTTTCATATTTTCTTTTTCTCAGTTTTTGCGCTTTTTCCTGTTTTTTGTCGCCGTTGTTGACTCTGTTGCGGCTTTGTCCGGTTATATTTTTCGAGTCGAGTAGTTCCGAGCCGGCTTCTTTCTGATATTTGTCGCGCACGCGCCTTATCTGTTCTATTTTTACTCCGCTTTGCACCAGTTTCACGGCTATTTGCTGCGGTGATGTCCCTTTCTTTTTTTCTTTCATCATGAATTCATACACATCGGCATCCGACATGCCGGTTTGTGCATAGGAGGGCAGTGCCGCCATCATAAATGACAGCAGCATATATATAAGGAGACAGTTTTTTCGCATGTTTGTTTTAGAATTTCTTTCCAAAAAGGATGGACGTGGCCGTTTCAAGGATTATCTTGAAATCCATTGTCAGGTTTCTATTCTCCAGGTAGTACAAGTCGCGATCGAGCCTTTTCAGCATTTTTTCCATTGTGTCGGTATAGCCGTTGTGCAAGGTGGCTTCCGATGTCACGCCGGGGCGTAGCTCATACAGATATTGGTATCTTGAATCGTATTTCATTATTTTGTCGATAAAGTATTTGCGTTCCGGTCTCGGTCCAACCATTGTCATATCGCCAATCAGGACGTTCCACAATTGTGGCAGTTCGTCGAGATGGTGTTCGCGCAGTACTTTTCCAATCGGTGTCAGGCGCGAATCTTTTGCCGTTGCCAGTTGCGGTCCGTCGGGCTCGGCTTGCTCTTCCATCGTCCTGAACTTATATATTGTGAAAGGCTTTCCTTTATAGCCTATCCTTTCCTGCGAGAATATGACGTGCCCACCTTCTTGAATCTTCAGCATCAGATATACGATGAGAAATACAGGTGAAAGCAATATCAGCCCTATAAGGGCGAAAACGATATCACATGCTCGTTTGACAAAGAGCTGCCACGGTTTCATGGCATCCAACTTCGCTTCAACATTTTCGGTTTTATTGAATATCGTTCTATATACGTCTCTATATAACATTGTCTTCTTTCAATTTTGTGTACACTATAATAACCGCATTTCGGCTTAATTATTGCAAAGGTAGCATTATTTTTTTGTCTGTTTGCCTTTTTCGAGGATGAATGCGGTGTTTTTCGCCGTGAGTCGGCTATTTTTCACCTCTTTGTAATTTTCAAGGTTGATTATAATGCGCATATCGCTTTTTCTCTGTACTTTTGTCTTGAAATTACGGGCTAGACTGGATTTGACAGCAGGCCGGACGGACATGTAAGCATGCAGTGCTTTGATTGTTGGCACTTTAATCCTAACCTTCAAAATTTTATCTGGCGAAAATAAGTTCGCTCTCGCTGCATAGTCGAAGCATAGTAGACTGAGCTTAATCTCCGCACAAGGTGCTGAGACGAGACATCACACAATAGCCGTTGTTCCGAAGCTTATTGAGTTTGTGGTGTAGTAAAATCGGAAATAGCCTGTATCGGCCTCGCGGTTATGGCGAAATTTTTAGAGGATATGTCGCAGGCACAAGTGGCCTCATCCTTTCCCTACGGCAGACAACCAATGACGAGGATAAGCATGTAGAAAGCATCTCTATCCCTTGTTTGGACGGGAGTTCGATTCTCCCCTAGTCCACCCGCCGCAGAGCCGCTCCTTGAAAGGGAGCGGCTCTGTTTTTCTGCTTCCCACTGCTGCATGCAACAAAAAATCGCCAAGGTTTTAACCTTGGCGACAAACTTGTAAAACTTTAAGATTATCCGTGGGCGTTGACGGATTCGAACCGCCGACCCTCTGCTTGTAAGGCAGATGCTCTAAACCAGCTGAGCTAAACGCCCGAGGTTTCTTCAAAAGCGATGCAAAGGTACGACTATTTTTTATAACTCCAAACTTTTCCCACAAAAAAATTACGGGTTCCCGTCTTTTTTCCTTTTCTTTGGGCACAAAGCCGCCCCGCATTCGGCCATCAGCACCTTGTTAGCGACTGACAGCAAAGTTTTTCGGTTACAAAATTCATTTTCTTTTTGCTTCTTGGCTCTTTTGCCGTAACTTTGTCAAGCTTAAACATGAATACATTATAATAATATGAGATTATTTTCTGCCACATTGATATGTATGGCCACACTTGCCAGTTGTACATCATCGCGACAAGCCGCCTCTTCTTCCGAGACAAGCGGCAATCCCCTCTTTCCCGGCTGGTATGCCGACCCCGAAGGAGCCGTGTTTGACCACCAATACTGGATTTATCCCACGTGCTCGCTGCCATTCGACAAGCAAACCTACATGGATGCTTTCTCCTCGCCCGACCTTGTACATTGGACCAAACATCCTCGTGTGCTCAGCAGTGAAAACATCAGCTGGCTGCGCAGGGCACTATGGGCACCGGCGGTGATACATACCAACAAGAAGTATTATTTCTTCTTTGGAGCCAATGATGTCCATGAAGGCGAAATCGGCGGAATCGGCGTCGCCGTGGCCGACAATCCCGCCGGCCCGTTCAAGGACGCTTTGGGCAAGCCGCTCATCGGCAACATCGTTAACGGGGCACAGCCCATCGACCAGTTTGTCTTTAAGGATGACGACGGCGAGTACTATATGTATTACGGAGGCTGGGGGCATTGCAACATGGTGCGCATGACGCCCGACCTGCTCGGCATCCGCCCGTTCAAGGATGGCACCACCTATAAGGAAGTAACTCCCGAAAGCTACGTGGAAGGTCCTTTCATGCTCAAGCGCAAGGGCAAGTATTATTTTATGTGGTCGGAAGGCGGATGGACAGGCCCCAACTATTTTGTAGCCTACGCTATCTCCGACAGTCCCTTCGGCCCGTTCAAACGCATCGGCCGCATCATAGAACCTAATCTTGATATGGCCAACGGTGCAGGCCACCATTCAGTAATAAAAGGGCGCGGCAAGGACGAATACTACATTATCTACCACCGCCGCCCACGCACCGAGACCGACGGCAACAGCCGCGAAGTGTGCATCGAGCCCCTGAAATTTGACAAAGACGGTTACATCCTTCCCGTAAAAATCACTACAACAGGCGTCAAAGCCAGTCCGTTGAAATAAGTGCGCATGCACAACCAATTTGCTCCCTTTGCCCTAAAAATCAAAGGGAGCAAATTAAAAAAGAAGCGGACCAAATTACAACACCGACGCAGCAAATCGAAAGACCTACGAACCGCCATGCGCGAAAATAATGGCAGACAGCAAGGTATTTCGTCATAAAAAACCACTAAATTTGCAGTTGATACAACAAGAAACATGGCAAAAAAGCAACCCAAAGCCACACCACTCAAAAGGTTAGCAGACAATTTCAAAATCAGAGAAGAACTGAAAGGCGAAACACTACATTTTCTTCTCGGACTGTGCCTTTTATTGGTATCGGTATTCATGATCATGGCCTTCTCGTCCTATATACTGACCGGTTCAACGGATCAAAGCATCCTCGAAGCCGTGGCCGCGGGAAAGCCTTTGCCGGGAAATCCCGACATTGAGAATGCCACCGGTTTTTGGGGCGCAAGAATGGCCTATTTCTTCCTGAACAACTGTTTCGGAATAGCCTCCTATTTCATTCCGCTGTTTCTCATATTCGCATCGATGAAGCTGATGCGCACATACCGTGTGCATCTGTGGCGCAAGTTTCTGAACTATGCCTTTCTGATGATATGGCTGTCTGTGTCACTTGCCTTCTTCGTTCCCGACAGCCTGCTCGAAAATCTGTCGTTTGCCCCCGGCGGCAACCACGGCAGGCATATTTGTGACAGCATCACACTCCAAATAGGCAAACCCGGCCTATTCATTCTGATTCTTGCCACGGCAATATGCTACCTTATTTATTTAAGCAAACGCACCATCATCTTTATCCGAAAGCTGATGCATCCGCAAGATTTCATTGCAAAATCAAAAAGAAAAGACAAGCCGGCACCGGCCACAGAAGATGCTCCGGAACCGGCACCGCACGAATATACCGATCAGCAGCCCGTTGAAATCGACCTGACCGATAATGTCTATACAGAGCCGACAGCACCCGAAGAGACCGACAATCAGGCCACACAGCCTCGAAAGGCCTCAACGGCTACAGACGAAGTTGAACCGAAAGAGCCATCGTTTACAATAGACAGCCCCAAAGCCGAAGCACCGGCCGAAAACAAAGTGCCAGGCGAAGCCTACGACCCCAAACTCGACCTGGAGCTTTACAAATATCCCACCCTCGGACTGCTCAAAAAATATGACGAGCCCCACAACGCCGTTGATATGTCCGAACAGACCGAAAACAAGAACCGCATCATCACCATCCTTCACAATTTCGGTGTAGAGATTTCAAGCATCAAAGCCACCGTAGGCCCCACCATCACACTCTATGAAATAACACCGGCACAGGGAGTACGCATCGCCAAAATCAAGAACCTTGAAGACGACATCGCACTGAGTCTGAGCGCACTCGGAATACGCATCATCGCTCCCATACCCGGAAAAGGCACCATCGGTATAGAAGTGCCCAACAAAAAGCCCAACATCGTATCCATCGAAAGCATTTTGAACAGCAAGAAGTTTCAGGAAAACGACTTCGAGCTCCCCATCGCACTCGGAAAGACCATCACCAACGAAGTATACATGGTCGACCTGGCCAAAATGCCGCATTTGCTGGTTGCAGGCGCCACCGGACAGGGAAAATCGGTGGGACTAAACGCCATCATCACCTCATTGCTCTACAAGAAGCATCCTTCCGAGCTCAAAATGGTGCTCGTCGACCCCAAGAAAGTCGAATTCAGCGTCTATGCCCCGTTAGCCAACTATTTTCTTGCGAAAGTGCCCGATGAAAACAGCGATCCCATCATCACAGACGTGACAAAAGTGGTTCGCACACTCAAAAGCCTGTGCCAAGAGATGGACGACCGCTACCTGCTGCTCAAAAAAGCCGGATGCAGGAACATCAAGGAATATAACGCCAAGTTCAAGGCGCGCCAGCTGAATCCGGAAAAAGGACATCGCTTCCTACCCTATTTTGTCATCATCATCGACGAATTTGGTGACCTCATCATGACAGCCGGCAAGGAAGTGGAACTGCCCATAGCCCGCATAGCCCAACTGGCTCGCGCCGTTGGAATGCACATGGTCATCGCCACACAGCGACCAACCACCAATATCATCACGGGAACCATCAAAGCCAATTTCCCGGCGCGCATGGCCTTCAAAGTGACCTCGCAGATCGACTCGCGCACCATTCTGGACCAACCGGGAGCCAACCAGCTGATAGGAAAAGGCGACATGCTGATACTGGCCGGCTCATCTCTGCCCGTACGTGTGCAGTGTGCATTCATCGACACGCCCGAAGTAGAGCGCGTCAACGAATTCATATCAAAACAACAAGGCTATCCCGGACCTTACGAGTTGCCCGAAGTGGCCATGGACGACAACGGCTCGACTGGCAGCCGCGGAGAAATCGACGACAACGAAAAACTCGATCCCCTCTTCGAGGAAGCAGCGCGTCTGATTGTCATCCACCAGCAAGGTTCGACTTCTCTCATACAACGCAAGTTTGCCATCGGCTACAATCGCGCAGGCCGGCTGATGGATCAGCTTGAACGAATGGGCATTGTAGGACCCGTCAACGGCAGCAAGCCGCGCGATGTATTATGCAACGATGAAAACGACCTGCAAACCAAACTAAGCAACTATAAATCGTAAAAAACTATACAATGAAACAAGCACTTCCGTTTATACTGCTGCTCCTCAGCTTTACACTTGCCGCTTCGGCCAAAACAGACAAGAAGGCAAAAAACATTCTGGACAAGACTGCTGCGGCTCTGAAAAAGGCCGGCGACATAGAAACACAATTCACTGCCACCAGCTTTAAAGACGAAAAAGAAACAGGACGCATGACAGGCCGACTCTACCTGCACAAACAAGCATTTCATCTGGTATCTAACAAAGTAATTTACTGGTATGATGGCCAAACCATGTGGAACTTCGTGAAAGAAAACAACGAAGTAAACATCAGCAACCCGCCCTTTTATGAGCAACAGGCCATGAATCCCTACACCGTCATCAGCCTATATCGAAAAGGCTATGAATACGAATACGGCGAAAGCACCCTGCGCGGAAAATCATGCTATTGCATACACTTGCGCGCCATCGAAAAAACACAGAAAATAAGGGAAATGTATCTCGACATCGACAAAAGCACCTTTTATCCCGTCTGCATACGAATGCGCAGAGGCAACGACGGATGGACACGCGTAAGCATACATGAATACAAGGACCATCAAAAATACGAAGAAGACAAATTCCGCTTCAAAAAGGAAGAATATCCATCAGCAGAAATCATAGACCTGAGATAGACCGATATGGAAAGAATCAAGAGCCTTGTCCTGGGTTCGGGACCGGCAGGCTTTACAGCCGCCATCTACATAGGACGCGCCGGCTTCAAGCCGATTATTTACGAAGGGCTGCAACCGGGCGGCCAACTGACCACCACAACCATTGTCGAAAACTTCCCCGGATTTCCCGAAGGCATCGATGCCAACGAACTGATGGACCAAATGCGTAAACAAGCCCTGCGTTTCGGTGCTGAAATACGACCGAACATCGCCGTCAAAGCCGATTTAACCCAACAGCCCTATCGCATTACATTCGATGACGGCAGCGAAGTCGAAGCCGACAGCATCGTAATAGCCACGGGAGCAACCGCCAAATACCTTGGACTGGCCGACGAAGAAAAATATAAAGGCGAAGGAGTCAGCGCATGCGCCACATGCGACGGATTCTTTTACAGAAAAAAGACTGTAGCAGTCGTAGGCGGAGGCGATACGGCCTGTGAAGAAGCCGAATACCTGTCAACATTGGCAAATAAGGTTTATCTCATCGTTCGAAAGCCCTACCTGCGCGCTTCCGACATTATGCAAAAACGCGTAAAGGAGAATCCTAAAATCGAAATCCTCTTTGAAACCAACACCACCGGGCTTTTTGGCGAAAACGGCGTTGAAGGCGCACACCTGGTTTATCGAAAAGGCGAAGCCAACGAGAAAAAATATGACATTGCCATTGACGGTTTTTTCTTAGCCATTGGCCACAAGCCCAATAGCGATATATTCAAGCCGCAAGTCAAGACAGATGAAGCCGGATACATAATAACCGAAGGATGCAGCCCTCGCACAGGCGTTGAAGGCGTATTTGCCGCAGGCGATGTGGCCGACCCGCGCTACCGGCAGGCAATTACCGCAGCCGCATCGGGCTGTCGGGCAGGAATAGAGGCAAGCCAATATCTCCGCGAAACAAACAAATGAAAAAACTCAAGCTGCTATTCATCTGCCTCGGGAACATATGCCGTTCTCCGGCGGCACAAGGCATCATGCAGGCACTGGTCGACAAAAAAGGTCTCAATGAGAAAATTTTCGTTGACTCGGCAGGTATCGGCAATTGGCATGTGGGACAATTGCCCGACAGAAGGATGCGTACATGCGGGGCACGCCACGGATACGATTTCAACCACCGTGCACGGCAGTTCCGTCCGGATGAAGACTTCAATAAATTCGATTACATTCTGGTCATGGACAATCAGAACTATAACGATATCTGCGCCATGACACACGATGAAACTCAAAAAAGCAAGGTAAAAGCCATGGCTCATTACCTGCGCCATCATCCCGGTCAGCACGACATTCCAGACCCGTATTATGGCAACAGCTCAGATTTCGAATATGTAATCGAATTGCTCGAAGATGCCTGCTCAGGACTCTTGGAAAATATCATAACCCACGCATAAGGCTGTGACGTTGCTTCCGGCTTTTCAAACGGTAATACAGATTGCAGAACGGCTGAACTAGATTATAGCACGGATACATAAAGTAATAGCGACTTCCGCCCAAAGTTGCCGAAGCCTTATTAAACAGCACATCGTCTAAAACAATAAACATCAGTTCTACTAAAGCTACAGCTGCAGCATAAACATATTGCGTGCGCAACACGAACAATACAATCATGGCGGCAGTAGCCCACAATGGCAAATGCCAGCACCAGCTCGACAGTCCCCACGCACGACGTTCCATGCGGCCACGCGAACTTAGATAACGGGCCGATTCAGCTTGAAAGAGTTTCATCGTCTGCCATTGATTTCCACGCATGGGAGGCTGGCGATGAACCCGAGTTTCCTTCCGGATAACGACCCCCGTTTTACCGGGACGGGCCAAACTGTCTGCAAGTAGTACATCTTCGCCTCCAAGCAGGCTGAGATTGGAAGAGAAACCTCGGTTGTCCAAAAACACACTTTTTCTGAAAGCAATATTACTTATACAACCGCCTACGGCTTTACCATTACGCCGTTTCGCAGATGCACAGAAAAAACGCATCTGCCGCACCATATTGTCAAGTGCATAGCGCCCGGCACGCCAAGTACCGTCATCATCATAATCCGTATAACCTAATACCAGATCATGATCTTCATCGCAAGCCGCGGCAAGGAAGCCCAGTCTGTCGCAACTGTCACCAATGCAATCGCTTTCAGTAAGAACAATCCAATCGTGGCGTGCAGCCTTGACGCCCAAGGTCACAGCCAACTTGGAACGGCTTACGTAACGAGCCGATTCGGGAAGAAAAGTATGACGCACATGCGGAAAACTTTGCTCTATCCTTTTTATAACATCCGAAGCACCGTCGACAGATGCATCGTCGACCACTATTACCTCAAAAAAAGGATAGTTTTGCGTTGCCAGCAATTGCAGATTGCGCTCCAAATCGTCTGCGCGGTTACGGATAACAACCACTACCGAAAGCGGAACGCTGCCATCGGACGGACTCTCCGGAAAAGCGAAATGATATCCCTTCAATCTATATATCGGAAAACGCAGACAGGCATATATTAACCACCATGCCATCAGAAAAACAATGGCAATAATAACAGGATAATGCTCGGATATATTCATTTTATTACTTAAAATCAGTCATTACGGACTTAACAAAGAGGCGTGAGCCCGGCTCTTCGACGAAATTCGGAACAAACAATAGCTGTTGCCACGGCCACATTGAGGCTTTCGCTCGTAGCTCGTCCGGCAGGGAAGCTCGGTACGTAAAGGCGCTTCGACACACCGGAAGCAACGGCTTCGGATATGCCACCACCTTCACTGCCCATCACGATAATGCCACGTTGCTCCAAGGGGGTCTCGTAAATGTCTGTTCCATCAAGGAAGGTGCCATAAACAGGCACCGCAGGATTTTGCGCCATCAACTCTTTCAGATCTACATTATATATATGTACGCGTGCCAGGGCACCCATAGTTGCCTGCACGACTTTAGGGCCGTAGGCATCGGCAGTATCAACCGAACAGAATATGTCGGTTATTCCAAACCAATCGGCAATTCTTATTATCGTACCCACATTGCCAGGATCCTGCACGCCATCCAAAGCAAGACAAAGGCGTTCGCCGGCTATCTTCGATGAAACAGTTACGACCTCAGGCTTGCGAAAAACGGCCAAAACCTCCTGCGGATGCTGCAGAAAACTGACACGACGTAGTTCATCGGGCGAAACAGTATCGATTTCGCAATCTTGACTTGCACTGAAATGCATGCGTTCCAACCATTCGGGCAACGCAGCAATATAAGCACAAGAAAAAGCCGAAAGAAGTTCGCCAACCACCTTTGGTCCCTCGGCAACGAAGAGCCCCGAGGCATCCCTGTTTTTCTTTGCGCCCAACAAACGAATATTCTTGATGCGGTTTTTACTAATCATGCCATTTCTGATATTTGCGACGCAAAAGTACAACAACTATTCAATATTGAAAAGAAACCCCGCATGCTTATTTCCATCATAAAACGACTGTCAAACGAATTAAAACAGCAGCTACACCATTCCAAAACGCCTCTAAAATTCAACAAACCGTAACCAATCGGAACGAAACCATCATCTGTAAGCGCAAAAAGTTCAGTATATCAACATTTTTTCATAGAAAAAAGAAGGCGAAGCCCTTTTTATATGGACAAAAAATGTAACTTTGCACTCCGTATTAATGAAAGTCACAGTAAAACATATCATAAAATGACAAAAGCAGACATTGTAAACGAGATTTCCAAAAAGACAGGCGTTGATAAAGCGACCGTTTTAGTAACAGTTGAAGCATTCATGAGTGCAGTCAAGGATTCTTTGTCGAATGGCAAGAATGTATACCTGCGCGGTTTCGGTAGCTTCATTCTGAAAAGAAGAGCACCCAAAACTGCCCGCAATATCACAAAGAACACGACAATCATTATCCCCGAGCACAACATTCCGGCATTCAAACCGGCAAAGAGCTTTGGCAACTTGGTAAGATAAGAGAATTGTCCATTATAATAAACCATTAAAATTTGAAGCTATGCCAAGCGGAAAAAAGAAAAAAAGACACAAGATGTCTACACACAAACGCAAAAAAAGACTGAGAAAGAACAGGCACAAGAGCAAGTAACTTATCAGCATAATATTGATAGAACAAATCTGAAACTCAAAGAATATGATTTCAGATTTGTTTTTTGTATCTATAAACAAGAAAGACAAGTCTTCATACATGACAAGTGAAATAATTGTAGACGTTCAACCCAAAGAGATTTCCATTGCACTTTTGGAAGACAAAAAGCTCGTAGAGCTACAAAAAGAAGGGCAAGAGGAATCCTTTTCTGTTGGAAACATGTATATCGCTAAAGTAAAGAAACTAATGCCTGGCCTCAATGCGTGTTTCGTAAACTTAGGGCATGAACGTGACGCTTTTTTACATTATCTTGACTTGGGTACTAATTTCTTGTCCTACCAAAAGTATCTGAAACAAGCCTTAAGCGACAGAAAAAAGCTACCTTCCATCAGCAATTCACCCGTATTACCCATTTTGGAAAAAGATGGAAGCGTACAAAACACGCTCAAAGTCGGTCAGGAGCTGCTGGTACAAATCATCAAGGAACCCATCTCCACAAAAGGGCCACGCCTTTCGTGCGAATTGTCTTTTGCAGGAAGGTTTCTTGTGCTGATGCCGTTTAACGACAAAATTTCCGTATCGTCAAAAATACGTTCTTCAGCCGAACGTGCACGTTTAAAGCAATTGCTGCAAAGCATCACTCCAAAAAACTTCGGTGTAATAGTAAGAACCGTAGCCGAAGGCAAACGTGTTGCCGAACTGGACAAAGAACTGAAAATACTTTTGAAGCGTTGGGAAACGACAATCTCAAACGCCCAAAAAAGCAACAAACTTCCCAAGCTGATATACGAAGAGACAAGCCGCACAGTTGCCTTGCTGCGCGATTTATACAACCCTTCATTCGAAGCCATTCATGTTAACAACAAAAACACTTTCAATGAAGTAAAAGAGTATATCCAGCTCATCGCACCGGGAAGCGAAGGCATTGTGAAATTGTATACCGGAGTTGTTCCCATTTTCGACAACTTCTCCGTAACCAAACAAATCAAAGCTTTGTTCGGACGCACTGTGACCTACAAACACGGTGCGTACCTCATCATCGAACATACTGAAGCTTTACATGTTGTAGACGTAAACAGCGGAAATCGTTCAAAATCGGCTGAGGGCCAAGAAGAAAACGCACTCGATGTGAATCTCGGAGCTGCCGACGAATTGGCACGACAATTGCGTCTGCGCGATATGGGCGGCATCATCGTTGTTGATTTCATCGATATGACCAAAGCAGAAAACCGGCAAAAGCTATATGAACGGATGGTACAGAATATGCAGCAAGACCGCGCACGCCACAACATCCTGCCATTAAGCAAATTCGGCTTAATGCAGATTACCCGTCAGCGTGTGCGCCCTGCCATGGATGTCAACGTCGACGAAACATGCCCTTCGTGCTTCGGAACAGGCGTTGTCAAATCGAGCATACTTTTCACCGATACGCTAAGTAGCAAAATCAACATTCTGGTAAACGATTTAGGCTTGAAACGCATCAAACTCCATGTACACCCCTATGTAGCTGCCTATATTAATAAAGGTATCATTTCCATCAAAAACAAATGGCAGCTCAAATACGGACGTGGCCTGAAAATCGTTCCCGATCAAAGTCTGGCATTCCTTCAATACACTTTCTACGATGAAGAAGGCCAGGAAATAGATATGAAGGAAGAACAAGAAATGAAATCTCATAAACCCAAATAAGTCATTGCCCATCAAGGGCGTTTACTTATTAAACACACAAAAAGACGGTCGTAACGCTTCAAAAGCTATTCGATCGCCTTTTTGTATTCAGACAACATACCATGTTGCAACCTCGGGGACACTATGTTGCAAGCTCCGAGGTACAATGTTGTAAGTTCCTGAATACAATAAAAGATCCTCTCACTTTAAACATAGGAGGTTGCAACATACTATCTGAGAGCTTCCAACATAGTACATGAGAGGCTGTCGCATAGTATCTGAGAAGCTGCCACATAGTATCTTGTCTTTTCCTGATTTCAATAGACGTTTTTTAGATTGATAAGCTGAATCAATAGACACTTCTTGTGATTTCCTCCTAAAAAGGTTGTCACATCCGCAAATGACAACTGAAAAGATGGACGCTCATAGTAATTCAAGCAATCGGAATGCATATAAACCGCTATCATTCTATGCAGACGTTCTTTTGGCACACTATTTGCACTGACAACGTAAAACATATAACCAAAACATCAAACAATATGCAGAAAGGTACCATTGGGGTAACGACAGACAATATATTCCCCGTCATAAAAAAGTTTTTGTATAGCGACCACGAGATATTCCTTCGTGAAATAGTTTCGAATGCCGTTGACGCGACACAAAAATTGCGTATTCTCTCGCAACGCGGTGAAGTAAAAGGCGAACTCGGTGACTTGACCGTACATGTCAACATCGACAAGAAAAAGGGAACCATCACCGTAAGCGACCGCGGTATTGGTATGACCGAAGAGGAAATCAACAAGTATATCAATCAGATTGCCTTTTCGGGAGCCAACGAATTTCTCGAAAAATACAAGAAAGACGATGCTGCTTCCATTATCGGACATTTCGGATTGGGATTCTACTCGGCATTCATGGTCAGCAAAAAGGTTGAAATCATCACTAAAAGCTATCAGGAAAATGCCAAAGCCATGAAATGGTCGTGCGACGGAACACCTGAGTTTCAAATGGAAGAGGCCCAAAAAGACGACCGTGGCACCGACATTGTACTTTACATTGACGATGAGAGCAAAGACTATCTCGAAAAGTACAAGATTCTCGAACTGTTGCGCAAATACTGCCGTTTCTTGCCCGTTGCCGTGGCATGTGGCAAAAAGACGGAATGGAAAGACGGAAAGGAAGTTGAAACCGATGAAGACAACATCATCAACGATGTCAACCCCATCTGGAAAAGAAAAGCCACAGAACTCAAAGACGAAGACTACCAGAAGTTCTACCATGAATTATATCCGGGCATGGACGAACCGCTCTTCTGGATACACCTCAACGTTGACTATCCTTTCAATCTGACAGGCGTTCTCTATTTCCCGAAGATAAAGAACAATATCGAGATTCACCGCAACAAGATACAGCTATATTGCAATCAAGTGTTCGTCACCGATCAGGTAGACAACATCGTCCCCGAATTTCTTACCCTGCTTCACGGCGTCATCGATTCGCCCGATATTCCTTTGAACGTCAGCCGCAGCTACCTGCAAAGTGATGCCAATGTGAAAAAGATATCCACATACATCACCAAAAAGGTGAGCGACCGCCTGCAAAGCATCTTCAAGGAAAACAGAAAGGACTTTGAAGAAAAATGGGACGACTTGAAACTTTTCATCAGTTACGGAATGCTGTCGCAGCCCGATTTCTATGAAAAAGCCAAGGATTACGCCCTTCTCAAGGATACAACCGGTAAATATTATACCTATGATGAATACAAAAAACTCATCGAAGGCAACCAGACCGACAAGGACAAGAATCTGGTATACCTATATACCAACAATCCTGAAGAGCAATACAGCTATATCGAAGCTGCCAAGGAAAAGGGTTACAATGTGTTGCTGATGGACGGCCAGCTCGACACACCTCTTGTAGGACTTCTGGAAGAAAAGTTCAAGCAAAGTCGCTTCTGCCGCGTCGATGCCGATACCGTAGAAAGGCTCATTCCTCAAAAGGAAGCCGCAAAGAGCGACCTTTCGGCCGAAGAAAGCGAGCACCTCACCGTCTTGTTCCGCAGTCAGATGCCCAAGATAGAAGGAAAAGACTTCCATTTTGAAACGCAGGCTCTTGGCGAAAACGCAGTTCCGTTGATCATCACACAGAACGAATTTTCACGCCGTATGAAAGAGATGAGCAAAATACAGCAAGGCATGAGTTTCTACGGACAAATGCCCGACATGTATGCCGTTGTGCTCAACTCAGACCATCCCCTCGTCAAACGCATCATCGAAGAGACCAAAAAGAATACGGAAGAGGCACTCAACCCTATCGTTTCAGAATTGAAAGGACTTCATGCACGCTTGTCGGCCTTGAGACAACAGCAAAACAATAAAAAGGCCGAAGAAGTGACACAAGACGAAAAAGACAGTGTCAAGAACTGTGAGAACAGCATCAAAGACGAAGAAGGAAAACGCGATAAGATCCTTTCCGACTACGGTAAAGACAATGCCATCGTGCACCAGCTGATTGACCTTGCACTGCTGCAAAACGGACTGTTAAAAGGCGAAGCTCTCAACAAATTCCTGAAGCGTAGCATCAGCCTTATCAAGTGAACATGCTACTGATGATTATTCTCTGATAATAGCCAATCCGGTTCCCACAAGTTGGAAACCGGATTTTTTAGTTTTTGTAGAGCAAATCTGACAGACTTAGCTCATTCTATTTTTACTTTACTTTCATCATGCACCGTCAGCCCCTGATTGAGTCAAAATGGTACTTGAACATAAACACACATTTCCTCATTAAGCATAAAGCAGTCTTTTGACTTATGTAATTCCTCAATATGAGTAAGCAGATTATTATAATTGTCCAGCTCCTCCATTTTCTCACGCCTTGTTTTGCTTAATTCACAGAATACTTTCTCCTGTTCCAAGCCTGCAAACCGTCGTCTACAAAGATTGGCAGCAATGCCTGTCGTGGAACTGCCACAAAAAGGGTCTAGAATCCAATCCCCAGAATTTGTCGAGGCAAGAATCATTCGAACTAGAAGGCGCAATGGCTTTTGTGTGGGATGCTTACCACAAGTCTTTTCCCAACGACCGATGGCAGGCATACGCCAAACGTCCGTCATTTGCTTACCGCTATTAAGTTCTTTCATCAGGCCATAATTAAACTTGTGAGGAACATTCTGCATCTTTCTTGCCCAAATGACAAGCTCAGTAGAGTATTTGAAGTATCGGCATGAAATGTTGACGGGCGGATTTGACTTTTCCCAAGTGATGACATTTAATATTTTATAGCCGAGTTCCGTCAAGCAATTAGCGACGGAAAAAATGTTATGGTAAGTACCGCTTATCCAGATTGTACCGTTGTCTTTCAGCTTATCACGGCACAAACGAAGCCATTCCATGTTGAATGCCATCATGTCATCTTGCGACTTTCCCTTGTCCCAATCTCCCTTATCCACACACACAACCTTTCCGCTCTGCAACGATATTCCACCATTGGAGAGAAAATAAGGCGGATCGGCAAATATCATGTCAAACTTAAAGTCAAACTCTTTGAGAAGTTTTAGACAGTCACCATGTGCAAGAATGAAGTCTTTATTCGAAGATGTATAATAAGATTGTATCATTGTTCAGGAATAGGAAGCCCCAGTTTTTGCAATGGAATATAATTAAAATAGTACTGACATCCAACACTTATGACATAATCTAATACATCCTTATATTTAGACTGCCTAAACCATTCATCCAATATATAGACATATTCAACCTCCATATTTAATTGAAACAATAACTTTTGGTATTGTTTCTTCTTGAAGTCACAAGTTTGTAATTTTTCATCAACACTACCTGCTTTGTGTTGAGTCTTGACCTCCAATATAAACATTGTATTGTTCACAATGACATAAATGGCATTGTCTGGAAGTAATTGCCTTGAGAGATGCTTTCTCCACTCAACCCCTTTTGTTCTTAAATATTCATAAAAAGCGTGTTTTTTAAAAATATATGCAACACATTTGCCCTTATACAAGATCTCAGTTCCGTCAATTGAGTAGTTCTTTTGCGCAACAATAAATGTTGCAACATCTACTTTCCCTTCATATATTAACCCTGTTATGGTATTGCCACCACCTGTCCCGCCATTCTTCATAAACTCATGGTTTTAATAAATTCATTGACAGATGTTAGATTGTACACGCTTGGAATGATTCCGTATGCCTCTTGTAATTTATTTTTTGCAGATTTCCAACCGATACCATCAGTAATCCAAACAAACTCGAAACCTGCCACGGAATTTATCTTCGGTGCAATGTCTGAATAAGAGCGTGCCACTTCATTAAGTTTTGAACCGCCACCACTATTATAGAAGTTAACTTCTATAAGGTAAACCTTTGATGGAGTCTCGACAACAAAGTCAAAACGCTTTTCGTCATCTCCCAATACTTCTGTAATAGCAGCCCATTCTCTCGAATATACTTCTTTTCTGAATGGTATGCCTGCATTGGTAAAAATGTTAGCGACCATATTCTCCATAGCGTGCCCACTTCTGTTCTTTCTTGCGTTTGTATCCAAACCTGTTTCTATGCCAAATACATAATCTACAAGATTCTTTACCTGTTGCGTTTGAAGAACGGCACCAAGCCCTGTATTCGTTAGAAATGTCATAACGGAATCAACAGAGGTAAACATACTTTCCAGCGGAACACAGTTACCTACAGAATTAAGAATTTTCTTTTTGTCACGAGTACGCACAGCAATAAGAATGTCCATAGCCGAAAAGGCATTCTTGTCCCTGTTCCATATAAATTCGACACTCTTACGCAAATCGGATGCACCAATGAGACTATTGAGCATACATAGGCTCAACTTTATATCTTCAACATTCTGTGAGATTTTATCAAAGTCACAAAATAAATCCAATGTTTGATTAGTCCCTTTGAGTTGAGACATGAACTTATCAAATTCTTTATGCATAAGACATTTGTTTTGTAATCATATGTTGCGGCTGCGACTCATTAGACTTCAATTGATGGTCTTTTGTGTTTACATAACAATGAACCAACAATTCTGAAATTTTACCTCGTTTTGTTCCATTTGCATTAACATTGCGCGAAGCCATAACTCTGTCAATGAAGTAGCCACGATAAAGCACATCGAAGAAATTATCCTCTTCATTCTTATCTTTGCAATCTGAGTTACTTAGCATGAAATAATGCCCCTCTGACACAATCCTGTCGCAAAATTCCTTTAATCTAACTTGTGAATTGTCATTGAACGATTCCTTTGTATAGTCATTGAAACTTGATGTACCACTAAGCGGACGGTATGGAGGGTCGAAATAGAACAAAGTTCTTTTTTGGGCGTAATGAAGAGTATTCTCAAAATCACCTTCCAAAATTTCAACACGTTTCAATAACTCACTATCAGCTCTAAGCGTATCTTCATCACAAATCTGAGGTCGAAGATATTTACCACACGGAACATTAAACAGCCCTTTTTTGTTTACACGATACAAGCCATTGAAACAAGTACGGTTAAGGAAAAAGAATTTTGTGGTATTCTCTATCGGGTCAAGATTCTTCTCATTGTAGCGTTGGCGTACAGCCATAAACATTTCCCGCTTGGCATCCATATCAGACAAAGCGTAATATTGTGCTTGAATGTCCTGCAATTCAGGTATTAATTCTTCCACATTGTCACGTACTGTTCGGTAGCAAGTAATTAAGTCGCTATTAATATCATTGATTACAGCACGTTTGATATTTGGATGCTGTTGCAGCATATAGAACAACATAGCACCACCGCCAACAAATGGTTCTATGTATGTCGCGTTATCCCAATTATCAAAGTCAGCTGGAAGTTTTGCTTCCAGTTGTTCAATGAGTTGTCCTTTTCCACCAACCCATTTGATGAATGGTTTTGCTTTTGGGCTCATTATAAATCTCTTATTTTTAATTTAATTATTTCTCTTTAAAATTGATTGCACATCATTCCAAAAAGCCTCCCGATGATATATTCAAGGTACCTTCGGCATCACTTCCACAGCAGAGAGGGCTTTTTAAATTGTGCATTACATCGGCTCAGAGCAACGACATCACTTCCTTTATCATCTCTTGTGCCAGGGCATCGGCTTCCGCTTTCGTTGCCGCCTCGGTATAGATTCTGATAATCGGTTCCGTGTTGCTCTTGCGCAGATGTATCCATTTGTCGGGAAAATCTATCTTCACACCATCGATATCTGTGATTTGTTCGCCCTTATGTGCCTCTTTTACTTTTTCCAAAAGAGCATCGACGTCAACACCGGGCTGCAGGTCTATACGGTTCTTGGATATAGTATAGTCGGGCAAAGAACGACGCAATTCACTTGTGGTACAGCCTTTCTTGGCCAGATAAGTAAGTATCAATGCTATGCCGACCAAGGCATCGCGTCCATAATGAGCTTCGGGGTAGATAACGCCGCCGTTGCCTTCACCGCCGATAACAGCACCCACTTCCTTCATTTTTGTTACAACATTGACCTCACCCACAGCAGCGGGATAGTACTTGCATCCATACTTCTCGGTCACATCGCGAAGTGCACGCGTCGAGCTCAAGTTGGACACTGTGGCTCCCTTGGTATGCTGCAGGATATAGTCGGCCACAGTCACCAGCGTGTATTCCTCACCATACATTTCACCGTTTTCACAAAACAGAGCCAACCTGTCTACATCGGGGTCTACAACAAAGCCGATGTCATAACCGCCCTGCTTCATCAAGGCTTTCAGGTCACCAAGGTTTTTCTCCAGCGGTTCGGGATTGTGCTGAAAATCTCCGGTAGGTTCCAGATAAAGGCCGGTCACATCCTTAACACCTATCTGCTCAAGAAACTTCGGCAATATGATGCCGCCGACCGAATTGACTGTATCGATGGCCACACGGAAGCCGGCCTTTCTGATGGCCTCTACATCAACAAGCTTCAGGCTCTTTACCAAATCGATGTGCTTTTGGTCATAGGTTGAGTCTTGCGTGTACTTCCCTATATGGTCAACATCGGCATATTTAAAGTTGGTTTCGTCTTCTGCAAGTCTGATTACTTCGTTAGCTTCGTCTTTGTTCAGGAACTCTCCATGTTCGTTCAGCAGCTTCAAGGCATTCCACTGACGCGGGTTATGGCTGGCAGTCAGTATCAAGCCGCCGCAAGCCTTTGCCATGGTCACCGCCAACTCGGTGGTTGGCGTTGAAGCAAGTCCGATATCAAGTACATCGTAGCCAAGTCCCATCAAGGTGCCACAAACTACCTTCGACACCATGTCGCCCGAAATGCGTGCATCACGCCCTACTACTATCAGATTGGCACCTGCACCACACGCCTTGCGACGCTGCAGGGCATAAGCACTGACAAACTTAACTATATCCAACGGATTCAGTGTATCTCCTGTTTTTCCACCGATGGTTCCGCGAAAACCCGAAATTGTTTTGATTAAAGTCATATTCTTAGTCGTTTAATTTTGTTATCTCCTCATTTATCCACTTGACGGTTGCCGTCATGTCCTTGGCGGGCAACCGAAGTTGGCTGTCCGACTTGGCACCATCACCAAAGTAACCGCCGGTCATCAAATAAAAGCATCCTTTCTCCACTCCACCGCCATAATCAACGCGGATGCCTCTCCGGCCGGTATCATCATTGCTGAATTGCGCTTCAGATATCCTGTGCCATTTCTTGTCTTTTCCACGCACCATGGCATTTCCTACACGACATTTGCGCATCAAGTATCCTTGCCATGGCAGGGTGTTTTCAAGATATGAGCAAAAGCCTGTTATGAGATTGTCTGTGAAAGGACGCAGTATAGTGGCTATTTTATTCCACTTTGCATCCATCTTGTCGCAGACATAGGCTGTGTAGCTTGTAGTGCTGTCTTCGTTCGTTGCGTGCAACAGGAAGGCGTATGTCCTGCCACTTTTCCAAGGATATTCAAGGCTGCAACGCTTGCCTTCCTTGCGATAGCCGAATTGTATGGTCTTTACTCCGGGGCCCTTGTCAATCACTTTTGCCCTGTATTCAGGGGGAACATCACCGAAACTTTCGTCTTTCATGGCATTCCATACTGAGAGAGCCGCCACTTTGTCGCCGTTTTTGTTGTAGCGGAAACCCAGCATGCCGCCATCAAAGCCTAATGCGCAATAGTTGCCGCCACGCACGTCACCTTCGGGTGGTACGGTCAGTTCAACATAGGCCCACCGGGCTTCTCCACAGACCGACGTATCATAGTTCAGCATTACACTGGAGCCGCACAATCCATATTTCGTATCGAAATTATGAGTTACAAAGAGTGGCTTCACCGGAATCTCGGACAAAACAATGTCACGTATGATGACGTAGGAGGGTTTGCCTGTATCCTTGAGTCTGAAATCTATGCGTACATACTGTGCTTGCCTGATGTTGAGATGTCCCAATGTGACTATTCCCATTTTTTTGTTTGCCACATCTTTGACGAAATGTGCCGAGTCGCACGTTATTTCCATGCATGCACTGCCCACCACATTGAGTGCAATCTTGGGCTGCGATGCTGCAGGGACATATACAAAGGCTGACGCAATGCTCTGGGTGTCGTTCTTCAAAATCAAGCCGCCCTGTCCCACTACGGCCAACGCTGCGTTGCGGGTGCCGGCATCCTGACGCATGGCATCTTCACTGCGCAGGGTGATGTAGCTGTTGCCCCTCATGGGGATTGTCCATTTGCCCGGGACAAACTGCGCAGCAGTGTGCGATGTCCGAGCAAAGACGCAGGACAACAGGATGATCTTTAGCAGGACAAAGGCTTTGTTCATTTTATTGCTCTTCAGCCCAACATCTTTCAATTGGCGTTGGAGTTCACCACTTTAAATTTCTTTGTTATCGTTACGTATGCCTTGATGGGAGTATATTCATACTTCACTGTTCCTTTTGAAATCTCGCCCATCGACGAGCTGTTGCCTGCTTGTCCTGACACCGAATACTGTCCTTGGAATGTTATAGTGTATGTTCCCGGCAATTCGGGGGCACGGAACTTGCAGGAAGGATTGGTGGAGTTATGCGGATAGATCACTGCGTTGTTGTATTGCAGGGTTGCATGGGCCGTTGGGTCGTCAAGCTTCCAATAATATGTTGTGTTGTCGAGCAGCTTGCCCAGCTTATGCTGTACGGCGGTGGCTGTGACATAATCGCCGGCAGTTATGGTTTCAGAGTCAAACACGATGTCGGAAAATACAGGAAGTTTTGATTCGTAGTCTTCTTTATCTTCCGAGCAGCTGTCAAACATTACGCATGCCATGCATGCCATCAATGCTAAAAAGGTTTTCTTCATATGCTTGTTTAGTTTAGTAATTCAATAGTCCTGCACCCTGCCTTACCACCACAGGCGGCCTTTGAGTGCAATCCACGATGGTTGATTCTATGTTGCGGCCTGTGCCGCCATCGATGACGAGGTCTACCATGTTGCCAAACATTTCGTCAATGAGTTCGGGGTTGGTATAGTATTCGTCTTCCTCATCATCGGGCACAGGCAGTGATGCTGTCAGTACGGGGGCTTCAAGGTGCTGTGTTATATCCATGATTATGGGATTGTTGGGCATGCGTATGCCTACCTCTTTCCGTCCCATGAATATTTTGGGAAGCTTGTTGGTTCCGGGCAATATAAAGGTGAAGGGTCCGGGAACATTCTTTTTGATGAGCTTGAAGATGTCATTGTCCATACGTGTGAATTCGCTGATGGAGCTCAGGTCATAGCAGATGATGGACAGCCGGTTTTTCATGGGGTTCACGCCTTTCAGACGGCAGACTGCCTCGACTGCATGGATTTTCAAGGCGTGGCAACCTATGGCATAACGGCCATCTGTGGGAAAGATGAACGTGCCGCCGTCGTTCAACAAGTCGGCTACGCTTTGCAAGGCTTCGTAACTGTTGTGATCATCGTAGAATTTCAGCAACATAATGGTTCTATCTTTTTCAGTTCGTTGTATAAGCGGTGCAGGGGCAGCCCCATCACATTGTAGTAGCTGCCATGGATTTCCTTTACTCCTATCATCCCTATCCATTCCTGAATGCCATAGGCACCGGCCTTGTCGAGCGGACGGAATGTATCGACATAATAGTGGATTTCATCGGGTGTGAGCTCGGCAAAAGTCACTATGGTTTCGGCATAAAAGCTTCTCAGGCAGGTGGCAGTGCGCAGTGTTACCCCGGTCACCACCGAATGCTGCCGGCCTGAAAGCATGGACAGCATGGCACATGCCTCTTCTTCGGTCGAGGGTTTGCCCAGCACTTTGTTGCTGCACCATACTATGGTGTCGGCGGCTATCACCAGATTGTTGCCGGTCATGGCAGGCACACAGTGTTCGGCTTTAAGGCGCGACAAGTACATAGGTATATTCCTGTATTGAAGACCCTCAGGGCAAACTTCGTCAATGTCGGAGCGGCCCACAGTAAAGGTCAGTCCCAAGCGTGCCAGCAGTTCGCGCCTGCGAGGCGAACCACTCATCAATACTATATCATAGTTCTTCAGATTGTCCAGCATGGGTTTATACATTAACATTCTACATCCGTTCTACCAACCAAAAGCCACTTTATCCATTTTCCACAGGCCGCGAGCCTTGAGTACCTGCTCTATCACTTCGCGCACGCATCCACATCCACCCTGACGTGAGGATATATACCGGGACACGGCCTTTATTTCATCGGCTGCATCGCTTGGGCAACAGGGGCATCCGCAGGCTTGCATCACTTCGAAGTCAGGTATATCGTCGCCCATGTAGATTACTTCATCCGACTTCAGGCCATACTTGTCGAGCAGCCGGTTGTATATATTTATCTTCACACTGCTGCCGAGAAAAATGTCGCTCACACCCAGACTGCTATATCGTTTGCGTATGGATTCGCAGTTGCCTCCGGTTATGATGGCAATCTTGAGGCCAAGCTTCACGGCCAGCTGTATGGCATAGCCGTCCTTGATGTTGGCCGTGCGGCGCGGCACTCCTTCCGAGTCCATGCCTATGGTTTCCTGACTTAACACACCGTCGACATCGAGCATCACGGCCTTTATCTTCGTCAAATCATAATTTATCATCTGTCATTATTCTTTTCGTTGCACTTTTCTGCTGCAGGGCACTTTGGATGCCGTTGCTCATCAAGCGGTATATTTCTTTTAGCTCCCCATGCCGGTCAAGCAAGGCTGCATGAGCTTCCATCACGATTTTGTCGCCGCGCGAGGCCGGCCCTGTCTGTGCTTCGACGGGAGCCATAGAATGTACTTTGCGGGCTGTCTGGTCAATCAGCGGCAGCATCACGTCGAATGGCAGGGCGTTTTCAGCCAGCAACTGCCCTGCAACGGCATAGCAATAATTGCTGAAATTGCAGGCAAAGACGGCTGCAAGGTGCAAATACCTGCGCTTTTCCGACGAAAGACGGAACACGCGATGCGTCAATGTACGTGAGAAGCTTTCCAACAAGTCCAAATCGGATTCGTCTGACGCTTCGATGAAACACGGTATGTCAGAAAAATCGGCTGCCACTTCTTTCGAAAACGTCTGCATGGGATAGAATATGCCATACCTGCACAGTGAAGTTCCTTCAAACACCTGCAACGACATGCTGCCGGCCGTGTGAACCACCAATGCCTGCAATGGCGGCATCGAAGCTACGACAGCTGGCAGAGCCTCGTCGTTGACACAGACCATATACATATCGGCATCAACGGGTAGGTCGGCCATGTTTATGGAACAGGGGCATTGCAGCATGCCGGCCAAAGCGGATGTATTTTCCGTGCTACGCCCCAACACATAAGCCACTTCGTGTCCGTTGCGCAGCAATGCCCGACCCAGATTGAAGGCCAATCTGCCCGCTCCTATCAATACTATCCTCATATTTTTTTCAAACGTCTTATGAACTGGAATACCTCAATAAAGGACATATGCAGTTATGTAATGCAAACTTACCTTTTTTATTTGACTTGTTCGGCCTTTTATCTGTTTTTATGAAGCAATCCTTCTCATTATCGGGCGATAACGGGATGAGTGGATTATTTTGAACAAAAAAGCGGATAAAAAGTTGGCCGTTTGGCAAAAAATACCTAACTTTGCCTTGCAAATGGGGCATTAGCTCATCTGGCTAGAGCGTTTGACTGGCAGTCAAGAGGTGGCAGGTTCGAGTCCTGTATGCTCCACATTCACCACTGAGTATCACAGTATTATTATTTATGCACCCGAAAAAGCACCCGAAAATGTCTTTTTCGGGTGCTTTTTACCCTTTTCTAAACTTCCACCACAACAATACGGCGGCAATAATCAAAAGAAGGACGAAAGCGGCGCGAATAGGTGTAAAACTCCCAAATGCCGGGCTTTTCTGCACCTGTTTTTTGCCTGTTCCTTGTTTTTTCGCGCTCTTTTGAATGTCTTCGCGACTGTTTTCTGTCGTTTTAACCTGCGTTTCCTGCTTTTTGCTGCTGTTTCCGTTGATTGTGATGCGCCCGAAAGTAATAGACTTTATGCCGCTTTTCCTATCGGGTGGCTTGCGTTGGCTGCTGCCATTGGAATTTTCGGGTGTACTTTCGGGTATCGGGTATTCTGCCAGCAGGTCGCCCGTTCCGTCGTTGTACTCCACTTTGGTAAAGTCTACCACTACGTTTGTATTAGTCTTTACCTCCGTGCTGGCAGTGGAACTCGCCGCCTTGTCGCTCTCGCTGTGCGTTGTTTCCTTCTGCGATTCCGTTACGCTCGATCCCTCCTTAATAGCCTTTCGTGTACTGCTGCACCCGAAAAGGCAAAGAAGAAGGAATACGGCAATATTAAAGCTTAAGAACTTTTTCATACGTCCATGAATTGAAATTCGGTTAATGTCTTGCCGTCCGTGGTATATTTCAGTTTTCCGTACTCAATACACGCGAGGCGGTTAAGCCAGCCGTTTCTAAACCGCTTTTGTCTCGGGCTGGCTCTGATGATGCCGTCAATGAAGGAAACACGGGCTTTCTTTATCGCCGTGAATAGCTGGCGCGGCTCTTTGGCGTTAAGCGCGGCTATTGTCTTGTCGCCTACAAGGCCGTCCGTCTTCACGTCCAGCAGCCGCTGTACATTAGTTATTCCGTGCTTGCCGGAAGCCCATACCCAATCTACGAGAATGTTGGCTACTGACTGACTTCTAATTTTGTCGGCTTTACACCTATCCCAATAGTGAGGCTTCATTACCACGTTTATCGCGTCGTCTGTGGAAATCTTTTTTAGGTCTTCTACGTCTATATCGCCGTCACCGTCCTTGTCGTAGCCTACTTGTTTCCACGTCGCAAGCGTTACGCCCTTGTTGGTCGCTCCTCCCCTGTCTATCGGGTCGTTAACAAAACCGCCTTCCCATGCAAGTATGAAGGGGGCTAAAATCTTGATGCTCGCCATAATCTATTAAGCTACAAATTCGGGCAATATGTACTGAATGTTCATGGCGGCTTCGTGCAGTATATTATGGGCATTCTGCTCATTAATCTCTGCGTTGTGTGTAAACTCTACGAAAATAGAGCCTACCCAATCGTGGTTATTATCGCTAAGCCGCTTTATTATCACTTGCGAAGTTCCGCCGGACGAAAGCAAAGATTTTGCGCATCTGTCTTGTACTTGTACGTCTATGTCTGTAATGAACATAAACAGGTTCTTTGTTAGGTCGCTGCAAAATTTGGCTACGTCGCTCATCTTCAAGTTCTGAATACGCGGTTTCATGCTCTCCACGCCCTTGCGCTTGCTTTCAAAGTATATGCTTATCATGCTTTCGTTGCCCAATGGGTGCGGCTGCACAATATAAACGCGGTCGGCTTTAAGGTCGTGCAGGACTTCCCACAACTCGCCGTAAACTACCGCCGAATTGTCCGCGCGTCGCTTTCTCCTCGTTTCGTTCTCTGTCCGCATCTGCTCTACCTTCAAGTCCGTTATTTTGTTCTTGGTGTATTGGTTGTATGCGAACCATGCCGCGATGATCGTGCCAATCGCGCTAATTATTGCTGGTAAATACTCCATGCCTTACTCTGTTTGGTTATACCCTGCGGTCTGCAAGTCGGCGCGTACCATCGTCTTAATGGCAATCACGCGGCTAAGATGCGCTTTGTACTCGGTTACTGCCTTCGCCTTGCGTGTGCTGTCGGTTTCCAGCCCCAACTTCGCGGCGTAGTAATCGTTAATGAGTGAGAACTCCTCGTTTTCATCAACCTCGTTACGGATGACCGCTCGCGTAAGGCTTTTATAAGTTGGTTTCTCCCACACTTGCACCGTATCGAAGTTGTAAGCTGTCTTTTCTCCTACCTCCTCGTCGTCTGCAACCTTTACTTCTACTATATTATAGTTGTAATGGAATGACCCGTTACCCAAATCTTGGATAATGTCTGGTCTAACGTTTGAACTTGATTTCATACGGTTTAATCTTTAAATTTAACTTGTTAATAAAATACTCGCTATCGCTGTGTTTTGCCCATCCCCACCATGACGCAATGCGCTGTTTGAACTCCTCGTTTGTTAGCAGTTTCTTCCTCTTTCTTAACTTGGCTACTTTCCGGCAAAGGTTTTGCTTTATACGCTTTCTCAGCCGTGTTTCGTTGTGGTAGAACACAAAGCCCAAGAAGTCTATACCTCGCCCATGTCTGCCCTTGTGGTCTTTCGCTAACGGGAAAATCTGCTTATTATCCTTTATATGTAGCTTCAAGCCCGCAAGATAGGTTTCAAACTCGGCAAGTAATTCGCGTAAATACTTCTTGTTACTGTGCAATACTACAACATCGTCAGCGTATCTAAAGTAATACTTTACCCGTTTTACCTCCTGTACCCAATGGTCGAAGTAGGTAAGTACAAGGTTCGCTAAGTATTGGCTTAGGTAGTTTCCTATAGGAATCCCGTTTGCGCTGTCTATTATCTCATCCAAAAGTTTAAGCAGCCGTGAATCCTTAATTTTTCGGCGGACAATAGTCTTTAATACATCGTGATCTATGGATGGGTAAAACTTACGTATGTCTATCTTTATACAATACGCGCAGCCGGGCTTGTCCCGGTCTATCGCCTTCCGTACCTTATCCGCTGCCGCCTGTATTCCTCGCCCTTTTATGCAGCTGTAAGTGTCTGCCGTGAATACTGACACCCATACAGGCTCCAAAATGTTCATTATCGCGTGGTGTACGATGCGGTCGGGAAAGTATGGAAGGCGGTAAATAATACGTTCCTTTGGTTCGTATATCGTGAATACACTATATTCCGAAGTCTTGTAAGTTCCGGCTTTCAATGCTTCGTGCAAAGCCAAAAGGTCGGCTTCCGCGTGCTTGTCGTGTACCCTCACGCCGTATGTATGGGTTTTGCCCTTACGGGCGCGTTCGTCCGCAAGGCGCAAATTATCCATGCTTATTATCTTGTCGTAAAGGTTGCCTAACCTCTTCATCGTTGCTGCTTTGCTGATTAAGTGGGGTTCTTCGGTTTCCCTACCAAATCCCGTTAATGTTTACTATTTTTCGCCTTCTGTCTGTCGGCGCGGTCTTTGTCCTTGTATTGTTTTGCTAAATGTTGTCAGTATAGCTGAGAGCCGATGTTCGCATTCGTATTCGTAGCCGTGTTATTCGTATTCGTGTACGAAAGCCCGGCATTCGCGCTGTTATTCGCGTTACCACCGAACAGGACACCCAAAGGACAAACAACCTTATATTTTATTCAAAGTAGTAGCGTGTGCCGCTCGCTCTCATGGTTACTCTGCGCGGAAATGCGTTGCGCTTCTTAATCTCTTTAAGGACGTACTTTATTTCCGTTGAATTGGTAAAGAATTTTTCGGCATCGGCATCCTTGTCGTCGCGGTTGCGCTTAATCTTCACTAAAAAGCGCTCCGCGCCGAACTTAGTTTTTACTCCTTCTATATAGTCGCAAACCCAAAACGTAAGGTTTATCAGTTTCTGCTGCGTTGTTTCCCGGCAGTTAAAGTGTTTGTTACCCTCGTCCTGTGGTATCGCCAAAAACGAGAGGCTTCCGTCGTCCTCCTGCAGGCTTGGCATATTGTTGCTATTCTCGTTCATGCTGAATGCTTTTTTGTCACTTTTTGAACCCAACCGCCGAATATGGAGCGCGGCGGTTGGGTCGTGTTATACGTTATCGTGGCGTGTTAGGCTTCGGGGATAAAGCAAAGCCGAGAGCCGATGTACGCACTCGTATACGAAGCCGCGTAAGCCGTAGCCGTGCACGAAAGCCCGGCATGCGCGCCGTTATTCGCGCGACCACCGAACAGGACACCCCTCATAGCCGTCCCGGACGCTGGTATATTGGTATAGTAATAGTCGCAGTAGTAGGTTGCAGAATTGCCGCCTACCTCTGTCGGCATGTTCTCGCCGTACTCACCTATCATCATGCGCTTAACGTAGCCTTCCGTGCTTGGTAACAATCCGCGCTGCTGATAGTCGTTATAGTTGCTGTCTTGGAACTTTGCCGGGTCATCGCAAACGTAGAACTTTGCCAGCCCTCCGTCCGTTTCGCTCTGTATCTCACACTTGCAGCCGTCCGTCCATGACCATATATGCCCGAATGCGTTTTCTATTCCTCGGTACGAAGGTACACTAAAGGTTTTGCTTATAGCGTCTCCATTACTTACTGTGTGTTCTACTATTCCCGTGCGGTTGCCCAGTGAATTAGTTACGCCGCATGGAATAATCGGGTAATAGCCGTTGTAGGTGTCCCATTCGCTGCTATTCCATGTAGTAACACCATTGCCCAGGCCTCCCTGCTTGTACCCCTCGCTTGTAGGCTCTGCGTTAAACGCCTTTTGGCTGTTTCTGTTGGCGTATTCAATGATGTAAAGCCAATATGTCGCAAGCTGCGCGGCGTAAAGGTCGCTGTTCCACCCTGCACCGTTAAGCCCTGCCGTTCCTCTATTGCGTGCGTAGTTGCGGAAATTGGTTAACGAAATGGCGGTAGCCGGAAGCCCGAGGAAGGTTCTATACGTTCCGTCGTAGGCAGCGTTATTGTTTCCACCTCGGAAGGCTGCGGTTGTGTTTACCACGCTGGCAAGTTTAGGCGTTGCCGATACCGTGCGGTCTACAGTGGCTTCGTATGCGCTGCGGTACATCTTCGGCACTTCGTGGAAGCCAGGAAGGGGGTACAACGAAATAAGCGCGGTTACGGTCTGCCCGTCAAACTCAAATTTACGGTAATGCTTGGGTATCTCTACCATGACCATGCCGGAAGCTCCCGTAAGGTCGGCGGCTGCTCCCGTGTCGGTCTTGGTGCTGTCAGTCGGGTGCAAGTATGCCGTTACCTTGCCTTCGTCGTTAAGAAGGCATCGGCGCATCAAAGACTGAACAGGTAAAGAAACGTGTAGTTCCGGTCTCCCAACTCTGACGAGAGCCGGATCTCCTACGCTTAAATCAATCTTCACGCCATAATAATAGTCGTAGGGAAATGTAGGCTTCGTGTTGCCTATACCTATAAATATGCCCATAATAATATGTTTTTAATAACCCCAAACAAGGGCGTTGGTTAAACTTGTGGCTTTTACCTCGCGTATAATTTCGGGATTCCAGCCTGTTTCAAATCGCGTGCTTATAAACTCGCCTTCGGGCATCCCCCAAAGGTTCACTTCAAGCGTTACCGCCGTTTCGCCGTCGTTCTTCAAACAAAACGGGGTATCTTTGCGGAAATTGCCGCCGGAAAAGTCAACCTTTCCGGCTATTGATATTTGTGCGCTCACTTGGTCGCCGTTTCTGTTCTGCATAATCAACCTTTTATTTAGTTATCTCCTTTGCAAAGGTATTAATATTTCGTATCAAAATAACACGTAGCGAAGTGTTGACGAAGTGTTTGTGCGCAAAGCCGTGAATTTTCGCGCGCAAATCCTTTCGCAAGGCTTGAACTTGCTTTTATTAGCCTGTTTTTAGTATGTATTCCACGTAGCCGCATTGTATAACATAAAAGTGAAAGATCCGTCATTAGTCGTCGGGTCGTCTGAAGTACGTACTATAATATATGCTTCTGATGAGCTGGTGTACCGCGTCATTAGGTTTGCGTATAAAGGGTTATTTCCGTTATAAATACTTCCAAGTCCAGTAACAAAACCTATTATCTGTTCTGCAGATTGAAACCACATTGTAGAAAAAGAAATTTTATATTTCCCTACATCCTCCCGTGTTACGCTCATCTCGCTTTCGTCATAACTCCAATATTGAATAGATGCGCCTGTGTCACTTCCTTTAACTGTGCCAAAAGCCAAAGGGTGTATTCTTCGGCCATGTCCATAAGTTGTCTTAAACATCGTTCTGTTCAGAACTATATAACCTTGAAAAGAAGTACTACCCCAACCAAGAAGTTCTACAACTTCAACGCTCGTTTGCAGTAAGGAATGCGTTCTGCCGTCCTCAAAAAAATATTTCCCTGCTGGCGCTGTAATTTCTACAGAGCCTACAATCGTTATACGACGGCCGGAGTTTGAATCATCCCAAGGCAATTCCGTGACAACATGAGATGCCAAATTCTTAGAATAAAGGTTGTCGGATTGTTGCTCCGTAAAAGAATCTTGTATCAATACAAACGGGCTTCGGAAAGAACCGAAAACGTCCACGTTTCTAAAGCCTCCTTTTGTTGCATGCATTTCGCCTTCTATATAGGCTTTCGTTGCATACATTGAACCGTCTTGTAGTACCCGAAAAGGAGCTGTAAACCGGTTTTCCTTACTTGCTCCTGCCCAAATTCTAACCTTTCGTTCTTCGCTGGTGTTGGCTTCTTCTTTTTCACCGCCCGTTATGCCTGCTACAATACTTTGGGAATTGCCGTTAGCAAGCTGCACTGTTCCGGCTGTGACGATGCCGCCATCTATTGTGGTCTGCGTGTTGTCGTAGTAGGTCGCTATTACCCAATCGTTAGCCACAAAAGAGCCGGTAGCCCTCGCGGTTGCACATCGCTTTAGTTGTCCGTTTGTGCTGTCGCCCGTTAGCCAAAGATCGCCAACATCGTAAGGAGGGTAAGGTTCGCTTACGAAAACCTGGCGTTTTCCATCCGCCGTGTCCTGCGCTTTGCTGGCTGCTTCGTATGCATTCAACGCTGTTTTATCCTCTATAGCCTGCCATTGGTATACTGTATAGGATTGCCCGTTAACTTCAAGAACCTTCTTTTGGTAGCATTTTAGTTCCTTCGTCTCCGTGTTATACCACATATCCCCAATATGTTTTTCCCTGTCTGTTACCGTTGTCCATTGGTTAGAAGGTAGAGCCGTTTGAAACCAAGCTTCTATTTTTCCGTCAAGCTGTTGGTTCATTGTGTCTATCGTCGTTGCAAAAGCACCATCAATAAACTTGTTTAGTGTTGTGTCGTCTGTATATTTGGAAGCCTTTTCCCAATCATCCGCAGAAAAATCGCCTGAATCTCGTGCAATCTTGCACCGCATAATATCTCCCGTTTCACCTTGTGCCCAAAGGTCGCCAACCGAATAGGGCGGTACCGGTGTAGCTGTGAATACGCGGCTTTTTGTTTTCCCAAGCTCCATAGCGTTATTTGCCAGCGAAAGGGCTTGTTCAAGATCTGAATCCTGCAATTCCTGCCAAACATAAAACGTCCCGCTTTGCGCTCCCGGTCTTGGTCTCCAATTTATTTTTGTGTACCGCCAAACTTTCCCGGATGAAGTGTTATAATACAAATCATTAAGATGTTTTTCTTTTGTATCTATATCCGTCCAGCCACTATTCGGCAAATTTTCTTCACCACGTGGTGACGTTGAAAGAGGCGAAGGGTCAACTTCGTAAAAGAATTGTTCGATTTGTCCGTCCAGCTGCTGTTGAATATCTCCAAGTACCCCCGGTAGCGTGTTGTCTATATAGTCCTTTGCTTCGTTAGCATTGTCATCTACGTCCGAAATGTTCTTTGTAGTTCCGTCCCTGCTGACGAAATGAATAACGCCGCCTATTTCATCGTTATCTAAATCGAAGTAGCACTTACCGCCGCCGCTGCTTTCGATGCGTCCAGTTCTGACAAAACGCCCGTTTATGGTCGTGCTCCCGTAAGTAAGACTAACGAGCCTTCCGGGTCGTCCGCCGTCCGTGTCCGTTATCACAGAATTAAGTACACCAACAAGAAAGTTATAATAGCGTTCTTCGCTACTTACAGCCTTTGCCGTTGTGGAAAGCGTTATTACGCCGCTTGCTTCCGTCGTGGAGCATCGTGCGTAAATGTAGTATGCGGTATCTGCTTTTAGCTCGCTAAATGTCGCGCCGTCCAACAGCCAATACTTAACGCCTTTTGGGTCTATGGCATAGTGTGCCAATTGTCCGGGCGAAACGTAGAGCGTATTGGCATCGCCGTTGTAGTTCGGTTGGAAGGTTACGTTTAGCAGCGTGAACTGTGTACTTTTCGCGCCTACGCTCAACATTTGCGTATCAATGGAAAGCGGTTTTATTTTCTCGCTGTAATAGTCGCCTTCGGGGTCGAATACCATGCTTAGAAGCTCTTGGGTTGCCCTCCATTTTCTGCGCGCCTTAGTCGGGTCTGCCAACTTGTTTATAGCAATCGTTTCGTTAATCTCCTGCAAGTTGTTTATAACCTTAACCGTCGTGCTCTTGGTTACGGTGTCGCTTAGTGTGATGTCGTAACTGTGGCGTTTCAAAAGGTTGCGGTCTATCTGCGTAATCCTTACGGCTTTGTTCACGCCTATTTGCTCGTCCTCTATCTGTATGAAGTCTCCGACGTGTAAAACCTCCGTTTTCGTGTCCTTGCCCCAAAGCTGCGTAAAAAAGCCTTCGGTAAGCGAAAGTTTGTAGCTTACTTGCGGTTGGCTGACGGTCGGGAGGTATTTAGTGGCTTCCTCGGCTAATTCCTTTTCGGCTTTCGTCCTGTACTCGTCTGGGAGGTTTATGTCGAAGATGCTATACTTGTCTCCCTTCTGAATTTTGAAAGCCGCTGTTTCATCTGACGGGAAAACCATACCGTTATCGTCCGTGAACTTGTTTATTACGAATGTGTGCGTAGCATGATCATAGGTGTGCAAATCAAATTCATATCCGGCAAGCTGTCCGCTTTCAAACTTAATCTTAGCATTTGTCCCTTCTATAAGGTACTTTGTGCTTTTGCCGTCCTTATCCTTCGCGTTAAGGTCGAACATCGTTTCATCCACGAATGTAATAACATCCTTGCCCAAAGCCGTAACCGTGCCTACGCGCTGGGGCTTTATGTCTGAATAGTTCTTTTCGCCTTCCTTCACACCGTAAACGCTGATAGATTCCTTATCCTCAAGAAATGACGAAAGGCGCGTAGTACCCGGAAGGCATAACTTTGTGTGTCCGTATTTGCTTCCTAAGTTCTCCGTACCTCCATAAACGTAAAGGCGGTTTGTTATCCCGGCATTGTTCACGTTCTTGCGCGAAAGCTGGTACAAACCCTTACCGCGCCCAAATCGAAGCGTGAAGGCGTGCGTTTCGCCTACTTGCTTCTTTATGTTAAGCGTGTGGGTCGTGCCGTCTGTCGTAATCTCAAATTCTACGCCGTAATCGCTGCAAAGCTCCTGCAACACTTGGAGGGCGTTCTTCTCGCTGTTCGTGATGTTCTTGTAGTCTGTATCTTTCGGGAACTCGCCTAATACCCACTTGCCGGGGTAAATGCGGCTAATGTTCCAAAGCAATACTTTCAAATGCCCTTCAAGGTCTGCGTAGAATGTTTCGCCGTATGCGTTTTCGGGCAAATGGTAATGAACATCTATTAAATCGTACTGTAAGCCCTCCAGCCGCAAATCGTAGGAATAGCGGCGTTCGCCGTTCTTGGTTGGCTCTGAAAGCTGGTTTAGCTTGTAAGGCTTGCCGTAAATGCGTGCCGTGTCGCCTATACGTAGGTCTAAAGGCACAGCGGACGAAACGGTAATACTAATCACGTCATCGGAAAGTAAGGCGGTTTTCTGTGTCGCCTTACTCACTACGCTAACGTTCTTCTTGCTTATCAGCGGTATTGTTGTCCCGTCCGGGTGGTAAATGATAATTTGTTCCATACTAATTCCTGCTTATAGTTGCCGCCATACTACTATGCCGTTAGTGGAAAAGTCCGTTACATCCTCAATCACACCGCCGACAATGGCGTAATAGATGCCGTTGTTGGTGTATGTGTGCTTTATCGCGTTGTCGCCCGTGCAGTCGCCGTAAACGTCCGCCGTAACCTCACCGTCACCCCAATAGATGGTAATCATCTTGTCGCTTTTTAGCTCTATCTTCAGTTCGCCGGTGGCGTAGTTCATGCGCTGGTGGCGTATAACTCGCTTTACTGGGTCGGGTTCTTTTAGCTTCAAGGAAAAAGTGCCTATCATCTTATCGTCGTGCCAACGTTTGGAAGGTGCTACGCCGTCCTCGCAGTACACCTCGTAAACCAACGGCTTAGTTGGGTGTATGGAAATCATAAGGCGTTGCGTCCCGTCCTGCCTAAGAATGTCGTAAACGCGGTTCACGCGCTCCGTGAAGTCCAACTTTCCCTTTGCTCGGAGCCAGCAATTAAGCGTTATTTCGCGTGCTTGGTAGCGTTTTTCGGTAAGGTCTATTACTTCGCCGTGGTAGTCCGCCCAATCTACGGAGGTGGGTGTCTTTAGCTTTGGAAGGTCTAACACACCCGTAGAACTTTCTACATGCAAATCAAGGTCGTTGAAACTAACACCGCCTAAGAAGTATTCTATTCGTGCAAAACGGCTTAATTCTTCCGCTATTTCGGTTTCACTCAGTGCTACATCGTAGATTTTCAATTCGTCTAAATCTCCGTAGCCATTTTCTGTTCCGTAAATGTCTTGAACTAAAGCCACACCGGTTAATAGAATAGAAGGCAAAACGAAGGTATCTATTAACTGCGTATTTAAGTAAAAACTTACCGTATTTAGTTGCCTTTTTACTATATAGCACCCCCAACTATCCGGCTGCACCTCTACCCAACTTTCGCGGTATCCCTCCATTTGCCCTGTATTGCAAAACAACCCTATTCGTTTAGCTGTACATCCGTCTTCGTATCTTCCAGCTTTAATCCAAGCTATGATAGTAAAATCGCTTGCTGTACTTAAGATATCCTTGCTGACGTCGGCATGTCCGTCCCCGTCAAAATGGATGCAGTTGCCCTGCTTGCCCGTGACAAATGTACAGCCCGTTACCGTTGCGTCATAGCGATTCTTTGAGTAGTCATACGCCACTTGCGAGCCGCTTGCCTCTTCAAACGGAAGGTTAAGTATTACGTTATTCTCTGTTGCCATAATTATTAGCTTTTATCAATGACTTTAATAGTAGCTTTGCCGGCCGCGTTTTTGGTAAGCGTTCCGCCGTGAAGGAACACACTAACGCGAGCCGCTCCGCTTGCTGTTATTGTTACTTGCGCCCTGTCTGCAACCTCAATGCAGACTACCGCGTTATCAGTTGCCGTTACCTCCAGCCGTGTGTCCTCACGCACCCAAATCTGCGCCACGTCAAAGCCGCTATAACTTGCTTTGCCCTCTGACGTGCCGAAGGCTATAACGTACTTTCCGCTTTTTACGCTGATGTGGTCGTTCATGAAGATGCCGAAATGCTGGCGTAGCCCGGCAAACTCCGCGCGAAGCTGCGCGGATGGATACTTGTTTTCTACGCAAAAGTCCAAACCTTTAACAAATAGCGTCAGCAAACGCTCCTTAGAAGTAGCGTTTAGGATGAACTCGTACCACTCGCGGCAAATTCCCTTTTCCTTGGCTTCTGCCGCTAACTTTTTCTTTAGTTCCTTTAGCTCCATGCCTTTAGTCTGTTATACCTTGCGAACGTAGCCCGTTATCATCGTCTTTACTCGTAAGGTGGTTTATAATACTTTGTACGCGGTCGGCTATGATGCCTATTCCCTTATCCACGTTGGCAAGGTGCATCAGCTGCTCCCGTATTAGCTGAATACTTGTTACTTGGTTCTGCCTTACGGCGTTTGTCTGCCCTGCCAATAGGTCTATACTTTCTTGGCTCGCGCTTGAAATCGCGCCGCTTAGTGTGGAAGGGTCGGTATTATCCAAATCCGTAAACAAGTCCTTGTACATGTCCATCGCAGCTGAAAAGTTTGCCCCGGCTTTCTGTATGGCATTCTTGAACCGCGCTTGCTCGGCTTCCGTAAGTCCGTTAAAAGTGCCGTTTCCTTCCTCGTCGAAGCCCATATCTTTTTGAAGCTGTTTTATTGCGTTTTGTAATGGCTTTTCCAAAAACTGCAATTTAAGCGCGTTCTTGACCGCGTTTTTAAGCACGTCGTTAGCGACATCGCCGAAAGCCTTTGCCGCGTCCTCGCCGCCCTCAAACGCTTCTACAAGCGCGTCCGCCAAACTGTCAGCAAGTTCCCCGGCTGATGTCTGCGTGATGTCCTGCGTTATCTCGTCTATGATATCTTCAATTTGCCGCCCGACTTCGCGGTATTGCTCTTCCCATTCTGCGATGCGGCTTTTATCCTTTTTCTTCTTGCTCTTTTCGTCGGATATCATGCCTTCTATCTCGTTTTGCTGGGCGCGTAGGTTCTGAATTACCGCGCTTTGGTTTTGGTACTTGCTTTCGCCTAACGCCTTGTCTACGGCGTGTTCCAGCTCGTTGTAAGCGTAGCCTAACTTCGTTACCGCTGCTTGGTGTCGCTTGATTGATCTCTCGGCTTTGCGGTCGCGTGAGTTGAAAAGGCTAAAGGCTGACGAAAGCAAACCTACCGAACCTTGTATTACGCCTAACGGGTTTCCCGTGGCTAAACCGCTTGCAAGTTGGCTTGCCCCGCCCATCATGCCGCTTATGTCGCCTAATATGGCTTCCGTTTCCTCGTCCATCGAAATGCCCATCTTCTTAATGCCGCCTACGACACTATCGAAACTTTGCGACACAAAATCTAAGCTACTGCCTATACTCTTGAAGGCATCTTTAAAACCTTGTGCCAAGGTCTTGGTTTGTCCCGTTTCCTTGTCTAACGCGGCTTGAAGTATGTTAAGCTGTTCTTCTCCCTCTGTGGTTATCTTTAGTTCTACCTTCTGCTTGTTAAGCTCGGCTATCTTGCGGCGCAGGAAGTCTATATACGTTGAACCTTGCCTAAGAAGGTCGGCGTATGCGTCCTTTGCTGAACCGGCTAAAATCTTGTCCGAACTAATTACAGCTTCCGTGTACTCTTGGTATTGCTTCTTCTTTTCCTGCAATCTCTTTACAAACGGGTCATCGCTCTCTAACAGTTTTTCGGTTTTCATAGCTGTGCGTAGTTCCGAAAGGCTGTTTTTCAACGACAGGAAGGGATTACGTTTCTCCAACTCGTTACGCGCGGTCATAAGCTGGTCGTTTATCGCCTTTAGGTCTGTCGGGTTGAACTGTGCGGAAAGGTTTATTTTCTTGTTGTTAATGTCCTTCAGCAGCTTGTTTATCGTGGACGTACTTAGGCTTGAAATGTCGCTAAACAACTGATTCCAGCTTTCGGTAGCCATAAGGCGTGATGCTGCAAGTTTGCTTAGCTCCTCCTGCTCCTTGGCGTTTATCTGCGAAATCATGGCTAAGTTGCCTTGCTTCTCGGCTTCCGCGCGTTGCTGGCTGTACATCTCTTGTATTGCGGCCAGTCTTTGCTGGTAGCTTTGGTATTCCGTTAAAAGTTGGTCGTACTGCTCGCTTCCGCTGCGCTTGGCGTATTCTTGGCGTTTCTTCTCCAAACCTTCCAGCGCGGCTTCGGCTACTCCCCTTTCTTCCTCGGTGGATGCTTCTGCCGCTTGCTTTTCCAATAGCTCGCGGTTGCGGGCGTAGCTCTCATCGAAGTCTAATTTTTCTTGGAGATACCCCGCATACTCCTTCAAAAGTTCGGCGGTTTCATTCTTCGCCTGTTCCTTTGTGCCCGTTTCTGCTGTGTCTAATCTTTCCTTTTTCGCATTGTCTACGTCGGAGTTGTCGTTCTTCAACTCCTCGCGCTTCTTTGCTATTACGGCCAGCTGCTCGCTTATAGTCTTGCACTGCTCCAGTTCCTTGTTTAGCTGGGTGTCGAAATCTCTAAGTACTGCTTCCTTGGTGGCTTCCGCTATCTCGTCGTTAAGCGTGCTTAGGTTCTTCAAGTCAGTAGCGGTTTTCTTCGCCTTGCTTTCGATGCTCTCGCGCTGCTTGTTCAAATAGTCTAAGTAGCTTGTACCGTCTTTAAGAAGGGCGGCAAACTCGGTCGGAGCTGCGTCTCTTACGGTTTTGTCCTCACTTGTTACCCAGTTGTAGTACTTTTCGTAAAGAGCTTTGCGCTTCTTCAGCTCGTCCTCGTATGTCTCCTTATTACCACCGCTACCGTTGTTTTTTCCTCCCTCTTTGTTGGACTTGAAACTAAGGCGTTCTACCTCGGCTTCCTGCTTGGCTATCTTCTTCGCCAAACTATTGCGTTCGGTATCTGTTCCTGCCTTCTTGTATAGGTCGCGAAGTCGGTTAAGTTCCTTTTCTGCTGCTTCCACGCTCCCGGCTACAACTTGCCCGGCTTGCATGCCTATCTTCTTCAAATAGGCTTGTTCCTCCTGCGTAAACTTTATTTGCTGTTGGATTAATGCGTTGGCGTTTTTTTGCAACTCGGCCAACTCTTGTTTTGCCTTTTTCTTTGCCGTATTCTCGCCCTCAACCCAGTAACCCGTTCCAAAGTTGGACGTTTGAATATAGGTACTTGTTTTGTCCGGCATCGCGTCTATCTCGGCTTGCTTCTTCAAAATGGCTTCGTATTTCTCGCTTGCGAGGTTCTGTGCCGCTAACGCCTTGGCTTTGGCTATACACGCCGCTGTAAAGCTTTCCGTATTGTTTATAAGCAAGTCTTCGGCTTGTTTTGCGTTCTTTACATTAAAGCCCAGCTCGGTAAATTTGTCTGCGTTGTCCTGCACCCATTTTTCTTTGTCTTTCATAGAACCGGTAAGGCTTAACCACTCGCTTTGTAGTTCCTTGTAGGCGAAAACGGGTTTAACTGCTGCTTCCGCTACTTTCTTGTTGAACTCATCGGCTTGTTTCTTGGCTTCCGCTTGCTTGCTTGTAAAGTTGTCTATAATGGTTATTACCGCAGTTATTGCGGCTGCAAGTCCTAACGTAAGCGTAGACATCAATACGGTAGCTGCAGCATTGGAAACGCCCAAAGCTGCAGCAAGTCGTGTATTTGCTGCGGCAAGCATGTTCTTTGCCTTGGTTACTATTACAAGCTGAAAAGCACTGTTTTTGTTAAGCTGCGTATAAGCCGTTTGCAAAGCCATTGTAATACTCATTAGACTTTGAACCTTTACCATAACGCGCTGTAAGTTCTCGTTTTCCCCGGCAAAAAGTCCCATGGCTCCCGTTACGGCTTGGTAGCTGCTGGTCATAAGCGTCAAGCTGCTAATAACACCGGCAAATATCTTATTAGGGTTTGCCAATACGGTAGCCTGCTTATTAGCCGACTTCATGGCAGCTGTAAGGCGTGCTACTTCCTGCTGCTGTTTGGCGTACTCCTCCGTCCCGCGCTGCCCTGCTGCCGCCATCTGCATAAGTTCCTCCTTTGCCTTGCGCAACTGGGTGCGTATAGAATTATACTTATTGTTTATGTTGTCTAAAGCCGCCTTTCTCTCTTTTAAAGCTTGTTCCTCCTTCTGCAAAGCGTCTGCTTGCTGCCCCGCTTCGTCTATAATCTGCCGGCGTACTTTGATTTCTTTTTCCAATTCTTGGCGGCGGTTCTGAATATTAATAAACTCTTTTTCCTTCCCTGGTGTCATGTAAGCCGTATTCAAAGCCTTGCCTAATTCTTCATACTTGGCTTTAAGCTGTACTATTGCCGCCTTGTTGGTGTCTACAATGGTATCTATTTGTTTGAAGCCCTTGTTTATGGCTGTAGATGCACCTTCAAAGGCTTTATCTATATTCTTGCCGTCCTGCACTGCTTCCGCGCTGAACGTCTGAATAGCTTTCTTACTCTCGCTTATTACTTGCAAAAGTTGTTTGTTCGTTCCCGAAATCTCGAAAGACAAACCGCCGCTTTGTATGTTCATCGGTTGAAACTATTTATAATTTTCATTACATCGTCCGCGTTGTCGTCCGTAAGCACTATTTCGGTATCATCCTTTTTCGTGTCCTCGTCCTCAACTCCGGGCGCGTCTATTAACATCCTTTGCACCGTCCCCCACGGTATGCCGTGCAGGAGGTAGTCCAACGTCCAGCCGAAGTGCGAACACACCGAGCCCCGTCTGCCGTGTGGACTTTTTAACCCTGTTCCTCTATAAGATTTGTTATCGGATCGCTTGTGCGTGTTGCGCTCATCAATCTTATAGAGTTTATAAAATCCCCTAAGTTGCTTACATTTGTTATCAATATGGCAAGCGTCAAAAGCTGCGAAGGGGTTACGCTGTGACTGAATAGCGAAGTAAGCCGGGCTAAACGCTTTTCGTTTGGCTTGCGTACGTAGTAGCCTCCCTTGTCGGCCACGTCATAGTAATCTTCGCCCAATACTGCGGTAGCTACCACTTTGGCGAGTTTCTTTGCTTCCTTGTTTGCCAACTTCTTAGCGGTCGCCAAATAGTCCGTATCGTTCAGCTTAGTTTCGTCTATTGTCATTTCGAGCCAAAGCATACTAAGTCGGTCAAGTGTGGATAGGGTCGGTTCTGCTATCCGGAAGACCTTCTTTTCCTTCACTTGCTCGCGCTTTCTGAAAAATCCCAATAATCCGGGCTTCCGCCTGCTGTAGGTTACTTCAATATCGAAAGTAACACCTTCGTTTATCATCTGCCTTAACTCGCCTTGCTCGCGCGTAAGGTTGTCTAACTTTTCGTTCTCCATGCTGCTTTAATCGAAGAAAGCCCCGAAAACAAAGTAACGGGGCTTTCGGTTGGTAATTGATTTGCTGCCAATAAGGGCTTTGTTCTACTCAGTAGAAACCTTTCCTACATACATTTTTTTCAACCCTGTAGTATTCGGCTTCAACACGGTAGCCGTTACCTCAATGAGAAGTAAGCCTTTCTTTGAAAACTCTCCGTTAAACTTGGCTTTAAGTTTTGCACGTGGAATTTGAAATTTTAGCCCCTTCTTTGGGAGAATAATAAGCGATTCTTCTACCTGTGCTTCCGCATCTGGGTAAGCCCATACGTCGCTCGCCACTTCGCCGCCGAAAAGTCGCTTAAGACATTCCAGCGTTGGGTTCATGATGGAAAACGTAAACGTAATTTTCCCGCTTTTAGAAATTTCGTCTATCGCATCGTCTTCTTCCTCTGCGTAAAACTCGGTACTTTCTCCGTCTTCTTGTGCCATTTTCGCGGTATCTTCATAAGTCAAGCCGTATTTTTCATATCCGGTTTGCGTGAAGTCTGCTTTTGTCGGTTCGCCGGTTTTACCTAAAATCGCGGACAAACCTAATGTTACGATGTTCATGTTATTGCTGTTTTTTTAATGAATGTTCCAACCTATCCGAATGTTACGGTAGTGCTGGTTTACTTGTTGCTCTTGTAATACGATGTCGTTCTCAATCCAAAATTCAAGGTCGGCTATATTCTGCGCGTCTAAGTAGCCTACAAGTGCGTCCCCAATCTCGCGCAGCCGCTCACGGTCTGCCTTCCGCTGTTCCTTTCTTCGTATCTTAACCTTTAAGTCTGGTACGTAGATGTTTACGTTGGAGGTTCCCGTCTGTGGTTTGTCATGTGTTACGGTTATTGTGTTTATCACTATATCCTCGGTTTCGCTGTCGTCTGGGCGTTCGCCCTGGCAAACAATTCCGGAGATCTTCACTACTCCCGTACTCACGGCTTGCGCTACAATCTTGTACAGAATATCGTCTGTATCTATGGAACTGCAATTCTTCACTACTCAAATGCTTTCTTTACGTTAGTAACTAAATCGGCTAATTCTTTAGCGATGTTCTTCTCGGCTTGTTTCTCTGCTGATGTAAGCACGTCACGCCCTTTGCTCTCCACATGAACCGCGTAGTTCATGCCTGCCACAACCACAAGCGCATAGCCCTGCGTTTGCTCGCCTACTTGCTTGGCAAGCGCGTAGCCTACGTTAGAGCCATTGTATGTGCTGTTCTTTGGCTGTTTGGCCTCTCCGGGAGGTACGCTCTCAAATGTACTCATCGCGTACTGTTTGCCATCCACAAACACGACATAACCAATAGACGAGCGAAGGTTGCCCGTTCTGTCCGTCCAATCTTTTTCATGTGGAAGGCGTGCCAACTTAACGGCTTCCTCACCTACACGGCAAAGGCTTTCTATTATCTGCCTGTCTATCTCCTTAAGCAGGAGGTTAAACACGCCGTCTATATCGCTTTTGAATTGTGCCGTTATACCCATAATCTCGAATGTAACCTACCCTTGTCGAATTTTAAACACTCCCCCGAAATCCTAACAACTCCCGTATTTTTAGCTTCTGCCATGCTATCTTGGTCAAGCAACGCTGACGGTTCTAACGGCTCATCCGCTATTGCTACTTCCGTCCCTTCGGGTATTCTCTCAACTCCTACGGGTATCTGAATAAGCGACTCGAACGTAACAAACTTTCCGTTTGCAGCCTGTATCTGCGTACCCTTACCGTTGGTTTCCTCACGGCATCGGCTGTGGAACGTCCACGCGCCGCCGCTGGTGTGCCAGCTGCCGTTAGCGTCCTGCACGGCTTCGCCATCACTGGTGCGCTTGTAGAGGTAGTGTGGGTATTGTCGGTTTACTACGTCCGTTACCATCTGTTGCTTCTGTTTCTGACCTTTGGCGTAGTCATGGGTGTTATGCCCAATTCGCCGCAGGTTTGGTTATACCAAAACTTTATAGCTTCCCAATTCCACGAAACGGAATAACCGCCTTCACTGACATTGGCAAGCGGAATAATAGAGCCGAACTCGTTGCAAAGGGCGCGTTTCGCGGTCGTAATATCTACTTCCGCGTCCGGGTCGGGTATCGTGCCTTGCTGGTTGGCTAATATCAGTTCCACATCGCCGCCCTCAACTCCAAAGCGTGAAACGGTACGGGTAAGCCATTCTTTGTATGTCATAAGCTAAAGGGTTAAAGCCGGAAGGGCTTTAACTTGTAGATTCAAGCCCTCCCGGTTGTTGTTAGTGATCCCATGTCGCGCTGTTGGTGGAAAGCAGCCATGAACGCGAAGAAGAAAGCCACGCCGGGAATGCGTTAGCGATACCCATTGTTACCTCCTCTAACGGCTCTTCGTTGGCAAACTTTTTGATAAGCGTGTGACCGTTCAATGCCTTAATGGCGGCTGAACCTTTTACGTTCATGTCCGCTGGCTTCTTCCAATAGGTCTGTCCCAGTACTTTGCTTTCGCTGAACATTACCACGTTTTCGGCAAACGGGTTGCCGCTGAATGGCCGGCTACCGTCGCCCAATTCGATAGTAATATCTTGGTCTATTACGACAATCTGCAAGCCGCGAAGGTAGGACAAACCGCGAAGGGCGGTGTTTACTTGGTCTACGCTTGGGGTCTGCTGAATGCCGAGCGCGTTTGCTGCGAATGAAGCGCAAATTTTCTGTACCTCCTCACACTCCGTAAAGGTTGCGAATGTGTCAAGCGACATAAAGGCAAACTTCAAGTTATGCCCTTTCTTCTTAGCTGCCTTAACGACTGCCTTAAAGTCCTTGGTAATCGGCTTTGCTGATGTGGAAGTCGCCCAATTTGCCGAACCCGTTGTAAAGCCCAGCTTTTGGTCGGCTGGCAGCAAATAGTCTACATCGTATTCGCTTATTACGCTTACGTTGTTGGTGTTGGAAAGCGTAATTTTGCCCAACGAAATAGATTGTAACGCCATCCACTCCAAACGGGCGGCTACGGCTGTCCAACAAAAGTTGGTATCTTCTGCCCACGCGTCTACCAAAGCGCGAAGGTCGGGGTTCTGCGAAGTCATGGCTACCATGATGTCGTAGTCGTTCAGCTCTTCGTCGTTCTTGGTGCGCTTTACGGCGATCTTGGGTATATCGCCCTGTATGCGCTGAATGGCTTCGCGCGTCTTGGTGTCAATGGTTGCGCCCCTTGCTACCAAATCGGCGGCAATCTTCAAGCCTACTTGCGTTTCCAGCGCCTTCCACGTCAAAGTGTAGGTTTCTTTCAACGGAAACAGCGTGGGATAGTAGTAGGGCTTCAAGTCGTAGGTATTAATTACGGCTTGCATGTCGCGTTCGTTAAGTCCGCGCATTAAAGTTCCTATCATAACTTACTCTCGTTAAATTAAGACAATACCGGGGAGCGCGGTTTTAATATCGCCGCTTACTGCCGGGATAACACTCTCTTTGAACTGACCAATAGTAACGGCTGTTACGAAATGGTTGTTAAGGGCTTCTACGTCATAGCCGTCGCCCGTCATGGCTTTCGGCTTGTACTTGAAGGCTGCGCCGCTGGCTGCTTCTGCACCGGCTTGTACAAGAGCATCGCCTACCGCCACAACCTCACCGAGGGTCGTGCCTACGGTTATTGTATCGTGGGTTGCTTCGCTGCTGTCTATGCCTGTAATTGCATAAGCTGCTCCGCCAACCTTTAACATGACGAAATCGCCCTTTTTGAAGTGATGGCCTTTTGCCACCTTGTAGGAAGTGGCGGTTTTGGTCGCCGCTTCTGTTACTCGCGCTGTCTTGACTGCATGGAAAAGTCCGGCTTCGTCTTTGCCTATAACCGTTCCTTCCTGCAACACTCCACCAGCCACGAGGTCAGCGGCACAAACGGTTACACCGTTCGGAATGTCCGCCAGATTGTGCGTGCAAGCGTGTACTACGCGCTTGTCCTGCTTACGGTCTATTCTTAAACCCATGTTGTGGAATTTTTACGTTAGACTTCCTTACCCGTTAGGGTCTTGTTCTCACTCTCTGCAGTACGCGCCTTGATGTAGTCTGCTACGCCGCTACTAATCCCGTCTTTGTTCACGGCTCCAAAGATGGGCTTTTCGTGTCCTTGCAGTCCGCTGTCGGCGTGTTCCTGCTGCAAAGCTGCGATGTCGCCTTGCGCTTCTGTTAGGTAGCTGTTGAAATCGTCGTCATTGGCAAATGTGGTGTTAGCGCGGTCGAAGTTGCGCAACATCATTTCACGCTGCCGCCCCTCTACCTTGGCTTCGTCCAACTTGGCTACAAATAGTTCACGTCGCGAAGTCGCCACCTTATCGGCGTTAAGCGTGGTAATGCTGTCTTGCACGCCCTTCAGCTTCGCGTCAATAAGTTTGCTAATCGCGTCCAGCGTCACCGCTCCGCCTTCTGTTGGCTTGTTGGGGTCGGGCGCAGGATTGGGGTCGGGCGTGTTCTTCTCCTTGAAGTCGTACTTACGTCTAAGTCCTTCTTCGTAGGTGTCGTTAGCCTTCTTAATCTCTGCGTCGGCTGTCCTCCGCCATTCCGTTACAAATCCGCTCACCTTGTCGGCGGTAAGTTTATCTACGACTTGGTTAGCTTCTTCTTCGCTTGCAACCTGTAAGCCGATAGCGGCCGCCAACTGCTGCAACCCGTCTTTACGCACGCCTTGGAACTTGGCCACAAGTAGTGCTAAAATCCTTTCTTGTAATTCGTTCATAAACTATTGAAAACTAATTTTTCTTTGCAAAGTTAGCGTATTAAAGCGATACGAATAGCAAGAATTTTAAGCAAACACTTCGCCAACACTTCACCACTTTGAAAAAATTCCACCGAAAGCAGCTTTTCTGATTATGCCGTTTTAAGGCTCTCTACGGCGTTGTTTTTCTTTCAGTGTTCACTTTATCGATTTGAACATAAAAACGCCGTGTAGTGGCTTCCTGTGGTGTTGTACGGCTTTTCTTGTGTTGTAGCTGGCATCTCCGTATTCTATGATCTCTATTTTTTGCTTTTAATGGCTGCAAGCTGCTGCCTTTCTATTCTTCGTCTGTTTTGCTTGCTCCACCATTTTCGTGAAGGCGCGAAAATGGTTGTTCTTGCTTTTCGCAAAAAAACACTTCCGCCTTTCTTTCTTTATATATTTCTTTCTTTTATCAACAACAACAACAATATATATAGATATGGATATGGATATGGATATGGGTTATCTTCGCTTATCTCTCGGTTATCTTATCCGCGTTTTTGGTTATCTGTGGGTTATCTCTCGGTTATGTGTGGGTTATCTTTGGTTATCTTATAAATAAGGTAAAAAAGGCTGTTTTGTGGTCTTTTTGTCTTATTCCCTATCGAAGCGTATTAATTCAGTGTTTTTCGTTCTGTCGTTATGCTACTTCTTGCTTTTGCGCTTAGGTTATATTCCGCTTATCTTGGTTTATGCTTCGGTTATGTTTGGGTTATCTTTCGGTTATCTGTGGGTTATGTTTCGATTATCCTTTGGTTGTGTCTTGGTTATACTTCGGTTATCTCTCGGTTATCTTATCCGCGTTTTTGGTTATCTGTGGGTTATCTCTCGGTTATGTGTGGGTTATCTTTCGGTTATGTCCAGTTATCTCTCGGTTATGTTTTGGTTATGTGGAGTTATCTTGTAGTTATGTCCGCTTATCTGTATAAATGGCTATGGGAACATAACTATTTCGGTCTGAAATCATGGTTTTATGCTTTTTCTTCGCTCTGTGTCTGTTTTTCGCTTGCGTGTTGCAAATTATTTAGTAATTTTGTGGCGTTGTTCGGGGAGAAATCCGGGCAACATAAGGAAGCGTTAGGTTTTTTGTATTTGAAAATCGCCAAATTTCACAAATAACGAAAAATAAGCCTGTGCGCAAAGTCGTATATCCATTTTCTGAATATAACGGCAAAGCGCGGCTATACGGTTTATTTTCGTTAGGCGTTTGGCGATGCCTCAAATACATAAACCTATATAGCCCGCGCTTCTTTATACGGTTAAGTAAAATACCTACTTCGGGCGGTGGGTGCAAAAATACTAAATCCAAATGAAAAAATTACTTTTTCCTCTCTTTGCCTTACTCCCTTTGTGTAGTATGGCACAGAAAATCAAGGTAAACGAAACCGACAAGTTTACCAAAAAACAAATCATCGAAACTTCGTTTGAGAAAATCGTTTCGGACAAAAACGTATTAGGGTCTACGGGTGGGCGACTAATGAAAAATATTTGGATAGCCTTCCGTAAGTCGGGCGAAGCTGAATATTTGCGCTTGAAATGGTGTACGAATGAGGTTATAGCCCTATCTAAAAACGCCGATGTTATTTTCCTTGATGCCGACGGGAATACTTACGTTTTCCAAAATACGGACTTTACGGTATCTGGAAAAGGTGAAGGTACAGTAGGGGCTTGGGGTTCTGCCTTATATGGTCTTAACATCTATTTGGTTGGTGACTGCTCAGCGTTGGAAGGAAAGGTTATTACCGATATGCGTATCAATACAACGGACGGCTATATAGACTTCGCGCTAAACAAGAAAGCCGCCAACACTATATCGGAAACATATAAAGTCTTTAAGGCTGCAAAGAAATAGTTTTTGAGTAATTCTTGCTATTGCAAAATACAAAAGCCGTCGCGTATCAATGTAACGCGGCGGCTTTTTCTTTCTGCGCTGGCTGCTGTATCAGCCAATCGGCGTAATAAGTCCAACGGTACAACCGAGGGCGGCTGCTATGCGGTAGAAGGTGGAAACCTTCGGTTCTATCTGACCGCTTTCTATGCGCGTTATATAGGCGCGGTCTGTGCCTAATCTCCGCGCTAATTCAGCCTTGCTAATCTTGGCTTTCTTGCGTGCTTCCTCAATTATCGCGCCCGTATAGAAAGTATAGGCGCGTTCTTCCGCTTCGGCTCGCTCAGGCGTTCCTTCCTTTCCAAAGCGTTCATCTATCAAAGCGTCAATGTCGTAAATGTCCTTTTTAATCTCCTTTGCTTGCATAAAACTTTTTTGTTTCTGCAAAGATAGTATATGTTGTAACGCTATACAACAATATGGGCGATTATTTTTTTGTTGAATAGTTATGTTTGGGTACGTTTGCACCCCTTTCTTTGTCCTTATTTGTGTCCATGATGTTACGTTTGGTTATTGTCGTACCGCTTGCAACTAAAAAAAGTTTTGCGCAAATGCATGGAAATGGCTAACTTTGTGCAAACAATGCCATTATATGGAGCATGTACGACTGACAAAGGAAGAAAAAGCGGTTTTGCGTATGCTGCAGAATACAGACGTTTGCCCCACAACTTACCCGAAAAGCAAGTTTAACGGCGCGGTTCGTTCTCTGCAACGTAAAGGGCTTGCGCGTGGCTTTTGGTCGGTGGAGGAAGGCTTGGTTTGTTCTGTCTTGACGGATGAAGGCAAATTATATCTTGCTACTTATCCGCGTCTAACAAATCCTATAAATTGGGGTAAAGTTGGAGCCGTTGCTGCTTGCATATCCGTGCTTTTGTCGGTTCTCGCCCTACTGGTCGCTTGCTCCGTACTCTTCAAATAACATGGCTACATGGAACGCATAGAATTATCCAAAGAAGAAAAGCGCGTGTTACGCTGGCTACAACGTAATGACGGCAGTAAGTTGAAGCAAATAGAAAAACTTGCTTTTGCTCCTGCTGTGCGTTCTTTGGAACAAAAGGGGTTGGTTCGTGGCTTTTGGTCGGAAGAGGTGGGGCTTGTTGATGCAGCCCTCACTGAAAGCGGCGAAACGTATATGTTCTTTAATCCACGTTTGCGAAATCCTATAAATTGGAACAAAGTAACGGCTATTGCCGCTTGTATATCTGCACTTGCTGCCGTTCTCGGTCTGCTGGTCGCTTGCTCCGTAATCT